>NZ_JBALDK010000216.1:0-5522 GCF_036917455.1 Nostoc sp. | reverse complement strand
TAAATATCTGCGAAAGCCAGTCTCTAAGCTAGATTTATCGCCTTTTCCTGCACCCTCTTGACAAATGTGCGATTATCTTAACCTCTCACTGATGCTCTAGGCATAGCAAGTATTACTTCACCAACTGCCGCGCAAAGAAACAACACCACAGGCTTATTTTTGCTGTCAGCCGATGGCTCTGTACCTGTAGGTACACGTCAAATTAATGTACTGCTGAATGCCAATTATGCCAGAGGACGAGTAAACGACGCTTACGCAGATAATCTTTCGCTGGTAATTACTAAAGTCCCAGAACCATCAATCTCTGGTTTCTTGTTAATTGGCTTATCTTCTCTCACAGCATGGAAATTGCGTAGATATCGTCAAGTATCGCAGTAGATATAGTAATCCGATTTGATTTCTGAATCACTCGTAGAGGTAAGGGACTGGGGATTGGGGACTGGGAAGAAGGAATAAAGGTGTACTGAGTTTTGTTCAAAAATTAAATATGAGTCCTATAGCATCTCTAAGTGTTGGTTTAGTTCTGTATAAGCGAAAATGGGGTATTGTCGCGGTGTGCTAGTGCAAACATTCATTCAATAGACCTCTTGCATAAGTCGAATAGACCTTATAAAGGGGGGAGACTTGAAATCTTGCGCCCTCCCCAACACATCGGGGAGGGTTGGGGAAGGGTGATTCAAGGATTTTTGCAAAAGGTCTAATCATGTGGGATTTTTGACTCTATCACTCAAATAGTTCCTAGGAAACAAGTCTAATTTGAGACTCAATAATTTCAGAGTAAAAGTCTTCTTTCCGTGCTTGACTAACCTGCATCACCTGATGTTTCTTCAATCTCTATTTCCCAAGGTTCTCCTTTATTATCCGGTGGAAAAAGGTTAATTTTTGATTTGTTAGAAAACTGCTTCAACTGTTTGATCAAATGGGGAATAGCATCGACTATATGCAGATAACTTTCTATGTCATAGCAAATAATGATTAACATTAAAGGACTAGTATTTATCTTGAAATACCAATGACAACTTGATAGTAAAACTCGCATGAGTGGGCCGCAGACTTGATAAAATCGCCTGCAAGTAGCTTCTTCTAGCTGTCTGTAGAACAAATCGTTAAGTATAGTTGCTCCAGTTGGAGGTAAATCATCTGCGGGGAGTGGGAATTTATTCATAACAAGTAATTAGGAAAGGGAAATTTATAATTGTGAGTTAGTTTTTCTACTAATCACTGATAACCCAGCATTTACCAACCTTGGCGCGAAGATTTTTTGTGTTGCTTTGTAGTGCAAAAAGGTCGGCGAAGTAATTTTTTACTAATGCTGGTTCCGTTTTTCTCAAACACTATCAAGTGCAATACTTGCTCTAGAAAACGCCGTTTGTCAAAAACTCCTTGAATCAGCACCTCTAGTTCTGTTGCGCCCTTGGAAGGAAAATCTTCACCATCGATTGTGTGCCAAGGTAAAAACTCCTGCCAGCTTGAGGTTAATGTACCGACTCGTGCCCGATTTTGGCAAGTAATAACTAGGAGGGTATTGTAAGAAAACAGCTTCGGTATCTGTTGAAAGTAAGACTGCATTTGCCGATAACCTGCTTGGAATGTAGCTCGTTCGTTGCTTGGATGGTTCGAGACAATAATTGCCAAAGGTAAACCGTTGATAAAGACAACTACATCAGGACAGTGAGCATAACTCCCCTCAACTACAGTCAAGGGATGAATAGCTAGCCAATCATTATTCAGTAGATTAGACGCATCAATAAGCCACAATTTGTCACGAACTATTTCTTCGTTATACAGGTATTCAACTTCCACACCATCAGTCAATAATTTGTGAAAGCGAAGGTTATTTTCCAGTAAGTCGGAACTCTCTGTACAAGTAATCTGATGGATAGCTGCGGCGATCGCTTCATCCGGTTTTTTCGGGTTAATTTTCTGCAAAGCCCTATGAAGACGCTGATACAAAACCACATCACTATAACTACTCCGCCCTACCTGATGCTTACCTAAAGCAATGTCAGATTCTAGCAAAACTGTGTAGCCAATAACCTCGAACCAGGTGAGCAAAGATGGTGTAACGGCAGATTGTGTAACATCAAAACGGCGGCGAAGTTTTCTTGTCACACAACTCGCTTTGGCAGTTGTTTTTTTTAGCTGTGCTGGATTCATGGACAGTAAAAGACTTAATTTGAGTCAATGCAGAAGCTAGTGCCTAGTTACTGGCATTGGTTGGTATACTCTTGGTGGAGTACAGGGCTTGATAGTAACTATCAAAGCTAAAGTTAATAGACAAGATTGTATCTGGCGCTACACATTACCAATATTGCTGGTAATGTTGTGATGAATAGTTGGAGTTAGCTCTGTTTAATAGACCTCTTGCAAAAAAGTTTTATGGTATTGTGAAGGGCTGACTAAGCAAACAGAGAAATTTACGCTTTCTGAAGTTCGTAGTTATAAATCCCAGCAATTAAGTGACAACGCAACCCAAATCGTTTTCTCCGATTGCGGTAGCGCTGACTCAAAATGCGAAACACTTTTAAACGGCGGTTGATATGTTCAATCACTACTCGACGACAAGCCAGAGCACGGTTGGACTGTTTTTGCTGCTTGGTTAATTTACCACCTCTGGGTTTTTTGTGAGGCAAGGAACTGTTGGCATGTAACTTAGAAATTCCTTGATAACCGCTATCCTCCAAGCTTTCTGTATCGGGGTGAAAACAAACGTACCTTGCTGAGGAAAAATAGTCTGTAGTCGTGTTTACGACCTGAACCGTTGACAACACAACGAATTTCCCGCGTTGTCAGGTCAATTATCAATTGAGTATGAAGAGTATGTCGTTTTTGTTTACCACTGTAAAAGCGTTTTTGTCCGTGCTTAGGGCGCTCAATTTGGCTCTCTGTCACATCCATTACAACCGTTTTCGGTTTCTGTGATGAAGTCAACAAGGACTTTTTTCCTCCTAAACGAAACTTGCCCGAACTAACTAACGTAGTTTCAACCCGGTGTACTATACGGCAGACAGTGGATTCGGATAAGAGCCAATCTTGAGCTATATGAAAGTAAGTTCGATATTCGCGCCAATATTATAGGTATTAGAACTAGAAAAAATCGCTGACAAAATTAGAAAACTATTCGCACTTAGCCAATCTCCCAACGAGGGAGCGATTGACCTCATGCAGTGCTTCATGCGATCGCTGTAGGCAAGATTTGCAGTACTTGTACAGAGGTATAAATAGGTGCAACAGTATAAACTGAATGCTGGAAAAAGATAATTATAGTAAATTTATATACTCTATTGATGTCAATAACTCGGCAGAGTATTTTTGTGAAAGTGCGTCTACCGTAAGCGTTCGCCTCTTCTATACCCTTGTTACAACCGCCCTCCACAGCCTACGGTTGTAACAAGGGGTGATGGTGCAGCACTTGACTAAATGCGTGATAACCATTAGTTTACATGGATACAAATGATGGGGTTGTATTGAGCTTGGTTTATTGGGTCTAATCCTTATAATATGAAGTTTTCAAGATTTCTAGTTCTTTTTGCATAAAGTACAAAACTTTAGCTGAAGAATATTACATACTAAACGAATTATATGTAAACTAGGGGCAACAGTTTAAAAGTCCCTTATTGAATCGCTTTTTCAAGCAATGCCCTGGACTTGTGCCAGGGCAGTTTTATTGCTTACAAGAAAAGTCAGATATTCTCGGCAAATCTAGCAATGATTAATTTTTACCATTGGTCAGAAGATGAATAGCTGCTCCTGCCACTGCCCCATCGACTGCGTCCCCCAGGGTATCTTTGCGACCACGAGTCACAGCACCTGTAACTGTACTGGCTGCTGCCCCAACTCCAACATCTTGCCCTAAATTCCGATGCTTTCTTTTGTATCTAGACCTCGTACCATTGACAGCATTAACCGCTGCCCCAGCAGCAGCTCCTTTAATAGCATTATTTAGCAACGAACCACGTCTCCTTACTGTCCCAGATAATACGCCTGCACCTGCCCCAATACCGACATCTCGCAGTATATGTTCATCCGCAGATGCTTGCCCTGCCGGAACTAAGCTGACACTTACTAAGCTTACAGCCATGAGGCTGGAAATCAATGCACCTGAAATGGTTCGGTTCATACTAATACCTTCACCTTTTAAAACTGAAAACCAATCAAATAATTATAAGTATGTTTGCTCTGATTATAAAATAAAGGCTATGGAATAAAATGAGGAAAAAGATTTTTCTCAATAGTTCATTGACCGCATCAATTAAATCATCATTTGGAAAAATTATAGCTGAATTCCTAATTAATTAATGCTACTCTCAATTGTGCTTGTTGCGATTAAGTACCGACAGTTGAATCATTTCAGAGAACCGTGAATACTTAACCAAATTAGTAGTAAAATAATCCTCTGACACTGCAATTAAGCCAATTTTTGTCTCCTCAGAATAAATCACACCCCCAATACGCCCTTCAAGAAAGGAAAGCTCCATGAAATAAGTGAGATCGGGGTTTAATTCTCAATTACCCCCCTATATTCTCAACAAAACCTGGTTTTTTACTTGCGATGCCTGCGGTGTTCTCGTTGTCATCGCATCCTGAAAACTTGCTATATACCTCCCAGGTTTCAGCGCCTCACTGTTAGAGCGTTGCTCTCTTGACAAGTAGAGGCGGGATTCGTTGACCCCACGGTGGAGATATGAACCAGCACTGTTCTAAGTCGTGGACAAGGTTAGTCATAGTTTTGCTCCTTTCAAAATACTTTGTGCCGATATAGAACTCCTATTTGATTTTTGAAAAAACTCCGTACATCTGGAGAGTAGCGAAATCAAAGGTAGTGTGCCGGATAAACCACTCAAACATCCACTTTAAATGAGAAAATGTTGGAACCAAAGCACAAAAACGTCGAACCCATGTTTTAGCCTGCAACCAAATATCCTCAATGGGATTTTGAACTGGGCAATTGGGAGCAAAGCGAACGCAATGTATTTTCCATTGTTCAGATGACAACCCAAGATTTACCTTGTCCAAAAAACCTCGAACTTCTTTAGAACGGTGGTAACTAGCGCCATCCCAAAAAATTAGTAATTGCTGATCGGGAGAGTCAGCTAGCAGATATTGTAGGTAATCAATAGACATATCCTTAAAATAAAACTTGTGAGAAAATGATATATGAATAAATAAATTAGTGCAACAACGATGACGATTCCTTTAATAAGAATTGAATCACATACCCAGTCAGTAAAACAATTAATTGGTATTAACTATAAACAGTTTATAACATTAGTTGTCTTGGCAGAGCAACGACATAAACAGAAACAAACAGAAATTGAAAAAACAAAGTTCGTATTATCGCTCCTGGTGGCGGGCGTAAACCAGAAATGTCTCCCAAAGAAGGAGTTTGTTTATGTCTAGTTTACCTCCGAAAAAAACCAACTTTTGATATTTTAGGCTTGTTATTTGATATATCAAAAACTAAAGCTAATGATGCGTTTAACTATTGGGTGAAGATTTTGAGAGATATCTTACCAGCTTCT
>NZ_JBALDK010000215.1:0-11901 GCF_036917455.1 Nostoc sp. | reverse complement strand
ATGCTAAAGGAATGCCAGAAGAAGTTAAAGCCTGTATCTTTGAAAATCTATTTACTACCAAATGCGTAGGAAAAGGTACAGGATTAGGATTATCTATTAGTCGCCAAATTATAGTAGAAAATCATGGTGGAAGTTTGATTTGTGAATCAGTCTTGGGACAAGGAACACAATTCATAATTTCTATTCCCATTTTTGGATGATAATCTTTCATAGTACAGGCACATTAGCAAAGCTATAGCCGTAAATACTCGAATGGTTTGGTAATTCGGGTATTTTGTTTATCACGAATAATTCATAATTACTATAGTAATTACATTGAGTTTAAAAAATATACTCAAATAAAATTTACTTTCTTGTCAAAAAACCTATGTAAGTATCAATCTTATTTATTTAATCAAATCAATACATATTTAACCATGTTCAACACTTAAAGCTTTATGTAACTTCTGTTATTATGATGACTGATTATATGCATCAAATCTTGTAGCTTATTTATAATTTACTAGCTGATATCAAAGTAAACTCTAACTAAATGTGCAAGAATTTTAGTCAGGTCTTTATCAACTAAGATATCAGATGTAAATTTAGTTTGCCGCAAGTTAAAAGATGCGAAAATAGTAAAAATTAAGGTGGTTCTCCTGTGGAAAAAAGAAGAGAAGGTGGACGAATAGTTTCAAAGGCTATCTCGTTTTTATTAAATCAAATTACATTGATTGTGCTTGCAGTCACTCTTGTGCTGTTTATTGGAGGTAGGTTTGAACTAGCAAGTGCAACTCAACCTAACGCAGAATTAGAAATTCAAAAATTAACATCCTGTTACTCGCTAGGAACTGATGCCATTGGTAGAGGAAATCTCCTAGAGGGAAAAAATATTTATCGGAATTGTTTTACTCAAGATGCAGTTCTCACTGCCATTTTTCCTGATGGGACAACTCAAACAAATTATGGGACAGATGCTTGGGCAGATTTTGTCTATTCAGTATTCCAAGGAAATGGTTATACAGCTACCCAACACTTGATGGGTACGATAAACATTTCAATTGAGAATAATAAAGCATCTATGACCTCTTATCTCCATGCAACTCACAAACGTTCGGAAACTAGCATTGATGTTGCTAATGGTACTTATGAAGATGAAGTTGTAAACAAAAATGGACGCTGGAAAATTCGTAAACGTACTCTCAAGCTCATAAATTTCTTGAACCTGAGTTCACCGACAGTTGATTCTTCAAATGCTAATGCTCGAAACAGTAATTCCTCAACTACATTTGTAAGACCAAAAATGTCTGGTTTCAATCATTAATCTTTCATATCATATAAGTAAAAAGTAGAGAGTACTTTTTACTTTTTACTTTTTATTCTGTTTTATGTATGAATAAAGAAGTTCGCGTAGGCGTAGCCCGTCGTAGACATCGCTGTGAGGATTTACAATTAAGCATGGACTATTACCGTAACTTCCATTACTTACAATAACGATAGTAATGCCGGATTTTGGACAAACTCCTAAACAACTGGTGCTAACGACCCGAAATTCACCCCATAATCCCTCAAGTTTTAAACGAGATTTCAACCAATTCTCTAAGTCTTCGGAAGCCGTTGAGCTTTTGTTAGCTGGATGAAAACTATTTGACCGCTCATTTGCACATTGTGAACACACAAGCACCAAACCAGACTCCCATCGGGGAGAAACGCTGGGAATAGAAATAGAAGTGTCTAGCGGACGAGAATTTATTAAGGGCGATGTCTGCTGAGAATTGGATGCAAACCTCTTGAAGATACGTTGGAACAATCTCTTAATACGCTTAATCAGTTTTTTCATGGGCTACCCTACCTATTTCTCTGACAGGATAGTGGAAATTTATCGTTTAATCTGTTCTGCTAGATCGTGTAGTTCCAACAATAATCAGCGTTTCTGAGCAATTTGCTGCAAGTATGCAATTAGCTGTTCTCCTGCAGTGTCAATGTGTCGTTTTAGTAACCTGATAGCAGCTTTTGTATCCTGCTTTTGACAAGCATCTAGGAGTTGATAGTGTTCTTTTTGCGATCGCTCTTGGTAATCCATCTGCGCTAATTGTACGCGAACATAGCGATCGCAATTAACATGTAAAGTTTTAATCATCGCTAGCAACCGAGGACGTTCAGCAGTGGCGTACAGCGTTGCATGGAATTCCCAGTTGAGTTTTGCCAATATCCCTGCATCAGTTGCTTGGTCTGTCGCTTCCAGAATCACAGCCGCTTTTTCTATATCTGTTTCCCTGAACTTGGGTATCGCCAATTGCATCGCTTTCACTTCCAAGGCGCTACGAATCTCACAAATTTCTTGCGCCTCTTGTGCTGTCAACACCGATACGATCGCACCACGATTTAAATGCAGCGTCACCAATCCTTCTGCTTCTAACTGCTTCAAGGCTTCGCGCACAGGAATGCGACTAACGCCAAACTGAGTAGCGATTTCATCCTGTCTCAGAGATTGTCCTTCCTGAAATATACCCCGCAGAATCGCTTCCCGCAAAGCATCGGCAATTAAATCTGGGGTACTGCGTTGTTGTTGCAGCACATTGGCTGCTAAGTCATTTAAGTTCATATTGAATATTGTATACAAAATCCAAAAGATTGTATACAATATCCAAAGTAAGTTTTTTAAACATCCCTTCAATACCACGGGAGACAGTTATGAGCATCGCATCTCAACCAGACAGAGTTATTATCTTCGACACCACGCTACGGGATGGCGAACAGTCACCGGGCGCAACCCTCAATGTAGAAGAAAAGCTGGCGATCGCTCATCAACTAGCTCTCCTTGGTGTCGATGTGATTGAAGCCGGTTTTGCCGTTGCTAGTCCGGGAGATTTTCAAGCTGTTAAAACCATTGCTGAACAAGTCGGAATACCCGGTGGGCCAATCATTTGCAGTTTAGCTAGAGCCATTCGCCAAGATATTCACGCCGCCGCCGAAGCCTTGAAAGGTGCGGCTCGTCCGAGAATCCACACGATGATTTCTACTTCTGATATTCACCTCAAATATCAATTGAAAAAGTCTCGCAGCGAAGTATTGGCGATCGCATCAGAAATGATTGCTTATGCCAAATCTTTTGTAGACGATGTAGAATTTTCACCAATGGATGCTAGCCGCACTGAGCCAGAGTTTCTTTATGAAGTTTTAGAAAGAGCGATCGCAGCAGGTGCAACTACAATCAATATTCCTGATACCGTTGGTTACTGCACACCCAAGGAAATCGGAACTCTGATTCAGGGAATTCGGGAAAATGTTCCTAATATTGATGAGGTGATTTTATCTATTCACACTCAAAATGATTTGGGTTTGGCGACAGCTAACGCTTTGGCAGCAATTGAATATGGCGTGCGTCAAGTGGAGTGTACCATTAATGGCATTGGGGAACGAGCAGGTAATGCTGCATTGGAAGAGATTGTGATGGCATTGCAGGTTCGCAAACCATTCTTCAACCCTTATTTTGGTCGTTCAGTTGATGCTGATACACCCTTGACTAATATTAAGACTCAGGAGATTTACAAAACCTCATCCTTAGTTTCTCAATTAACCGGAATGCTGATTCAGCCCAATAAAGCGATCGTGGGAGCAAACGCTTTCGCCCATGAGTCTGGAATTCACCAAGATGGGATTATCAAGCACCGCGAGACTTATGAAATTATGGAAGCTGCTGCGATCGGTTTGCCAGAAAATCGGATTGTTTTGGGCAAGCACTCAGGAAGAAATGCTTTCCGTACCAGGCTCAAGGAATTAGGTTTTGAATTAAACGAGGCGGATTTGAATAAAGCCTTCAATCGCTTCAAAGATGTCGCCGATAAGAAGAAAGAGATATCAGATTGGGACTTAGAAGCGATCGTTCGAGATGAAACGCAGATTCAATTAGAAAGTGGCTTCCAAATCGAACATGTCCAGGTAATTTGCGGTGACTGCACTTGCCCAACTGCAACCATTACAATTGTTACCCCCGATGGCAAAATCTTCACAGATGCGAGTGTCGGCACTGGCCCAGTGGATGCGGTGTATCAAGTAATCAATCGATTGGTGCAGATTCCCAATCAACTGATTGAGTTTTCTGTTCAATCTGTGACTGGAGGAATTGATGCACTAGGAACTGTGACAGTTCGCTTGAAGCATCAAGAGCGAATCTTCTCTGGACAAGCATCTGATACTGATATCGTAGTAGCCGCAGCTTATGCTCATATCAACGCCCTAAATCGCCTTTATCGTTATTTACAAACAGAGAGATCCCATTTTGATAAGATGAACCCTGCTGTTGTCTCTGGGTAGATTCTGATGCGTTTTTGATACAGCCAGAAATCGTTGATGTAGAGACGTAAAATTTTATGTCTCTACAAGAGTTTTGGTTGCAAAATTAAGTATAGTTTTGCATAAAATATTAGCGTTTTTAATTGCAGAGGAATGCCAATACATTGCAGAGGGACGCATTGGCATTACCAAATTTAAAAACTTCCACAAGAGTTAAACTCCCCAAGGTAATCGATAAATATCCCTAATTTCATCATCATGAACAGCTACATCTCCCGACTCTGGTAAATTAGTTACCTTAGCGTTATCCAGCTTTAGTTTCTAAATCGCAAAAATTAATGGTATAAAGAGGGTATTTCAGTTAGGTTGATTGTTGAGATACCACCACCAGTGAGAAGGAGGGATAGCAATAGGGATTTGCTCCTGAGTGGGAATATAGCACTCAATCTCACCTTTCCACTTGATAATTTGGTCGAGTTCTTCAAGATATTCAACTTCATAATAGTGAAAATACTCTTCAAAACAAGTATTTTTATATATTTCCTTGAGTACTTCAATGGAAGAGCGCTTATAGCATACTACGAGCCATTCATTATCATAAAAGGTGAATGATAGCATTTTCTTTAGGTCTACTACAAAAAGCTCAATATCTCTGGATCTAAAGACTAATTTTGCTGCACTCTCCTTTAGATAACGTTGAAATTCTACATCTGATTCAATCGCTGGTTCAGTTTTTATCTCTGTGTATAGCTCCATGATTACACTCATAAACTCCTGAAATTTACTTTGATATTCAATATTCTTGTCATCTTTCTCTAGCGCTGTCAAAATTTCAATTATTTTTTCAAGCTTTCGGTAAATAATTATTTTGTCCATAATCATTAAATCCAAAAGTGTTGAATGTTAAGAAAAATCCGATAAAAATAGCCCAAAATATGTTAAATTTTGGGCGAAAGATTAAAGTATATCTATTAAATATTCCCTGCATTAAAAATCTGTTGTGCGGTGAAATTAAATTCTGGGAAAGTGGGTGAGAGAATGCGATCGCTCCCACGGAATTGACTAATTTGGTATTCGCTTTCTACCAGTGAGTAGATCGATATTGTTGGTTGTTTAGTATTACCAATGAATGATTTACCGGCCAGAGCTAAGTAATCTACAATCCAATACTCCTGAATACCAATTTCTTCATACATACCGCGTTTAGTGTAATAGTCGGTGCGCCAATTAGTACTAACTACTTCAATAACTAAAGGAATTGATGCGCCTAGAGTGACCGTGGATTCCTTTTTCCAGAGAGGTTCATTTACCAGATTGGAGCGATTGATAATTAATATATCTGGTGAATAACCGGATTCATTTTCAGTTGGTTTGACTAGTGCAGTTTTTGGAATGAAGTAGGGAAGTTTAAGCCGGTCATATTCGACTGGAAGTTTTGTAGCTAAAAATCCTGTAATCTCTTCATGATCTCCAGTAGGTTGCGACATCTCGACCACTACTCCATCATGTAGTTCATAACGTTTACCTGTGTTGTCTGGGTATCTGGCAACAAATTCACTGAATGTAATTAGTTTTCTTTGTAGGGCTTGAGTCATATATTTCTCCCATGAGTTTTGAAATTAAGGTAAGGGAAACGCTTTTACACACTATTTTTTCTCATTAGGATAGTTAAGCTTACCTTCTTTTTCAGCTTGTTCTACGTCACGGCGTAGCAAATAAGCTGCTAAATCGGCAAGGCTTGTGCCCTCAACATCTGCCCATCTTTGTAATTTTTCATGAGTTAAGTCTGGCAACGAAACGCTTACTCTTTTCGACACTGTAGATTTTTTGATAGTTTTGAATAGATCGTACCCCTCAACGAAACTTCGTGATGTTGCTAATATAGCGCTAAACAAGGCTTGAATAGCATCTAAATAGTGTATATTATAATTGGGGGTTAGACATTTTACCACAAGCTTTCCACTCCTCGTTTCACGGACTTCCACTAAAAACTCTTGATTGACAAGCCTCTTAGCCGCTAGTGCCACTGGAAAGCAGTGGAAGGAACGCCAGGCTCTGGAAATTCCACTTTCCAGAATTTTTAGTATTCTGCGTTCCAGCTTTAAAATTTCCCGTCGACGGGAAATTCCACTTTAAGGACTCAAACATGAAAATAAGTATTAGGCAATTGGCAGAGAACGTAGGCGTGAGCCACACAACATTTCCGAATGCGATCGCCCAACTAGAAACGCAGCTGAACTCTCTACACAGCTAAGTAATCAGACAGAATTAATTACACAAGTTTTTTCCTGTAACCTGTTCCCTATCTCCACCAATGAATTTAATTGTGTCCGACTACTTAAAATTCTCTCTTGGCAAAAAAACTTGACATCAAAGGGCTCTGGCAGTATATTTGTACTATCAAAACACTTAAGTGTTGCATAAAACTTTCAAACTTCGACTACGCCAACAGGAGAGCAAAATTAATGAGGCTATCTAAGATAGACTTGAGCAGTTTAGTAGCGATCGCTCACTCTGATGGATATTTGCAGTTGTTGCTCGATCGAGGCGACGAACTAGAGTTTTTGGAAATTCCGGCACCGATACAAGCTTATGAAGGATTGCAAGAACTGAACGAGGCGATTGCCGAAACGACTGCACTACCCTTTGAAGAAGAACCAATCGCTATGTTACCAGTTAGTTCATCAATGGCGATCGCTGTCGGCTACGATCGCGACGAACAGATTTTGCAAGTTGAGTTTCAGAGTGGATCTGTTTATCAGTACTTAGGCGTAGACGAGGAGACATGGGAAGATTTACATGCCTCTGACTCAGTTGGCAGCTTTTTCAATCAAGAAATTAAAGGCAGATATGACTGCGATCGTTTAGATAATGCAGATTATACTATTGACTAATTAATAAATTTAACAAATTCTGAGGGTTTAAGATCCCCCGCAACTAACAACATCTTGTTTTGTGGCGGGGTCAAAATCCCAGTTGCATTACTTAATTACGAATTATTTTAACGTGCCCATTGTTGCAATATGTAATCATAAAAAGCGTCTTTATCAACCCGATCCATTGCATAAATTTTCCGCCCACCAGGAACTACTTTAGTACGCCCCTGACTCAGACCAGTGGTGATAATTTCTGTTTCCCATTCGCGTAATTGATAGAATTCTGGGTGTCCCAAATAAGCCGTTGCCAATACATCCCAAAAATAATAATCTTGAGGGATAACAAGTGCATAACATTGTCCCGCTAAATCAGAGATGGGATAGTGGCGTTGTCGCCCCATTTTTTGTACTAACTCTGATGTGACTGGGACATTGTTAGTTAAATCCAAAGGACACATAATAATTTCAATTTGCGTTTCCCACACCCGTGCTGCTGAAACCGCGTCCCAATAAACATTCCATTCGGCAGAACCATCCTGTCCAGCTTCTAAACTTTTTTCCACATTACCAGGGACATTCAAAGCACCTCCCATCCAAACAATTTTGTGAATCTTGGCTTCAATATCCGGTGCTTTATCCAAAGCTGCTGCAACCGTTGTCAACGGCCCAGTTACCATCAATGTTACGGGGTCTGATGCGTCGTGCAACACCTCGATCATGAAATCTTGACCTGTTTCGTCAACCAGAGGCGTAGTGATGGTTTCGCTTTGATTGAGAATGGGAAGATGGTCAACGATAAACGAATCACGGCGATAGAGAGTAGGAAATGGATTTATCCCGCGCACGGTACTTTCTGCAACCGGGATATGAGAAAATCCCATCAAATCTATAATTTTACGTGTGGCGCTAACAGCGGGTTGGACATAACAATCAGCTGGTGTGACAACAACGCCGAGAAGTTCAATACGATCCATCGTCAACAGCAGCATAGTTGCTAGATAATCATCTACACCGCCATCATGATCCATTAATACAAGTTGTTTTGACATAAAAGGAGAATTAATATGGATGAGTTTATGGAAACTGCAATTCAAGAAGCAAAACAAGGCAGACTAGAAGGTGGAATTCCGATTGGTTCGGTTCTTGTCAAGGATGGTAATGTTCTCGGCAGAGGACACAATAAACGCGTGCAAGACGGCGATCCGGTCACTCACGCCGAAATCGATTGTCTCCGTAATGCTGGAAGAGTTGGTAGCTACAGAGGTACTACACTCTATTCAACCTTAATGCCCTGTTACCTGTGCGCTGGGGCAGTGGTACAATTTGGCATTAAAAAAGTCATCGTCGGAGAATCTAAAACTTTTCCTGGTGCTAAAGAATTTATGGTATCTCACGGTGTAGAAGTAATCGATCTTAATCTTGACGAATGCGAACAAATGATGGGTGAGTTTATTCAAACTAACCCGGAACTTTGGAATGAAGATATCGGTAATTAGTTAAGAGTTACGATTAGCACTGTCATATCGTGTCCGTATGATTAAGACCGCACGAGATATCTCAGCAGGGGAAAAGAGGGTTTTCTGGTTTTTGCACAGATATAGCGATCGCAACTAATTGACCGAAGATGATATCAAGGTGACTTTTTTGCCTTGGCTAAAAGTTTGGCAATCGATATATATAACCCAGCATTTACCCTCTTTTCCTGCGATAATTCTTTCATCAAAAGTCACCTTCACAAAGTTACTCCCAACTTTTAATCGCCAATCAACTCTACTGCATCTCGTCCATCGCAATTTTGTAAGTAAACTTTGACAACTTCTTCTTTAGCAGTAGGCAACTTTTTACCAATAAAATCTGGGTGGATTGGTAATTCTCGATGGCCCCTATCTACTAATACAGCTAAACGAATCACCTCTGGTCTACCGTAGTCGTTGACTGCGTTCAAAGCAGCGCGAATTGTTCGTCCTTTGAAAATCACATCATCCACGAGTACAACAGTTTTTCCCGTAAGGTCAAAAGGAATTTCGCTTTTCGTTGGAGTCCGCAATCCAATTTTGTCCAGGTCATCTCGATAAAATGTAATGTCCAAAGCGCCGACTGACACGGCTACACCTTCCAAAGTCTCAATCTGACGCGCCAACAATTCGGCGAGTAATGCACCCCTAGTATAAATACCGAGAAGCACCAATTGGGACAAATCACGCGTCCTTTCCACAATTTGAGAAGCAAGACGAGTTAAGGTACGACGGATTTCTTCAGATGAGAGAATTTCAACTACTTTGGCAGACATAGCGAATGATAGGTGAGGAGTGATGAGTTAAGAGGTAGGAATTTTTATTCTTAACTCCTAACTTTACATTTATCATTACCTGTTTGGGAGTATTAAGAATATTGCGATCGCTATGCCTAACCATAGCAAAAAACAATATCGAGTCAGTTGCAAAGCATTTTGAATAGAAGTTGCAGTAATGGGATAAATAGCATCTCCTAATAGTGGTTTGTACTTAGCTATCCCACGGTACCAATTTGTACCCCCCATCTGCACACCCAAAAAAGCCGCATAGACGCACTCACTCCAGCCAGAGTTGGGACTAGGATCGTTAATTGCATCTCGACGACAAATTCGCCAAACATCTTTCGGTTTACCCGATAACAGCGCCAAAGTTATGACTGTTAAACGACAAGGTAGCCAAGTCAAATAATCTTCCAACCGCGCACAGAACCATCCCAAATAAGTATAAGGTGCTTCTCGGTAGCCCACCATCGAATCAAGAGTACTGCTGGCTTTGTATGCTAAAGCCAAAGGAGTTGGCCCCACAATTGGTACAAAAACACCAACAATTGCATAAAAAAGTGGAGCCATTACTCCATCGGTGGCATTTTCTGCAACCGTTTCTAAAACGGCTCGCAAAATTTCTGCTTGTGAGAGGTTTTGGGTATCTCGACCAACGTAATTACTTAAAATCTTCCGAGCCTTTTCTAAATCTCCGGCTGTTAAAGGTTGTAAAACAGCCACTGCTGCTGCTCGTAAACTTCTGCCAGCAAAACAACTAGCTAAAAGAATGGTATCTATTGCAATTCCCAACAAAGGATGAACCAATTTAGCACTTTGAATAATCAAAAAACCAATAAGACCGCTACCAATTATTAGGATAATCCCTAGTGCAATTCCAGCTAGACGTTGTGTGAGAGAACTTTTACACAATTGGAGAGAAAATTTGGTCAGGCGAGAAATTACCCACCCCATAACTTGCACTGGATGAGGCCAATCCCAAGGATCGCCAATTAAGTAATCTAAAAATGCAGCAATTATTAAGATATAGATACTATTAGTCATAAATCACGAGTCAAGGGTTATGAGTGAAGGGTCAATATTTAGACTATTGACTCTTGACTAAACCACAAAACTAGCTTCTTCTCCAAGAGCAGCTTGCCAACTGCGAGCATCATAATAAAGGTCTGCCAGAGTAATACTGTACAAAGCTTCTTTGAGCTTTTGGTTGAGTCTCTGCCAAAGGCTAAATGTTACCCAATCTTCAGCTTGTGTCGGTGCTGGGGTGTGATGAGGTAAATGGCTAGTCTCGCCAACTGCTTCTAAAATTTGTCCTATAGATATTTGTGCAGGTTCTCTTGCCAATTGGTATCCGCCAATGCTACCACGAGTTGATTTAACTATTGATGCACGCCGCATTTCTATTAGTAATTTTTCGAGATAAGGAGCTGGGATATCTTGGCGTTTTGCGATCGTTCTCACAGATACAGGCCCATATTTTGGCTGTAAACTCAAATCTAGCAACGCCTTTACACTATAGTGTCCTCTAGTAGTTAGTTTCATTTTGGCAAGCTTTGTTGTTTGTCCTTTATCATTTATCTTTTGTAAATAACCAATAACTAAGGATCAGTTTTCCTTATCATTCTGTAACTCAGTTATCATCCTCAGCAAATAAAGAACCTTTTGAGCGTTAGTTTAGAAAACTTAAAACTTCTATAGTCTAGCAGTGATTTACAAACTATATATAGTTATCAGCATTGCCAGCATTCTCTGAAATAGATTGTCTTGACAATATTGTTAATGGCATAACAATTGTGCATCTGAGTGTAATATACTTGGCTAGGTTGAGATAAAAACTAAAGGAGTATGTTCCTATTAGCTCAACCTCAGCTAAAATAAAATCGATTCCAACACTTCAAACATTCATTTTCGACCTAAGTTGATGCCTAAACTGAAAAAAATTGAACCCCTAGTCGGTGAAGAACTGCTCAAAAAAGTCAAAGAGCTAGAGAGCGAGAGCAAAGAAGACAAAGCCAAGAAGTGCGGCTACTATACCGTTACCAAAAATGGTATAGAGCGCGTCAATATGATGAAGTTCTTAAATGCCTTAATTGATGCTGAAGGCATTCAGTTGGACAGTACACCCAGCGCTAATGGGCGCGGTGGACGTAGTGCTAGCTATAGAATTAGTGTGCAATCGAATAATAACTTACTTATAGGTTCAGCTTATACAAAACAGATGAACCTGAAACCAGGAGATGAGTTTATCATCACTTTAGGCAAAAAGCACATTCGTCTGAGACAAATAGACCCAGAAGATCGGGAAGGTGATGAAACCATAGAAGCCACAGCTTAAATAAATGGTCATTAGTCAATTGTCATTTGTCCTTTGTGAAAACTAATGACCAATGACCAGTGACCAATGACTAATGACTAATGACTAATGACTAATGACTAATAACTATATCTGTGGTGGGT
>NZ_JBALDK010000214.1:0-81507 GCF_036917455.1 Nostoc sp. | reverse complement strand
CATTAATTATATATTTTGTAGTATATAGTACTTTAAAGTACGTAATCTTGATTAGCGATCGCTCTTGGGAAAAAACTTTTTGGTTTACTGATAATATGTGAGTTTCTGTAGTGGTTCTATAGTTGACAGGAGACAAAAATGAATATATTTGGTATTGGTCTGCCGGAAATGGCTGTAATTATGGTAGTAGCGCTGTTAATCTTTGGCCCAAAGAAGTTACCAGAAATTGGTCGGAGTGTGGGCAAAACAATTCGTAGTTTTCAAGAAGCTTCTAAGGAATTTCAAACCGAGTTTCAAAAAGAAGCAGAACAGTTAGAAGAAGCTGTCAAGACTACTGCTGAATTGGAACCTAAGCAAATCTATCCTGCTAAATCTGAGCAGGATACCGCTAGTTCTTCTCAACCTAGTTAGGAGAATGCTGGATATCAATTGACTGTAGGCAAAATGACAGAAGCTGTTACGCAACCAGCTTTGGTGATTCCCCAGCTAATTGTCGGGTTGGGGAATCCAGAAAGCAAGTACGACCAAACACGCCATAATATTGGCTTTGCTGCTGTAGAAACTCTCTCTCGTTCTTGGCGCATTTCTTTAGCAGAAAACCGCAAGTTTCAGGGTGAGTATGGCGAGGGTATAGCCCCAAGTGGAGGTAAGATTCGCTTGTTAAAGCCGTTAACATATATGAATCGCTCAGGACAGTCAATTCAAGCGGTGACAAGTTGGTATAAATTGCCGCCTGAGTCCGTACTGATAATTTATGACGATATGGATTTGCCATTGGGAAAAACTCGGCTGCGCTTATCTGGTTCGGCTGGGGGACATAACGGCATGAAAAGTGCGATCGCACATCTTAGTACCCAAAACTTTCCCCGTTTACGAATCGGTATTGGTAAACCCAAAAGTGCAGATAATAACGATAATTCTGAGACTGTCTCCCATGTCTTGGGGCGATTTTCTGCCGCCGAAAATCAGCAGATGTCTCTTGTACTTCAGTTCGTGGTTGAGTGTATTGAACTAAGCCTCAAGCAGGGAGTAGAAAAGGCGATGAATGTTTGTAATAGCCGCACCATTAATAATTCTGAGTCTTAGGGGTAAGTTTGGTAAAGGCGCTTATTTGGGTTGATGGGCAGCGATTTTAGCTTGCTCCATCCAACCAAAATAAAGCCATTAATGCGCTCTTAGCGCTAGTAGATCGGATGGAAAAATTTATAATGTCAAATTTTTATGACTGTAATATGACCTGGCAATAAATATAGTTTTGCCTACTCTCACAATCCTAAGTTATTCATTAGACAGAAAATCCCCGACTTCTTTGAGAAGTTGGGTAACTATGACTTTCAATTCTCATCAATCAAATAAGATTGCTATAGCAAATATGAGAAAATTTGATTATATTTCAAAAGTCTAAAAGTTTATTCTGCCCTCATTAAATAATTTATATCCGGCTGCTAATGCGGCGAAAGCAACAAATAAATTCCATAAGCTAGTCGATCTAATAAATTACTCCACCACTGAAGAAAACTAGTACTACGCCAATCCCTAACAAAATCCATCCAAGCTGACTAGCCTCTCGGCGAAAAAACACCAATGTAAACACACCTGTCATAATCGCTAATACGGAAACTGTAGCTGGTAATCTGCTGGCAAAAGGTATATAGTAACCGCTAACAAATATAATGTTTTGACCAAAAAAGTATAACCCTGTGAAAAGTAGGATTAAACCTATAAGTTTTATTAACAATCTGCCCATAATATTTTTATATTATATTTTTAATGTCTGAAGCAAATTTTAACCCGATTCGTAGCGGAATTGTAAAATTGCTACTAAATTTTACCTTAACTTAATTAAAGTTAAGAGAATATACTGAATGTCAGTCCAGCCTATCTGAAGATGTCAGTACAAGTAATGTTAATTACATGAAGTAGTCCTTGCCAGGGTGCGATCGAGGTGCTTTAATAGCGATGTCTAACGACAAGAAGCAGAGCTTCTACGCATTCCGCAAAATAGTTCTACTTAAAAAATATGTACAAGACGTGCAGTGACTCGACATCGCTGCTAGCGTTTATAAAATTACAGACTCAAAACATTAAACTCTAAAGATATGACAAGCTAGTAGCATATCTTTGACACTAAATTCTCCCGAAAGCTGAATAGGAGCATACATGGAGCCAATTATTGCTATAGTTTTAGCCCTTATAGGTTATGCATTAGGTTCTGCAAAACTGATTAATCAAGGAAATGAAGCCTTAGTCGAACGCTTGGGGCGGTATCATCGCAAACTGAAACCAGGGCTGAACTTTATTGTTCCCTTGGTAGATCAGATTGTGATGGAAGATACTACACGAGAGCAGTATTTAGACATCAAGCCTCAGAATGTGATCACCCAAGATAATATTTACGTAGAGGTGGATGCTATTGTCTACTGGCGGATTCGAGATATTGAGAAAAGCTTTTATGCGATTGAGGATCTGCAAGGGGCATTAACACAGGTAACTACAACCACGCTCCGAGAAATTATTGCCCAAAACACCCTAGAACAGACCAATGTCTCCAGATCGGAGATGGACACAGCTATCTTAGACCAGTTGAATAATATAACGACAGATTGGGGAGTTGATATTCTCCGATTAGATATTCAGAGTATTACTTTACCTGAGAGTGTACGAAAGTCTAGGGAAGAGGAGCAAGCCGCCGTAATTAAAAAACGGGCACTGATTACTGAAGCAGAAGGGGAAAAGGAAGCTGCTATTAAAAAAGCAGAAGGAACTATGGCTTCAGTGCAAATCATTTCTCAAGCTCTCCGTTCCAATCCAGATAGTAGGGATATTTTGCGGTATCTTGTGGCTCAAGATTACGTAGATGCTAGCCAAAAACTTGGTGAGAGTAGTAATGCCAAAATTGTCTTTGTAGACCCAGCTAACTCAAGTGAAATGTTCCAAGAGTTGATAGCCGAGTCAGTAACTCAAGAAGGTAACGGCAAAAAAAACGAAGAACGGTAATACCTAGCAATCATCCTGTATAGGTTGTCTCAATAGAGCATCGGCTACTAATGATACATCGCGCATTTCTTGAACATCGTGAACTCGGAGGATATCAGCACCATTAAAAATAGCAGCACAACAAGCTGCTGCCGTTCCCCAAACTCGTGCTTTGGGATCTGGTTGATTTAGAATGCGACCAATGAAACTTTTACGGGATGCCCCTACCAAGATAGGACAGTTAAGTGTTGTTAGCGATCGCAAGCCGCGAAAAATTTCTAAATTTTGCTCATAGTTCTTAGCAAAACCAATACCAGGATCGATAATGATTTTATCCTGGTCAATGCCCGCAGCAGTTGCTACCTTAATTTGTCGAGCCAAAAAACTATAAATCTCTCTGAGCAAATCTTGATAATCAGTTTGTTGTTGCATCGTCTGTGGTGTCCCCCGGATGTGCATTAAAATAATCGGCACACCTAACTCTGCCACTGTCGGCAACATTTCTGAGTCAAAACTGCCACCAGAAATATCATTAATAATATCCGCTCCAACTTCTACAGATGCCCTGGCTACAGCCGCACGGGTTGTATCTACAGAAATCGGAATTGAAATTTTCGGTCTTAGTACCTGTAACACCGATAACACCCGGTCAAGTTCCTCAGCCAGAGTTATTTGCTTTGCCCCTGGCCGCGTTGATTGACCGCCCACATCGATAATATCAGCACCAGCAGTTACGAGTGCTTGCGCTTGTACTAAGGCGGTAGAAGTAGTGTCAAATTCACCCCCATCACTAAAGCTATCAGGCGTTACATTCAAAATGCCCATTAAATAAGTTCGCTGTCCCCATTCAAAACAGCGTTCTCGAATTATCAAATTGCTTGGCATAAATCTATATTAGGCATTCCCATGCAGAGCATGGGAACGAAAAGAAAGCATATTACACTAAGTGAAAATTCACAATCCGAGCGAAACTTTCAGGTTCCAAACTTGCTCCCCCCACTAAAACGCCATCGATTTCTGGTTGAGCCATGATTTCATCAATATTATTTGGCTTAACTGAGCCACCATATTGAATTGATACATTTGGATTACTCAACTGGCTCCGAATTAAGCCAATTATTCGATTAGCTTCCAGTGCTTCACAAGTTTCACCAGTGCCAATTGCCCAAATCGGTTCATAAGCAATCACCAAATTATTCTGATCGATATCTACCAAACCTTTATCGAGTTGGAGAGCAATCAGTGATTCAGTTTCTCCTGCATCTCGTTGTTGTTTAGTTTCACCAACACAAAGAATAGGTGTCAAACCAAACCTTTGAGCAGTTCGGAGGCGCAGATTAACGGTTGCATCCGTTTCACCAAAGTATTGTCGTCGTTCGCTATGACCGACAATCACAAAGCGCACACCACTTTCTGTCAGCATTGGGCCAGAAATTTCACCCGTATAGGCTCCAAATTCTTCCCAATGGATATTTTGTGCCCCCAGTTGGATGAGGCTACCGTGCAAAGTTTTGGACAAAACACTTAAATTAGTGAATGGAGGGCACAATATCACTTCTCGCCCTTGGGGGGTTTCCTCTAAGTGGGGCAGAAATCCTTGTAAAAACTCCTGGGTTTCTGCCTGGGTTTTGAACATTTTCCAGTTGCCGGCAATAACGATTTTCCGCACAGGTAATTTAGTCAAGATTCTAACGTGCTATTTAGATGCATTTTTCAGTTTATGACTTTTTGTTAGTCATTAGTCATTGGGCTATTCCTTTTTACTCCCCACTCAGCACTGATGAGGATTATTCTCCTTTGAGCCACAAACCCCTGCTAAAAATAACTAGGATAAGAGACGGGGCTAATCAAATAAATCCCAAATCTCAAATTGATATGACTTCGCCATTACCCGTGCCTGAACCTCATCAAAGCAATTCTGCTAACACTGAAGCAAATTCTCCTAGTTGGGAGGAAGAACTTGACAGTGCCATTTTCAGTTTTGAAGACATTCAAACGGAACTGAACTATAAACAAGCACAAACGGCGCTGCGAAACTTGGTAGCCAATCTCGACCTCACCCCCCAAGAAAAAACTGGATTGGAAACGGAAATTGCTGATTTAGAAACCATGCTGGGGAAGTTAGACCGGATGGTGGTGCAGATTGCGACTTTTGGCATGGTGGGACGTGGTAAGTCTTCGCTACTCAATTCTTTGGTTGGACAAACAGTATTTGAAACAGGGCCCCTGCACGGTGTCACCCGGACTGCACAAACAGTTAATTGGAGTATTAGTGAGGAAGCGATTGGAGAAACTGAACGGGCTTTGCGGGTTACTCTCCCTGGTGTAGGTCAATCGCAGGTGGAATTAATTGATACTCCTGGGTTAGATGAAGTAGATGGTGCAACTCGTGCCGCGTTAGCTGAACAGATTGCCAAACAAGCGGATTTGATTTTATTTGTGATTTCTGGCGATATGACAAAGCTAGAATATGCCGCCCTTTCTCAGTTGCGGGAAGCTGGTAAACCGATAATTTTGGTGTTTAACAAAGTAGACCAGTATCCAGAAGCAGATCGGATGGCTATTTATCACAAAATCCGGGATGAAAGGGTGCGGGAATTACTCACACCTTTAGAAATTGTTATGGCTGCGGCATCGCCATTGGTGAAGACAGCTATTCGTCGCCCTGATGGTACTAGGGGCATACAGTTGCGTACAGGGAATGCCCAAGTTGAAGAACTGAAGCTGAAAATCTTGGAGATTCTGCACCGTGAGGGTAAAGCCTTAGTTGCTCTTAATACCATGCTTTATGCCGATGTTGTAAATGAGCAGTTAATCGAACGAAAACTGATGATTCGGGAACAGAATGCTAATCAGTTGATTTGGAAGGCTGTGATGACTAAGGCATTAGCGATCGCAGTTAATCCCGTAACTGTGGTAGATATTCTGAGTAGTGTGGTTATTGATATTGCTCTGATTTTGGGTTTATCTAAGCTCTACGGCTTCTCTATGACCGAAGCCGGAGCTGTCCAATTGCTACAAAAAATCGCCCTGAGTATGGGCGGAATCGGTGCTAGTGAATTGTTGGCAAATTTGGGCTTGAGTGGATTGAAAACTTTACTTGGGATCTCTGCAACAGCAACAGCAGGTCTTGCCCTTGGCCCTTATATATCGGTGGCGCTGACCCAAGCGGGAGTAGCTGGTGTTTCTTCTTACGGGATTGGACAAGTTACCAAAGTTTATTTAGCTAACGGCGCGACTTGGGGGCCTGATGGGCCGAAAGCAGTGATTAATCGTATTTTGACAAACCTGGATGAGACTTCAATTCTCAATCGGATTAAAGATGAATTGCTCTATAAGGTAAAACTCAGAAAGTGATGCATATAAGTGCGGTATCTAGAATTTATTCTGACTCTTGACTCCTGGCTCCTGAATTCTGTTTCGATAAAATAAAAAATTCTAAATATCTAATCCAACAACCATTAACTCAGGCGGATGTTCAACATTAAATTGGTAATATATCTCTCGTCGTTCTCGTGCTGGAAGAGTTAACTGCCATTCTACAATGCCCATTTCACCAAGCTGAATTTGAGGGTTACTGCGGCTGAGGCGCACTTTAATTTGCTCGTTGCGGCTAACTGGCAATTGCTCAGTTACCTTCAGATTTACTTCTTTATCGAGTAAGTTCGTAATTATCAACCGATAACTATAAGTAATCCGGCGCTGGTTGCTAATTAATCTTTTATCGACCACGCGTTCAACTAAATCGCGTTCGATTTTTAAACCTTCATCAATCCCTAAATTTAGTTTAAATTCTTGCCCTGGTGCAATATTATCTAACTGAGTTGTTCCGATAAAAACATTGTTGCGGAAAATATTCGCTTGACCTGGTAACAAAGTCGTACCGCTGGGATTATTTTTGACATTTGCTTGTAAATAAGCGAAACTTACCAAACGCGGCATTGCTACATAATCAAAGTTACAAGGGTAATCATCGTTGAAAATCGTCGTTTTATGAGGTGCGCCATCACTGGGAATGTTACCGCCACCATTCAATTTAAAGGTAACTACACTCCCTTCTTTGGATACTTCTGCTGTAACAGTTTCTGCTTGGATAAGAACATCTTCTGCACCTTCGTCTTCTCCTTGCCAATCTGTTCTGGCAGCAGCACTAGGTGGTTCTGCTATGCTAGGCAGCAGTGGTGGCTGGGCAGCAAATCGTCGTTGTCGTAACATTTGTGGACGTGGCGCATCAATATACCAGGGTTCAAGTTTAGGTGGAAGTGTACCTAATCCCGGTTTAGCGGTAGAAAGGGTGAGATTTGCACCAATCCAATCTTCGCCACTGCTTTGAGTGATTTCTGCAAGGTAGCCCAGATGCACAATATCGCTAGTCGTGCTAAAGCGCAAGTCATAAAGCGGAGTCCAACTGGCGCGATTTACTATGTAAGACACCTCTAATTCAAATTCGCCTTCACCCGCTACTTCAACTCCTACAACTATGCTCAAACTTTCTTTGGGATGGGGTGTTTGGATTTTTTGCAATGAGGCGCGGAGTACTTGCAGTTCTTTGTCTAATTCCTGCTGTTGGGTTTTGCACTCTCCAGATGCGATCGCATATTCACTATACTGGCTTCCAAGAAAATTCAAAAAATCCAACGTTTCGCTTAGGCTAAGATTTTTCCGAGACAAACTTTGTGCAAAGGGTTCTTCGGTTTTTTCACGTAACCCAGCGATAAAACTAGACTGTAATGCTAAAGCATCGACTTGCGCTTGTAGATGGCGTTTTTCCGCTTCTAACTGCTCAATTTGCCTTGTCAAATGTGCGACACGCTCCGCCACAGGTTCAGTAGTGTAAATGCGATCGCTACTTACTCCTATCAAACGCACTGGCACTGTCCCTGTACCACTAACCCTGACAGACTCGGTTTCTAGAGTCTCTGGCACTGAAGTAATTACTAATTCCTGTTCAATTCCTGTTAAATCAACTACACCCCGTCGTGTAACCAATGCTCTGTCAGCATACACTGTAACAGCTACAATCTCGCTTTGTACTGTTTTGCGCCAAGATGGTGTTTCCGGGTTAACCACTGCCAGTCTTCCCCCATTTTTAATTGATTCTGCTGGTTAATTGTCAATGGTTCCCGGTCTAACAGTCAACCCCTTTGGGTAATTCGTAATTCGTAATTCGTAATGACGCTCTCTACGAGACTCTAAAAGCTAATGTGGACTCCCTACCGCTACGCTAACGTAATTATGAATTAGTCGTTAGCTGGTTCAAATATACTAAAAGGAATATCAGCTTTTTGTTCTACAAAATTCCTTGCCGCAGCTAAAAGATACTCATAGTAGGCACGAGCGACAATGGATAGCTGCTTACCTGCTGGGTAAACCATGTACCAATTTCGCTGAATAGGAAAGTGTTGGACATCTAAAATGCTAAAATCTGAAACGTCTGATAGTAAAGTATGACGAGATAAAACCGAAATTCCTAAACCACCTGCGATCGCTTGTTTAATTGCTTCGTTACTTCCCAATTCCAGTTTTACTTTTACTGTCACCCCTTGTTCTTCAAATAGGCTTTGGACGGCACGACGAGTTCCTGAGCCAGGTTCTCGCATAATAAAAGGTTGGTTAGACAGGCGTTGGATCGGAATATTTTTTTCCTTTGATAACGGATGATTAACTGGTGCAAAGACTATCAAAGGATTTTCTAAAAATGCCTCACAATTCACATCCATATTGTCTGGAACTTGACTCATAATATACAAGTCGTCCAGATTCTGACTCATGCGTTCCAAAATTTGTTCGTGATTCGTTACTTGTAGAGAAATATCAATCCCTGGATAAAGTTCGCAAAACGGCCCTAACAAACGTGGGATAAAATATTTCGCTGTCGTAATTACTGCCAAGCGTAATTGTCCCTGTTTTAGCCCTTTTAAATCTGCCACCTTCATTTCATACTGGGCTATATTTCCAAAAATCTGCCGACAAGTGGCAAATAATTCTCGTCCCGCCTCGGTGAGATATAACCGCTTCCCCACTTGCTCAAATAATGGCAACCCTACCGATTTTGTGAGTTGCTTAATTTGCATAGAAACGGTAGGTTGGGTGAGAAACAATTCCTCAGCAGCGCGAGTAAAGCTACTGTGCCGTGCTGCCGCCTCGAATACCTTTAACTGGTGCAGCGTCGCTTGCTTCAAAGGTGCTTCTCCTGTAAATAGCTATTCATCGATATAAAACTAGTATTACTGAACAGTTACAAATGCTATAGGAATCATATTTGATTTTTGAACAAAACTTAGATATTGTAGGGTGTGTTAGAACGCAGCAGTTCGTAACGCACCATCATCAAGAGTTTGATGCCGTACTCTCCGTGCTAACACAACGCCAGTTCGCTCAAGTCGGGGGTTTCCCACCCACACGACTGGCTCCCCTACGGATATTTTCTCCAAATCAAATACTAGTCCTGTATAGCAATACTCATAGAAAGTTACGAATTCTATTATAGATAAAACTCTATTACTTCTATTAAAATAAAGGTATTTTGTTTATGGATTTAAGAAGGTATTATCAGAACAACAAGAAAAGCGTAAGATTCCTTCCACTTCCTGATGAATGATGATTTTCTTAAATTCATCTATCATCATTCATCATTCCATAATTCTTCGGCAATTTTTGTCGGGAGCTTGGTTAAATCTGGTAATCTTAGTACCTCAATTTCGGCAACCTGTTCTTTCTCTTTAATATTCACTGGTAAGTTTAACGGTTGGTGTTTTTCTATCCAGCAGCTTGCTAATGGTAAGGTTTGCTCCATTTCATCTAGCGGTCGGGGAATTACCATCACTGCATTTAATTCTCCAATGCGTTCTGCCTCAAACATTCCCGCTTCCACAGCTACCGCCACATTTGCTACGGAACCACGAATAATGGCTGTACACAAACCCGCACCAATTTTTTCATAAGCTGCTAAATGAACATCGGCAGCTTTAAGCATGGCATCACACGCACCTACCATCGCTGGAAATCCTCGCGTTTCTACTAAACCAATTGCTTGATTACTCAGACGGCTGTAATTGCCCTCCTCCATCAATTTAGTGAAACGGGTTGTGATGGGAAGCACTATATCTAAATTAGGATAAGGTCGGGGAATTACCAAGCTAGAAATCAACTGACCAAACTGTTCAGCCGTTTGGACACCAGATTCTACCGCCAGACGCACGTCAGCAATTCCACCCCGGACGATCGCAGTACAATGACCACTACCAATTTTTTCATACCCAACTAGGTGAACTCCTGCTGATTTCAGCATCATATCCGCCGTCCCAACGATCGCTGGAAAGCTGCGGGTAGAAACTAAACCCAAAGCAGTGTCCTGAAAGGTTTCATAACTACTCGCTCCCTGGATGCTATTCATAGACCGTTGATTAGAAGTTTCCATGTGAACTTTCCCAGATAATCATAAAGCCGACAACTTACAATTAACACTTACTCAGACTAATCGTCAGAGTTTGGGTCGCTCAAGGATTGTCTATGGGGAAACAATGTAGTCAACAGTCTGTGTATGCTCCCTTGTCCATAAATTTGAGTGCCGAAACCGTTAGCGGATTCTGTAGTTAGCTGATTCGGGTCTGAGTCATGTTTTGTAGACTCTTGGATGGGTTCTGGTAAGGGGGGTTCAGCATCCTTGGCTGGTTCTTCCACGGGAGGAGGCTGGCTTTCTGGAGTGGTGGGAGATTTAAAGTAAGAAATTGACTTATTTTTTTTGAAATCCACAAAAGCCGCAGCCGAGAAGTTAGTTGAGGAAGTTACCTTTTCCTTAACTCCCCCTGAGCCATTTTCCTCTTCTTTCTGCGGTGGCGCACTTGTAACCGTAGCATTATTAGCAGATGGTTCAGGCTGATTTGTTTGAGCAATTTGCCGACTGGTGTCTCCTAAAATCGAACCAGATGGAACTACTTGTCCGGGTTCAACTGAATAGTTAAAAACTGTTGTTGCTGAACCAATACAAGCATTTGCTCCAATTTTGCCCTTGCCAACCATCAAAAAACCGGCTCCCAGGTTTGCCCCTGCTTCTACCTCTAAGGTTCCTTCATGGACTTGGAGAATTGCTCCCATACCAATACAGACCCCTGGCCCAATGACGATCTTGCTGTTTTCAGCCGCTTGGAGGATGACCCCAGGTGCAAGTACTGCGCTTGGATGAATAGTCACCTTACCACTAATGTAAGAATCAAAGTTATTGCTGAGGCGCAGTGACAGCAAAGACATGAAAAATTTAACCTCAGAAGCCGGAAGAAAATAAAGAGTTAGGAGTTTGTGAGAAATTGGGAGTTAGAAGTTATAAGTTAGAAGTGTGGGAATTTTTAAGATCAGAGTTTTGATTCAAAGCTTATTCTTAACTCCTAATTCCTAACCCCTAATTCCTTAAGGTCGTTGAATAATCGTTTCTAATACCCGACGCTTGGCTTTGGGGTCAATACCAATTAAGCGCACGTATTCTCCTTGGTATTCGCCGAGGTGTCTTTCTACCGCTGCGATCGCTTCTCTTTCTGAGGAGGCTTGAATTTGACCAGTAGTAATCCACGAACCAGTCCTAAACCGCCGTTGGTCTACGTGTTCAATACTAATTTTAGAGCCACTAGCCAATAATTGCCGGAGTTGATCTACTACTTCAGTACTCAACCGGGTACTGGTAGCTGTTGCTGTTGCGGTAGCCGCGGGTGTACTGCTAGTAAATGATTTTTCACTGCCAGAGGAGGCTACTTGACTATTTGGACGTTGAATAATTGTCTCTAATACCCGCCGTTTGGCTTTGGGGTCAATACCAATTAAGCGCACGTATTCTCCTTGGTATTCGCCAAGGTGTCCTTCTACGGCTGCAATCGCTTCTCTTTCTGAGGAGGCTTGAATTTGACCAGTAGTAATCCACGAACCAGTCCTAAACCGCCGTTCGTCTACGTGTTCAATGCTAATTTTATAACCACCAGCCAATAATTGCCGGAGTTGATCTACTACTTCAGTACTCAACCGATTACTGGTAGCTGTTGCCGTAGACCTCCCAGAGCCTCCACTGCTGCTAGCAAATGATGATTTTTGACTACCAGAGGTAGCTACTTGACCATTTGGACGTTGAATAATGGTTTCTAATACCCGCCGTTTGGCTTTGGTGTCAATGCCGATTAAACGTACATACTCACCTGGATGGCTTTCTATACATTCTTCCAAGGCAGAGATTACTTGATTGGTGGAAGTTGCATCAATTGGCTTGCAACTAGTCCAGGAACCAGTACGGAAGCGGCGCTCATCTACGTGCTCTACGCCAATTTTGTAACCACTTGCCAAAAGTTGACGGATTTGATCTAGAGTTTCGCCATTGACTTTGCCACTGCCAGAACTGCTACCGTTACCATTCCCATTGCTGTAGCTGTAGCTGCCATTGCTATGACTACTATTAGGAGCTTTAAAACTGGTAGCTGGTTTAGCATCACCATCCGGGCGTTGGATAATGGTTTCTAACACCCGTCGTCTACCTTTGTCAATTCCAAACAGTCGGACATACTCGCCGCTATGGTCTGTTACACAGCTTTCTAATGCTGCGATCGCTTCACGGAGGGATCTCGGTTCGATTGGTTGGCAGCTAGTCCAACAACCTGTGCGGAACCGTCTTTGGTCTACGTGTTCTGTACCAATCTTATATCCTTGCTCCAATAGATAGCGTAACTGCTCTATTGTTTCTCCACCCAAGCTATTGCTCGCCACTTCACTACTCCTTTCCAACTCTAAAACAGTAATACCACTACCTGTATAAGATTTAGCGTTCTCATCCCGAATGGGTGCTATACATTTGCTATCCGCAGCACAAAGATAACCAGCCCGTAGCGCCTGATTAATCCCAACCACATGATGAGCAAATTCCTTATCCTGATCTTGCACATCTGGCAAGCGGTCTGCTTGCTGCTGGCTAGTAATTATCGCTCCCGAAGGTACATACTTACCTGGGGGAATTTCTACGTCTTGAATCAAAGCGTGCATCATGACGATGCAACCTGCGCCTACCCTGGCATTAAACACTGTAGAGCGAAAGCCAATGAAGGAATTGTCCCCTACATAAGCTGGCCCATGAATTAAAGCCATGTGGGTAATGCAAGCATTTTTACCTACCCATACCGAGTATTTTTCTTGGTCATCGCCAACTACTCGACCTTGCTCTAACCCATGAATGACCACACCATCTTGAATATTGGTGTTTTCACCAAGATAAAAAGGTGTGCCTTCATCCGCTCTAATCGTAGTCCCCGGAGCAACGATTACATTTGCACCTATTCGCACATCCCCAATCACATTGGAGAATGAGTGTACAAAAGCAGTTTGATGGATTTTGGGTTCAGCTAAATTCCTTGACCACGGAGTTGGGGGTGCTGCCGTGCTGCGGACTGCCATTGCGAGATTCCTCCTATATTGTCATTAGTCAATGGTCATTTGTCCTTTGTATTCACTAATGACTAATGACCAATAACTAATGACTATCAATATTGATCTTTTTTGCTGTAAATTAGGCGATCTTCAACGTAAATAGTATCTATGATCGCCACTACTGCTGCATCTAATGGACGCTGTTCGTTGCCAACAACTTGACGAGCGGCACTACCACGAGTGATGAGTACCCACTCATCTACTCCTGCTCCCACAATATCTGCTGCTACTTCATACTCTGGTAGGATATTGCCGTTTTCATCTACTAATTGTAACAACAGTAGTTTCACACCTCTGAGAGTTGGCTCTTTTTGGGTGCTAACTACTGTGCCGCGAACTTTGGCAATTTGCATTACAAATTACGGTCTTCTACCGAAAGGACGAATTGCGTTCACATTTTCCCGGAATTGCTCTACGTCTTCTGTATAACGAATGGGTAGGACGTATTCCAAGTTTTCGTGAGGACGAGCAATGATGTGAGTCGAAAGCACTTGTCCACCATTGACTCGCTTCACTGATTCAACACCTGCGGCTACGGAAGCTTGAACTTCCGATACGTCACCCCGAACAATTACGGTAACTCGACCGCTACCGATTTTTTCATAACCGACTAGAGTCACACGAGCCGCCTTCACCATCGCATCAGCAGCTTCCACTACTGCTGGAAAGCCCAGCGTTTCAACCATTCCCACTGCAATTGACATTAGTTTTAATCCCTATTTAAAGTTTTTAGCTTCGGACAAAAGTGATGCTCAAAAAGGTATTGAGCGTTAATTACTTTTTTTAAACAGTTTTTAGGTACGGAACTGTTCTACAGCTTCTGTGTAACGAATTGGCAAGACGTATTCCAGGTTCTCGTGAGGACGAGCAATGATGTGAGTAGATAATACTTCACCACCAAAGACTCTTTTCGCCGCTTCAACCCCAGCAGCAACAGAAGCTTGCACTTCCGATACATCTCCCCGAACTATCACGGTGACGCGAGCGCTACCAATTTTTTCATAACCTACTAAGGTGACACGGGCAGCTTTCACCATCGCATCAGCAGCTTCTACCACTGCTGGAAAGCCCTTCGTTTCAATCATTCCAACTGCAATTGGCATCGCAGAACTCCTACAAAATTAATGCAATCTGTACTGTCGTTTGAATTTTTTGACGGGGAGAGCCTGATCTTATAGCTAAGAAAACACTTCCAAATTAAGCATAGGAAACCTTGGCGTTCCTGGCAATACGAATTACTATAATAGTTTATGATAAGAAAGTTTTAGAAAACTTAACAAAAATTCATCCAGGCTTTTGAGCAATTAAAATTTACTGAATTACTTGAGCAGCCACTTATGCTTTATAATTTCTTTATCACATTTAGAAAACGACATTCATAACCAAGGCTAATTCTATCTAGCGAGGTAGGAGCGGCGGCTGTATCTTTTACTGTATCTATCTTTTCTCAGATTTTGCCATGTGTACAACGACTAGGTAAAAAGTATATAATTTTTTCAAATGTATCGTATAAAGTACTCTGCTTCAAGTAGAAATACAAATGTAAAAACAGAGGTAAGGTTAAGGCAAGTAAATGCTTTTACGTATGTAAAGTTATATTTTATCGAAGTTTATTAGGGGAAACTCAAGTAAAAATACTTTTGATAGTTTAGTTGAAACAATAATAAAAAAATGTTGATATTTTAGTAGATTAATTATTTTAAATAAATAATTGTCTGAAAGATTTTTTAAAATAAAGGCTGAGTCATCAAGGTAAATTTAAATGGAACAATTTCTATTTTCAACAAGTTGGTTTGTGCCTTTATATAGCTTATTAGGTGCAATTTTGACCTTGCCCTGGGGAATAGGAATAATTCGGCGAACAGGGCCAAGACCTGCGGCATACATCAACTTTTTGACAACTGTTGTGGCTTTTGTCCATAGTCTGTTTGTGTTTAAAAATATCTGGGATAGAGAACCAGAAAAGTTACTCGTACCGTGGTTCAAAGCTACTGATTTAGACTTATCTTTTACCTTGGAACTCTCAGCAGTCAGCATTGGGGCAACAGTTTTAATTACAGGTTTAAGCTTACTAGCACAAGTTTACGCTCTGGGTTATATGGAGAAAGACTGGTCGCTGGCACGTTTTTTTGCGCTGCTGGGATTTTTTGAAGCAGCGTTGACTGGTCTAGCAATCAGTGATTCTTTGTTTCTCAGCTATACCCTTTTAGAAGTTCTGACGCTTTCAACTTACTTGCTAGTGGGCTTCTGGTATGCTCAACCTCTAGTAGTGACGGCGGCGCGAGATGCGTTTTGGACTAAACGGGTAGGAGACTTATTGCTGCTGATGGCTGTAGTGACGCTTTCCACCTTAGCGGGGAGTTTGAACTTTTCGGATTTATATGAGTGGGCGCAAACAGCTAATTTAAGCCCAGTGACATCAACATTGCTGGGTTTGGCGTTAATTGCTGGGCCGGCTGGTAAATGTGCCCAATTTCCCCTGCACCTCTGGTTAGATGAGGCAATGGAAGGGCCAAACCCAGCTTCGGTAATGCGAAACTCGCTGGTAGTCGCTGGTGGCGCATATTTACTGTATAAATTTCAACCATTGTTAGCACTGTCACCAGTTGCCTTAAATGCTTTGGTAATCATGGGTACGGTGACAGCTATTGGGGCAACATTAGTATCTATAGCTCAAATTGACATTAAACGATCGCTATCTCATTCCACCAGTGCATACATGGGGTTAGTGTTTCTGGCGGTAGGGTTACAGCAAGGGGGTGTAGCCTTGATGTTGTTGTTAACTCATGCGATCGCTAAAGCATTATTATTTATGAGTTCCGGTTCAGTCATCTTAACTACCCAAAGCCAAGACCTAACAGAAATGGGCGGACTTTGGTCACGGATGCCAGCTACCACCACCGCCTTTATTGTCGGTTCTGCGGGGATGGTGACAGTGCTACCACTCGGAAGCTTCTGGGCAATGCTAGCATGGGCTGACGGTTTCGTAAATATTAGCCCTTGGGTGATTGGGGTTTTATTATTAGTCAATTGCTTGACAGCATTGAACTTAACCAGAGTTTTCAGATTAGTCTTCTGGGGAAAACCGCAACAAAAGACCCGTCGCACGCCAGAAGTTGGTTGGCAAATGGCCTTACCGATGGTGACTCTCACGGTTTTGACTCTGCTTTTGCCCTTGATGCTACAGCAATGGTACTTATTACCAGATTGGGCAAGTATTAATTGGTATGTAGCATTAGCCTTGTTTAGTTCTACAGTACTGGGAATAGTTGCAGGGTCTACAGTTTATCTGCACAAAGCTTGGTCAAGATCCAGATTTTTGGCGTGGAGATTTGTGCAAGACTTATTAGGTTATGATTTTTATATTGACCGAGTTTATTTCCTAACGGTAGTGAGCGCAGTCGCACTACTATCTAGAGTTTCTGCTTGGAGCGATCGCTATTTAGTTGATGGTTTAGTAAACTTGGTTGGGTTTGCGACGATTTTTGGCGGACAAACTTTAAAGTACAGCATTTCTGGGCAATCTCAGGGCTATATGTTGACCATCCTCGCAGTTGTCAGCGTCCTGGTTTTCTTCATCGGCTGGTCATCGGGTTTACTAGATAAATTGCCTTTTTAAAGAGGTTAGCACAAATAAATTTAATTAGTGGGGGTTGTCATTTGTCATTAGGAAAACTCTTCGCAATTCCCCATTACCCATTCCCAATTCTCCATTCTCCACTTGCTTATGCTTAGTGTTTTAATTCTAGTGCCGTTAATCGGTGCGGCTTTAATTGGTTTCTCGCCCTCTGGCATCAATGGTAAATTTGCCCGTGGGGTAGCTTTAGTCTTTGCCACTATCGCTTTCTTGTGGACAATCGTATTAGCAATTCAGTTCCATCCAGGCGAAATCACTCAACAATTTGCCGAGTCTGTCCCTTGGATAGATGTCTTAGGTTTAAACTATAACCTGGGAATCGATGGTTTATCTTTGCCACTGCTAGTTTTAAATGGACTATTAACTTCTATTGCCATCTACAGTAGCGATGAATCTCTACAGCGTCCTAAATTTTATTACTCTTTGATCCTATTATTAAGCGCTGGGGTAACTGGAGCTTTTCTGGCACAGGATTTACTGTTATTTGTCCTGTTTTACGAGTTGGAACTAATTCCTCTGTATCTATTGATAGCTATTTGGGGTGGGGAAAAGCGGGGTTATGCGGCGACAAAATTTCTCATTTATACCGCCGTTTCGGGAATCTTGATTTTAGCAAGTTTCCTCGGCATGGTTTGGCTGAGTGGTTCCTCTAACTTTGCACTAGCAACCTTAAACACTACGACTTTACCTTTAGCGACACAGCTTTTACTGCTAGCGGGGATTTTGATCGGTTTCGGGATTAAAATTCCCTTAGTTCCCTTCCATACTTGGTTGCCAGATGCTCACGTTGAAGCTTCCACACCTATTTCCGTACTATTGGCTGGGGTGCTGTTGAAGTTGGGAACCTACGGATTACTGCGGTTTGGCATGAACTTGTTACCAGAAGCTTGGGCTTATATGGCTCCTTGGTTAGCGACTTGGGCAGTGGTGAGTGTACTGTATGGTGCATCCTGCGCGATCGCTCAAACCGATATGAAAAAAATGGTAGCATACAGTTCTATTGGACACATGGGCTATGTGCTGTTAGCGACAGCTGCGGCGACACCATTAAGCGTATTAGGTGCTGTTATGCAGATGATTAGCCACGGCTTGATTTCCGCCATGCTGTTTTTGCTGGTAGGGGTTGTATATAACAAAGCCGGAAGCCGAAATTTAGATGTTCTCCAAGGATTGCTGAACCCAGAACGAGGTATGCCCGTAATTGGTAGCCTAATGGTTTTGGGAGTGATGGCCAGCGCTGGGATACCAGGAATGGTTGGGTTTATTTCCGAATTCATCATTTTTCGGGGCAGTTTCCCAGTTTTTCCAGTCCAAACGCTACTATCAATGCTTGGTACTGGCTTAACTGCGGTTTACTTTTTGATCCTCCTCGACCGTGCTTTTTTTGGTCGCTTGTCTGCACAAGTTACTAACTTACCACGTGTGTATTGGAGCGATCGCATCCCATCTGCAATTTTAGCTGTGCTGATTGTGATTTTCGGCATTCAACCCGCTTGGTTAGCACGCTGGACTGAACCAACAATTACAGCAATGGTGAATAGCCAAAACGTAGTATTAGCAGTGTCCTTGGATAAAGCAATGGGGAATGGGGATTAGGGATTAGGGACTGGGGATTAGGGACTGGGGATAAGGGAAGATTTTTCCTAATACGCGATTCCCAATACCCAGTACCCAGTAACCAGTACCCAGTACCCAATATCCCAATCCCTATACTTTTTGGAGAGATGGTAATGGTAACTATTAAAAAGAAAGCGGCTCACAATCCTTTAGCTGAGTATATTGAACGTCTCCAAAAAGGAGAAGCATTACTCCCCGATAGTCCAGAAAACGTGCTGGAAGTTGTCGGTATTCTTAAAAGTTATGGTGTAGTTTTAGATGCCTACTCAAAAAATCTTAACTATATTGCCGAACATCAGTTTTTAATATTTTTCCCATTTTTTAAATATTTTAATGGAGAAGTTTCTTTTCAAAAATTACTCCGCCACTGGTGGCATGACCGGATTAATTTTGAATATGCCGAATATTGTATGAAAGGCATGATGTGGCACGGTGGCGGCGGGCTAGATACCTATTTAGATACAACAGAATTTCAAGAAAGAGCGCAAGCCGTTATTGCCGCAAAATTTAAAAATAATCCCTTAATTTTGGGTATTAACCAATTATTTCCAGATTTTTTAACAGAATACTTGCGTGTCTCTGCTTACTACACTGGTTTAGGTCAATTTTGGCGAGTAATGGCTGATATGTTCCTCAGCTTATCAGACCTCTACGATAAAGGCAAAATAAAATCGATTCCTGAAGTTGTAGAACATATTAAAGCAGGGTTAGTGGCAAATGCCTCAAACCCAATTACCTACGCCGTCAAAATTCGGGGTGAAGTCTATGAAATTATTCCTAAAAGTGTTGGTTTAACCTTCTTAGCAGATACAGCAATACCTTATGTCGAGGCAGTATTCTTCCGGGGAACTCCTTTCCACGGTACAGTTTCATACAACGCCCAAGGTTATCAAATTCCTCCAGATCAAACGCGATTTCAATATGGCGCATTGTATGCCGATCCTTTACCCATCGGCGGCGCAGGTATTCCTCCCACATTGTTGATGCAAGATATGCGTCATTATCTTCCAGAGTATTTGCACGAAATTTATCGTCACAGCCTCCGGGGTGAAGATGATTTGCGCGTACAAATTTGCATGAGTTTCCAAAAATCGATGTTTTGTGTTACCACAGCAACGATTTTGGGACTAATGCCTCATCCTTTGGACACTAAAGATCCCAATGAGGAGAAAGGTAATCGAGTTTATTTAGAAAAATGGATGAGTCGGTTAGAAACTTCGCGGTTGCTAGATGTAAATAAATAGTTGACTTTTGTTAAAAATTATGCGTTCGGTTCGATGCCGAGCGATCGCAATTGGTTTGAGGATGTTCCTGAAAGTTTTTCACGAAAGTACCATCAGACTCTGGTAGCTGCGTATGGTCTGGGAACGGAGTGAGGGCGGTGGATGGATCGGTTGCAGAGGTCATAAGGCTACCTTTGCAGGATTAAGGGTTGTTTTTTAGTTTAGCAAGCGTAGACGCAAAGCGGCTTATCGTGAGACATTTAGGTAATGGCGATCGCTCAAACTGCTAAGATTTTCTTAACCAATAGTTAAAGATTACGTCCGATATTTCACTGTAGGAAGATGGCGACCAATATAGCCAATAACCACTATTCCCGGCTGTTCCGCAAAAAAATGGATTCGCCAGTTGCAGAACCTCAATTTAACATGTCGTTCAAATAGACGCTCTTTACCATCAGGACAACGAAAAGTTCTTTCTTTGAAATATTTACCAAGCGTTGGTTTACTTTCTCCCGATTCCTCAATAGGATACCCGTCGAGATTGAAATAGCCATTGTTCCAGGTTTTACAGCATTTGTGAAGCTCAAATAATATGCTTACAACAGGCTGTAATTCCAACTGTCCAGCACGAATCTCTTCTAACTGCTTTCTAACAGCATCGCAAAATTCTATGTTAGGAAATAATTCCTCTCTGCGATTCCAAACCTCTAATCCATCGCTAACATTTTGATAAATGCGCTCTTGGTTTTGTTGAATTAGACTAGCGTGTTCTTGTACATGGCTGCTACGGCTAGCATGGATAATTTCTACAATTTTGCTAATTATCTCTCCATCCTCATCCAAGCATCGAAATTCTAGTTTTACACGGTTACAATCCCAGCATTCCTGAGAAAGTAAGCTGATTGCAATTGTATTAATTGCGATCGTATTAAGTATATAAGCAATACCAAGTCCAATAGCCATTTCTCCTTGATGACGAAATTCAGACAAGCTAGTACTATTTTCAATATCTTGGATTTCAGAATTTACAATATCAGTTGAGAAAGGTGCTTTAGTTGCAAGAATTTTGATGAAAAGTCGTTCATCTCGATCTGCATCATTAAGCCAATGACGAAGAGGATAGTTAGGTGCAAGTATTGTTGTATGAAAATCTTCTTGAGTGCGGAGGCTTACCTTCACCCCTTGAGTTTTGACTGCCTTTATGGTTTTAATTAGCTCAGACATCTTTTGCTGTGCTATCTGCTTATTTGGAGCCGGATTTCGCAGGGATAATTCATTTAATATTAAATCAAAATCCACCTTTTACTCTCCCGCAGGCTCAAGTAATATATCTAAACTTTTTTCCCATTCATCAAAGAAACCATCAGGCCATTTATCAATTCTTCCATTTCTATCAATATGTGGCGATACTACTTCTGTAACAGTTTGTCCTGCTTTATCTTGTCGCTGAAAATAATGTAACTGAACATCATCTGGCTTAATTTTTCCTCCATGAACAGCAAGACGAATACCATTTAAAACATGATCGCTATGGGTTTCTATAAGTATTTGAATCCCACAACTAGCTGCAAGCGATAATAATTCACCCATCTTAACTTGCCCTTTAGGATGTAGATGTGCCTCTGGATTTTCAATTATAATTAGTGTACCCGGAGAAGATGATAAAACTGCTACGATAATCGGTAATGTGTAACTAATTCCAAATCCGACATTAGTAGTCCGATAGGGGTTACTATCCCCATAAAAATATTGTAAACTCATCAAACCTATATCTGAATTAGAGTTAATTTTAATCCTTGTACCAGGACTAACTTCTCTCATCCATCCTTCAACCTGGCTGCTAAGAGTGTTAGATTTTGCCATCGGATGTCTTAGTTTAGTTTGAAGAACATCTTTATCTTGATTAATTGCTAAAAAATGTGCAGTATATTCACCCTTACTACCCAACTGTCCTAGTCGCCTTGCTTGATAATCTGACATATCATAAGATGTTCGTGGCCCGAGGCGTTCAGCCTGTAAATAGTGAAATCTTCTATTGAAAGGACTTAATTTATAGACATTCTCAATTGGTAATTTAGAATCTAAATTATTTAAAACATCTGTACCTGTCTTAATTTGGTCATAGCTAAAACGCCAAATCCCTTTTTTTCTATCATTCCAAATAATCTCGAAACCAAGATAATCCTCTTTGGCTCTTTCACAAAATGCATCTTGAGCAGTACCAATGTGTACTAATTCACCATTCAATGCTAAACCGACATTTGGCAATAATTCTTGTTGATAAGATTGACGCAGCAAAAGTAGCGATTGTAAAACAGAAGATTTTCCCGTACTATTTAGGCCAGAAAGTAAAGTTAGTGGCTTAAATTCGATTAACTGATTTTCAAAGGCTTTGTAATTGGTCAATTTAAGAGAATTAATCATAACAATACTTCTTGTATAATTTTCTCAACTGTTTCAAATCTATGCTCTATTTTGTTTGCTGCTTGAGATATTGATGCTAGAAACTCTGTATCGTTATCTACATATTTAACAAAAGTATTTATTAGTTCTTTCTTTCTCTCCTTTAATCTTTCAATATTTTTAATATCAAGCCTTGCAAGATTGACAGACCAAACTTCAAACAAAGATTTGTTTAGGGGAAACTTTCTTTTATTTTTATTAGAAATTTTACGAAAAGCATTATTGTTAAAAATATCAAATGCGGCAATCATTGATTTCTTGAAAACGTCTTCTAAATTTTGTATATTTTCTTGAGAAAGACTATTAATTTTAGATAAAGCTTTACTTAAAAAAGAATCTCTAGTTTCATCTTGATACTCTTTATACGAAATTAAATAAAAGGCAAGAAATCCTAGCACAAACTCTCTATCATCCATTCTCTTTTTTTTATCGGGGCTAAGATTAACAACACGTTTGAACTCTGATAAAGAAGCTAGACTAGCTAAAATTTTTGTAGCTTGCCCAGGATTCAAAGCATGTCGCAGTTCCTGATTTGAAAGACGCACACCTCCTGTATTGATACGTTTGAAGATATTATACTTAACTTCCAAAGGTGTACCTTTTTCAATTAAATATACTGTTACTTGAGTTTCTTGGATACGACGTTGATATCTTCGTTCTAATTCGTCATAAGTTCTATTATTAAGCTCTTTCAGGTATTCTAATCCAATTAACTTAAGAGTTTTATCAATAACAAAATGCTTTAGGGCGGACAACCTTTGTAACCCATCTACAACTACCCATTTATCTTCATTGGTAGCATCAATATAAAAAGCAGGCAATGGAATTCTAATTAGAATAGATTCAATTAATTTACCTTTTGCTTCTAGAGTCCATATATTTGCTTGTCGTTGAAATTCAGGTGCTAAATCAAGCGCTTCTTCGTCAATTCTTCTGAGTAATTGCTCAATAGTTGGCTCTCTTGTAGCAATATTAATTTTTTCTGGATCGTATTGAAAAGTTACTTTTTCATATTGTTCCTCATCATTGTGTTCTTCATATAAATTTTCTTCATTAGCTAATTCTGCGTTGTAGTTATTCAAATTTACCACTGCGTTTACTCCTTATTATTAACACCTATTTATTCAGCTCTTGTTGATGCTTAGTCCGACTAAATCAGTAAATAGGACTGTTTAATTAGCGTACTTCTATCCTACTATCTCCACAAATTTATAGAAGTCCAAAATTTTGCACCTCTACGTACCTACTTAGTCTATTTGTCTATTACTTGTTTTGTAAATCCAAAATTGGCGATATCGCACCCGTAAACCAAATACTTAAACCTCTGGTTCCACGCCGAGCGATCGCAATTGAGCAGTCAAGCGATCGGCTCTTTGGCTTTCCTGTTCGGCTCTTTCCTCACCACTCAACAACAAATTACCTTGCAAGTCCCACCAGCGCAACCAAGGTAATTCTGCATTCTGATAAACTCCTTGCCAAATACCTAATTCAACTCCCAAAGGTGCAATGGGATAATGTCCCCGTTCATTTGCTGGTAAAAGTTGATATTGGCTTTCAATAATGTGGTACATTTCCACACTGGCTTTATTCACTTCATAAATGCCATAAAAAGCCGGATGAATCACTTGCTCATAAATCCAAAATTTACCCTTCCAAGGAGTTTTGTCTCGCTCTTCACTACCATCCCCGGAGACAAATTCCAATACAATTAAAGGAGCAATGTGTTCTTGCCAAAGCACATAAGAGCGGCGCATTTGCCCATTGAGTGTAGGCGGCACATTCGGGACATAGAACCAATCGGGAGCTTCTGCACCTCGTTCTAGCGGGTCAGTAATGCGCCAGTAGATGCCACTATCTTGACCTATGCAATATTGCCCATCAGGATGAAGTTTTTGCAATACTGGTTTAATGGACTCCGTTATTAGAATGCTTTGGGGATGTTCCTGAAAGTTTTTCACGAAGGTGCCATCAGACTCTGGAAGTTGAGTGTGGTCTGGAAGTGTAGTACTAGTAGCTGGATTCGTTGCAGTCATAGGGCTACCCTCGCGTTTTTCGTGAGGTTTGTTATTTAGTCTACCAAAGGTAAGCACAAACAGAAATTTGAAAAAATTAAGTATTCTAGTCTGTGGGAACACTTAATAGCGATCGCTATACGATAATCTCAAAGTACACGCAGTAAACTAGGAATGCTTTCAATCGCTTCTAAATCCCGAATTTCTGCCAAAGCTTGCCGAAAATTACCCTCCCGCACATCATGGGTAACAACCACAATCTCTGCAAGTTCCCCTTGAAAGCCAGTTTGGACAATGGACTCTAAGCTAACGCCATAGTTACCAAAGCAAGTCCCCAATTTACCGATAACTCCAGGTTGATCGTTCGTGAGGAAACGGGCATAAAACCGAGTTATCAGTTCTGCCATCGGCGCAATTTGGCAATATTCTTGATGTCCACAAGTTAATAATGGATTTGCAACTGCTGTATTGGTTTTGAGGACAGCAACTAAATTCAAAATATCCGATGTGACAGCACTGGCGGTTGCACCAGCACCAGCACCGGGGCCGAAAAACATTACCTGTCCGATGGGTTCTCCTTCGACAAGGATGGCATTGTAAACACCGTTGATGCTAGCCAAAGGATGGGCTTGGGGCACTAAAGTAGGATGAACTCTTACGGAAAGTGGGGATGAGGGAGTATCACGTTTAGCGATCGCTAATAATTTAATCACAAATCCTAATTTTTCGGCGTAGGCAATATCTGTTTTGCTGACTTGCCGAATGCCCTCGGTATAAACATCTTGTAGGTTGATGCGTCCGCCAAAGCTTAATGATGCGAGGATGGCAATTTTATCTGCTGCGTCTAAGCCATCAACATCAGCTGTAGGGTCAGCCTCAGCATAACCCAAGCGTTGGGCATCAGCTAAGACATCGTTAAAGTTGCTGCCTTCTGTTTGCATCCGCGTCAGGATGTAATTAGTTGTACCGTTCACGATGCCTGTGACAGTGTGAATGCGGTTAACACTTAAAGATTGTTTCAGGGGTTGAATCACTGGAATCCCACCACCCACAGCAGCTTCTAACATCACGTATACGCCGGCTTGATTGGCAGTTGTAAAAATTTCTGCCCCAAAGCGGGCGATCGCTGCTTTATTTGCAGTGACTACATGCTTACCATTACTCAAAGCTTTGAGGATTAGCGATCGCGTCGGCTCTAATCCACCCATCACCTCGACAACTATATCTACTGCCGGATCGTTGACAATCGCTTCTAAATCTGTAGTTAAGACTTCCGTAGATAATTCTACTGCACGGGGTTTCTCGAGCGATCGCACTCCCACCCGATAGATTTCTATATCTTGCAACAAAGGGTGACGACCAACCCTATCTTGCAACAACTGCACTGTTCCCGTTCCCACGGTGCCTAGTCCCAGTATTCCTAGTTTCACACCCACAATTTCTGCACCCAATTTCACAAATAACAATTGTAGGTAGAGCATTTGCCCTACCTACTGATTATCCTGCTTCCTTTGTCATTTGTCCTTCGTCATTGGTATTTACAAATGACTAACGACCAATGACCAATGACTAACTTTAGTAAGTTTCTACGTGCCAGCGTCCAGCTTTCTTAATTTCCTTCTGGTAAACACTCCAGGTTACGCCTTCCTTAGCAGCAGCAGCAGTTAATGCTGCATCAATACCTTCTTCCATACCCCGCAAACCGCAGATGTAGGTGTGAGTTTTTTCATTTTTAATCAACTGCCACAATTCATCAGCATGTTCTGCTACGCGGTCTTGAATATACATTCTACCGCCTTGGGGATTTTTCTGTTCGCGGCTGATGGCAGCAGTCAGGCGAAAGTTCTCAGGATATTTTTGTTGAATTTCTTCCAGTTCTTCCTTATATAAAAGGTTTGGAGTTGTGGGTACACCAAATATTAACCAAGAGAATCCTTTAAATTGGTATTCTGGGTTAGCTGCTCTTTCCGTATCTTTAAACTGCCGCCAGAGATAAGCCCGCATGGGAGCAATACCTGTTCCGGTTGCCATCATGATTACATTAGCTTCAGGATCTTGGGGTAACAACATTTCCTTACCCACAGGCCCGGTAATTTTTACCTCTTCCCCTGGCTTGAGGAAACAAAGGTGTGTAGAACAAACACCATATACTGTTTCGCTAGTTTCTGGGTGCTTGTATTCTAACTGGCGGACGCACAGTGATACTGTCTTATCATCTACATCATCGCCATGACGAGTTGAGGCGATAGAATATAGTCTGAGTTTTTCCGGTTTACCGTTCTTATCTACTCCTGGTGGAATAATCCCAATACTTTGACCTTCTATATACTTCAAATCACTGCCAGAAAGGTCAAATTTAAGGTGTTGAACAATACCAATACCATCTTCTTTGACTAGTGGTTCATTAGATATTACCTTGCCAATAAATGGAGCATTGGGACGGTAAGTGTTAACAGGAACGTCACCGTGGTCTTTTTTGGCTTTCGCTTGAGTCATGGTGTTGCCTTTCTTGTCCTTGTTCTTAAGCTGTTCTTCAGCTGGTGGTTTAGCAAAGCCTTTAGCTTCACTACTAGCATTAACAGGTGTGGCTTTACCATTCCCTTCAGTGTCAGCAGTTTCTCCAGATGTAGCTAACTCGCTGACAACGCTTGTAGCATTCCCAAGTGAGGCTTTACCATTAACTGGCTCTAGAGCAGTTACAGGCTGGATACTAACAATTGTGCCGCCTAGACGAGTGATACGTCGCATTTCTTGATTCATGCGGTTGTAAGGCACTCTGATGAACACACTGCCACTTTTGCGAATTGGGTAGGTAGTTTGATCGGTTTCTTCTCCCTGACGCAAACCCACCACTTCATAAACGAAGACGCGGCTACCTAATTCTATGTTGGCAGCACCCTCAACAGCACCTTGATTGTACATTCGTTCTACCACTCCGATAATTTACTTAACCGTTTTTCAAAAAAAAACAATTCCCCTACCTTACCAGCTTTAGTTTACCGGATTTTCGTTTCACAAAACTGGTTCTGAAGGAAAAACGGCATCATTAAATTAATGCCTTGCTAAGTACACTCACCAAAGACATGCAGGCATAGCAAAAAACACACCTGTTCACCTTCTAAGGTAAAGGATAAGTCTTGTGGAGAATGTTAATAATGAGTCAATTTAATCTTTTTTTTGTTAACTACCATCTGCATCAACGAGATGGTTTTTTACCTGACTACCCAACGAGTAACTCACGATAGCAGATATTCATAAGGAGGACTAGTTTGATTGGCAGAAGCTACCGCTCAGTTTACCGCCAAAATTTGCCGTTGTGCTTGCCTACTTCAAGGGCTTAAATCGGATAATGTCAATCTCGGAAGATTTTATGACAATTGGTTTTACATCACAAAATATACTGCTCTCTCGAAATGTTGTTAGCTATATTTATGGACTGTCTATGGATAATTACATGAGTAGGACAATTTCAGTTACAAACATAATGACAGAGATAATCGCGATTTAAGCAGATGTAATCAGTTTTACTTAATGAGAAAAATCTGTCAACCTTTATTCAGTAATTTGCTATAAACCAAGGCTTCTATTTGAGCCTATCCATAACTTTACAGCCAATAATTTGACTAATGCAAGTTGTTGGCTCATTCGTTGGATAGATTTTTGCTTTGAATATCTTAAGCATTGTCAAACTGGAATTACAATTTAAGAACATCAATAAAATTGCTGCAACCCTAAATTATACCTTATAAACTTAGATTCGTAGAGTCATAAGTAGCAGAATGACAGAGGTGCAACACTCATGACCAGTGTTGATCCCCATTTTTAAATTAACAACTAAATCACCAAAAAATGATTCATGAACCATGCTAATTCTTCTTGACAGCAATCTTGTATGAGGATACCTCCTTCTGTTAAAATCAAATATACCACTAGGATTAAATACTTACCGGCACCAAAATTCAGGCTAGTCCGACGAGTAGCAACTTAATTACTTTGTTGTTTACCCGCTTGGTGTCTTATAGATGTGCTAGGTAGCAAGAACGCAGGATAAACCAAAGGGGTAAATTCCTGGCTTCGGAATCTGCTGTGTGAAAAAATATTGACACAATTTTAGTATTTTAGAGGAGATTTATGACAAGTAAGCCGGAACGCGTGGTACTGATTGGAGTAGCCGGAGACTCTGGGTGCGGGAAATCTACGTTTTTGCGTCGTTTGATAGATTTGTTTGGTGAAGATTTAATGACAGTCATCTGCTTGGATGATTATCACTCCTTAGATCGCAAACAGCGTAAAGAAACTGGGATAACTGCATTAGATCCTAGGGCGAACAATTTTGACCTGATGTATGAGCAAATTAAAGCGCTCAAAAGTGGTCAAGGGATTGATAAGCCGATTTACAACCATGAAACTGGCTTGCTCGATCCGCCAGAGCGGATCGAGCCGAATCGCATTATAGTTGTTGAAGGACTGCATCCTTTATATGATGAGCGGGTGCGATCGCTAATCGACTTCAGTGTTTATTTTGACATTAGCGATGAAGTTAAAATTGCCTGGAAAATCCAGCGAGATATGGCTGAACGCGGTCATCGCTACGAAGATGTCTTAGCGCAAATCAATTCCCGCAAACCTGACTTTGAAAAGTTTATCGAACCACAAAGAGAATTTGCCGATGTAGTTCTCCAAGTATTACCCACAAACTTGATCAAAAACGACACCGAGCGCAGAGTCTTACGGGTACGGATGCTTCAACGGGAAGGGAAGGAAGGCTTTGAACCGACCTACCTATTTGATGAAGGGTCAACAATTAACTGGACTCCCTGTGGACGTAAGCTGACCTGTTCTTACCCTGGTATGCAACTATACTATGGTTCAGATGTTTATTACGGTCGCTATGTCTCAGTGCTAGAGGTAGATGGTCAATTTGATAACTTGGAAGAAGTCATTTACATCGAAACCCATCTCAGCAATACATCCACCAAATATCAGGGTGAATTGACTCACTTGTTACTCCAGCACCGCGAGTATCCAGGTTCCAATAATGGTACTGGTTTCTTCCAAGTGCTTACAGGTTTAAAAATGCGTGCTGCTTATGAGCGTTTAACAGCTACGGAAGCAAAGTTAGCGGTTCAGGTTTAAAAGCAGCAGTGCTTGTGTCAAAGTTTGTGGGGGCGCTTCTGGGTGTCCCCCTTTTTTTGTGTTATTAAATACATTCACCCCAAAAAATAATTAGCATAAATTTATCTAATTTACACATACTTACCTTATGATTAGTGGTTTTTATCAATATCAACAAGATACTAACTACTGAAGTATAAATATTGTTATGATTTCATAAATTAACGTGAGTTCTACAGCTTATGTGATGTTCGCCTCACGAGCTGAATCAAAAGACCTCTAAGAACCTAAAACTGTCTCTCTCCAAATCTGAGAGGGACGGACTTGAGCTTTATTTCAAGTCCGAGAGAGGTTGATAGAACTCACGTTAAATTTAGGTAGTTGAACTAAATACTCACATTTAGTCAGCGAAAAAACTCAAGTCAGGAGGAATTTGCTGTGTCTCGTCGATATTTATTTACCTCCGAGTCAGTCACTGAAGGTCATCCAGATAAAATCTGCGATCAGATTTCTGATACCATTCTGGATGCCTTACTGACACAAGACCCTACTAGCCGTGTCGCTGCTGAAGTAGTAGTTAATACTGGCTTGGTGCTAATCACTGGTGAAATAACCACCAAAGCCAATGTGAATTTTGTCAATCTCGCCCGCAAAAAAATTGCTGAAATTGGCTATACCAATGCTGATAATGGCTTTTCTGCTAATAGCACCAGCGTTCTGCTGGCTTTAGACGAACAATCACCCGATATTGCTCAAGGCGTTAACACAGCCCAAGAAACCCGCGAGCAAGATAGTGATGAACAATTCGACAAAATTGGTGCAGGCGACCAAGGTATAATGTTCGGCTTTGCCAGCAATGAAACACCAGAACTGATGCCATTACCCATCAGTCTCGCCCACCGCATTGCTCGCCGATTGGCAGCAGTCCGTAAAACAGGTGAATTGTCATACCTGCGTCCTGATGGTAAAACTCAAGTAACTGTAGTCTACGAAGATGGACAACCAGTAGGTATTGATACTATTCTAATTTCCACCCAGCATACAGCCTCTATTGGGGAAATTACAGATGAGGCGGCTGTACAAGCTAAGATTAAACAAGACCTTTGGGCAGCAGTGGTCGAACCTGTTTTTGGCGACATTGACGTTAAGCCTAATGAGGAAACACGTTTTTTAGTCAACCCCACTGGCAAATTTGTCGTTGGTGGCCCTCAAGGAGACTCTGGTCTGACAGGACGGAAAATAATCGTTGACACCTACGGTGGTTATTCACGACATGGTGGCGGCGCTTTTTCTGGTAAAGACCCCACGAAGGTAGACCGTTCTGCTGCTTATGCGGCTCGCTATGTAGCGAAAAATATTGTCGCTGCTGGGTTGGCGGAAAAAGTTGAAATCCAACTATCCTATGCTATTGGTGTAGCGCGACCAACAAGCATTCTGGTGGATACCTTTGGCACAGGCAAAGTGGATGAAGAAACCTTATTGGAATTAATCAACCAACATTTTGAACTGCGTCCAGCAGGGATTATCCATACCTTCAACTTACGCAACTTACCAAGTGAACGAGGCGGACGTTTTTATCAGGACGTCGCGGCTTACGGTCATTTTGGGCGGACTGATTTAGACTTGCCTTGGGAACAGACCGATAAAGCTGAATTGTTGAAGCAAGCAGCAAACGAATCACTTTCGGCGGTAGTTGCTCAAGCACTAACTTAGACTTATACGCTACTGCAAAAACTTAGTTTATCTACGTGAGGGTATTGGCAACTTAACAAGTTATTAATACCCTCATCAGTAAATCAAAAAGTTTTTCAGAGAAGGGCAATCGCTAAAATACTTGCATTTTTTGATACCTTTCAATACACAATTTTCTAACCAACAGGCAACTGTGATTTTTTACTAGCCACCTGAATATCCACAACTAAAACTACTACTTTGTCAAGCTAAACGCCCCGACAGCAGATTCATCTGTTGCAAAAATTTTTGTTAAGCCTTTGAACCTGAACGTTGAGCCTTTGAGCTTGAACGTTGCACCTTTGAACCTGAACGTTGAGCCTTTGAGCTTGAACGTTGCACCTTTGAGCTTGAATGTTGAGCCTTTGAACCTGAATGTTGCACCTTTGAGCTTGAATGTTGAGCCTTTGAACCTGAACGTTGAGCCTTTGAGCCTGAATGTTGCACCTTTGAGCTTGAATGTTGCACCTTTGAGCCTGAAACTTTAAGTTTGATTGTTGACCAATGACTAAGGCAATGCGCTTGGATTAACGCTAAAAACCATAAACTGCGTAGGTTGGGTGGAGGAACGAAATCCAACATTTTCGCGTGTTTGTTGGGTTACACTACGTTCCACCCAACCTACGATTATCCTTAACTCGAAGTTGAGTCTTTAAAGCTGAAAGTTGAGCCTTTTAGCTTGAAACCTTAAGTTTGATTGTTGACAAATGACAAATGACCAATAACTAAATCCAAAAATAAGCCAGGATAAGAGTCAGCACAGTTAGCGGCAGACCAAAACGTAGATGTTCCCAGAATGACAATTGATAACCAAGTTTTGCGACAGCTTCCGCAACAATTAAATTAGCAACTGAACCTAACAAAGTTAGATTACCTGCTAAGGTAGATCCTGCTGCTAATAGTAACCAGGTTTTTGTGTCTGGATGGAGAATTAAATGTTGTAGTAATAATACTGCTGGAACATTAGAAACTAAATTTGAAAGCAGAGCAGTAATTCCTAATATGTTCAGGGGATTGTAAACTAAACCGCTAAATAAATTCAATATTCCTAACTTTTCTACTCCAGCAGTCACAACAAACAGTCCAGAAAACATCACAAGTAAATCCCAATCAACTTTATTTAAAACTCGTTGCGGTTTAACTCGTCTAGTAATGAAGAGTAAACCAGCAGCTACAAGTGTTGCTTGGGCTGGGGGTATCCCAATTAAGAATGCAATTAATAATCCTCCTGTTATCAATAGGCTTTTAGTAAGCAACGGTTTAAATATGCGGTAACGCGCGGGGGTTACACTCGGACAAGACTTAGTAGAACGGACATCAGGATAAAGCCACCACAATAACCCAATTTGGATCAACAAACTTACCAATGCGATGGGAGTCAATGCTTTTGCAAAATCGAGATAGCTGATACCAGAGAAGGAACCAATCAAAATATTTTGCGGATTACCACTTAAGGTAGCCACTGAGCCTAGATTAGTTGCTCCCGCCAAGGCAAGTAAGTAAGGAATTGGATTGAGCTTCAAAGTTTGGGTTAAACCGAGAACCAAAGGAGTAAAAATTAGAGCGATGGTATCATTTAGAAAAAAAGCTGAGAGAATTCCACTACCGAAAGTTAAAACAATCAGCAAACCCAAAGGGCTACGGGTAAAGTGCGTAACTGTATCAAGGGTTAGTTGAAAAAAACCAGCGTAAGCTAAGTTTGTGCTGATTACCATCATGCCAAACAGGAAAATCAGCGTTTTATAGTCTATCGCTTGCCATGCTTCTTTGAGGTCTAATACCCCAAATGCCATCAGCAAAGATGCACCAACTAAAGCAATACTGGCTCGGTTCATCCGCAAACCAGGGATATATCCTAAACCCAAACCTATATAAGTCAGTCCAATGATGATGTATCTAAAAACAATCATGATTTCGCTAAATGCTTTTGATTAAGTAGTCATTGGTCATTGGTCATTGGTCATTGAATTTTAGTGCATATCTCGCTTCTTGTGGGTGGAAAAACTTGTCTTTTATGGGACTAATTCAAGCCATGTTAAAGAGTGGACGTGTTTATTTTTGACTAATGACTAATGACTAATGACTAATAATTAATGACTCCCGGAAGCCGTTTGATGTGATGCTTTTCTATTAACTCCTGTTTTTGTTTCAGGTACACAGAACCAAAAAACTGCTAAAGCCACAACTGCGATCGCTGCTAAAATCAAAAAACCAACATTGTAACCAGCACTTTTAACCACAAACCCAGCCAAAATGTTGCTCAAACCCGCACCAACGCCAATGGCAGTATTGAGCATCCCTTGGGTAAGATTAAAGCGTCCCGTACCTTTAGTAAAATCAGCTACCATCAACACGGAAAGCACACCAAAAATCCCGCCTGCAATACCATCCAGAATTTGCACAGAAACGAGAAAATAGGGATTGTCCGAAAACGTATACAGCACTCCTCGAATCGGTAAGACGGCAAAGCCAAGCAGAAATATGGGTTTTCTAGCTGTATGTGCGAAACGCCCAGCCAAGTTAGACACTGGAATCATGACTAACTGAGCCACAATAATACAAGCAGACATATAAACTGTGTCACTTGTCCCTTTTCCCTGTGCCAATTCTTGACCGACTAGCGGTAACATAGCAGCATTGGCAAAGTGAAACAAAACTACTGCAATAGTAAAGAATAAGATTTTGCGATCGCTCAATAATTGCAATATGCCTTCAGATGGCTGCTGATGTTTTTCATTATCCTCCTCTTGGCCTTCTTCGCCCTCTTCACTATCTCCACGCGCTAATTCGTGGTCAATCTCTCTTTCACGAATCATCCTCACCGAAATAATACTGCCCACAGCCATAGCTGCAACCAGGAAAAATATTGCCTTGCGTGCAATAAAGTAACCTACTAAACCAGCGAGAGTAGCAGCTAGCAGATTTCCTGTATGGTTAAATGTTTCATTACGACCTACTCGCCTATCTAATTTCTCATGTCCTACGAGTCCCAGAGTAATAGCAGTAATCGCAGGTGGGAAAATTGCAGCAGCAATCCCAATCATAATCTGAGAGCCGATGACAACAGGCAAAATGGGGAACAAGCCCATAGCAATACAGCCGATAGAAACAAACACAGCCGCCAGGACAATCAACATCCGTTTTTGACGTAGCCTGTCAACCAATGCACCAGCTGGTGTTTGAGCAATAACTGTGGCAATTGACGAAGCTGACATCGCCAATCCAATCTGGACAGGGTTCCAATTTGCTGAAGCTTTCAAGTAAATACTCAAATATGGCCCAACACCATCGCGCACATCTGCGAGAAACACATTTAAGTAATCAAGCGCTCGCAAACTCTTATTACTCGGTTTTCGCTGTTTTTGCATAAGTCTTTAGTGATATTTTGTGAGCTATGGAGAGGTCACAATACTCTTGTGCAAAAATCGTGCCAAATCAATGGGCATCTGGCGAGAAAACTCTTACGAGTGCATTTACAGAAACTGAGTTAAGCAATATTTCATCAACGGGATCAGATTCAAGCAAAAAAAATATAGTCAGTCTTCTAGTTATGTCAGAGTCAGCGTCTCTTTATCCCAGGAATTAGGATTGGTCAATAGATAACTATAGAGTTCAGCTTTTTTGGGAATTTTAACTCTATCCGGGGTAAGCTGTCGCGCAGAGATTAGCGACAATTATTTTGAAAGGAAATTATGCAAGAGTCTGTGATTTATCAAGATATCCTTCAAAAAGGAAGACAGCAGGAAGCGCTAGCACTGATAAAATGCGAACAATTGCAGAAATTAACGAAAAAATCAGCCGCAAACGTGCGGTAGTACTGACAACTGAAGAGTTAAAAGCACGAGTTGTAGAAATCGGTGTTACTAAAGCTGCTAAAGAAGTAGATGTAATTACCACTGGTACGTTTGAGCCGATGGAATCAAGTGGTGCAATTATTAATCTCGGACACACCGATCCACCGATAAAAATTCGTCGTTGCTGGTTAGATGGTGTGCCAGCATATTCTGGTTTTGGGGCAGTAGATTTATACTTGGGTGCGAGTTCTGCTGTAGAGACGACGGACGGGGAAGAAGTGCGAGAACGTGGTGGCGGTCATGTAATCGAAGATTTAATCGCTGGTAAAGCCATACATGTAAAAGCGCAAGGACAAGTCACTGATTGTTACCCCAGAGCAAATTTTGAAACTACAATTACCAGTGAAACGATTAATCAGTTTTATTTATTCAATCCGCGTAATCTTTATCAAAATTTTATTGTCGGTGTAAATGGTGGCGATCGCCCCCTCTTCACCTATCTCGGTCCTTTACAACCGCGTCTGGGAAATGCTGTTTATTCTAATCCCGGTGCTATTTCCCCCTTACTCAACGATCCCGATTTGCAACTCGTTGGTATAGGGACTCGAATTTTTTTAGGCGGCGGTGTTGGCTATGTCGCTTGGGAAGGCACTCAGCACTTCCCCTTACAAAAACGTTTAGCTAATCGTACACCGATTGGGCCTTCCGCCACTTTAGCTTTAATTGGTGATGCCAAGCAAATGGATGCTCATTGGGTGCGGGGTTGTTACTTCAAAAGTTATGGCCCCTCATTGATGTTAGGCGTTGGTGTCCCACTCCCTGTATTAAGCGAACAAGTCGTTGAACACTGTGCCGTCCAGGATAAAGACTTAGTAGCCCCAATAGTGGATTTTTCTATTCCCCGGCGGGTTCGTCCCACCTTTGGTTTGGTGAGTTACGCCCAACTCAAATCTGGAAGGATCGCTATTGAAGGCAAAGCAGTACGCTCTGCCCCTTTAGCGAGTTTGTTTTTTTCTAGACAAGTCGCCCTAGAATTGAAAAAGTGGATTGAAGCAGGGACGTTTACCCTTACAGAACCTGTTTCGCCAATTCCAATGGAGCGATCTTTTCTACCCCAAGACCGTCGGACGGATTTTTGATCGTGGGGATTGGGGACTAGGGACTGGGTAATAGGAAAGAATAATTCCCAATCTCCAATCCCCAATCTCTACTCTTGAGTTGGTTTTGGTCGCTTGATAATAGGCTTGGGAGCAGGCGTTTTTGGTATAGGTTTTGACACCACAGATATGTCGCTGCCTGTGCCTGTTTTCTTGATAGGACGAGGGGTTTCGCCACTGCGTCTGGGGGGGAATGGTTTTCTACCACCAGCACCAGCACCACCGCCACCGCCAGCACGAGGGCCACCTCTGAATGGTGGTTTGCGTTTTTTGGGCAAGTCAGCGATCGCTTCAGCTTTTTCTACTATCAAAACGTCAGCTTCTCGCTTGGCTTGAAAGTCCCAGAACTTTCCTACTGCTTTGGTCGTCAGGACACCCCTCAATTTCAATTTGAAATACTTGGGTTTGTCAGTTGGTTTGCGTGCAGCCTGCCTAATTTTGACTACTAAGCTCTTAGCATCAAAAGATTGGTATACTACCTCACCACGAACAGAAAAACCACCATCTGTTACTTCTGATGAGGGGATCGCGGGAATTGTGCTTAATTCAGAACTTTCGGATAAGCCATCATCGGGTGTCTGTGACTCTTGCAACTCTAAATCTAACTCGTCTTCATCTGTTGAGTTTTTAGCGAGATTTTCTGGCTCCCAAACTCCGACGATTTGGATGTGCAAGGTGTCATTTTCTTGTCTGGTACGTGGATATACTACCCACAAGTGTTCTTTTTCTAAATCTAGGTGATTCTTGACTAAGCTCATAATCCGGCCTAGGAGGACGGCATTGAGTTCTACACCATCTGTGGTTAGCAGCGTACCTTGAGTAAATTGTTCGCTGCTAGCATGATAGCGACCCCGGACTAATCCGATCGCTCGATACTGCATCGGTTCGCTGGGAGGCGGAATCGGTTGCTGTCGATTGGCTAAGTTGCCATTTGAGTCAGTCTCACTGGGGTTAACAGGCGAATTTTCAACTTCTTTAGAGGACTTAGCTGCTATGCGAACATTAGCGGCTGCCTCTATATTAGTTGGGCCCTGGTTAGAGGCAGAAGAATTGGAGGATTCAGGCAACGGCATCAGGTCGGAATTCATAAAAACTCCTTGCGGCGGAGACACATCCCATTGTGGGATTTTATAAAGGTAGCTGAAAAGAGCATTTGTGCGACTGATGAAAGTATATTTGCTTTTCACAAAGTCACACTAGGATACTCTATACAATCCTAAAGGCGCTAAATTTAGTGTTTGTACATTAAACGTGTAATTTAGCGCCCTGACACTAGTTTCGGAAGCATATCATAGCTACAATTCTGACGGCTCCTCCTAAAGTCATCACTTACTTTAGCAGTGTAGATAGTTAATTGTTATAAAATTCACAGGCAATTGGCGGTATTCCGCAAAGTTTTGGAAAATTTTAACTTTACGATTTATGTAAATGATAATGTCATTAGAGTTCAGGAGAAAGACAAAACTGTGTTTCAAACACGCAATCGCTGGATGGTTCAAGTTGTCTTGGCGCTGGCAGTTCTTGCTTTTGTGGGTGTTTCAGTGATTCCTATAATTGGAGCATTTAATAATACGCCACCCTCAAATCAGAATACCGCTAGCACCAGAGGCACTTTGCCCTCCTCTGACCAAAAATCAAAACTGGAAGACGAAGTACGGGGTTATGAACTGGTTTTGCAAAGGGAACCAGAAAATCAGACTGCCCTTAAGGGCTTATTGCAGGCGCGGCTACAACTATTGAGTCAAAAAGAAAAAAGTGAAATTAAACCAGCTGATATCGAAGTTGTTATTGAACCCCTAGAAAAGCTAGCCAAGCTAAATCCCGAACAGTCAGAATATTCAGTGCTACTGGCTCAAGCGAAACAGCAAATAGGCGATCGCGAAGGAGCCGCTCAAGCTTATCGCACGATTTTGTCCACAAAACCGGGCGATTTAAAGGCTTTGCAAGGAATGGTCGCTCTGTTAATCAGTCAGCAACGCCCGGAAGCAGCTATTGGTTTGCTGCAAGAAAGCCTCTCGAAAGCAGCTCAAGCAAATACAATTCAGCCGGGAAGTGTAGATATAGTAGCCGTGCAAGTGCTGTTAGGTTCTGTTCATGCTTCCCAGAAACGCTATGCTCAAGCTAGCTCTGCTTATGACCAGGCAATTAAGAAAGATCCTAAAGATTTTCGCCCTGTTGTGGCAAAAGCGATGCTCCTGAAACAACAGGGCAAAAACGCAGAGGCAAAATCTTTATTTGATAGTGCCGCAGCTTTAGCACCTGCTCAGTACAAAGACGAAATTAAAAAGGCAGCAACTGCTTCCTCCATTCCTAATCGGGCTCCATCTCCCGCACCTTCATTGAAAAGTACTCCAAAGTAGGGAATTGGGAATTGAGTTGTTCTCCTTCCCCCTGCTTTCTGCTCCCTGCCCCCTTCCTTCTGCCCCCTCACGCTCCCTCAATGGCAGCAACGACACCAAAGACTAAAAATAAGCATCCACCAACAAAGGTGAGTTGACGCTCCGAAATGCGTCCGGCAATCATTTTGCCGCCGATAACTGCGATCGCAGCACAAATGGCATGTCCTAAAATTGCACCTATTGTCACTCCAATTGGATTATTACCTGCGGCTAGGGCAATGGTGGCAATTTGGGTGCGATCGCCCCACTCTGCCATAAATGTCAATATAAAGGCTTCTATGACAATTGCTAAGGGAGTCTTTTGCTTTGGTAACTCCAAATCTGCTTTTTTCACGGCAGCTTCCGCTTCTTGTACAACTTCTGTATCACAAGCGGCCGAGGACATTTTACTAGCGTCATACAACAGCTTGATACCAAAGGCAAGAAACAAAAATATTTCGGCGTAATGAATATAAGCTTTTGGCAACAAAGATACCACTTGTCCAAATAGCACCGAAATAATTGTCATCGCCGCTAAAGCAGCTGTCACACCAATAAATACCAACCGCCGTGGGTGGTGCATCGCCAAAATCACGGCAATAAAAAATGTTTTATCGCCTAATTCTGAAACTGTAATTAATAATAAACCTGCGGTAAAAGCTGTTAACACTCTCTCAAGCTCCTGAAAAATCGTTTACCGATGTGAAGCTTGATGAGAACCAAAAGACCTCACCAAGTTTACACTTTTCGGTGTGAACTTAGTGAAGGTCTCGCTTTCAAATATTGATTACTTGCCATCTGAACCAGGCTCATCGCCAGTATGTTGATTCAGATGTACTGGCTTTTTATGTTTTTTGCCAGCAGCTACTCCCCTTCAATGTGATTTTAATTATATATCTGTTACAGATTAAAGTCAAAGCAACTGGCTATATATAGCAATCCGATTTGATTTCTGAATCACTCGTAGAGGTAAGGGACTAGGATTGGGGAACTCGGGGCCCCCTCTGGGGATTAGGGGCGATGGGGACTGGGAAGAAGGAATAAAGGTGTACTGAGTTTTGTTCAAAAATCAAATATGAGTCCTATGAGGAAACTCCACCAGTATTTATATCTTTTATCAGGCTAATCGATGCTTCTTCTGTTGCCATAATCGTTTTTCCTTAAACCTTTGGATAAGAATCACAAGCAAAATTAGGCGTTGGTTGATGCTCCAATCTTCTTGCTTGCAGAGATGCGAGCGCTAAATGCCCTACGCTGTTTTACAATTCCACAGCCTCAGTAAAGATGTTGAATTTTATCAAGAAAGAATTTAGGAGTCAGTAGCCAGAATTTACAAGAAGGTTAAGCAATTGGCTAATTAATCAAGGCGTTTAACATCCTCCACTAAATATTAAATTTAGTGGACTTCAATGGTGATTCTGAATCCTCACACTAAACGTCATGATAATTTGTAATTACCCTATGCATAAATGCACTTTTTTATAGCCAGAACTTATCATATAATCTTCTCTGCTTTTCCTGAAGATTATTTCAGAGTTCTGGCTTATACAAATAAGTTGAAATGAAATAAAGCTATCAATAAATTCAGAGGTGACTTAATAATCACCTCAACCATTTTTTAGCTGGACATAATGCCGATTAATTCAAAAAAGTGGATTGATGAATCGATGAATTCTGCTCAAGGATAACGCCAAATCCTATTCCATTATCCAATTCCAACCAACTTGGCGCTTAGTTGCCACATGCGATCGCCTTTGTCATCATCGCGGGCTTGAGGAGAAACCTTTTGAACAAAGGATTTACCATCTTCTTTCTGGCGATTTCCCCAACTCCAATACACACCAGATTGATTATACTCAGGATCGGCAACCACCGCCGCAACCCTTTCTCCTGCCAACTCCTGAGACACATATCCCTTAGTGATGTACTTCTGAAATAATGGAAAGATTTTCTGAAACAGAGGATAGTGGTTTCTAAATAGGGGTGTTTCTGCAACACATCCCGGATAGAGAGAGTTGAAGACGATACCTGTTGACTCGTGATAGCGCTGATGGAGTTCCCGCATGGTTAGCACGTTACAAACCTTGCTGTCTTTGTAAGCTTTGACTGGTTCAAATTTCTTGCCATCAATCATTGAGATTGGCTCTTTAAATCCTTCTGCAAAGCCCTGCAAATCGCCCAAGTCTGGACGCGGCGGAATCTTCCCACCTAGTTCGTCTGGATTGTGGGTGACAGTTCCCAAAATTACGAGCCTTGGATCTGAAGATGACTTCTTTAGATCCTCTAACATCAGGTTGCACAAAAGGAAATGTCCGAGGTGATTTGTCGCAACACTTAACTCAAATCCTTCTGGGCTTCGCAGTGGCTCTTTTAGCAAAGGCATATAAATTGCAGCGTTGCACACTAAAGCGTCTAAAGAGTTTCCACTTGCTCGGAAGTTCTTCACAAATTGTCGAACGCTATCCATTGAGCCAAGATCGATATGCATGATAGTGTAGCTGCCCTGGTGGGGGATTCCTACAGATTGGGCTGCAAGTTGAGCCTTCGCTACATCTCTACAGGCCATTACTACATACCATCCCCTTTCAGCAAGAGCCTTGGCAGCGTACAAACCGACACCTGAAGAAGCACCTGTGATTATAACCGTTGACTTCCTATCCAGTACCATTCTATTCTGACTCTGTTAATCGCCTTTTCCTATCTTCAGGATTTTACCAAAATAATGGGTCTAAAGCCCCGCCGTTCTAGGGCGGCTTTTGGTATACTATGGTCGAAAAGGTAATTAACCACACTAAAAACCAAGAGCCGAAAGGCGAAGCACTGCACCTTGAAAATTGAACGCAAAGTTATGATGAAAAAGGTTTAAGCCAATAGAGTTTAATAGCGATATCAAGAGCGATCGCAGCAAACGCAAACCACAATAAACTTTCTGCTGCTAATACCAAAAAAGGCCAAATTGTACTGTTAGCATTCCACCCAAGCTCTATCTGAGTTAATCCCCGCACCAAGCCAAAAGCCAAAACACCACCAGCTTTGAGTTGGGGATTTTTATCTGAGCGGATGATATAACGATAGGTAACACCAAATAATAAGCCAGTAAAAGTTGCAACTACACCACCGAGCAACCAATGCCAGTTAACATGACTTTGCAGACTTGCAAGGATCTCAAAATACTTTCCTAATCCAAAAGTATTCAAGAAACTGGCAAGTATAAAAGTAAAACACATAGATAAACCTCCAACTATTCCAGCCTTGAGAGATTCTATACGTTCTACCATTAATTTATGATCTAAAGTTGAATTCACTTCACTATATATAGAAATGAGGGATTGAGTATTGGGAAAATACTTTCCCAATACCCAATATGATAAATGCTACAGCAGCTTTGTAATTAATTAAATGCTGTTATGAGATGGGAATTTTGATGATAAACTCAGTTCCCATACCTGATTGAGAATTTACATCTAATACACCTTTGTGTTTCTCTACAACTATTTCATAAGCTATCGACAGGCCAAGTCCAGTGCCTTTCCCAACGCTTTTTGTGGTAAACAACGGCTCAAACAAGCGTTTTTTAAGCCGTTCAGGAATACCAATCCCATTGTCAGCAATCCGAATTACAACCAATTTCTCATAATCTATTTCTGTTGCAATTTTAATTTGAGGAATTAGATTGCTCATTTTGCCCTCAATTATAGCTTCGTCAAGAGCATCAATTGCATTTGCTAGAATGTTCATAAATACTTGATTCATCTGACCTAGATAGCAGTTGACCTCTGGTAGTACTCCATAACTTTTAGTAATTTCAATGCCAGGACGATCGCCATTAGCCTTGATCCGGTGTTGCAAAATCATTAGTGTACTATCAAGTCCTTGGTGCAAATCAGCAGAAATTTTGGTATCACTATCCGAGCGACAGAAACTACGGAGTGAATCAGAAAGGTTCCGAATTCGTTCGCTTCCTATCTCAAGTGAATTCAAAATTTTTCCCATATCCTCAAGAACAAAATTCAGATCCAAGTTCTCAACAGCATTGGTAATTTTGGTTGTTGGGTTGGGATACTCTTGTTCGTACAGGAAAAGCAACTTGGTGATTGCAGCAATGTATTCTTCTAAGGGTGGAATATTGCTAGAAATAAAGTTAATGGGGTTGTTGATTTCATGGCCAATACCAGCGATTAACTCTCCGAGCGTTGATAGTTTTTCTTGCTGTACCAGTTTGACTTGAGCTTGTTGCAAAGCCTTGGTGCGATCGCTAACTTGTTGTTCCAACGATTCAGTCAATTGTTTTAGTTGTAAATGCACGCGCACTCTAGCAATGACTTCCTCTTGTGCAAACGGTTTAGGGATGTAGTCTACTGCACCAAGGGAAAACCCCTTCGTTTTGCTTTCCGTATCCGCCAAAGCAGTGGTGAAAATAATGGGAATGTTTTCGGTGAGAGGATTGGCTTTGAGGCGACGACAAGTCTCAAAGCCGTCAATACCGGGCATTTGGACATCCAGCAAAATCAATTCTGGTTGATTGCGTTCAGCTTGGGCGATCGCAGTTTCTCCATCGACTGCAACACGGAAACGAAAACCCTCACTATTGAGAGCTGCACACAGGACAGATAAATTTGTCGGATTATCATCCACAATCAAAATGAATCCATTACTTTGGGGTTTTATCATGTTTGTTAAAAAGGCAATTTAATTTAAATTAATTGATATATTCTTCAATAAAACTTTCCAACCGCTTGATTTGAAAATTACTAGCAAGCTGAATTATTTTCTGGACAAAAGTGTTTAGCCGCTCATCAGATACAGAAAGTTGTTCAACCATTTCTAAAATATTTTGAATATCACCGTCTTGAACTAGTTCGAGCAATACTTGTAAAACCTCTTGAGCAGGATAAATCATTTCAGTCTGTTCTTCAAAACCACCTGTAGAGGTTTTTGCGATCGCCTCTAACTTAACGTCAAAAATCCATTCTAGCTGCAAAAATTGTCGGAGCATTTCTAGCAGCGTTTCAGCTTCTATGGGCTTTGGTAAAAATGCATCTGCACCGACATCAATACTTTTGTGCTGGTCGACTGCAAACACGCTGGCTGAAGAAGCGATGACAGGAATCTCTTTAAATTGCCCAGACTGACGCAAACGATTTATAAACTCAAATCCATCTAATATCGGCATCACTAAATCAGTAACGATCGTGTCTGGTTTGTGGGCTAAAGACTGTGCCCATGCTTCCTGACCATTACTAGCTTCTATAACAGTAAACCCAACTGGTTCTAGTAAATTTACAATTACCGATCGGTTTTCCCATTTATCATCCGCAATCAAAATAGTGCGCCTTTTTCCTTGATAACCAATAATAGTTCCTTCCTCAACTACTCTAGAAACCTTTGCCCAATCTTTAGATTCTAATAATTTTGCCTCAAACCAAAAAGTGCTACCTTTGCCAAATTCACTTTGCAGATGAATTTGACCACCCATCAAGAAAACAATTTTTTGACTGATTGCTAATCCTAAACCTGTACCTTCAGATTGTCGTTTTTGACTTCCCACTTGCTCAAAGGGTTGAAAGATTTTATCAGCTTGTTGGGGGGTTATACCTGTGCCAGTATCTACTACCTGAAAGTGAATTTTGTAGTTAGTTTTGCCATTGGCATTTGATTCTTGACTAATTACCTGAACTTTCAAGGTGACACTGCCTTTATGAGTAAATTTCATGGCATTACTAAGCAAGTTAATCAGTACTTGCCGCAAGCGTTTTTCATCAGCATGAATACCCGTTGGTAAATTAGGATCCAGTTCGACATGAAATGCGATGACTTTTTGTTCTGCCCTAATGCGGCAAATTTCAGTCACGCTATCTATAAAAGCAGGGAAGTAGAAATCAATAGGATATAATTCTAACTTCCGGGCTTCTATCTTGGAGAGATCCAAAACATCATTAATTAAGGTTAAAAGATGAGAACCACATTGATAAATAACGCCGAGTCCTTTGCGTCCTTTTTCACTCAAAGATTCTGTGCGTTGGATAATTTGTGTATAGCCCAGGATGCCGTTAAGGGGTGTGCGTAGTTCATGACTCATATTGGCGAGAAATTCACTCTTGGCTTGGTTAGAGTTTTGAGCTACTTCCTCCGCAAGGCGTAGTTCCTTCTCGATGCGCTTGCGCTCAACAATTTCAGTTGAAAGGATTCGATTAATAGCTTCTAACTGGGCTGGGCTAGGTAGTGTCAGAGCTTGAGGCATCAGGTAAAATAACGCAAATGCCGTATATATGGAAATAATGGCAGTTAGAGCTTTTAAAGCACCTGCAACCCAATAGTCTGGATGCCAAAGCGTCCAAATATCTATCAAGTGTCCAGTACCACAGGCAATGATAAAAGCACCAAATAATAAAAAGACTCCATTAAAAGGAAGGTCTTTGCGCTTGGAAATAAAGTAAATTAGTAAGAAGGGAATAGAATAATAGGCAATAGCAATCGTGGCATCAGAAATAATGTGGAGCCAAACTAATCCCGTCTGCCAGAGATAACAATGCCCGTGGGGAATAAAACCCTTAGATTGGAAAAAATAGCTGAAAAATGTCGGCATAATACTAAGGGTCGTTGCATTTGGAATATATATCCGTAACCCTAGTATTCCCAAAGTATCTAATTAAGAAAGCGCGATCGCTATTTTTTCACATAAGTCTTGATTAATGCATGAAGTACTAGCGGACCAAGAAAAAATGGTGTCTATTTTGTGTAGGCGTAGGCCGTTCGAGACATCGCCCACCCAAGTTACAATTTAATCTATAAAAAAAATCTCATCCTGTCCAATCCCTGTATGATAAATATTAGAAACCTTTTGTAATTATTTGAAAAGCGGGACTATGGAGATTTTGACACTAGGTTGGGTATCGCTGTTAGTTGTGTTTACTTGGTCAATTGCAATGGTAGTTTGGGGACGTAACGGACTGTAAAAGCACTGTGGAAAGTCCATTTTTGAGTATTTTAACAATAGTAGCCATAGTGCTGCTCGTAGTAGTCACCGGTGGTATTGGTTATTTGACTGTGGCAGATTGGCGCGATCGCCGTCGCCGAGATGAAGAAAAACGCACCAGCCGCAGCGCCACTCCCAAGCGGCGATAATTTTCTCGTGGTTGAAAAATCTTTTTGTAGGGACACGATAGTATCGTGTCCCTACAATGTTTTTTTGGTATTCCGAGAAAATACTGTTACCTTTGCGATCGCAACGGGAATCATGAGATAGAAGACTTTCAATATTTAAAGTCCCACTGGGAATGGAAAACTCCTCTACTACTCAACCCATAGAACCAAATTCAGAACGGCAAGAATCTCATTCAGATGTGACATTCTCTTTGCATCAGAATGAACAACAAAAAGCCTTGTCTGGAGTTATTGCCCGCATTCGCGAGTCTCTAGATATAGACGCGATCTTCAAAATTACAGTCACTGAAGTCCGCCAACTTCTGAAAAGCGATCGGGTTGGCGTGTTCCGTTTCTATCCTGATTTGGCATGGGAAGGGGAATTTATCTATGAAGATGTGGCAACAGAATGGGATTCGGCACTAGCAGCCAAACTGCGCGACCACTGCTTTAGTAAAGAGTTCGCAAAACTATATCAGCAAGGTAGGATTAAAGCAATAGCTGATATTTATCAAGTTAATATCAGTGATTGCTACATCCAGATTCTAGAAAGATTCCAAGTCCGTGCCAATATAACCGCCCCCTTGATCAAAGGTAAAAATTTATGGGGATTGTTGTGTATTCATCAGTGTTGTGGTTCTCGGCAATGGGAAACATCAGAAATTGAGTTTGTGCAATTAATCGCCGAACATCTAGGAGTTGCTTTACAGCAAGCAGACTATCTAGAACAAGTAAAACTCCAATCGGCACAACTAGCACAAGCACAAGCCAGAGAAAAAGCAGCCCAATGGCAGAAAACTATAGCGATAACCATTGAAAAAATTCGTCAGTCTCTAGACTTAGAAAGCATTTTCCACACAACCACCGGAGAACTGAGGCAGCTGTTAAATGCCGATCGCGTGGCTATTTATCGCTTCAATCCCGATTGGAGTGGTGAATTCGTGTTTGAATCAGTGGCAGAAAGTTGGATTTCACTGATTGATGAACAATTGCATCGGCCAGAATTAAGTGAAAATGTTAGTGAATGTAGCGCCAAAGATTTAGCTAAACCCCCAGTTGCTGATACCTACTTACAAGATACGGAAGGTGGTAGCTTTAGTAGTTGTGAAGTATACCGGATTTGTAATGATATTTATAATTCAGGTTTTAGCAACTGCTACATTAAAATTTTAGAAATTTATCAGGCAAGAGCTTATGTAATCATTGCCATTTACCACGGTCAGAAACTCTGGGGCTTGCTAGCAGTGTACCAGAACGCTGGAATCCGTGATTGGCAAAAAGATGAGGTTTACTTGCTTACCCAAGTGGGTACGCAATTAGGTGTGGCTTTGCAGCAAGCGGAATTTATCCAACAAATGCAAATCCAAGCAGCAGAGATTAGCAAAGCTGCGGAAAGACAAAGGGCGTTAGCGAACACCGTAGAAAAAATTCGTCAGTCTTTAGAAATTGAAGCCATCTTTAAAACCACAACTCAAGAAGTCCGTCGGCTATTAGAAGTAGAACGAGTTGCAATTTACCGGTTCTATCCTGATTGGAGTGGCGAATTTGTCGCCGATTCCATTGTTGATGGCTGGACACCAATGGTTAAGCCACAGCCAGTGACAGAAGGCGTTCTTGTGCAAAGAAAGCAAGCAGGTAAGTATGCACGGAATGAAGCTTTTGTACCAATTTCTCAAGGCGAGAAGTTGTGGGGATTGTTAGTAGCTTATCAAAACTCCCAACCCCGTTATTGGCAAGATGAGGAAATCAACTTATTGGCGCAAGTTGGCGTTCAATTGGGAGTAGCATTACAGCAAGCTGAGTCATTGAAACAGATGCAGGTGCAAGCCCAAAAATTGGCTAAAGCCGCCGAACGAGAACGGAAAGCGGCCGAAAGAGAGAAGGCGTTAGCTGCAACCGTGGAGAAAATTCGCCAGTCTCTTGACATTAATACCATCTTTGCTACTAGTACAGAAGAAGTCCGGCGGTTATTGGAAGTCGATCGAGTCACAATCTATCGATTTCGGGCTGATTGGAGTGGTGAATTTGTTGCTGAGTCATTAGCCCAAGGTTGGACACCAGTCAGGAAAATTGTACCTGGGATGTCTACGACAGGCTACACCTACGCAGATGATTACTTACAAGAAACCCAAGACGGAAGCTTTGCTAATGGTAAAACTATCGTCATTAAAGATATTTACAGCGCTAATTATTCCATCTTTCATATTGCCCTACTTGAGCTAATGGAGGCTAGGGCATATATGATTGTGCCGATTTTCCAAGGCGAGAAACTTTGGGGATTACTAGCAGCTTATCAAAATCTCAAACCCCGTGATTGGCAAGAAGATGAGATCGATTTGCTGATGCAGATTGGTACTCAGTTAGGGGTAGGGCTTCAGCAAGCAGAATTACTCGAACAAACTCAACGTCAGAAAGAAGAAATCACTCAGACTCTTAAAGAATTACAGCACACTCAGAGCCAGTTAATTCAAAGTGAAAAAATGGCAGGATTAGGGCAGTTAGTTGCTGGGGTAGCACATGAAATTAATAATCCGATTAGTTTCATTTATGGCAACATTACTTATGTTAATGAACATACCGAAAATTTATTTAAATTACTGCGCCTCTATCAAAAACAGTATCCTAAGACAACAGAAGAAATTAAAAAGCAAGTTGCAGCACTGGATTTAGATTTTATTAGTGATGACTTGCCCAAAATTCTTACTTCAATGCAGATTGGGGCAGATCGAATCTCTCAATTAGTCTTATCGTTGCGAAGTTTTTCTCGACTTGACGAAACCGGAATGAAGCCTGTCGATCTTCATGAAGGTATCGACAGTACTTTGTTGATTTTACAACATCGACTGCAAACACAGACTAATTCTTTAGCTATTGAGGTGGTTAAACAATATGGTGAATTGCCTCTAATAGTCTGCTATGCAGCCCAGATGAATCAGGTATTTATGAATATTCTCAGCAATGCGCTCGATGCACTAGAAAACTCAGCAACTAGTGGAAAAATAATTGACAATCCTAAAATTTTGATTCGTACAGAAGTTATTGAAGAGAATACTATTCTAATTTGCATCGCTGACAATGGTTGTGGGATTCCAGAGATGGTGCGATCGCGCATTTTTGAACCTTTCTTTACCACCAAACAACCCGGACAAGGTACTGGATTGGGTCTATCTATTAGCTACCAAATTATTGTCGAAAAACACGGTGGTAATATCAAGTGTGTTTCTGAACCCGGTAACGGCTGTGAGTTCTGGATAGAAATCCCAATGAAACGGATAGTTAGTTAAGAAAAAAATCAGGCGATGCCTTTAGCGGGCTTTCCTGCAGAACGCTACGCGAACGCCTACGCAAACTAGAGATTTTGCAGGCGATCGCCGATCGTAAATTTTACTACAATTATTAATATAAGTTGCTCTTATGAATTAATATGCAAATTAAAGAAATTTTCCAAGCACTTCCAATGAAGCGATTAGTCGAGAGAGTATTTACACCAGAGAAGAGGCGATCGCACTGTAGAGATTTTTCAGGCGATCGCTTTTTTAACAAACCAGGAAGTTACGAAGGCACAGAAAATTATTGTTACGCTAGGTTAGCAGTAATTAATCTACCAATATTATGAAAATATTCATTTTTTAAACCGAATGCCACAGGATGTTTAGTTATAATAAACACAGTCTTACTATTATTTCTACAAATTAAGAAACCTTCTGAAGTTTGCGTAAACTCAACATCTGTTATTTTTTTAGTTATTCTTCTCCAAGAATATTCATATCCTATACCGTAGAACACAACTGCTTTAGGTTGATGTTATTTTATTCTCTGACTAATATGATTTATTCGCTTTTCAAGACAATACTTTTCATAAGTATCTCGATTAGATAAAAAGCTAAGTCGAGAATGTTGAGCAAATATCCAATGCTTAAGAGATGGTGACGGCAAAGGCAATAATTCTAATAGACAAGTTTCTTTATATTTTCTACCTAATTCGTTTATTTGATACGCAAGAATATCTTTTTTATCAAAATTCTCTTTTCCTTTAGCACTTAATACAATACGAATTATTGCCCTCCATACTGGCACATCTAATTTTGCACCTGATAAAAAACTACCTCCCCATCCGATATCTTTATGATATTCTGCAATATCTTCTATTTCCTGTTTACCTCTGTTTGACCATATATTTATTCTGTTATTAATATCGTTAAAGTCTCCTCCTGCTTCTTCCATACCAACAAACCAATAATTACCTTGATAATCACCATATCCATAAAATGTATCAACTCTTTTTTCTAAAAGCTCATCATTAAAAAAACCTTGATTATTCATACTTTTGTGATTTGACTGACAAAAAAAATATTGGAAAGTCAAAAATGATTTAGTATAGATCGAACGTCAAATCTATAATAAATAAGCTTTTGCGTCTTTGCATTAGGTAATTACCCAACAAAAAAACTTGCCTCAGAAGTATCACACTCCCAAAGCAAGCCAACTCTCTAAATTCTTCCTCCGCGCTCTCTGCGCCTCTGTGGTTCGTTAAAGTTGCTTCACTTCGGAAACCAACTTCGCCACCATATCCTTCGCGCTACCAAAAAGCATCGTAGTTTTATCTTTGTAGAACAACTCATTATCTACACCGGCAAAACCCGTACTCATCCCGCGCTTAATCACAATCGTCTGCTTCGCCCGATCTACTTCCAAAATCGGCATACCATAAATCGGGCTACTTGTATCACTCCGCGCTGCCGGATTTACCACATCATTTGCCCCAATTACTAAAGCCACATCCGCTTGCTCAAACTGGGGATTAATATCATCCATATCGTACAACTGCGTATAAGGCACATTTGCCTCTGCCAGCAACACATTCATGTGCCCCGGCATTCTCCCTGCAACAGGGTGAATGGCATATTTGACATCAACGCCCATTTTTTCTAACTGATCTGACAATTCCCGGACGCTATGTTGCGCTTGGGCAACTGCCATACCATAACCAGGCACAATTACCACAGAACGAGCATAACCCAACATCATCGCCCCTTCTTCAGGATCGATGCTGCGGACGCTTTGATCGGTTGCACCACCACTAGCAGCACCACCACCAGAACTAGAACCTGTACCAAAAGCGCTGAACAGCACGCTAAATAAGGAGCGGTTCATTGCCTTACACATAATTTCGGTGAGGATTAAGCCAGATGCTCCTACCAAAGCACCAGCGATGATTAACATATTGTTCATCACCACGAATCCAGCAGCAGCAGCCGCCACACCTGACAACGAGTTCAACAGCGAGATTACCACAGGCATATCGCCGCCACCAATGGGGATGACGAACATCACACCCAGCACCAATGAAACGCCAACCACTCCCAAGAATATGGGTAAGCTATCTGGTGTGATGATTAAGTAGGCACTACCTACTAAATAAGCACCCAGAAGCAAGAGGTTAAATGGTTGCTGGAATGGAAATGTAATCGGGGAACCGCTAATTAAACCTTGCAATTTGGCAAAGGCGAGAAAACTACCTGTGAAGGTAACACCACCGATTAACACGTCCAATAGCATGGAAATGTTCACATCTAGGGGTATTGTCTGAGAACTATCCAATAACCGCCAGAATTCGGCAACGGCTACTAAAGCGGAAGCTGCACCACCCAAACCGTTGAGTAAACCCACCATTTGGGGCATTTCGGTCATTTGGACTTTGTAGGCAACGATCGCACCAATTCCCGATCCAATCGCCAAGCCCAACAATATCATCTCGTAGTTCAACACATGTTGATCTAACATTGTTGCTACGATCGCCAGCAACATCCCCACAGCCGCTACAATATTACCATTTCTCGCTGTAGCAGGCGATCCCAGCTTTTTCAAACCCAGAATGAATAACGATGCAGCGACTAAGTACGTCAGCTGAATGCCAGTTGGTAAAAAGTCGCTCACGCCTTAATCTCCTTCTTCTTGAACATTTGCAACATTCTGTCTGTCACTAAAAATCCACCCACAACGTTGACTGTTGCCAATACCACAGCAATCAAACCAAGAATTACTGACACACTGGTGTCTCTCGCACCAGCAGCAACTATTGCTCCCAGTACCGCAATGCCCGAAATCGCGTTTGAGCCTGACATTAAGGGCGTGTGTAGAGTCGGTGGGATTTTGTTGATGACTTCAAAGCCGATAAAAGATGCCAACACAAATACAAACAAAGCAGCAAGTAATGCCTCTGTCATGAAATCAAAACTCCTTATGGTAATTTGGCTATTAACCTGCTCCAACGCCGCTCAAAGCTTGTAGTGCATCCCGGACTCGTTGATTGCGAATTTCACCAGCGTGGGTAACGCAAGCTGCATCAACGATGTCGTCGCTGAAGTCCACTTGCAAAGCTTTGTCTTTGATTAACAGTTGCATCAACGATGTTACGTTCTTGGCATACAATTGGCTGGCGTGAATTGGCATTGATGATGGGAGATTGATGGGGCCGATAATTGTCACGCCGTTCCACACAATATCTTTACCGGGTTCGGTACAGGCGCAGTTACCACCCTGGTCAGCAGCCAAATCCACAATTACTGAACCTGGTTTCATTTGTGCCACCATTTCTTCTGTAACTAGCCGTGGTGCTTGTCTTCCAGGTACTTGGGCGGTAGTAATTACAACATCAGAATTTTTGACGTGTTCGGCGACAACTTCTTGGGTACGTTGTTTGCTAGCCTCAGAAATTTCCTTGGCGTAACCGCCAGCAGCAACGGTTTCTTCGTCTAATTTGACTTCAACGAATTTTGCCCCTAAGCTTTGCACTTCTTCTTTGACGGCGGGACGGATATCAAAGGCTTCTACAACTGCTCCCAAACGTCTAGCGGTAGCGATCGCTTGCAATCCCGCTACACCAGCGCCCATAATAAATACTTTCGCTGGAGCGATCGTCCCTGCGGCTGTGGTTAACATCGGGAAATATTTCGGTAATGCAGCTGCCGCAATTAATACTGCTTTGTAACCTGCTAATGAAGCTTGCGAGGACAAAGCATCCATACTTTGCGCCCTGGTAGTACGGGGAATCATCTCCATACTCAAGGCTGTAATTTTCCGATTTGCTAGTTGCTGCGCCACAACAGGATTCCCTAAAGGATTGAGGAAACTGACTAATACAGCCCCTTCCTTTAACAAATCAACTTCTGAGCGTCCATCTTCTCGTTCTTGCGGTGGACTGACTTTTAAAAGAATATCTGTCTCGCCCCATAATTTGGCAGTATCGCTGATTATTGTAGCTCCTGCGGCTTCATAGTCAGGATCGCTGAAAAAAGATCGCTCTCCTGCACCTGTTTCTACCCAAACTTCCAAACCTTGTTTTACCAATCGAGCAACGGTGTCAGGAATTAATGCCACACGACGTTCACAAACTTCAATTTCTTTAGCAACTGCTATTCTCATGAAATCTCCTGAAGATAAATACCTAATCTCTGCCAAGTAAGCGATTGTCTAGATGAGGGATATCCCGCACTCATCGTACTTAAGCAGGAACATCAACCATGACTTTTACTTGTAGATTGAACCTTGAATCTTTCCTCTCCCACTCTTAGCTCTCCAGGCAAAGCCTAACTTTGCCGCTCGCAGATGTCATATTTTCAGATAGTTGCAAACAGGGTTACGTATTGCACATCCTAAGTTGATTCCCAAATTTTGCATCTTTATCTTTAGCTTATTTTCGGGATTGAGAAATTTTGGTATTCCTTTCTTATAGAGTAATATTGACCGAATTTTTGAAGCTTGAGAATTTTCAAATCAAATTTTAATGATTACGCATTTCATTCCAACTTATCTTAATCAATTTATCTCAACTTAACTGGCGATCGCTGATGGCATCCCTCAATTTTTATAACAAAACTCTCAAATTTAGATACACTTGTACATATTTAGAAACACAATCAAATCCCCACTGTGTTTATATTTAGTTGAAAATTTGACCAACCTAGTCATCAAATCAGTACTCTGTAAGGGTAATGAAGTAAATTGATTATTGGTTAAATTTACTACTAAGGAATTTTACTGTCGCCCAAACATCAGGAAAAATGGCACTTTTTGTTGTTACGGAACGTCAATTGTCAGGAAGTGAGTAGTAAACTTTAGTAACGAATACTAACACACGGTTATTTTAGATAACAGATTTATTTTTTGGTGGAGGAAGCTCAATTATGCGACGTTTACTTTCTGCTTTAGCCGTTACTAGCTTTTTAGTGACTGGATTTCCAGCCCTAACTTGGGCAGATAGCTTACCAGGATTTACGCTATTTAGCGGTGTCAAAAGCGAAAATCAGCTACCCTATCGGTTAGATTTTGGCGGGCAAGCCAATGGCTGGGATCGATACATATTAAGGATTCCAGCCAAACGAATGAAATTGGCAGTTGGTCAATTTGCCATTACCTACCCTGATTATTACAAAGGAACTTTTGACCAGAAAGAAATTGAAGTCCGAGTCAAAGGCAAAGCTGTTCCACTTTCTGAGGTTAAATGGGACAAAGAAGGTAAGTTGATTAATATTTTTCCTCAAGAACCAGTGCCAGCCGGTAGCGCAGTTGAGGTAGTCTTATCTAACGTTAAAAACCCATCCTTTGGCGGAGTTTACTATTTTAACTGTCAAGTCCTCTCCCCTGGTGATGTACCACTACTGCGCTACATGGGAACATGGATTTTGAGCATCAATTAAGACTGGGGACTGGGCAGAGAAGGGAACAAGAGGAACAATCAATTCCAAATTCACTAAAAAAGGTGATACAGTTAGAGATTGTGAGTTTTTATAAAAATCACCTAAGAGGAGAAGAGTATGAAAAGAACACTAGGCGGCACTAGCCGTAAGAGAAAAAGAACCTCTGGTTTTCGCGCCAGGATGCGGACACCAGACGGCAGAAACGTGATCAGTGCTAGAAGAAAAAAGGGCCGTCACCGTTTGAGCGTTTAGGGCATATTGGGCATCTGTGGCTTTGCCTAAAGCAAATCGGCTAAAATCCCGCAAGGATTTCCAGGCAGTTTTCCGGGAAGGAATTCGGCGCAATGGCTCTTATTTAACATTGAGAGCCTTAAAGCCGTTGTGTTCAAAAAAACCTTCTTTGGACGCTGCCACCCAGACTACACAAGCAATTGACTCAGTAAATCTTGCCAGCACGCGAATTGGTATTTCCATAAGCACAAAAGTCAGTAAAAGGGCAGTGGTTCGCAACCGAATCAAACGGCAAATAACCTCTGCTTTATATAACTTGCTACCAAAATTATCACCAGGATGGCGGTTAGTGTTCATTGTCAAACCCACAGCAGCAGAATCTAAGTGCGTAAGCCCACAATTTCTGCAAGAATTAGAGCAGTTGTTGGCACAAGCTGAGGTGTTCGATGGGAATTCGTGAAGATGTTTATTATGAAGGTGGCCCCCATATTGGGGATTTAATTGTCAACCTGCTAATTGGGTTAACTGTCGTTGGAATACCATTAACAGTTGGAGCAATTGTTAGGGCATTGTGGCTGCGTTTCCGCATCACCGACCGCCGAGTTACCGTAATCGGAGGTTGGCAGGGGCGCGATCGCACTGACATAATTTACTCAGAAATTGTCAAAGTAGTTACAATCCCCCGTGGCATTGGCTTATGGGGAGATATGGTACTAACCCTAAGAAACGGCAGCCGTCTCGAATTGCGTGCAATTCCCAAATTCCGGGAAGTCTATGACTACATTAACGAAAGAATTGCTGCGAAAAATCCCGAATATAGCGCCACTGCTAATAAGTGATGAGAGGGGCCAGGGAGCAGGGAGCAGGGTGAGTAGGGGAAGAAAAACGATTGGTTATTTCCCAATGCCCAATTCCCGATTTCATTGTGCGGCTATCCGTAGCGAAGGGTAGTCGCACATAATTAATGATTTAGATAAATTAGATTCAGTCAGTTTACAGTACCTCAGGTTGAATTCAGAATAATGGATTTTGGTATCGGCTTTCTCTCGAACAACGTGATGCTGCCAATCATAGATTTCTTCTATGGTATAGTGCCTAGCTACGGATTGGCGATCGTTGCTTTGACATTGATAGTCCGCTTCGCGCTCTATCCCCTGAGTGCTGGCTCAATTCGCAACATGCGGAAGATGCGAATTGTACAACCTCTAATGCAGAAGCGGATAGCAGAAGTTAAAGAGCGTTATAAGGACGAACCGCAAAAGCAGCAAGAGGAAATGGTCAATGTCCAAAAAGAATTTGGCAACCCTTTAGCAGGCTGTTTTCCATTACTAGTACAAATGCCGGTCTTATTAGCGCTGTTTGCCACTTTACGGGGTTCGCCTTTTGCAAGTGCGAACTACAGCGTTAACTTGCAAATTCTTCCCGCAGAACAAATCGAGCAAATTCAACCCCAAGCCTTTGCTACTGCTCCTCAAAATATTTATGTTGCGGATGGGGAACACGTTAAAGTAGCTGCAATCCTTCCCAGTGGTAACAAACTGGCGGTGGGAGAACAAACTAAGATCCAATATCAGACTGTCGAGGGCAAACCCTTTCAGGTACTTTTAGCAGAACACCCAGAAAATAAGCTAGTTCCTGATTGGAAAGTCACCAAAGGGGAAGATCGGATAAAAATTGATGCTGATGGCAATGTAGAAGCCTTGCAACCAGGAGAAGTTAGCATTCAAGGAACAATTCCTGGACTAGCAGCAGAAAAAGGTTTTCTATTCATTGATGCTTTAGGCAGGGTTGGCGCACAAGATCCTGATGGCACAATCCACTGGGATATTGTCGCCATGATTGTCTTCTTTGGAATCAGCCTTTATGTTAGCCAAATGCTTTCTGGGCAAAATTCTAGTGGTGGTAATCCCCAGCAGGATACCGTTAACAAAATCACTCCAGTCATCTTTTCTGGGATGTTTTTGTTCTTTCCCCTACCAGCCGGGGTGCTGATGTATATGGTGATTGGTAATATTTTTCAAACCGCACAAACTTATCTTCTTTCCCGCGAACCTCTACCAGAAGAATTGCAAAAAATTGTAGAAACCCAAGAGAAAGAAGCAACAACGTCTACTGGACAAAAAGCATTACCATTTGAACCGAAAAGTTCTAAGAAAAAGGCCACAGGGGGATCATGAGTAACATTTCGATGCAGCGAGGTCAGCAGTGGTTAAAAACCCTGCTGGAACTCACTGGAGTACCTGCTGAGATTCAGGGTCATTTAGAAACGGCCCAATCTCAAGAAGGCGATTCCCCAGAACCAGATAACTACTGGTTGACAATCGATCAAACTAATCTGACAACAGAACAAATCCAGATATTAATTGGTACTGATGGTTCTGTGCTAGATGCGATTCAGTATCTAGCAAATTCAGTTCTTAATCTGAGCCAACCTCTAGAAGAACAAGCCTCTTACACTATTGAATTGAATGGCTATCGGGTCAAAAGAGAAGCCGAAATTCGCGCATTAGCAGAAGCAGCAGCCGATGAAGTGCGCTTTTCTGGTAGAGAAGTAGAAATCAAATCTCTCAGTTCTGCTGAAAGGCGACAAATCCATACTTTCTTGAAGGAATTTGGAGATTTGGAAACCTTCAGTCGCGGCAAAGAACCCCATCGTCATCTGGTTGTACGACCGGCTTCGTTGGAAGAAGTTAGGGGTGAGGAGAGACGCGATTAATCGCGTCTGTACAAGGGTTAATTGAAAGCTCAATATAATTTCAAAATTTCTCTTGTTCCTAAAAGCTAAAATAAAGATGTAGTATCAGTATTATTGCTGGTAATCACCATTAATTTTTCGTGAGGATGTCTCACAAATCCTATGGACGCAATTTATATTCCGCAGCTAACCAAAGCCCCGGAGCGGACAGAGGAAGTTCAAGTTGAAGAATTTCTGCCTGGTCTGGAAACGTTAACACCAGTTCGCGGTCGTGTGCGCGTGCAGCATAATGGCACTTACTTGGAAGTGTCCGCTCAGGCAGAAACAATTATTACTTGTACCTGCAATCGCTGCTTACAGCAATACAATCGCCGCTTAGGGCTTGATACCAAAGAAATCATCTGGTTAGACGAAACTGCAAATCAAGCAAATGACTTGCCCTTAGAGCGGGAAGTGGTTATGGAAGAGTTGCTTGAAAGCCTGCCACCTGATGGTCATTTTTATCCCAATGAATGGCTGTATGAGCAGATGTGTTTGGCAGTGCCTCAGCGCCAATTGTGCGATCGCAATTGTCCAGGTATTCCTGTAAGTAATACTGTTGATACTTCTGATAGTCCTGAAACTCCAGTTGATAACCGTTGGGCTTCTCTGGAAGCTTTGAAAAAGCAACTTCCGGGATCGTAGCTGGAGTTTAACTTTTTTAAAGTGCCATTTGGTGCGTTACGGCGCAATTAACTATTTTGTATAATAAAATATGTGTCTATAGTACCTAACGCTCCTAATGGCGCTGCAAGACAAAAATGGTGTGAAGAGAAAAATTAAATTATATTTTTAAAGCTGGGATTTTTCCAAAATTTTTAATGCATCATCTTAGTCTTGCCACACTATTATAAAACTATCTAAATTAATTTATCTAAGCTTAAATTATATCAATTTGCGTTGCAAGCATGAGTCCAAAAAGGAAGAGTCTTTTTCTCCGATGGATGTATTTAATTAGCGATATTAATAATTACTTGCCCAATTCACCTGCATTAGCTTGTCCAAATTGTTATCAGCTAGGAGTAGATTTTCAATATGTTGGTGATTTGCAAACAAGAATAGGCTATATGGTAATATGGTGCCCGTTTTGTTTACAAGGAATACACATTTGTAGAGTGAGCATTCCCGATTAAGCTCAGGCTCTTTCTTTTAATGTATCGCCAGAAAAGATTTTAAAGCGAATTCCAAACTTCACTCATGTAAAGCCAGACTATTGAGAAAAGTTTAAAGTTAAATCCAATTTTAGAAAAGTTTTTGGCAAGGACAAATACAGAAGTGCCACAATTAAATTGGATCAACCACCTAATAATTTAGATCGTAATATCACAACAGAGCGATCGCATCGGCAATCTCTATAAAGTTGTAGATGGCAGCCTAGAATTATTGTTATTAGTTTTTAGTTGTTAGAAGCGATACAAACCTGAACAATGAGAGAAGAACTAATAACCACAGCTATATATGAACTTCCGTGAAGAGTTTAAACTGCTGCTACGTGCCCGCTATCCCTTGATTTATATTCCCACTTATGAAGAGGAGCGGGTAGAAGCAGCTATCCGAGAAGAAGCAACCAACCAGGGTAATCGCCCCGTGTATACTTGGGATTTTGTCGATGGCTACCAGGGAAACCCCAATGATATTGGGTTTGGGCGACGTAACCCCCTACAAGCTTTAGAATTTATCGAAAAATTACCAGCTTCTGCATCTGCGGTAATAATTCTCCGAGATTATCATCGCTTTTTAGATGATGTAGCGATCGCCCGCAAACTCCGCAATCTTTCCAGACTTCTCAAGTCGCAACCAAAAAATATTGTCCTATTGTCGCCACGCATCGCCATTCCTGACGATTTAAGCGAAGTTTTGACAGTCGTCGAGTTTCCCTTACCCGCCGCCGCAGAAATTAAAACTGAGGTGGAACGCTTACTCCAAAGTACTAATAACTCCCTTTCTGGCAAAGTTTTAGATGATTTGGTGCTATCTTGTCAAGGACTTTCGATGGAACGGATTCGCCGGGTTTTGGCAAAAGCGATCGCTACTCACGGAGAATTGCAGCCAGAAGACGTGGATCTGGTTTTGGAAGAAAAGCGCCAAACTATCCGCCAAACCCAAATCCTGGACTTCTACCCCGCCACTGAGCAAATTTCTGATATCGGTGGACTCGATAACTTGAAAGACTGGCTGATTCGTCGGGGAGGCTCCTTTACTGATAAGGCCCGACAGTACGGATTACCGCACCCCCGTGGTTTAATGTTGGTGGGTATTCAGGGAACTGGTAAATCGTTAACAGCAAAAGCGATCGCTCACCACTGGCATTTACCCTTACTACGTCTGGATGTGGGCAGGTTATTTGGTGGTTTGGTGGGTGAATCAGAATCTCGGACTCGGCAAATGATCCAAGTAGCCGAAGCCCTCGCTCCCTGTATTTTGTGGATTGATGAAATAGATAAAGCCTTTGCCGGACTTGGTAGTAAAGGTGATGCTGGAACAGCCAGCCGTGTATTTGGTACTTTTATTACCTGGTTAGCCGAAAAAAGCTCACCCGTGTTTGTCGTCGCCACCGCCAACGATATCCAAGCTTTACCGCCAGAAATGCTCCGTAAGGGGCGATTTGATGAAATTTTCTTTGTGGGATTGCCCACCCAAGAAGAGAGAAAAGCAATTTATGATGTTCATTTATCCCGATTGCGCCCCCATAACTTGAAAAGTTATGACATTGAAAGGTTAGCTTATGAAACGCCCGATTTTTCTGGGGCAGAGATTGAGCAAACTTTAATTGAAGCGATGCATATTGGATTTAGCCAAAACCGCGACTTTGCTACCGACGACATTTTAGAAGCAGCTAGTCAAATTATCCCCTTGGCGCGAACTGCTGTAGAGCAAATTCAACAACTCCAAGAATGGGCGGCGGCTGGGAGAGCGCGTTTAGCATCAAAACACAATCCTTTAAGCGAACGTCTCCGGCGCACTACGTGAACGCTTCAACAGTAGCTACAATAATGAGTTAGTTAATAATTGCTAGTTAATAGCCAATAGTGAATCATGAATTACTATTGACTATTGACTATTTACCACTGGCGATCGGGTTTTAACTATGTTGTCTGGCGTAACAAAATTTCTACTTGGGTTTTTCTTAGCGATCGCTGTATTGGTAGGTGGCGGCGTTGCAGTTGCACTCTATTTCATGAATCGCACCGGCATACCTCCTGCCAAACCCGTTTTTTCCAACGATAGCCCCTCGGTAAAAGCCCAAGCTCCAAAAGGAACTCAGCCTGGAGAAGGCAAACCCAGCCTTACACCTGGGATATCTACTAAATCGTCTCCAACCTCCACTCCCACAGAATCACCAAAGGCTACCCCATCACCAAAACCATTGCCATCGGGAGCTTACCGAGGGCGTGTTAGTTGGGCTGAAGGCTTGAGTTTGCGATCGCAACCAAATCAAGAAGCTGAAAAAATTGGTGGGGTTACTTTTAATCAAAAAATTATTATTTTGTCAGAAAGTGAGGATAAAGCTTGGCAAAAGATCCGTTTGGAAGGTAGCGAACAAGAAGGTTGGGTGAAAGCAGGTAATACTGAAAAAGTTGATCAACAATAGCACAAACAACAGGAAAGCATGACCAAAAATGAGATGTGTCTACTCAATAGCTTCATCTGGAATTAATTGAGATTGCTTTCCCAGAAAACCGGAAGTATGTATCAATGTATCAATTGGAAGCTCAATTTGAAAAGTAGTTCCTTGCCCCTTGGCAGAAAGACAGTTGAGCCTACCACCATGTGTTTGAACGACAATCTGAAAGCTAATTGATAATCCTAATCCAGTTCCTTGTCCAACTGGTTTAGTTGTGAAAAAGGGATCGTAAATTTTATTTTGCACGTCTTCATTAACACCAGAACCATTGTCGAAAATTTGAATGTTGACCCAGCCAACTTTATTAACAGTTGTTCTAATCCGAATAAAAGGTGTAAAACTAGACTTTGATTTTAAGCTAATCAGCTTTTTTTCTAACACATCAATAGCATTTGCAATGATGTTGAAAAATACTTGGTTTAACTGTCCGGGATAGCAATTTACTAAGGGTAAATTACCATATTCTTTAATTACAATAATCTCTGGACGATTGTTTGGTGCATAACTAATACGATTCTGAAGAATGAGCAGTGTTGAATCAAGCCCTTCGTGGATATCCACAGCTTTTAATTGTGCCTCATCTAGACGAGAGAAGTTACGTAGAGATTCCACAATATGTTTAATACGTTCTGCTCCAGCTTGCATTGAGTTGAGTAGTTTGGGTAAATCTTCTTGCAAGAATGGTAAATCAATAGACTCTAATTTCGCTTGAACCACAAGCTCAGGTTCAGGATAATATTGCTGATAAGTGTTGATTAATTCTAAGAGTTCCCGCAGATAAATTTCCGTATGGAAAAGGTTTCCATAAATGAAGTTAGCAGGATTGTTAATCTCATGAGCAACTCCGGCTACTATTTGTCCCAAAGACGACATTTTTTCTGCTTGAAGAAATTGCAATTGAGCTTTCTGAAGTGCCAACATAGCTGTCTCTAATTCTTCAGACCGAGATTCAGCTAGAGCAGCTAGCACTTCTTGGTTTTGTAAAGCTTGTTTGAGACGTTCTTCGTTTTGTTTAAGATCAGCCGTTTTGACTAGTTGAACACTCAATTGTTCGTTGAAAAAAGATGTGAGCAGCGTCCATCCTAGAAGGAGTAATGTGAATAAGCCAATAATCGCAGCCATCCAATAGGTTGCAGTGGTATCAACTGCTGAAAACTCGACCGATTCGACGACTGAAAAATGGGTAGCCATCATCCCTGTGTAGTGCATTGAGGGAATGGCAGCACCCATAATAATTGCACTGCCAATCCTCAAAAAGCGTCCTGTTACTGTACTATTAGCTCTGAGGTTAAACCCTACCCAGAGGGCAACCAGTGAGATGAGAATAGCGATCGCAATGGAGAGTGCAACCACACTTAAGTTATATGACATTTTGGCTGGTAAACGAATAGCAGCCATACCGATGTAGTGCATTGCACTAATTCCTGTGCCCATGAGGACGCTACCACTCAACAACCGCAAAATACCAAATTCTGGCTGGCTAACTAAGTACAGGGCTAATCCAGAGGCGAAAATTGCAGGTAGCACCGAAATCAAAACTGTTAACCAGTCATAGCTAATAGGAATTGGCAGACTGAACGCCAGCATCGCAATAAAATGCATTGCCCAAATGCCGATTCCCATAGCGGTGGCTCCCCCTAGTAGCCACCGCCACTTTGACTGCGATTTAGCGTCTGTAACTCTTATAGCTAGATCAAGTGTCGTGTAAGCCGTAAGTATGGCAATGGCAATGGAAAATAAGACTAAGCGAATATCGTAGATACCGTAGAGCATTAGGTTGAATATTATCCGCAATTCAATTGAAGACTAGATTGACTATTTGTCTGCGTTCTTCATGCTCAAAACCCAAATGGGTATAGCAAAAATTTTGTCAGGCAAATAGAAAACAAGCCTCCAAAGCTTTACATTGCTTATTATTCCCCCTATAAAACTTTTGTATCATCTAGTCGGGTAATTTTTATGTAAATAATAATACTAAGAAAAGATAATACAAAGTAAGTGGTATAATCTTGTGTAGCCGTAACTTGAAAAAAGTAAGTGAAAACAGGGGTAAATAGCTATTTAACCAAGCTTGCCTCAGTCTCCGAGGCATCTGAAAGCATCAAGGTTGTTCCTAATGTAGCTAATTTCAAATTTTTGAATTGGAAAAAGTTATCTAGCGGTGCAGCGATGCGTCTTTTGTCTGGGGTCATGATTACAGGGCTTTTGAGTCTAACTGGGCAAGCTTTAGCACTTCAGAAAATAGGAAGTAATGGGCCGGAAGTTACCAGTAGCCAGAGGTGTTTAAAAAAATTAGGCTACTTTAATGGCCCAGTCAGTGGCAAGTTTGCTAGTTTGACTCAAAATGCTGTGATCAAATTCCAGCAAGCAAATAGAATACCTGCTGATGGGGTTTTAGGTATTAATACGCAAGAAGCCTTGCAACGAGCATGTCGAACTTCTAGTCGGAATACTAGTAGTGTATCGCGCTCCCCAAGTGTTCAATATCCTGTTCTCTCTCAAGGCAAAACTGGTGCAGCCGTCACAAGGTTACAACAGCGTTTGCGGCAGTTAGGTTACTTGAATGCGAATCCTACTGGAAATTTTGGCCCAAAGACTAGAGATGCTACGATCAAATTCCAGCGAAATTATGGCATAGCTGCTAACGGGATTGTGAATCAACAAACTTGGAATGCACTCCTCGGTTCGTCTCCAACTCAAGCCAGAAACAGTCTCTCGACTCAACAAGTCAGAGAACTACAAGTGCGTTTGCGGCAGCTAGGTTATTTTAATACTAATCCAACTGGGACTATTGGCCCGGTAACAAGAAATGCTACGATCAAATTCCAGCGAAATAATCGCCTACCTGTTGATGGCATTGCCGATGCTCAAGTTTTAGAGGCAGTGCGTAGAGTCTCTACAGGCGGATCTATTACTCAACAACCGAGCAGAGATTATCTGACTGTAGGCGATCGCGGCGATAATGTCACATTAGTTCAAGAGCGTTTATCGCAGTTGGGTTTCTCTAATACCAATCCTGATGGCTTTTTCAGCGATTACACCAGAGGGTCTGTGATTGCATTCCAGCAATATTCTCGAATTAATGCTACTGGAAATGTAGATTGGGCAACTTGGCAAGCGTTAGGCTTGAATAGCTCAACTGGAGGCAATTATACTGAAGCGAATAGTTATGCATCAACTCCTAATAATGACTATGTAGCACCTCAAACTTATCGCTCAGTATTACCTCCTAGTGGTGGTTATGTAGTACCTGTTAGCAATGGCAACACATTAGTTGCTAGTAATCCTTACAGAGTAATAGTGCCAATTTCCAGTAATGATACTCTGATTAAAGTGCAACAATATATACCTGATGCTGTTACAGAGCAATCCCATCTAGGGGATTATGTGAATGCTGGAGCATTTAGCGATCGCGCTCAAGCCGAAACCCTAAGTAAAAAGCTCCGCTCATTAGGTTTGGATGCACGGGTAAAATACAATTAAATTGACAAACTCAACTGGGAACCTTCTTGAGTTTTATTCACCTCAATTCTGGCTTGGAAAGCTTCTTTGAGGTGGGGCATGTGGGTAACGGTGAGGATGCAGGCAAAATCGGAGGATATCGCATTAATCGCTGCAATTAAGCGATCGCATCCTTCGGAATCTTGTGTACCAAAACCTTCATCCACAATCAACAATTGCAACGCCGCCCCCGCCCGTTGTGCTAATAATTTCGCCAGTGCTAAACGGATGGCAAAGTTAATTCTAAAGGCTTCTCCACCAGAGTAAGTTTCATAAGAGCGCGTTCCTCTAGAATCGGCAATTAAAATATCTAGGGTGTCTATCAGCTTGGCATTTTTCTTGGTTGATTTAGCACTGCGTCCAGCTTTTTGAGTAATAAATTGTACATGAAATTGATTACCACTCAGCCGCGAAAGTAGTTGATTTGTCTCGGCTTCCAGTTGTGGTAACACATTCTCAATCATCAGTGCTTGGATGCCATTTTTACCAAAAGCTTGCGCTAATTCCTGATAAACACGATATTCTTGCTTGCAAGATTGTAATTGCTGCTGCTGTTGTTCATACTGAATTTGCAGCGTTTCCAGTTGATGCGCCAACTGTTCTAAACGCCCCAACTTGGCTATTTGCTCATCAAGTTGCCGTCTGCGGATGGCTAACTGCTGCTCTAAAGCTTGAATTTGGGCAGATGGGTTAGATGTAGCTTGTAATTGCTGGATAATGCTTTCGATTTGTCCGTTAAGTTTTTGTCGCTCGGTGACTCTAGCGCTTCTGGAGTCTTCTAACTCTTGCAATCTCGTCTGGAGTTGAGGATACTGCTGCTGGGCTGAGAGCAGTTGTTGATAACGTAAATGCCAGGATTGAGCTTTCTTTGCAGCTATCCGTAGATTGTTGTGCTGCTCAGAACTGTAGCCGATTTCGGTAATGTGTCGCTCAAGAGCCGCAATTTGTTTAGCACATTCAGAATCAGTTTGATCGTGCTGGATTCTGGATTGTAATTGAGCAATTTGGGATTGTAATTCTGGTTTTCGGGCTAATAGTTGCGTTTGTCGCTTAGTTGCATCTTTAATCTGCTGGAGTTTAATTTCTGCCCATCGCCACCGTTCAACTTCACTCCGGGCGAGGGCGTGGTCTTGTTCGTTATAATTAGCTTGTTGCAGATATTGGTCTAACTGCCGGAGTTCGGCTTGTTTATCGGAAGCATAATCACCTGCTTGGAGCGATCGCTCTAAATGTTGTTTTTCAGCAGCAATTTGTTGTAACTGTTGTTGGACATCAGTTGTAGCTTCTAACTGTGCTGCCAACTGTCCTCGTTGTTCGCGTAAACCATCATAACTCGCCAATTGTTGAGAAATATCTCGATATTCCTGCCTCAGTGTTTGAATTTCTTTGTCAGACACAGCCATTTGTTCTCTTACTACCCAAAACTGCCCTTGAGTATCCTCTAACTCAGTCTGGGTTTTTTCTACCACCCGGCTCCAATGATGTTCATCTAAAGAACGTTCACATAATGGACAAAGAGCATTAGGATTTTGGAGCATAAGCAATTTTTGCTCTAATTCTCCCAGTTGCTTTTCATAGTCCCGTTGGTGAGCTTGTAGACGTTCGATAAAGTGCCGCCTTTCTTGCCCTTTTTCCTGGACTCGTTGCAGATAAACCCGCTTTTTCTCCAGTTCTTCAATCTGGATTGCCACATCCATCACCGCTTGTTGTAGTTGTGGTTGGCGGCGTTGCTGGCGTTGCAATTGGTTCTCAGTACTTTGCAGTTGTTCGAGTCGCGCTACTAAACCAGCATGAGTGCGATCGAGTTGGCTTTGTAAAGCTGCTCGTTGTTGCAACAAGGGAGTTACTTGCATTTGCAGTTGATCTAAACGAGCAACATGGTGACGGGCTGCGGTTAGTTGTGACAAAGCAGCTTCGACTTCACCTGATTTAGTTAGAGTTTGCTGAATATCTCGCTCTTGTTGCTGTAAAGCTTCGATTTGGGCTTGTGCTTGTTGCAGTTGGCGTTCGATTTCGTGAATTTGTTTGGTAAGCTGTTGTTGCTTTTGTTGACGAGTCTGCCCAGCGCGAGTGTATTCTTCAAATTTGGCAGCAAAGGCTTCTTCTTGAGATTGGAGACTTTGATATTGGGCGTATCCAGCTTTAATTTCAGCTTCTTGATGTAATATTTTTTCTAAATCTGATAGCTGAGAGCCAATAGCTGATTGTTCTTGTTGGAGGCGATCGCAATCTTGGGTAAGATTTTGGTATTGCTGCTTTACAAAAGTGAGTTGTTGTTCCCAATTTTGGCGCTGGTGCTGGACAACTTGCAAACTTTGTAATTGAATATTATCAAAAGCTTGCACCTGTTGCAGTTGGTTAAGTTCTGCTTCTAACTCGACTCTTTGCGCTTGGGTAGTCTCGCGTTGTTGCAACTGAATTTTGATCGACTCCAAAGAGCGCTCTAACTCTAATGCCTGTGCTTTGAACTGACGAGAAGATTCCTTTGCCCGCTCTTCCAAATCATCGTACTGATTGAGTTTCAACAACTCCGCTAAAATTTCTTTGCGTTCTGTCGGACGCTTGAGCATAAATTCATCTGCACGACCTTGACGTAAGTATGCAGAATTAATAAAAGTATCATAATCGAGCTTAATGTGTTCTAAAATCAAATCTTGGGTTGCTCTTACACCTTTGCCAGTGAGTGAGCGAAACCCAGATGGGATTTCGATCTGAAATTCAAGAACGCTAGTACCTCCCCGAATTCGAGTCCGAATCACCCGATATTTTTGCTGGTTACTTTGGAAAGTAAAATCAACTCGAACTTCTTTTGCGCCAGAATAGATGACATCATCTTCAGCAGTGGCGCGGCTTTCACCCCAAATAGCCCAAGTGATTGCTTCCAGAAGCGAAGATTTACCAGCACCATTGGAACCCGAAATACAAGCCGTATGCAAACCGCCAAAATCTAAAGTTGCATCACGGTAACTAAGAAAGTTTTTGAGGATAAGTTGTACTGGGATCATTCAGGCTATAGCGCCACATCTACTTTTAATAATTAACAGTACAGATGCACTGTTTTTTAGTTTAGCTATCTAGATATCAGGTTTCTAGTCTTGAAGACTTCAATTTTACAAAAATTAACAATAGGATGAGTAAATTTTTCTTGTTGCATGAAAAACTTTTGCTATTTTCGGAGAAAAATGAAACTTCCGTGGAGAGCGATCGTTATTTCTCTCTGTCGTCTGAGGTGAAAACATTATAATTATTGTGGCGAATTCTCGAAAGACGATGAGCGATCGCACCAAAAACAACCTTAAGCATCAAATCGCCTTTTGACTGAATTTATAAGCTAAAGGGAATGTACGCGAAAATCGAGGAACTTCAATCTACTGAAAAATATTAGCTGCTCACACCTTACTATTAAGAACATGAATCTACCAATCAACTGATGATCGAGGAACGACAAAGAGCCGATAACGATTCGCCGTGGAAAGAAATATTAGAAGCCTACTTTCCCCAAGCAATGCAGTTTTTCTTCCCCCAAACAGCAGCACTAATTAATTGGGAACGTCCCCACGAGTTTCTCGACAAGGAATTTCAACAAATAGCACGAGACGCTGAACTTGGTAGAAGATATGCAGATAAGTTAGTCAAAGTCTGGCAAATTCAAGGAGAGGAAATTTGGCTGTTGATTCATGTCGAAGTTCAGGCCAAACCGGAAGATATCTTTGCTCAAAGGATGTTTTCTTACAACCTGCGAATTTTTGACAAATTTGCTCAACCAGCCATTAGCCCAGCCATTAGCCTAGCAATTTTGTGTGATGCTGACTCTACTTGGAGACCAAATCAATACAGTTACAATTATCCCGATTGTGGTCTTAATTTTAGATTTGGAACTATCAAACTGCTGGATTATCAACAACAATGGACAGAGTTAGAGAATAGCGATAATCCATTTGCAACGGTGATAATGGCACATTTGAAAACCCAGCAAACTAGTAAACAGCCAGGAGAACGGAAAAATTGGAAATTTAGCTTAATTCGGCGATTATATGAACAAGGACTGCAAGAAAGGGATATTCGCAACCTCTACCGTTTTATCGATTGGGTTATGATTTTACCAAAAGCGTTAGAAGCAGAATTTTGGCAAGAATTTAAGTTATTCGAGCAGGAGCGTACCATGAGTTACATCACTACAGGCGAGCGCATTGGCTACGAGCGAGGAAAGGAAGAAGGAAAACAGGAAGGAAAACAGGAAGGTGAGCAAGCACTCGTCCTACGACAGCTACAAAAACGGGTAGGAGAGTTACCCGACGAAGTTCGGGAACGAGTTCAAAGTCTTTCTCTAGAACAGTTGGAAGCACTGGGTGAGGCTTTATTAGATTTTAGTGCGATCGCTGATTTGCTCAATTGGCTACAAGCTCATCAAACAGTTTAGTGGGATCGCACCTTTCCTACACTCAGTTTGGTTAAATGAAATTTATAGTAACAAAAAGAATAGATGTTTAAATAGTAGTAAATGCGCTCGATAAGTCATAAAACAACAATATTTTCTTAAAAATAGCGGTTATTGTTTAAATGAATTAGAGGTATACATATTTGCCCCCTACTTCTGTCCACCATATTTAGAAAAATCTGGAAGACCGCTCTTATGGGTTGCTATCAATGATAATTTTAAGCATTGGGAACCCCTAAAAATCAGAGTTTATGAACGCAGCCGACGATAAAACGATTGTTCGTGAGTATTTCAATTCCACAGGGTTTGACCGTTGGAAGCGAATTTACGGCGATGGCGAAGTCAATAAAGTCCAACTAGATATTCGCAATGGACACCAGCAAACCGTGGATACAGTTATCGGTTGGCTGAAGGCTGATAACAATTTACCAGAGCTATCAATCTGCGATGCTGGGTGTGGTGTCGGTAGTCTCAGCATTCCCCTAGCGGTAGATGGTGCCAAGGTCTATGCCGCCGATATTTCTGAGAAAATGGTGGAAGAAGGCAAGGATAGAGCCAAACAAACCTTGCCAAATGATGAAAATCCCAGTTTTGCCGTGCAGGATTTGGAATCGTTAAGTGGGAGTTACCATACCGTTATTTGCTTGGATGTTCTCATCCACTACCCCCAAGAAAAAGCCGATGAGATGATTTCTCATCTCTGTTCCTTGGCACAGTCGCGGATAATTCTTAGTTTTGCGCCCAAAACCTGCGCTCTGACTATACTCAAGAAAATTGGTAGTTTCTTTCCCGGGCCAAGTAAAGCGACTCGTGCATATTTGCATCGTGAGGCTGATGTGGTGAAAATTTTAGAAACTAATGGTTTTTCATTGCAACGAAAGGCGATGACGAAGACTCGCTTCTATTTTTCCCGCCTGCTGGAAGCTACACGCAACTAAGGTGAAAATCGCAGCAAGAGGTCTATTTACCTTTGCTGCGATTTGACAATTTCAAGGCTTAACATTGGTAAGTATTGTAGTTGGCGCTAAATTCTGATTTTGCTTATCGCTCTGATTGGGAGCATCAGTAAATATCATAAAATAAGCGATGGCGATCGCAGCCGATCCTAAGAAAATAATTCCAGAAAGTAACCAGATTTACCTTGTATTCCGATAAATTTTATCCTTAGAAGCTTTGATAGAGGATACAGCTGGTTCAAAATTTTGGGGATGCTGATTTAAATGGTTGCAGGAATTGTTCAATTTCGGTGTTATCAAATGGCTTAATTTGTCGAAATCTTACATGATTGCTGGGTATGTTGCATGTACTTAATACCCTTGCTTCCTCAACAAAGGCAGGCAAAAAATTTGATGCAAAAGCTAAAAAATCGTCGCTGGGAGTAGATTGATGTATTGGAAGCTTTGCGAAAGTAAGGTTAAAATCGCTAGCAAAGTGTAAATCTGAAGTGAAACTATGAAAACTGCTGAAAAATTGGCTGCTGGTTGGCTACTGACACTCGGATTCATGTTTCTCACGCTATCAGCAACAGCTATATTAGAAAAATTTGCTACACGTAATGCCATCTTAATACCCACAGACAAGTATGATTTTACTGCGCCAAATGCTACTTACGAAGATGATAATGCTGCTGTTGGTGGTTTAATTTTTGGTGTGCCAACTTTAACATTGGGGACATGGTTAGCATTGGGATTGTATCGTCAAAGTCGGCAAGAGAAAAAGGCGCTTAAACAACAAGTTAGCGATCGCCTGCAATCGATTTTTTATGAGATGCTAGAAGAAAATCATGGGCGTGTAACTGTTTTAGGCTTTGCAATGCAATCACAACTACCCGCAACCCACGCCAGACACTATTTAGATGAAAAAGCTAAAGAATTCAATGCAAACTTTAAAGTGAACGAAGAAGGGGCTGTATCATATCATTTTGATGTCTAATTGTCATTTGTCCTTTGTTATTCACCAATGACCAATGACAAATGACTAATAATCAACTTACGGCTAAGTCTAATGACGCAGATTTTTTTGAGTGTAGCTGCTATTTTAGGCGGTTTGTCAGTTGCTGCTGGTGCTTTTGCTTCACATGCCTTACGGGAAAAAATTAGTGAGCGATCGCTAGAAATTTTTGAAACTGGCGCTCGCTATCAAATGTATCATGCTCTGGCACTTTTTTTAGTAGCAATACTAATTAGCCGCACCGAGTCCCCTCAACCCACTCTCATCGCCAGTGGATGGCTGTTTATCATTGGTATTGCTATTTTTTCAGGTAGCTTGTACGCCCTTAGTTTAACCGGTATTAAATCCTTGGGAGCGATCGCACCACTCGGCGGTGTAGCTTTTCTTGCTGGTTGGGGTACTTTAGCTTTTGCTGCTTGGAATTTGAAGTTGTAAAAAATTTAGAAATGCGGAGTTAAGAGTTTTTGACTCCTAACTCCATTTATTAGAGTCTCAATTCTCTCCTTCCAAAGTAGGGAAAGGAACATTCAAGTATAAAAAGTAATCAATATTAATCGCTCCTCCCTCTCAAGGGGAGCAATGCGATTTTGTGAGCAGGGGGAGCAGGGGATGCTATTGAGGCAGGGGAAGAGAAAGAAATAAGTGTATTTATAGCTATAAAGGTCGTAAAAAAGACTAAAGTTTTCTCTTCACTCCCCCTGCTCCCCCTGCTACCCCTGCCTCCCCTGCTCTTTTCACGAGGATCTCACTTTTTCGCGTTGCTCCCCCTCTCAGGCGTACTAACAAATTATGCAAAGCCACATTCGCTGAAGGTACTTCAGGTAATTGGCTAGATTCATACGCCTCTTGCAACTTATTACGCAGACGTTCATATTCTATTCTATGAAAATCTACATTAACATCAGATAAAATAGACTTTTCTTTACCCACTAGTTTCTGGGCAATTAAATCATGAATATATGGTAAATTAAAAACCTCATTCAGCTTAATTAAATTAGCTTCAACTACCCCTGTTTGCATCAGATAAATCCCAGTCAAGAGAACTCGATAAACATAAAGCAATGGCTTTATTCGATGCGTCTGGTCTTTATCAAAAAGTTTCCATTGGGTTGCGGAAAAACCAAGATAGTGGTGACTATGGTGACGGGTAATGCAATTCTTAGCAATAGATTTTAATTCTTGATGTTCTGGTGAAGTTGTTAATATTAAAGGTGAATATAATTGTTCTAACACGTAACCATTCTTTTTAAGTAGCATCAAAAAGAATTTTTTGACATCATGAGTTACTAAATCAATTTCCAAAGATTCACGAACTTCTGAAATTTCAATAGTTTCATTACCAGTTTCTAATCCCACCACTTCTTGAACTGGTAAAATATGCACACCACGCAAGTCATAATCAGAATCAGGCGACGGAAAACCATACAAGTGGGAACCACTGATGATGGTAAATAAAAGCGGGTAAGGCTGTTGCCCAATAATTGTGTTAAGTGAAGGTGGAATATTCATTATCTGCTGTTTACTTTCTTACCTCGGTTCGCCTGAGTCATTACGAGCATCTTCTGTCTTAATGCTTGAGCTATATAGCTCAAGCATGATTTTATTAGCTATGACGATGTGTTTCACTATTGGAGTAAAGGTTTGCCATCAAAGGTAACTTATTACGCCAAGCATACGGAGGTTTAATGTCGATATCTAAAGCTGTTAACAGTAATGTTACTTCTCAAAACAGCGTTGAAAAACGCTTGCAGATACAGCGTTTGCTAGGAGCAACTCAAATAGTTGCACCTAGTAGTGGGAGTGATGTTGTGAAGGGATTAACTCAAACACCTAAATCTCTACCCCCTTCTTACTTTTATGATGACCGTGGTTCTGAGCTATTTGAGCAAATCTGTGATTTACCAGAATATTATCTTACACGCACAGAAACAACGATTTTACAGCAGTATGCTGGCGAAATTGCTAAGATTACTGGCCCTTGTGAATTGGTAGAACTTGGTAGTGGTAGTTCTACCAAAACCCGGATTTTACTAGATGCCTACCAGAATCTAGGCTATTCTCTGCATTACCTACCAATTGATGTGAGTGCAGGTATGTTGGAGACTAGCGCCAAGCAGTTATTGGGAGATTATCCTTTACTGCAAGTTTATGCACTAGCGGGAACTTATGAATTAGCGCTTGCACAACTCCTACCGACGCAATTACCCAGCAGGATGATTTGTTTTATTGGTAGCAGTTTAGGTAATCTTACACCTGATGAATGTGATGTCTTCTTTTCGGAAATTACAGAAGCCCTGCAAGTAGGTGAGTATTTCTTGTTGGGGATAGATTTACAAAAGCCGAAACATATTTTGGAACCAGCTTATAACGACAGTCAGGGAGTGACGGCAGCATTTAACCTCAATATACTGGAGCATTTAAATCAGCGCTTTGACGGAAATTTTGACCCCACGCAGTTTGAACACTGGGCGTTTTACAATCAAAGTGAGCAGCAAATAGAAATGCATTTACGCAGCCTGAGATCGCAAATTGTAGAATTACACGCTCTTAATCTCAAGGTTAATTTTGCACTAGGTGAGACTATCCTTACCGAAATTTCCCGCAAATTTGACCTCGATACTATCAAGCAGCAACTCTCCGCACAGGGTTTATCACCTCTTGAAGTGTGGACAGATCCAAATCAATGGTTTGGTTTATTGCTCTGTCAAATGCAAGCATAAAGCAAATTAAGCTATGCCTCACATAGTATAGCGGTTCTCAGTTAAGTCCAATATAGACCCTAGCAAAAACAGCCCCAACCCTTGTTGCGTTGAGGAGTAACACTTCCATTCTTCTCTTCTTAAAGGAGAGAGCGATGGGAGTGAAGTCAGGGTATATTGCATACAAACAAGAACCGCTATGCATAATATTCATCTCACCCTACTAAAAAAGAATAATTAAAATTTCTTTTGCTGGAGTGATATTTTTACTAGCAAAATCGCACATCATGTAAATATTAGCCACTGATTATTGCTGCATCGAAGCTGTGGGAAAAATTCTGCTGGATATAGGAATCCGTGGCTTTGGCTTAGTTGTAGTTATATTGGTATTAGCAGTAGAAGAGTTATTAATTGCCTCAGAGATGATAGCTGGTTTGTTATTAGTAGAATTGGCAGAATCACTCAATGGAATAGCCGAAGATGAATTTGAAGAGATGGAGCTAATATTTTCAGGATTTTGACTGTTGGGCTTTACCGGAGTTTGACCTTGACACGGAGTAATGATGAAAATCGAAGTTGTTCCTAATGCTAGTATGAGCAAACGATAAAAATATTGTTGCATAGAGATTGGCAAAATGGTTGGAAAATATTCAAAGTTTCAAGAAGTTGTGCTGGTTCTTAGTTATAAATAAAACCGTAACTTCACCATAAAATCATGGCATTTCTATTCAATCAAACCTGACTTTCAGGTTTGATTAGATAATTAATAGCACTTGGTAGGACATTAATTAGCTAAAAAGACTGGAGCGTACCCAATCAAATCCCTTATAAATTAAGGATAATGAAATTTTCTCTTTAATCAAAAGAGAGCAGTCATTTTGAAACTGCTGAATCAGTCTGATAGAGAGTTAGCAATTAGATACATCTGGAAGAGTTGACGTTTTTGTTCATCAACTAAGCCAGCACAACCATTAATACTTTAGTTGTATTTAGATTGTTAAGAAAAGAGAAAAATTACTGATTTTTTTAATAAGCTACTTTATAGGAATCAACTCTTAAGTCACATATTTAAGTAACTAAAGCAGAAAGTATATAAACTTTTAATAAAACCTGACTTTTATGAAGCAGCTTCTGTAATAAATACATGTGTACGTTCAGTAATAGATACTAATCGTTTATCTCTAGAACTCCTAAAGCAGCATTCCGTTCGGTTCGGAAGAATCAGCCAGCAATAAAGTGATAATTTTTTGATCTTATGTCGATATTTTAAGGTTTACTATCCCACCTGAAACTTTCAGAGCATCCGGGGATTCTTACAAGTTAGACTAGATTTCTCTAGTTAGTAATAGCGACACCCACGCCCCTATTTTTCTGAAAATATATGAAATTTAGAACCTTCAAATATCCTTTCGCCCTCATGCTAATCGGTTTCAGTTTTTTGCAGACAGCTGATGCTCAAACTCCTGTAGCTGAAATTTCCAAGCTATCTCAAGAAGTTTCTGTACTTCGGAAACAAGGCCCAAGCGGGTTACAAGTATTTCTCAAATCACATGCTAATACGCTAAGTATCAATTCTTTAGATGCAGCCGTACCTTCGCCTGAACTTCGGGTAGCTTTAGATGAACTCTGCCAACAACGAGACTGTTACGCCTCTCGTCTGTACTGGTACACTGATATAGAGCAAGCCAAGGCGGCTGCTAGAACCAGTGGCAAACCTATTTTATCTCTGCGGTTGCTAGGTAGGCTGGATCAAGATTTGAGTTGTGCTAATAGTAGGTTCTTCAGGGTAGCACTGTATCCAAATAGTGAAATTTCTAAACTGCTTCAAGACCACTTCATTTTGCACTGGCAATCAGTACGCCCTGTACCTAAAGTAACAATTGATTTTGGCGACGGACGCAAATTGGAGCGGACGATTACAGGAAATAGCATTCACTATATATTAGATGCATCGGGTCGTCCAATCGATGCAATTCCAGGGTTGTATAGTCCCAAGGCATTTTTGCGTCAGTTACAGCAGGCTGAAGTAGCAGTAAAAAATTATAGTAAACTGACACCAAGCGATCGCGAGGCTTATTTAAGAAAATACCACAGCGATCGCCTAAATTCTATCCAAACCCAATGGGTTGCAGATTTATCCCGCCTGGGTATTCAGTCTCCTCCTAAGTTGGTGAAAATTCCCAGCAATCCCAGTCAGCCACCAACAGCAGAAATAGCAAGTTCTCTAGCAGTTTCTAAGATGAGAGTTGAAACGCCAATGCTGAGTGCTTTCCAGTCTGATGCTGAACGGAATCAGAACGCCTTAGCTAAAATTACCGACCAGGAAGTTTGGAACAAAATCGCTCAACTCTATGCCGCAGATGTCAAGCTAGACCAAAACAGCATCTCTTTAATCAGGGCTAAAAGGTCTCACTCTGTCAACACTGAAGAAGATAATTTACCGATAATAGTAAAAAAATTTGAAACCACAATGGCTTTAGATACAGTCAGAAATGAATATATGCTACACAACCAAATTCATCAATGGTTTATCCAAGGTAAGCAAACAAGGAGTGTGGAAGCGCTCAATGAGCAAGTATACGCCCAACTATTTTTAACTCCTAGTTCTGACCCTTGGTTGGGGCTTTTCCCCAGCGATAGTTACAGCGCCATTGATAATGATGGCATCCGTTAAGCTAATACCGGATATTTCAGGTATTTAGAGGTTGTTTGAAAAGTGTTTGGCTGTTAGATTTAAGCACTTCTAGATCCCCCTAACCCCCTTAAAAAGGAAGAACCGGAATCAAAGTCACGCAATTTACCGAGGGATTTAGAGGGATCTAGGACATTTTGATACGAACAAAGGGATTTTTAAAACATCCATTTAGACCACAACTTGTACAGTGCAGTTCAATTACTTGAAAAGCGCTGCAAATTGGAGTAGATAAAAAGGAGTGACGAGATTTTATCGTATTGACACCTCACCCATCACTCCTTATGACTTGCGCGTTGATTAGCTGTTACGCATTGTTAAATTACACCAGCTGACTATCTCATTTATCCTCTAACTAAAGAGGCGGATAATTGTTAAGTTGTTACGTGATTTTCTATACGAATTTTTTTAATTTATCAAAGATAATTCAGTAATTATAATTCCATCAAGTATCTTTTGCGACTGGTCGACTTCGGTTTTACTTTTGCCTGTACTAAAGAGTTACATAATCGATTTGAAAACCGAAAGGCTCTTATTTGCTGCTTTTTAAAGAAGTTAGGAATTTTGTTATGAAAATTATTACTAATAAATGTGTTTATGAACACAAGCAAGCTTAACTTAAATTATATGTCTTTAGTAGTAGTGGATTGATTCTTGTGATGGAAGGTGAGGAAAATATTATCAGTTATCATCTTAATAATATTAAAAATAATTATCATTAACACTAAATCATTCATTGGGGGAATGACAAAGTGAGTTAAACAAAGGTTGAGTCCAGAATTTTTCCGATTTATGCTTTATTATCTAGTTTGTCTGCTACTCGCCGTTTTTACTGGCTTATCAGTTTATTCATAAATTAGCATAATCTTAGGTCAGCATATTTTGGTGTTTTTATTAGCTGAGTTTATAGAATTGTCCCACCAAAGGTAGAAGTAATACTTAGCAAAATACCGTAGACTTTATTGTAAAAAAGTATCTGAATAACTACAGTTATCAATGGGCACTCTGTAATTTCCTACTGGTATATTTTTTTTGCTCAACCTCTGCAAACAAGTAGCGGTAATTTAAGGTGAACATAGAAAAATTTATTCAACGCGCAGAAACATTGCAGAAGCGTTTAGCAGATTTATACCAAACTGCTAATGTATTACCTTGGATTTCAGAGGATCTACTGCCGCAAGCTTTTAAAGAACTTTACAACAACTCAAAGATAGTAAAGTTAGCGGCACAAGAACTGTATCAACAAAACGAGGAACTTGTACAAACACGGAACTGGCTAGAAGCAGAACGCCAACACTACCAAGATTTATTTGAGTTTGCGCCAGATGGCTATTTAGTAACTAATACAGAAGGAATCATTCAAGAAGCTAATCATACCGCAGCTAAGTTGCTCAATGTTTCAAAGCATTTTTTGGTGGGCAAACCAATGATTAACTTTGTCCCTCTAGAAGAACGTCAACAGGTTTACAGCGAACTCATCCAGTTATCCCAGTCAGACAGAGTTAGAGAGTTATTGGTACGCTTGCAACAACGTTATGGCGAATTTTTTGATGCAGCTTTGACAGTGACAGTTGTCCGCAATCAGCAAGATAAGGCAATCTCTCTGCGCTGGATAGTACGTAATATTAGTGACCGTCAGTACTTAGAATCAGGAATAGTCAAGAATGACGGCGATTTCTTCAACGATCGCCACGTGCATAAACATTATAAAGGTGAAACTATTCCCCTCAATCCATTAGTCATTTGGTATGTTTCTCAGGGTTTAGTCAAACTCAGTACCTACTGTGAAACGGGTGAAGAAGTGTTGATAGGATTAGCAACAGCAGGAATGGTTTTTGGCTCTAGTTTGACTTCTCTAAACATCTACCAAGCAACAGCCTTATCTGATGTTGAGTTGGTATCAATTTACGCGGCAGAGATAGAGGCTTCTCCAAATCTGAGCCATACGCTTTTACCAAAAATCAATCAGAGATTACGGCAAACAGAGTCTTTTTTAGTCATTTCTGGAAGGCGACGAATACAAGAGCGCTTGTACTATCTATTAAAACTTTTAAAACGAGAAGTGGGTGAAAGTGTACCGGAGGGAACTCGCTTAAGTGTTCGCTTTACTCACGAAGATATTGCTAGCGCCTGCTGTACTACTAGAGTAACAATTACACGATTGATGGGCAAATTACAAGAAGAAGGTATTATCAGTTTTGACTTAAAAAAACACATTATTTTAAGAGATTTCGATTAATTACAGATAGATTTCTGGTGAGGAAATATGACCTAAAGGTACACAAAATAATGTATATCTGATTTAATGCGGATTGCTAAAATCGCGATGCCTACGGCGGGCTACACCTACGCAGCATTTTAAAGCAGCTATGCACACACTTGGCAACACAACTCCATCATCGGGCTACATCTTAGCACTAGACTTAGGTACAACAGGCAACCGCGCCTTTGTATTTAACGCCGACGGCAAGATTGTTGGGCAGGCATATAAAGAACTAACTCAGTATTATCCGCAGCCCGGATGGTTAGAACACGATCCTCAACAAATCTGGAAAGATACGTGTTGGGTGATGCAAACCGCGATTAAAAATGCCCAGGTTGTTCCATCAGCGATCGCAGCTTTGGGACTAACTGTACAGCGCGAAACCTGCTTGATTTGGGACAAAACTACTGGTAAACCACTCCATAGAGCGATCGTCTGGCAAGATCGCCGTACTGCTCCCCTTTGTCACCAGTTACAAAAGCAAGGCTATGGTGATGAAATTTACGATCGCACTGGATTAATCATTGATGCTTATTTTTCTGCTACCAAACTCAGGTGGCTATTAGACAAAGTTACAGATGTTGACCTAAACGATGTCTTAGCAGGCACTATTGATACCTGGGTGTTGTGGAATCTCACAGGCGGGAAAGTCCATGCCACCGACCACAGCAACGCCAGCCGGACAATGTTGATGAATCTCAAAACCTGTGAGTGGGATGAGAAATTACTGGATCTGTTTCAGATTTCGGCTGATATTTTGCCTCAGATTCAGCCTAGTTTAGGAGTATTTGGAGTTACCGATACTACTTTGTTGGGCGCTGAAATTCCCATTACAGCTATCTTGGGAGATCAACAAGCGGCTTTATTTGGTCATGGCTGCGATCGCCCCGGTTTGATGAAATGCACTTATGGTACTGGCAGCTTTTTGGTAGCTCACACAGGCGATCGAATTGTGCGATCGCCCAATCAACTTATTTCCACTGTGGCATGGACACAAGCAAATTCAAGCGGAGCATTAGATGTAGGCTATGCCTTAGAAGGCAGTATGTTTACTAGTGGGGCGTGTATTCAATGGTTGCGCGATCGCCTCAAACTGATTAAAACTGCTGCTGAAAGTGAAACGATGGCAAATCAGGTCAAAGATAATGGCGGAGTCTACTTTGTGCCTGCATTTAGTGGACTAGGCGCACCTTATTGGGATATGAGTGCTAGGGGAGCCTTTTTCGGCATTACCGCCAGCGTCCAACCAGAGCATCTAGTACGCGCCGTGTTAGAAGCGATCGCCTATCAAGTTCTGGAGGTAGTGCAAGCAATTAATGAATCTAGTAGTAATCCAGTTGGTCGATTAACCGTAGATGGTGGTGCTTGTGAGAATAATTTTTTGATGCAGTTCCAGGCTGATGTATTAGGTATTCCAGTTGAAAGGCCGATAATGCGCGATACGACTGTTCAGGGTGCAGCATTTGCAGCAGGTTTAGCTGTAGGATTTTGGGAGAGCTATGAAGCACTGGTGCAGCAACGACAAATTGAGCGTGTGTTTGAGCCAAAAAGCAATGACCCATTGTCCAACTTTGGTACTTGGCAAAAAGCAGTGAAACGTACTCTCGCTTGGGAGGAGTAAATGCTTACTGCTCAGGCAAAACTTCAACCGAATGGGTACTAGAATTTTGTTCCAAATAACGTGGATCGCGCACTCCCACGTGCAAAACCAGTGCTGTAATTAATCCACCTATTTTTCTCTCTCTTCCCAGTCCCCAATCCCCAGTCCCCAATCCCTTACCTCTACGAGTGATTCAGAAATCAAATCGGATTGCTATAGCTGTTTTAAAATACTACTTACATCTAAGGATGCTTCCCGCATGATTACTAAACCTAAGATTTTTATTGATGGCGAATCAGGAACCACAGGCTTACAAATTTACTCACGTCTCAATCAACGGGATGATATCGAGTTAGTTAGCATTGAGGCATCTAAACGTAGAGATGCAAGTGAGCGAGCTAAACTAATCAATGCCGTCGATGTTGTTATTCTCTGCCTACCTGATGATGCAGCCCGCGAAGCTGTTAGCTTAGTAAGTAGTACTACGGTTAAGATTCTTGATGCGAGTAGTGCCCATCGCACAGCTAATGGCTGGGTATATGGGTTCCCTGAACTCAATCCAGGACAGAGAGAGAAAATCGCCAGCGCCCAGTTTGTCAGCAATCCAGGCTGTTATCCCACAGGATTTTTAGCCTGTATCCGTCCGTTAATTGCTAAGGGACTTTTAAAAAATAATTTTCCCATCACTGTTAATGCAGTATCGGGTTACTCTGGTGGCGGAAAGAATCTCATCAATCAATACCATACTTTCCACGAACAGCAAGCTGAGGGCGAGTCACTATATCCCTATGGCATATACGGTTTGCAGTTTGGACATAAGCACGTCAAGGAAATGCATTATTATTCAGGGTTAGCATCGCCGCCACTGTTCGTACCGTCAGTAGGGGATTTTGAGCAAGGGATGCTAGTTCAAGTTCCTTTACCACTAGGAACTTTGGATAATCCACCATCAGGTGAAGTAATCTATGAAGCGATCGCTAATTACTACCAAGGTGAAAAATTTGTGCAGGTTGCTCCATATCAAGATTCTACTCTGCTGCGAGACGGAGTATTTTTGGATGCGATCGCAGTGAATGGCACCAATATTGTTCAGGTTTTTGTATTCGCCAATGACACCACCAAAGAAGCTTTGCTAGTTGCTCGTCTCGACAACTTAGGCAAAGGCGCATCAGGAGCCGCAATCCAAAACCTAAACATCATGCTGGGCTTTCCAGAAGAATTGGGATTGTTATAAAAAAGCATTAAGGAATAGAGAACCCAGATTTCTCACTACATCTCGATCATTGGTGACAAGTTAAGGAAAAGGGGAAATTGTCAAGCGTGGTGTTTGCAGTGGTCAAAATCGTGTAAAACTCAGTCTAGACAAGTGATTGA
>NZ_JBALDK010000213.1:0-59896 GCF_036917455.1 Nostoc sp. | reverse complement strand
CGAGCAACTTACATTTGAGCAGGTAATTTCTGTTTCCTCTTATAACTTTATTTTAGAAGCCCTTTTCTATGCAGCTTCATATTAAATTGGTATTACACCAAGGTGAAAGATTTACGTACCAATGTAGAAACACCTGCTGCGACTGAGGTTTTGAACGGTAAAATCGATTTGTTTATCAAAGCCTATCTGCAACAGCTAAATCACACTACTTCAGAGGACAAAGAAGCGCTTGATAATTTCAAGTAATTTTTGTAACTTAATACAAGTGGTGCAAAGTGAAATTGCCCAACTAAAGCTAAAATTAATAAATGTCAGTAGAATAAGGAGCAATTTCCCAATCCAAAGCGCTCTATCTATCATTCAACAAGCACTATGGAAGTTTTAGAACTCAAACGTGAAATAGAAACGTTGTCTAGCCGCCTGGGTAAAACCCAGGACTATCTTTGACGTACCTGCACTGACAGCAAAAATTCAAGACCTCGAAAAGATATCAGCGCAGCCAGAATTTTGGAATGACCAAACCCAAGCCCAACAAACTCTACAAGAACTCAACGACCTGAAAGCCCACCTCGAACAATACGATCGCTGGCACGCCAATCTGGAAGATACTAAGGCTGTTGTTGAGTTGTTGGAGTTAGAAACCGATGAGGCACTACTCCAAGAAGCCGAATCTACCATCACTAAACTGAATCGTGACCTTGACCAGTGGGAGTTACAACAGTTACTTTCTGGCCCCTATGATGCTGAAGGTGCTGTATTGACGATTAGTGCTGGCGCTGGTGGTACAGATGCTCAAGACTGGGCATTTATGCTGATGCGGATGTACACCCGTTGGGGCGAAGCTCATGGCTATAAGGTAACTTTAGCTGAAGAGTCGGAGGGTGATGAAGCCGGAATTAAATCGGCAACCCTGGAAATTACTGGTCGCTATGCTTATGGTTACTTGCGCTCGGAAATGGGTACACATCGCTTAGTGCGGATTTCACCTTTTAATGCCAACGGCAAGCGACAAACTAGTTTTGCAGGCGTGGAAGTGATGCCGCAGATTGATAACTCTGTGCAATTAGATATTCCAGATAAGGATTTGGATATTAGCACAACTCGATCTGGTGGTAAAGGTGGGCAAAACGTTAACAAAGTAGAAACTGCGGTACGGATTGTTCACCTTCCCACTGGTCTTGCGGTGCGCTGTACAGAAGAGCGATCGCAGCTGCAAAATAAAGAGAAAGCCCTAAATCGCCTCAAAGCAAAGCTTTTGGTCATCGCCAAGGAACAACGCGCCCAAGAAATTGCCGAAATTCGTGGCGATATGGTGGAAGCCTCCTGGGGAAACCAAATCCGTAACTATGTATTTCATCCTTACCAGATGGTGAAGGATTTACGTACAAATACAGAAACAACGGCTATTGTCGATGTAATGAATGGCGAACTTGATACATTCATTCAAGCTTATCTGCGCCAAGAGAATAAATTAGTAGAAGGCACTGTTGCATAAATCAAAATTATTTCCAAGTGCTAAGTAATGATTCTTAACATTACTTAGCACTTGGAAATAATTTTTTTAGTGTTTTCAGATTAGTGTGCAGGCGTAGCTCGTCCTAGACATCGCATAGCATTTCATCTTATTGGGGCGTTTTCTGAGAAATTCCTTAGCAATATGCAAGCGATCGCCATTCTATCTCAGACCAACTGTTACAGTTATAAAAGAGTCTGTAGACAAATAACTATGAGCAACTCACCTTCAACAGAACCTCAACCCAGCTACGTAAAACTCGCCATGCGAAACATGGTGCGGAAGGGTGCAACTTCCCTAAAGCATTTTGGGTTGACTGCCGTAGGGCTTTTAGCTCTCCTTGTTGGTCTTGCTTACTTAACTCACTAAGCTATTACGCAACTGGTGAGGGTTGTCATTAGTCATTAGTCATTTATACTTCAAAGGACAGATGACCAATGACAAAGGACAGTCTTAGCGACAGACAAGGAGACTATGTGCCCCTGAGCGTTGAATTATATGTGGAGGATTCTTTTTACGATTTCTCCTCGACAAAATCTGTCAAAATTACGGACACCGATACCCGAATTCCTCCTGAAACTTGGGAAAATTGGTTTAATCAGTGGTTGAAAATACTTCACTCTCAAATTCCGCCAGCGCCAAGTTATGAAATTGGGCTGCGTTTGACAGATGACTCGCAAATTCAAGAACTGAATGCCCAGTATCGTCAACAAAATAAGCCCACAGACGTTTTAGCTTTTGCTGCTTTAGAAGTGGATTTTCCGCAAAATAAAGAAATGCTTGCTTCTGTGCCATTATACTTAGGTGATATTATCGTGTCTGTAGATACAGCACAGCGTCAAGCTCAACAGATGGAACATAGCTTATCAACTGAGCTAGCCTGGTTAGCTACTCACGGTTTATTACACCTATTAGGCTGGGATCATCCTGATGAGGAGAGTTTGGGGCGAATGTTAAAACAGCAAGTAAAATTGCTGAATGCAATAGGTATTGCTATTGACATAGAATAGCAGTAGTTATGTCTCCTTAATGTTAATTTGGGGTAATACTTTTATAATACTTCTGTGGAAAATTGCTTAAAGATTGCCTCAAAGTTAATTCTGCCATTAAGATCGGCGAATATTCCCACTGTAGCAACTCTATTTTTGTATTTTTTAAGTCTATGTCCCCAAAAATTTCTCCATCACCAACGCCTACCTCTTTTCAACCACTGGTGTCTAACGAACGGGAATTTTCCTGGAAAGTAGCCTCTAATTTATTTGTTAGTTTTAAATATGCCTGGGCTGGAATCAGCTATAGTTTTCGGACTCAACGAAATTTTCGCATCCACATAAGTGTTTGTGCAATGGCTATCAGTTTAAGCGTTTTTTTGCATCTGCAAGCCGTGGAAATAGCGGTAATTGGTATAACTAGTGGTTTAGTTTTGGCACTAGAGTTACTAAATACAGCGATCGAGTCTCTTGTAGACTTAACCGTTAAGCAGACATACCATGAATTGGCAAAAATTGCTAAAGATTGTGCAGCTGGTGCAGTTCTTGTCTCTGCCTTGGTAGCGGTGCTGGTAGCTGGTACGCTATTGCTCCCTCCTTTGGTAAAGTTAATTATATTGACTTTGTAAATATGATTTGCGTCGGCTAGCAAAAACTGTAGGCATCCCAAGTGACTTGGTAAGAGAAATCGCACTCTACCCAATCTACTTTGGAGAAGACACTATAAGCAATTCAAAGTTTGAGAAGTGGCTGGTCGTAGAGTAGCCGCTTCATATTTATACGTCTACATCGGCATTATTTTTAGACCTAGCGAACAAATAGCACGAGTAATCTGATAAGTGCTAAAAACCAGGAGTGATGAGCTTTGATTATAGTTATCGACAATTACGACAGTTTTACATATAATTTGGTGCAGTATCTGGGAGAATTGGCAGCAGAATTCTCAGTAGCAGATGATATTAAAGTTTTTCGTAATGACAAGATATCGATAGATGAGATTCGGGCATTAAAACCGGAAGCCGTGGTTATTTCTCCTGGGCCAGGTCGCCCAGAAGATGCCGGTATTTCCCTAGAATTGATTAAACAGCTAGGACAAGAATTGCCAATTTTGGGTGTCTGTTTAGGACATCAAAGCATTGGTCAAGTATTCGGTGGTAAAATAATTTCTGCTCCAGAGTTGATGCATGGCAAAACCTCTGAGGTGTCTCACACTGGGGTGGGGGTTTTCCGGGGATTAGAAAATCCTCTAATCGCTACTAGGTATCATAGTTTGGTAATCGAACGTGAGACTTGCCCAGATGTGTTAGAAATCACCGCTTGGGTTGAAGATAACACTATTATGGGAGTGCGACACCGAAACTATCCTCACATTCAGGGCGTGCAGTTTCACCCAGAGAGTGTCCTGACATCTTCAGGAAAACAGTTATTGCGAAATTTTCTGGAACAGTTATAGTCAAGAGCATAATTAATGAAACGACGACAGTTGATGGGCTATGCTGGGGCGGGGTTGGCCACAGCTTTCCTTACTACCTTGAGTTCTGAATCTCAAGCTGACGCACAATCTAGCAGTTTATCAGTTCAGTGGTTGGGTCATACTTGCTTTCTTTTTACTGGTGGCGGTGCGAAAATCCTTGTCAATCCATTTCGGTCGGTCGGCTGTACTGCTAAGTATCGTCCACCAAAAGTTGCAGCAGATTTGGTACTAATTAGCAGTCAACTGCTGGATGAAGGTGCTGTAGATGTACTGCCAGGAAATGCAAAACTCATCTACGAACCGGGAGTTTACGAGTTTAAAGGTATTAAGTTCCAAGGAATTGCTATAGACCACGATCGCAAAGGTGGTAAGCAATTTGGTTTAAATACTGCTTGGAGTTGGAAGCAAGCCGGAATTAATATCCTACATTTAGGCGGAGCTGCTGCACCCATTTCCATTGAGCAAAAAATCTTGATGGGACGGCCCGATGTGGCATTTGTTCCAGTGGGAGGCAGTGCAAAAGCCTACAATGCTCAGGAAGCAAAGCAGGCTATTCAAGTATTAAATCCCAAGCTGGTGATTCCAACCCATTATCGGACACAGGCGGCTGATGCTGCTAAGTGCGATATTTCACCACTTGATGATTTTTTAACCTTAATGCAAGGTACGCCAGTCCGGCGTAGCAGTGGAGATAGTATTTCCATTAGCCCTGGTAAATTGCCAGAAAATAAGGAAATTCAGGTTTTGACTTACAAGTTTTAATTGTTAGGAGACGAGGGAGCAGGAGAAAGAACTCCTAACTCCTAACTCTTAACTCCTACTTCTAACTTTTAGAACGTATACCACTGTCCACCAAGCTTATCTGCGTCACCGATGGGATTCTCAACGGCTGTTGTGCCATCTATAGTCCAAATATTATCTGAACCTGCTGTCTGATCGCGCCAGTAGATATCGGTTTTACCATCGCCATTGAAGTCACCAAGGGATGGTGTCAAGGCCGCGTTATTAGTTGGTAAGAAAGCTTCAGTAGCAACTGTTGTACCATCCATCAACCAAGCAGTATTTGCACCAGTTGTGCCATTGTGCCAGAAGATATCAGTCTTACCATCACCGTTGAAATCACCAATTTTGGAAGTCCAGGATGAGTCAAGTGTTCCTAAAGCCCCTTCTGTGACTAAGATACCATTCATTGTCCAAACCTTGTTCTCACCAGTTTGAGCGTTTCTCCACAGAATGTCGGTCTTATAGTCGCCGTTGAAATCACCAAAGCTAGCAGTCCAGGCTGCGTCTTGTGATTGGAGGGCAAAGTCAGTCTTTTGCGTACCATCCATAAACCAAGCGGTGTTATCGCCAGTTGTCTGATTGCGCCAGAAGATGTCACTCTTGCCGTTGCCATCGAAATCAACAATGCTAGGAGTTAGTGCTGGGTCTGTTTTATCTAAAACAGTTGCACTCAGAACTGTGGTGCCATCCATCTCCCAAATGGCGTTCTCACCAGTTGTAGCATTATGCCAGAAGATATCGGTTTTGCGATCGCCGTTAAAATCCCCAATCTGAGGAGTCCAAGCTGGGTCAACGCTAGTGAGAGCAGCCGCAGTCGCAACTTTGGTTCCATCCATCAGCACAATGCTATTCTCACCGGTTGTCTTATTCCGTAATAAGAAGTCGGTTTTGCCATCACCGTTAAAGTCAGCAATTTTGTAATCATAGGCCGATAGATCGTATTGACCCAGAGAACCCTGTTCAAGAACTTTTGTGCCATCCATCAACCGAATGATAATCTCACCGGTTGTAGAATCGACCCAAACTTTATCTGTTTTGCCATCACCGTTGAAATCAGGAGTAATGGCTGCACTGGTTATGTAAGGATTAGGATTGGGATTTGATGACGTTTTGACAGGCTGGGAAGCTGGTTCATCTTGTAGTGCATACGAGGAACTCTTACCCCCCAATCCCAAATCATAATTTAAATTCTCAAAAGAAGATGTCAAGATTTCTGATTTTTTGAAAGAGTCTGATGCCCATCCAGATGTATTTAAAGATAAGGGTGAGGAATTTGTATTTGCAGGCATGGTGTATTTTTATGATTGGTTGTCATATTCTTTTAACTTTTTTTGGAAATACTTTTCTGTAACGAAATAACATTTACTAATTTCTCAATATTTATTTATAACCATTTATTTTTTCTAAATGTCAGTCTTTTAAGATAAATAAATGTTTGTTTTAAACATGCTAATAAGTTACCCCGTCTTACATAAACAATTAAAAAATGTTTCGCTGTATTTTATGTACATATAAATCTAGTTTTATTTCTAATACAGCACTTACGGCAGCTATGAGGTACATTCCCAAATCTGAAAGCTTTGATAGGAAAGGGCAAGGAGAAAAACTGTATTGCATAATAGCCGGAAGCGCTGTAAGCATATTGAGACTAAAATATTAAACACTTTATCTAAATAATTCCCTTAAATCCAACAAAGTCATATATGATGATTTGTAGATATTCCATCTCTGATATCTATGTTTTGTGATATTTAAATATACTTAAGTAGTCATACTAACAATATAGATACTAACTATCTATTGGTTACGTAAACGATCGCTTTTTTTGTTGTGGGTTGAGTAGACATAGTTTTGACAGTGTGTTTTTTAATTTATGAATTACCATAATTTAAATAAGATAAACAAGTAAAAAATTAATTTTTTTCTGAATATCCTAAAGTATTTGATGGCAACAATATTTTTGAGTTATTTAAAACTTAGAAAATCTGAGTTTTTCAAGATAATTAATTATTTTTCAATGATTTATGATTTAAGTAGAAACAAATATTGGTTAGAATAACTTAGATTAGCAACTATCCAGAAGCACAGACTGTGCAGTCGTCGGTTGCCTAGAGTGTAAAATAACACAATACATTAATACATACATTTAGTTATGCAAGTAGAATATCGGCAGCGTCGTGAGCAGTTAATGGCAAAAATTGGTGATGGCACAGCTATTTTTCGCAGTGCGCCAATGGCAGTGATGCACAACGATGTCGAGTATGTTTATCGCCAAGAAAGTGATTTTTTCTACCTGACTGGTTTTAACGAACCAGAGGCGGTAGCAGTGTTAACGCCGCATCACTCAGAACATCGGTTTGTGCTGTTTGTCCAACCGAAGGATCGCGAAAAAGAAGTATGGACTGGTTATCTTTCTGGGATAGATGCAGCCAAGGAAATGTATGGTGCTGATGAAGCGTACCCCATTAGCGAGTTAGATGAAAAATTGCCGCAGTATTTGGAAAAAGCCAGCCGTATTTACTATCACTTAGGACGCGATCGCACTTTCAACGACCAAATCCTTGCACATTACCAAAGTTTACTGCGGACTTATCCTAAACGCGGTACTGGGCCGATCGCTATTGAAGATACTGGCCCTGTCCTCAACAGCATGAGATTGATTAAAAGTGAAGCAGAATTGGGGTTAATGCGTCAAGCCGTGGCGATCGCAGTCGAAGCACACAATTACGCCCAAGAAATCGCTGCTCCTGGACGTTATGAGTATGAAATTCAAGCGGAGATGGAACGCATCTTTCGAGTCAGGGGTGGAATGGGGCCAGCTTATCCTTCGATTGTGGCTTCTGGAGTGAATGCTTGCGTACTCCACTACATTGAAAATAATCGTCAAATGCAGGATGGAGAATTACTGCTAATTGATGCTGGGTGTGCTTACGGTTATTACAACTCAGATATTACCAGGACATTTCCTGTGGGGGGTAAATTTACGTCAGAGCAAAAGACACTGTATGAGATTGTACTAGAAGCGCAAAAACAAGCGATCGCTCAAGTAAAACCAGGTAATCCCTTTAAATTAGTTCACGATACAGCAGTGCGTGTTATCACCGAAGGTTTAGTTGAACTTGGCATCCTCAAAGGTGAAATTGATAAGTTAATTGAAGAAGAGAAATATAAGCCATATTATATGCACCGCACCAGTCATTGGTTAGGGTTGGATGTTCATGATGTGGGAGTTTACCAGCACGGTGAAGATAAACCACAGATTTTACAACCAGGTCAAATTTTGACAGTGGAACCGGGACTATATATTGTGCCAGATACCAAACTAGCAGAAGACCAACCAGAGACTGATTCTCGATGGGTTGGTATTGGTATTCGGATTGAGGATGATGTGTTAGTTACATATGATGGACATGAAGTGTTAACTGCGGGGGTTCCCAAGGCAGTACATGAAGTGGAAAGATAGAAAATGGGGATGGTTCGTACCATCCCCAAACTAAAATTGAGGACAAGCCATTAGGGTAGTTGTCAGAATTCCTAAGATTTTGTCTATTTCTTTAATAAAGTAATCGTTCTTATCGATAAAGATGGTATTGTCACAAAGTTTGAGAAATTTCCAATCTGTTCCTGTTGTGACTACACCATAAATTTCATTGATAATATTTCCTTGTTGCTGATTAAATAATTGAGATGCAATCATTGTTGCAATGCATTGCCCTAAACCAGATTTAATACTCTCATTTTTAGCTTCCACAATAGTCACGACAGGACTAGTAATATCATATTGTTCTGGTGAACAGCTGAGAATAAAATCACAGCGTCCTTCTAAACCTTTAGAAGCATCTACATTAAACTCTGAACCAGAAAATATACTAATTTGGTATTTAAAGAAGCGTTTCACTTCAATTAAAACAGGCATAATAATTAGTTCAGAACGAGCTTTTTCTGTATTTATTGCTGTCACCAATGGTAGATGCTCAGAAAAAATCAAATTTAGATATTCACTAGGTGAAACTGTCTGCACATCTGTAAATAAATCTTGATTTTCAACAAAGATTAATTGAAAGTCTGTTTTTACTTTGCCAAGATTAAAGGCGCTGTACGGCAATGTATCACCCCTCAATCACGCTTAACTGCATAGTATCATCTTGGTAGGCATCGCTAAGAAAGTAAATTTGATGATATCTCAGATCAAGAACAGCCTTCAACAAATTCAACTTCCGGTAGTTTACCTGAGCGAAACTGAGTGACACGCTTACCGTCAGTCTCGAATACCACACGATAGTTCTGGTTAGAACGGTCTTTCGGGATAAATGTCAAGTAGTGTCCGCCTTGGACGTATTTATGAGGTGTGACTTTAATTTGTCCTGGGTAGAGAGACTTGATTTGCGCTTCGGTGTCGCCAATTTTTGCACCTTTAAGGGTCGTAATTTGGGTATTCTGCCGCACATCTACTCTAGAAATGCGACCTTTTGTAACCATAAACAAAAGATTTTTGGGTTCGTTTTGTGGCTTAACATAGTAGCAACTGTTATTCGGCGAATCTCCCGCTAGCTTAGTACCAGCAGCTTTTGCCGCTTGGGAAACAGTCATCCCAACTCTTACCTCTCCGATACCATTGATGAACAATTTCGATTTATTTGTCAGCTTCGCTTGTGCTACAACTGTGCCGACAGTTAGAAAAGAAACTGCCAATGTTAAGGAAGCAAGAGTCAATAATTTAACTTTATTATTCATAAATTGTGCAAATAAAAGTGGGTATATTTTTGTATACAGCGCCTATGCTGCCAGTTTCGGATTTTCAAGTTGTTGATTGACGAAATTCTGATATTACTTCGATCAAATCAACAATGTTACGGTTGAATTCAGGTAAATCTTCCACAGGTATCCAATATTCCTGATGTATAGAACCGCCTACAGTTTTTACGGAGTAGCGCCTTAAAAACTCTGCACGCACCTGAAAACGTGTTACATAGCCGATGTATCCTGTGCCAGTACTTGCCGCATTCCAGTTACGGGCGATTTGTGCGGCGTATTCTTCATTAAGTACTGGGTAGAAAATAGGCTGTTCAGGTAGTCGAGAAGGAAATTCGCGATCGCCACTTTCTTTAATCAAAGCCAGTTCTTTTGGCCCAGTAGGACGGAAGAGTGCGATCGTTTCTCGATCGCCCTTGGGCAAAGGTTCTCGTGCTTGCACCCATGCCGTGGGAATACCTTCCACACCTGTAGATAGCGCCACAATACCACCCGCGATCGCACAAGTAGTATCTCTATCTCCCAAACCACTTACAGTTAGCCACAGTGCTTCTTCGTAGTTGTCAAGGTACTGGGCAGCACACCATAGTGCAAAGGGGACTGTATCTTGTGCTGAGACTTGAGTGCCATTTCCCAGGAGAGTAGCTGCTGATTGCACTGATGTGTTTTCCGACAAATTCACAGCCTGATGAATTTTTGCACTCACCTCGCTTTCTGGAACATAAGGTAAGACAAGGTTGAGAAAATCTTCTTTGCTAGGTAAAGAATCTTTGAGTCTCCACGCCCAAGCAGCAGCAACTGCTACGGCAATTGCACCAGCGATCGCTTCTGGATGGGTATGAGTTACTTCGGCGCTGGCTTGTGCTTGCTTGACAACTAAATCCAAATCTTCGGCAAAGAACGCCCCTATTGGTGCAACGCGCATCGCTGCTCCATTCCATAAGAACCTTGTCCGTTAAACAGACTACTTGCCAAGTTCTGCCAAGATTTGCCATTGCGTATTTGCGTTAACAGCCTGTGCATTGCTGCACCATAACCCCGTTCACTGTCGTATTGTTTCGCAAAGCTTTCTGCCAGATAATCTTGGTTAATTTCCCCGTATTTATGGAGAATAGACACAATTGAGAGCGCCATCTGGGTATCGTCAGTGTAGTACCAAGGTGATGCAGGGATAGCACGGCTAACAATCAGACTTTCCACCACATCTGGATGCAGAAAAAACCGTTCTCCAAAAGCATCACCCACTGATAAACCTTCAAGGGAGGATTGAGCGCGAAGCAGGCGAAGATCGTTAGTTGTTGACATAAATTATTAATAATTGCTTTTTCTCAACTAGGATCTTCCTCATCCATAGCTTTAAAAAGAGTATTTCCAGTTTGTTCATCTGCGATCGCTCCTTGATTATCTCCCAAATGACGACGAATTTCGCTACGCAATATATATGCTTCTGCCTCTTTAGGATTTAGCTGAATTACATAGTTAGCATCTGCGATCGCACCTTTGTAATCTTGGAGTTTTTGACGAGTATATCCACGAGAGATATAAGCGTAGGTATCTTTGGCATTCAATTTAATAATTTCGTTGTAATCAGCGATCGCTCCTTTATAGTCTTCCAGATGATTAAGAACTTGCGCTCGCTGGTAATAGACATCACTGACATTTTTGGGGTTAAGGCGCAAAATATCGTTATAATCTTGAATTGCGCCTTTATAATCTTTTAATCTATTACGAAAGCTGGCACGAGTCATCCGAGATTCAATATCGTGAGGTTTTAAGCGCACAATTTGGTCATAATCTGCTAGTGCGCCTCTATCATCATGCAGTCCCAAACGCGCCCGCGATCGCTTGATATAAGCATTAACATCATTGGGGTTTGTACGTAAAGCAGCAGTTGTAAGCTCAATTTGTTGTTGTCTATTTTTTCTAATCTGCTCAATTCTTTGCTGAGAATTTTGAGAGTAATAAGTCAATAACTTTACCCAGCTAGGAGCCATAGCTTGCAGAATGCCTACCATTCCACCTAACAATGTTATACAGTATATAACTAATAGAAAAACTCTAGTTTTCCATTTACTACGGGATTCGTACTGCTGTTGAATCAATCCCTTGACTAAAGCATATCTTTTACTGAAAGGCAAGTTTCCATATCCAAGTTGCTTCAAATACTTGAAAATGAAATGCAGAATATTATCCCGATCTATGGGTGGATTTTGTTGTAGCTCTTTTTGAAATTTCTGATTAATTTTAGCGCTGCGAAAGCTATTAGGGATACTTATAGCTATCAACATCGCAAATAATAACATTGTTGGACTACCTTTTCCTAGAAATCCCAAAATAATCACACCAAAGACTTTAAATAAAACACCAATGTAAGGGAAACGAGAAAACACTAGTAAATCAGCAATTTGTCCTCCATCTAGAGGATAAATCGGGAGGAGATTGAACAAGTTTAGAAATATCAGCGTCCAACTTGTTTTTTGTACCCAATCAGGATAACCACTGCCAAAAGGTGCAATAATCGCCAACCCAATCCCCAAAATTAACCCTGGTAATGGCCCTGCTAAAGATATCCAAAACTTTTGGGTGAGTGTAGCGTCATCTTTACGGGCAGTAGCTAAAGCGCCTAAAAACGGTATGAATAAAACAGAGGTATCACGATAACCAAACAGTTTCATCGCCAATAAATGTCCGCCTTCATGGAAAAACAGTACAGCGATGAAAATCACCACACTTTGTGGAGTAAGAAAGCTTGTATAACTGGCCATAAACAACCCTAGACTACCCAACAAAAGCCAAATGCGAAATTTTTTACCCACTAAACCGGTTTGAGTGTATTCCATTTGTTTAAATCCCTCTACTTCCAGTTCTATAGGGATTTCTTGTAAAATGCTGGAATCAGTTTTGGCTTGTTGTCTGCGTTGCTTGATGATATTTGCTGCTTTCTTGCTACCCTGCATCAGCGGGTTAAGCGATCGCACGATTGTTAACCAATGTATCTGAAATAACTCTGTTCCCTTGATTGGTAATATTTTTCCAGTCTTGGCTAAGTTACTAACATAGCCACTCATCTGTATCTGTAGGGCTTGAGCAAAAGACTCTGGTGATAAACCACAAGGTGTTTTGCTGGTAGTTAATTCTTTAAGACGATCTTGATGAATCTGCCATTGTACTGATGCTTCGCTGGTATAAACATCCTGAACAATAGTGTTGGGAAACTCACCTATCAGTCCATGCTGTTTGCCGTTGACAGTCAGCAATAAAGTTTTATCCTTAAAAAAGGTATAAAACTCTATATCGAATAAATTGACAGGTTCGGCTAAACGACGAATAACTACTGTGGCATAGCTTTTGAGTGCTTTGTGATATAAAAGAAGTTCCCAATTTGTTTGCTCATAGGCTTTGCTGATTGGTTGATATTGCAAATAGCTGCATGGAAGAAAGCCGAATTGCTCTAGTTCTTTAATGGGAGTTTGAAATAAATCTTTTAAATAGATAGGAACTGTATCAGCCTTTGTAATCTGGTACTTGGGATATTGAATCTGAGATTTGCAAAGTAGTAAAAAGAGAATGAGATAGCGAATAACAATCAGTAGAACGTAAATTGCGATCGGGTAGATTAGGTATTGCATAGCTATATCAAATTTTTAAATATGCTTAGTATTCCCTGACACTACATAAAATAACTTAAGATTGCAAATACCTAAAACAAAAATGGGTATAGCCTTTTGACCATACCCATTTCAGTGATTTATAGAACAGTGGTTACAGTTGCGGTACGTACTGCTGTTTCTCAGGAACTTCAGCGTACTCAGCCACAATCTGACGGAATTCTTCGCCGTCAATGGTTTCTTTTTCGATGAGCAAATCGACTAAGCGATCGGTGACAGTGCGATGATCGCGGACAATCTTCTTTGCGTTTTCGTAGCATTCTTCCACGATCGCTCTAACTTGTCCATCAATGCGGGAAGCGATGGATTCGGAATATTCAGATCGGGTTGTCCAGTCACGACCCAAGAAAACTTCACCCTGCTGGCTTTCCAATGAAAGTGGCCCTAAGTCGGACATCCCGAACCGAGTCACCATCTGCCGTGCCATTCCTGATAACTGCTGCAAGTCTCCACCCGCACCAGTTGTAACTTCCGCAGCCCCAAAAATCACCTCTTCGGCGGCGCGACCACCCAAAGCACCAGTAATCCTAGCTTTCAACTGAGAACGAGAAATTAATCCCTGTTCTTCGTTGGGAGTAAACCAAGTTAAACCCTGTGCTTGTCCCCGTGGAATTAAGGTGACTTTCTGCACTGGATCGTGGTCTTTTAATAAAGTGCCAACTAAAGCGTGTCCAATTTCGTGGTATGCAATTAAGCGCTTACTCTTGCTATCTACTAATGGAGTGCCTTCCATACCAGCGACTACCCGATCTACCGCGTCATCAATTTCGCGGAGAGCGATCGCTTCTTTGCGTCTTCTAGCGGTCAAAATTGCCGCTTCGTTGAGTAAGTTAGCTAAATCAGCCCCAGTGAATCCAGGAGTGCGGCGAGCGATCGCATCCAAAGATACACTAGGATCTAATTTCTTGTTCCGCGCATGAACTTGTAAGATTTCCAAACGCCCTTTGATATCGGGTGCATCGACTGTTACTTGTCTGTCAAAGCGACCGGGACGTAACAAAGCTGAGTCTAGTACGTCGGGACGGTTAGTAGCAGCAATAATAATAATGCCTGTGTTACCTTCAAACCCGTCCATTTCGGTAAGCAATTGGTTGAGGGTTTGCTCTCTCTCGTCGTTACCGCCACCAATACCAGCACCCCGTTGTCGTCCTACTGCGTCGATTTCATCAATGAAGATGATGCAAGGGGCGTTGTCTTTGGCTTTCTTGAACAAATCGCGGACGCGGGATGCACCCACACCAACGAACATTTCCACAAATTCCGAACCGGAAATACTGAAGAAAGGTACGCCTGCTTCGCCAGCGATCGCTTTTGCTAGTAAAGTTTTACCAGTTCCTGGAGGCCCAACTAACAGCACTCCCTTGGGAATCCGTGCGCCTACAGCCGTAAATCGTTCTGGCTGCTTCAAGAAGGTAACGACTTCTTGTAGTTCTTCCTTAGCTTCTTCAATCCCGGCTACGTCGTCAAATTTAACCCCAGTTTTCGCTTCCATTTGGAAACGCGCTTTGGATTTGCCGAAGTTCATCGCTTGACCTGGCCCGCCGGGAAGGTTGCTAGAACGCCGGAACAAAAAGAACAGTCCGGTAATCAATAAAATTGGAAACACGAGATTGCCCAATAATCCCCAGATTGCGCCATCATTCCGCATGGGGTGAGCATCAAAACTAATATCTTTTTCTTTGAGCTTGCTAATTAACTCAGGAGCATTAACAGGCAAATCTACCCGCCACCTTTGGACGCGATTTTCGATGTCTGGATCGCGGGCTTCGATAATAGCTGTCCTACCGCCTTCGTACAGATCCACACTGCTGACGCGATCGCCGTCCAAGTATTCTAGAAAGCGACCATAAGTCATGCGGGTATTGGCTGTATTCTTGTTCATGTCAGTAGGAGCGCCTGCAAAAGCCCCCTGCCAGAAGAAAAAGCCAATTACCAAAGCCGGCAATGTCCAGAGTACTACGACTTTCCAAGAGAATTTCATCTTAATTTGCCTCTAGATGCCTATACAACTCGTTAGCCTTAGCAACCGAATGTTAATCACTCTGTCACTTTAAGCTGTTAAACGGATGTCTATAACTCCATTTTGTTTAATTTGATCTCTTACATGCACTGCCATAAGGCAATTAGAGCATTATGGCAATGCCAACAAGAATCTTAATCAAAGTTAACTTAATTTTAATACAATATTGCACGAGAAAAGGGAGTGCAACGGGATGCAAAGCCACGGATAATTTATCCACAAGGCTCCTCATGTCCTTTCAACCCCTCACAATCATCATATTTAGGGGTAGAGACGCGACTAATCGCTTCTGTAAAGACGCGATTATTGCCCTATTCTCCATTCCCTACTTAATTTCTGTAATTTTTAGAGTGTAAGGAAGGTACTTACCTTTTTCGTAGGAACCAACCCAAATTTGGTAACTTCCAGGCAGCCATTCACCAATCATGCCGGCATTTTTGCCATCAAAATCGTCATTGCACCAAGTACCACCCGGCCCCTTAATAACGATCGTGGTGTCTTCAGGACTTTGGACTTGCAGCTTCAGGTAGTCAAATTTACTTGTTAGTGCTAATGTGTGGTCTGGTGTTTCATCAACAAATCCGGTACAAGGGCCAGTGGCTGTTTCGCCTCTCCCACCTACTTTACTTCCAGGTATTGAACCACCACTCATCCCGCGAACTGTCAGGGGGTCTGGCGAAAACTGAGGGCCAATGGTGACATCTCCAAATATCGTTGGCACTTCCTGAGCATCCGTCACAGCGTTAACTGTCGATGTGATGAAGAGCGTAACTATCATCAACGATAATCTCATCCCTCTATTGAGCGCTTTTGTTGGCATTGTAATTACGTTTGCTTCTAAGTGTTTCTGAAGACATTAATTTTACACACCAAGTTCCCAAGATGAGGAGAATTGACTACCTATTTTAGATTTAAATTTAGGGATAATTCATTAGTAATTAGTCAATGATTTCTTGTTCTTATAGTTGCTCTACCTTATGGGTAGGGGCACACCTTTGTGCGCCCCTAAAATCTAAAATATTTCTAAAATTTGGAAGCGATCGCTAATTAGCTTCTGTTATTGCTCTACTCAAGCGTGACTTATCTAAACCAATCTGATTTAGTAGTAACCAAGATTGAATAAGGTCGGGGCCATGAACATCTCCAGTTAAAGCTGCTCGGAGCGATCGCATTACCAAGCCTTTTTTGACTTTTTGCTCTTTCACCACTTGTTTGATAATGTCCTGGGCGGCTGCTTCCGACAGTTGCGGCTGATTTTCTAAAGCTGTAACAATTGCCTTAAGGACAGCAGTAGAACCTTCTTGTTTAAGTTGTGTACTGCCTTCTTCGCTAAATTCAACTGTATCGCTAAAAAACAGTTGGCTTTGAGGTACTGTATCTACTAAACGAGTCAAACTTTGGCTAATTAAAGTTACTAGCTGCTCTAACCAGGGGCGTTCTCTTCCACCATCAAATTTATACCCAGATGCTTCCCAATAGGGTATAAGTAAATCTGTCAGTTTATCTACAGGCGTATGGTGGATATACTGACTGTTTAACCAATCCAGCTTGTCCCAGTCAAATTTTGCACCCGCTTTATTTACCCGCTCAAAACTAAATTCTTTGGCTGCTGTTTCTAAGGTAAATATTTCTTGCGTCGAGTCTGGTGGCGACCAACCCAACAATGTCATGTAATTCACCAAGCCTTCAGCAGTAAAGCCCATTTTCTGAAATTCGGAAATAGAAGTAACTCCATCCCGCTTAGAAAGTTTGCGCCCTTCCATGTTCAAAATCAGGGGTGTATGGGAAAACTCTGGAATTTTTGCACCCATTGCTTCATACAGCAGAATTTGCTTGGCGGTGTTGGCGATGTGGTCTTCTCCGCGAATAACATGGGTGATTTGCATATCGATGTCATCCACTACAACTACAAAGTTGTATAAAGGTTGACCGCTTCCTTCTTCTGAAGCGCGGGCGATGACCATATCACCACCTAAATCGCTACCTCGCCAAGACATTTTTCCCCTTACTAGGTCGTTCCAGACAATTTCCCGCCCATCTTCAATTTTGAAACGAATTACAGAAGAACGACCTTCGGCTTCAAAAGCGGCGCGTTGTTCTGGCGTGAGGTTGCGGTGACGGTTGTCATAGCGGGGAGCTTCGCCTCTAGCTTTTTGGCCTTCTCTAAGGGCCTCAAGTTCCTCGCTGGTGGTGTAGCAGCGATAGGCTAATCCTCTATCTAACAGTTTTTGTACTGCTTCTTTATAAAGATCCAGGCGTTGGGATTGGAAAAATGGCCCTTCATCCCAGTTCAAACCTAGCCAGCGCAATCCTTCAAGAATATTGTCGGTGTATTCGGGACGCGATCGCTCCAGGTCTGTATCTTCTATTCGCAGAATAAACTTCCCGCCCTGGTGACGGGCAAATAGCCAGTTAAATACAGCCGTTCTAGCTGTACCAATATGTAAATTTCCGGTTGGACTCGGCGCAATACGGACTCTAACAGTCACAGTTAATTCTCTCTTTTGCAAAGCATGATAAATGTAGCTTATATTCAAACCCTGAATTCTGAGTCAATCCCTTTGAATTCGGAATAAAAAATCACCGAAGTTCATTTCGGCGATTAACTATTTATAAATTTAGAACGGGACTGACGGGGCTCGAACCCGCAACTTCCGCCGTGACAGGGCGGTGCTCTAACCAATTGAACTACAGTCCCTTGTTTGTCCAACTTTGCTATTATCACTATTTTTTTCTAACTTGTCAAGTGTTTTGGAGTGGGAAATTAAGAATCATTTTTGCCCCGTTTCTCTAAGGTGCGAATTTACCGTTAAAACCTTGATAAAACAACCTGGGGCTTGGATTCCAGATGTTGCAATATCCGGGATTGCATTTGTTTATACTGCTGCTTTAATAGCTGTTTGCTCAATTGGGGCTGAGAAGTTGGTGGTAGACGATGAGCCTGTTGCACCCAGGTTTTCAACATTTGTCGCTGAGTTAGTTCAATCGGACTGCTGAGAACGCTGGTGCAGGAATGTGGTACTTCCAGAGTAAAGAAAATCAAAGGATAGTGTTCATTTTCAGCCAGTAAACTTACCAGCCTAAGATTTTGAGGATTTTGCATATCTAAGTAGCAGGGTAGCCACTTAGGAGTCAGTTGCCGATTGTAGAGTACAGTCACCCACAACAGCATTGGGTGAGGGGATGTCATGAAAATAAACTGGTTATAACGGTTAGAAACCGTATAGTTTTTGATTTCTTGTTTAGGTAACATTAACCATAGTGCTGTTATAAATCCTTGTGGGGTATCTAGAAGCTGGGGAAAAACAATTTCTTGAATTGGTTTATTTTGAGGCCATAAAAGTTGCCGAAAGCTTTCTTCTAGTGTGATTGCTAATCCCGAATCTAAGGGACGGCTAAGGATAGAATTAGAAGCTAAATCTGTAGGTAAGCCCGGACAATCTGACTGTTCTAAACTATTTAATACTTGCAAAATTTGAGCGATATTTTGTGGGCGATCGTTTGCCTTTTTTGCAAGACAAGACATGATTAAATTATTTAGCTTCTGAGGTATTTTCAGAGTAGGTTTAACATCTGCGATCGTTTTTGGTGCTTCAAAGTGATGTGCTTTATACCAAGCACCAAAGTAATCCGTTTCTGGCTCCCAGGGTTTTTTCCCTGTAAGCATTTCAAACATCATTACACCTAAACTATAAATATCAGAACGACTATCTAATTTTTCCCCATCTAGCTGTTCTGGAGAACAGTAAGGCAAAGTGCCATTAAATCCTCTACTTGTACTGGCTGTTGATGCATAATTTAAAAATCTAGCAATTCCAAAATCGAGGATTTTAACTAACTGACCCAATATTGGATCGGGAATAACTAATATATTGGCAGGCTTGATATCTCGATGAACTAACGGACAAACTTTTCCATCAATATTAATACCTTGATGGGCGCACTGTAAGCCTAAACAAATTTGGCGAGAGAGAGTCAAAAATATCGACAATGGTAGCGGAATTAAATCTTTTAAACTCTTACCACTTAGATATTCCATGACATAATATGGTTTTCCTTTTTCATTTACACCATAATCATACGCCCGCACTATATGTAAGCTCTTTTGACTCAAAGCCGCACTCATCAAAGCTTCACGAGCAAAATCTTGTTGCATCTTGCTATCGACAACAGTCTGAGTCAAAAACTTGATAGCAACTGGTATACCTCCTAACAAAATATCATTTGCTAAGAAAACTTCACCCATACCACCGCTACCAATTAATTCCTTGAGTTGATAACGATTAGCAAGCAAGCCCGTACTATTTGGAGATATAAATGGGCTTTGATTCACTTTATTCACCTCTGCTACTGAGTCTATTTAAAGATAGCAATATACACATAAAAATATGCTTAGGTAATAGTGGTAAGTTTTTTGATTTTGAGCCGCAAACTTTCAAGAATGTGATAGAAGCTTAAAAAAAATATCCAAAAATTTAGCCATCCAATTTTTTAAACCTTCTTTCTCAGCTTTTTGATCTGTAGTTAACTTTTGTAAAATGTCTGATTTCAACTTTTCGTACTCTGTTTTTAGAAGACTTTTGGCTTGATTAGACAAAATTAACTCATTTGACTGTTGACTCATATCTAGCCAATCTAGAAGTTGCTGGCGCTGATTAGCTGTGAGGCTTAAAGTCGTTACATGAGAGCAACGATTTGGATCTTCTAGGGGAAAAAATAGTAGATGATAATACCCTACCTCTGCTAAACTTCGTGCTATGTTCTGCCCTTTATTATCTTTCAAATCTAGAAAATAAGGTAGCCACTTAGTCATAGAAGGCTGGGCATCGTATAAGACTGTTATCCACAATAACATCGGGTATATGTTAATTTGACTAATAAATTCAGTGCCATGTACTTTATCCAAAAATTTTGTAATTTCTTGTTTGGGCAACATTGCCCAAAAAGTTGGTATAGGTCTTTGAGGAGTTTGTAGTAAATGGGGAAAACCAATTGCACCAATTGGCTTATTTTTAGGCCAGTTTTTCTGTAAACACTCTTGTTCTGACAATAAAGTTGCAGGGACTAATTGAACCGGAAGTGGGAGTTTAATAATCTCACTACTCTTGTTAGGAATAACATCATTAATCTGATTATTAACCTTTTCTAATTCTTCTAATATTTGGTTAATATTTTGCGGGCGATCGCTTACTTCTTTCGCTAAACAACTCATCAATAATTTTTCTAATACTTGCGGTATTTTGACTTGCGGATTCACTTCTTCAACTGTAGGTGGCATTTGAAAGCGATGCGCCTGATACCAAGTACCAAAAGAGTTACTTTTTGTCTGAAATGGATGTTTTCCTGACAGCATCTCAAACATTAGTACTCCCAAACTATAAATATCAGAGCGGACATCTAGCAATTTACGCCCTTCCATGTGTTCTGGAGAACAGTAAGGTAAACTGCCAATAAAAGAATCTGTCAGAGTCATCCCACTTCGTTCTGTTAAAAATTTGGCAATGCCAAAATCTAGTATTTTAACAATTTCTCCTTGTTTACTATCTTCAGTAAGGAATATATTTTCGGGTTTTATATCTCTGTGAACAATGGGATAAATCTCTCCTTTGAGGCTGATACCTTGGTGGGCGCATTGTAAGCCTAAACAAATTTGATTACAAATCTCCAAAAACTTGGGTATTGTTAAGGGTTGAATTTTAAGAATTTGTTTGAGATTTTTCCCTTGAAGGTATTCCATTACAAAAAAAGGGGTTTTATCTTCAGTAACGCCATAACTTAAAATGCGAACAATATGTTTACTTTTACGCCCCAATTGAGCGCCAATAAAAATTTCTCTGGCAAAGCGTTGGGACATTTGCTGATTTGCCAAACTGAGTGATAAAATTTTGATTGCGATCGGCATAGAACCTTTAGCACTATCTTCTGCTAAATAAACTCTCCCCATCCCCCCTTTACCGATCAAATCTCTGATTAAATAGCGATTATTTAAAAATTGCCCAATATAATCGTCTAATTCTGCTTTTTGCCCTACCATATTCTCAGTTTTTTTTTGTGGCATAAAAATCATTTATGAAAAATATTGTTGGCAAATTACTTTAATAAGTATAGTTAAGCACTAATTTTAAATTTAAAAAAATATCATAATTTGTAGGAAATTAATCATCCACCGCCATCAAGGTTAATCTGGTTGCAAAATTTTCTAAACATTATGTAACATATTTATTAAGGAATACGGCTGAGAAATTACACGGAAACTACGAATAGGCTAGATAAAGTTGCCTAATAGATTCCGTGAATACACAGGAATAAGTAAATAGCATTAAAAGTGCGATATCTCTGTACAGTTAGCGGTTGAGATTCAGTAGTAATCGCCGAAATAATCTACTCAGTGGTGTTTCAATTTTCATTTTAAAGGCTAGTATTTGAGTCCGTTGTAGTGAGTTAAAATTGTTATCACTGACAAGAATTAATGATTGTTGACCATCGGGTAGTTTGGGGCCAAGAGTTAAGCCTTCAATGTTGTCTAGCAGTACATCTAGACTTCTCAAATCTAACAGTAGTTTTTTATGAACTGGTTTAATATTTTTCGAGTCAACTGCTAAAAGGCTATCAATATTGTGAATATCATCAGATCCTTCTAAAGAAACTTGAAACAAGGAAATAGCAAATCCTAAACCAGTAAAAGACCGTTCTAAACTTAGGAAGTGTCCTTGATTATCGAGAGCAAGTAAATCAGGTAATCCACTAGCAAATTTGCCAGTCAGATCTAAAAAGGGTGCAACGGCTTCTGTTTGGTAAAGGAATTCTTTTTCCGGCTGGTTATTAAGCAAGTTATATTGCAAGATGTGGCAAGGACTACCGATGTGAGGTTTAGCGGCGATACCATCTTGAATTAAAGCATTTTCAGTGGCTGTAAATAGATGGTTTTTATCGGGTGTGATAGTAAGGCTTTCAAAAGCCAAATTGTTGCGGATACCTTGTTTACCACTTTTATCTGGCAAAAATTTGTTTGGGATGGTAAATGTCGTAATTTCTTTGCCAGAAGATAGTGAAAACTCTTTAATAAAAGGATTAATTAGTTTTGCCACATCACCCTCAGAAGAAATAAACACAGTTGATTTATTAGTTAAGGCAATACCTTCTGTATCAGTTTCACCAGGGCGAAATGTTTGACCCTTTTCATTTAATAATGTGGTAATATTGACAGCAATAACTCCGCCTTTTCGCAGATAACCCTTACTTAAGTCTATTTTTAGGGTGTAGAAACGGGCAGCAGCTTTTTGTCCCCGATCGTCAGAGATAGCATAATAAAGGTTTTTTTTTGCATCATAGCTAATTCCAGACAAACCTCCTACTTCAGTTTTTTTTAAAATTAAACCTTTGGGCATAGTAGCTTCACCGATAAAGTCTATGCTACTAATTTCAACAGCATTTAACGATAATTTATTAAATAAAAAAATGATACCTAAAATTAGAATTGAGGAGAAAATAATTCGGGGAATAGGAAATACTTTTTTAATTAGTTTCATAGATATTTTTGTTAGAATTTGAATATAATCTTGAATTTAGTGTCGTAGCAAAAGAGGAGTGCTAGAACAAAAAATAGCAACAGCTACCTCCAATTTATCAAGCGATCCAGAAAATTTAGTGCTGATAAATATCTGTTGCAAATATAAACAGATTACATCAACCTTAGCCCCTAGTTAACCCGACTGCAAAGCAAAATTTAATTAGTACAATTTAAGAGGATGTTTTAAAAGTATTTCGCCGTGATTTTAGACACTTAGCGATCCCCCCTAACCCCCTTAAAAAGGGGGAAGAATCAAAGTCCCCCTTTTTAAGGGGAGCCACTGCGGTCTTGGGGAGACCCCAAGACCGCAGTGGCGTGGATTTAGGGGGATCTAGAACGTTTTAATACCTACAATAGGACTTTTCAAACATCCTTTAAGGTAGTATTCACACTTACCAAGCGAAAAGCGATCGCAACATAGAAAACATTCATCAGTAACGTAGATATGGGGTTAGTAACCAGCCAAATCTGATCTTCAGTGTTGGTTGCTCAATACCCACTCAATAGCAAAACACCATTTTTCGTCACAACAGCCTTCTAATGGAGCGTTGTTGCTGGAGTGCTAACCGATATAATAGCCTGGATATTCTTTAAAAATTGGCAGCTAATCACTCTTGCCTTAGCGTCCTTTGCGGTTCGATATCCTAAACCATGTCCACTCAACCTATAATCCAAAGCATATATACCGATGGCGCTTGTACCGGGAACCCTGGCCCTGGCGGTTGGGGAGTTGTCGTCTACTTCAGCGATGGCTCAATCCACGAAATGGGCGATGCATCCCCTCATACCACCAATAATAAAATGGAAATGCAAGCTGCGATCGCAGCCCTCCAATTCCTGCAAACATCTCAACAAGCTGAACAAATTACGCTCCATACCGATAGTGAATACCTGATAAACTGCGTTACTAAGTGGGTGAAAGGCTGGAAAAAGAAGGGCTGGAAAAAGTCAGATGGTAAACCCGTCCAAAACCAAGAGCTTTTGGAAAGTCTTGATGAACTCAATACCCAACAGGTAAAATGGCAACACGTCCGAGGACATTCTGGTAACATAGGTAACGAACGTTGTGATGCGATCGCTCGCAGCTATGCTAGTGGCAAAATCCCTTCCCTACAACAACTAACTCCTGCAAATTTTTATCAATCTTTACCTTCCAGAAATGAACTAAATGTAGCAAAAGTAGCTGATTATGAAAAAAACTCTCGAATAATTAACCAAAGTCCGCAAGAAATCAGTACTTCTGCACCAGAAATAACCATTATGGAACCATCAACTGGGCCAACTGCGGCCACAACCGATGAAAAACCGCCAGAAATTAGGGTTTCGCAACTCCGCAGCTTGGTCGAAACTCTGCGTATTGCTGACGAAATTTCAGAAAAAGGCTACTTAATCACCAGTTCTGAGTTAGCAGACTTGATGGATGTCCATGCCAGCGCTGTTACCAGTCGGGGAGATCAATGGCGCTGGCGAAACTGGATAGTGTCACGGGTACGCCGTGAAGGAAATCAAATTCTTTGGGAACTGGAACGCGGGGATCGAGTCGGAGGTGAAGAGGAGTAGGGGCAAGGGGGTAGGGGAAGAATAACTATTGCTTATTGAGCAATTCCCAACTCCTAATTCCCAACTATATATATTTGCGTCCTCGCCACTCGCGTGGCTTGCGGAACGCAGATAAGAAAATTCGCAGCACAGCTAAGGGATCGGCTAAAGGGGAAAGCCAGAATAACCAACCGCCTTTAGCACTTTTGCGATCGTAAGAGGGGGCGATCGCAAAAAGCATCGCAAAGCGAATCACCATCAAGAATAAATTCAGTCCCAGCAGAAGGAGTGGGGGAGTGTTGAAATGCGCGAGTGGGGGAGAAATCAATAAAAAAGTGGGGACAATTAAAAGGGGTAGACCTTGAACAGATGTGAGTAGCCATAAATCTCCCCACAACTGAGAACGAGAAGTTGCATCTTTAAGGTCGAGACTCCGCCCCCACTCTTTCCACGTCTCCATCGCCCCTTCATACATCCGTACCTTCAGCACCTTTGCACCATCTAAAAAGCCCACTTTATACCCTTGAGCAGCAATATTTCGTGCCAATGTGACATCATCACAAAAAGAACTACTTGCACTGCTATAGCCACCCACAGCAGCTAAAACGGAGCGACGACACAAAAAACACTGTCCATTTGCCATCACCCGTTCGGGCTGCTCTGCATTGATCCCAGCAGGGTCAAATCGGTAAAGCAGAGTCATCAACAAAGCTGGTTGTAGCCAGCACTCCCCTGGATATTTAAGGATAAACTGAGGTGAAAGGGAAACTAAGTCATAATCTTGTGCTTCGGCCGTTTTTACTAAACCAGCAACCAAACCAGGATGTGGTTGAATATCAGCATCTAGTCCCAGAAACCACTGACTACCTTCAGAACTATATAGAAAACCGTTATGCAACGCCCAAGGCCGTCCCACCCAACCAGAGGGTAAGGGATCGTCTGTCATCACGCGAAAGCGCGGGTCTTTTTGCTGTATCGCTTTTACTAAGTCGGGTGTCCCATCACTGGAGTTACTGTCTACAACAATAATTTCTCGAACTTCATAACTTTGCTGACTTAAACCAGCCAACAGAGGGTTAATACGAAGTGCCTCGTTCAATGTGGGAACAACAACGCTAACCCTACCTAAAAGCTTTGGTGTCGGCTGTTGCGGTTCTAGTGGGGGCAGCCGTCTTGGCCCCTTTAGCAGACGCGAAAACAGAATTGCCGTTGCTGGTACTTGGATAAGTAGCAATAAAAGTGATATGGCACTTTCTACTATCAAAGCGTTGTCTACTGTTGTCAAAATACTTATCAATTAAAAGTGCGACTATACAAAATAAATGGGCATTGGGCATGGGGTATGGGGCATTGGTTATTCCCCTCCCTAGTCCCCAGTCCCCAATCTCTAGACTATTTCAAGGCAACTTCAACCTTTGCTACTGATACTTCTTTGCTTATTGGTTCAACAGCAACTTCAGTGGGTGTGGTTGAACTCCTTAACCACAGCGCCACGGCGGGAACCACACCAAGAAATAAGCCGAGTAATACAGGAATGGAGAACCCAGCTGCCAAACTTAGTCCGGCGGCGAAGGCAAAGTTAGTTAAATAAACGACTAAGGGTAGATTAAGTTGCGATCGCTCTAATTTAATCGATGTATTTCTCCACAACAAGCCTGCCACACTCATAAACAGGGCGCTAGTGCCAAACCAACCTGCATAATTCTGGTAAGGTGTTCCAAAGAAAGCTCCTGGTTGTTCCCAATACCAAAAAGGCAGAGAAGTTTGACTCATAGCTGGCTCAAGGGCAAAATCCCAGCAAGTGAAGAGTAAAGCACCAACGGCTATAGCTGCAATATGGCGACCCCAACTGGGTTTTTGAGCCACTTGCAAACCAGTTCTCGCAATTAAATAAGACGACAGCCCAACATAGAACCAAGACAAAGGAATTGTGAAAGGAACTAGCCCCGCAATCTTATAACCCAAGCCACTCAAGTAGCTATAATCACCAAATGGAAAACCTGTGCTGGTTCCCAGTAGTTCACTTCCCAAAGAGATAAACATAGCCGGCAGCATGAATGCTAGCCAAGTTCCCAATCCTAGCGTCCGGTAGGCATAAATAGAAACAGCTATTGTCCCTAAGATGATATCAACTACACCACCGCCAGCCATACTTAACTGTACGGCAGTTTCTCCAACCTGCGATAAGTTGAAGATTATTTCGGCATTAGGTACGACCAGTAGCATCCCTACCAGTCCAAAGGCTTTTGACACGATATGACCAATCAGGCATACGCGTTCAGCGATAACAAGTTGTCTCATGATAATTCCTTAACAAGATGTGACACGCGGCTACTCGGCTGCTAACAGTTTACAAATGTTTAACAACATATTTAAATACTTTGTGCCGCAATTTTCTACAAACTTGTTTGACTTTCTTGGGAAGAGCATAACAGCCTATTGATTGAAGCTATAAGAAATATGATCATAAACCTACTAGTGTAAGCTATATACTCAAAATCTATGTGATTTCATCTGCAAAAACTTCTAGTTTGTTATCCCACAGATACCCCTATGGTGAAAAACCCCTTTCATCCAGGCATCTTCACTTGAGGAAAGATAACAATCATAGATTAACCAAGTCTGAAAGTAAAATAAAGTGTTTAGCTAAATCTGATAGAAGCCCCACATTCCAACCGTTCGAGGAGCCTTACATTTACGTAGCTGGCGATCGCAGGAGAAGGTGCGTTTGGCAAGTGTGAAGAATGACACATTCACGCCAGTAAATCACACCAGGGGCTAGGAATCATACCGTAATCTAGAAGTTGTCGATGAATAATTTCTAACTTAATGACTAACAGACGGCAATTTTTAAAAGGGGTGGCAGCACTTTCTAGCTTATCTTTAGCTGGTTGTGGCTGGAGGCTGGCTGAAGTCCGCGCTAATTCTAATACTTCTAGTCAGCGTGACCAACTTTATATTTTTACCTGGACACAATATACTGACCAAAAATTACTGAGAACTTTCAATACCCAAACCGGTATGAAAGTGCTAGCGGACGTATATGATTCCAATGATGTCATGCTGGCTAAGTTGCAAGCTGGAGGTGGTGGTACTTACAGCATCATCTACCCATCCGATTACATGGTGCAGAAGATGGTAAACAAGGGTTTGTTAACAGAAATAAATCACGATCGCTTAATCGGTTTAGAGAATTTATTCCCCCGGTTCCAGAATCCTAGTTATGACCCCAATAACCGTTACAGTATCCCTTTTAACTGGGGGACAACAGGTTTTCTGTACAATTCCGAAAAAATCAAAGATACACCACAAGACTGGGATTACCTTTGGCAGAATCAAAAGGAACTTAATCAGAGAATGACCTTGCTTAATGACGTTCGAGAGGTGATGGGTGCGACGTTACGGATGCTAGGTTATTCTTACAATTCCAAAAATGAACCAGAAATCAAACAAGCTTATGAAAAGTTGAAGGTGTTAAAACCTGCGATCGCCCGTTTTGACACCGATGCTTGGCAAAATCAAATTCTGGCAGGAGATTTACTATTGGCAATGTGTTATTCAGCAGATGCAGTGAAAATCTCTCAAGAAAACCCTAAACTCAAATATGTGATTCCTCGCAGTGGTTCTTCATTATGGACAGATACTATTGTAATTCCCAAAGCATCTCCCAATTTGGATGGAGCCTATGCTTGGATTAACATGATTTTGCAACCAGAAATAGCCGCTCAAATCAGTAAACGTCTGAGTGTTTCTACGCCTAACAAAGCGGGATTTGAGCAATTGCCAAAAGTCATCCAAAACAATGGTAATTTATTTCCCTCAGAGTCACTTTTAGCAAATTGCGAACGAGTTACTCCTGTAGGAGACTTTGAAGAGGTTTACGATCGCTATTGGACTCAATTAACTAGCAGCTAAAATAGTTAGGAGTTAGGAGTTATAAGTGATGAATATTGGAAAAAATGATATTTCTCAAATAGAAGATTTGCATCGGCTGCGAGGAAATTGGCTGCAACCTTTGATCTTACTTGCACCATCGGGGATTTGGTTATTACTTTTGTTAGTGCTGCCAACGTTGATAATTTTCGAGTTAAGTTTAGTTGCAGATATTCGGCCGGGAGATTTGGTTAATCCCAATGGATTTCAAAACTACGTCCGAATATTCGATCCGCTTTATGTGCAAGTGATTGGGCGATCGCTATTTTTTGCGTTTGGTACCACCATAATTTGTTTAATTTTTGGCTTCCCCGTCGCCTATTGGATTGCTCAAATAGCGCCGCAACGTTGGCGAAATTTGCTGCTATTAGGCTTTGTTTTGCCTTTGTGGACTTCCTCGTTACTTCGCTCCTATGCTTGGATTACAATTCTTCGTCCTACTGGTTTATTCAACAGTTTACTCAGCACTTTCGGTTTGCCTACCTTGCAATTACTTAATCAGAGTCAAGCTGTATTTATTGGTATGAGTTATAGCTTGTTACCCTATATGGTTTTGATTTTATATGCTTCTCTCGAAAAACTAGATAAGCGGTTGTTAGAAGCGGCTGCTGATTTAGGTGCAAATCCAGTGGAAACTTTTTTTCAAGTAACTGTACCACAAATTTTGCCTGGAATTGCGGCTGCTTCGATGCTTGTATTCATCACAGGCTTGGGGGATTTTGTCGATCCAGAATTACTTGGTGGTGCTTCTAGTATGACGGCGGCACGGTTAATTTATAACCAGTTTCTGGGAGCAACCCAAAATTGGGGATTTGGTTCGGCTTTAAGTATGACGTTAATTTTGCTTGTTAGTATTGCGATCGCACTTTTAATTAAGTTTGGCGAACCTGCACCCAAACATTAAACTTTTCGTCACTCATTTATAATAAGGGCATCAAACGCCAGCGAGACAACGGTTATGCTCTCACCCGATCTCAAAAATGCGTTACCAACGACTGATGAACTCCCATGTTCAGACGATACGCCAGTGGATAACGAAGATCAAAACTTTTTACCCAACATTTTACTATTCTTACTCAACTCCATTTGGGCAAATCGCCTAGATTGGTACTTCGGAGTAGATATGGGAGTATATCACACCACAGGAGTAAATCCCAGAGTACCTGTAGTGCCAGATGCTTTTTTAAGTGTGGGAGTAGAACGGAAAAAGGGTGGCAAATCACGCAAAAGTTATGCGGTTTGGGAAGAAAATGGGATAGTTCCAATATTCACATTAGAAATGGTATCCCACACCCCTGGAGGTGAATATGAAGAGAAGCTAGATATATACAGAAAACTGGGTGTATTGTACTACGTAATTTATAACCCTGAATTTTGGCGACGCGACCAACATCAACCCTATGAAGTGTATAAGTTGATAGATGGAAATTACCAACTACAAATAGGTGAACCTTATTTGATGCCAGAGGTTGGGTTAGGTATTGGGCGACACCAAGGTGTAATTGCCGGGATACAACAGGAATTTTTATGTTGGTATGATGAGCAAGGAAACCGTTATTTGACAGATGCAGAACTAGCACAACAGGAGCGACAAAGGGCTGAACAGTTAGCGCAGTATTTACGTTCTCTAGGTGCAGATCCAAATAATCTACCTGGTAATTAAAGCGATCGCGTCCCAAGGGTTGATACACTTTATCGGTAAACCATGCCTCTCTCCCCACTGTCGCATCACTTAACTTAAACTCTCACAGATAACTTACCAATAGCACCAAACTAAAATTAATCTTAATTTTAATGATTTGTCACTATGAGCAAATGATTTAAATCATCTGCATTACTATTGATTAGACCCTTAATTGTAGAAAGAAACTCATTTTCTAAATAAGGCTTGGTTAAATAAGCCTTTGCTCCTAATTCTTGGGCAAGCTGGCGATGTTTTTCAGCACTGCGAGAAGTGAGAATCACTACAGGTATTTTTGCTAATTTGGGGTATTGACGAAAATTGCCTAACAACTCAAAACCATTCATTCGTGGCATCTCTAAATCTGAGACAACGACTTGAATTTCTGGATGTAACTGCAACTTTTCTAAAGCTTCTACACCATTTTGAGCTTGTATTACTTGATAGCCAGATTTTTGTAGAGTGAGAGAGATAGTTTGGCGTAGACTAATCGCGTCATCTACTACTAAAACAACTTTTGGTAATTTATTCTCTGACTCTTGAGCATAACTAGGTTGGGTTTCTATGGTTTTTGTGGAAGTATATGCAGGAAGTAATGGCGTAGATTCAAAAGTTTCTCCCAATATCGCCAAGGCTTTTTTATTTGAGGGAGAAGCAATTGGTCGCGCCATGATATCAAGTGTTGTTTGTTGGAGCCTGTTAGACTCTAGCAACAGGGAAGCATCAATCACTAAGATAAGATTACCATTGGGTAAACTACTACAACCATAAATATATTTTGGCTGTGCGATCGCATTTCCTAAAGGTCTGATTACCAGTTCTTGTTCACCAATGATTTGGTCAACTTCCAAAGCAAACATTCCTTGATTTCGTCGGAGCAGAAGCACCGGATTTTTCGCTATGCTTGGGTCGTCAGTATTTGATGTGTTGTATAGAGCAGGACTATTCAAGGATGAGTCATTATAATTAATCAATTTTGAAAGTTGACGGAGGCTAACCATAGTCTCATCATTGTCTGTGTTCCAATGCAAGACTTTTTGCCCTTCAATTTCTTTAATCTGCTGCTCGGAGGGAATCAATATTTTTTCGATACTGTCCAAAAGAAGGGCATAAATAACACCTTGAGCTTGAACTAGCATTAATTTTTCTGTAGTCATAGAAAAAGGAATTTTGAGCATGAATATTGTTCCTTGATTGGGTAATGATTGTACTGAAATTGAGCCATTAAGTGCATTCATCTGAGTCCGAACAATATCCAACCCCATACCGCGCCCAGAGATTTCAGTCACTTTATTAGCGGTAGAAAATCCAGGTGAAAATATCATATCTAAAAGTTCAGGTTCGGCCAGATTAGAAGCATAACTTTTGGTTTTTTCTTCAGTTTGTATGGGATAGAATTCAGCAGCTTTTCTGCGAATTCTTTCCAAATTCAATCCCTGACCATCATCCCGAACTTCGATAACAGTTTGGCTACCCTGATGATAAGCGCGGATTTCGATTAACCCTTGTTCTGGTTTACCAAGCTCCCGGCGAAGTTGCGGAGCTTCAATCCCGTGGTCAAAAGCATTACGGACTAAATGTAATAAGGGATCGTACAGCTTTTCTGCGATCGCTTTATCTACTAGTACCTCAGTACCAGTAAGCTTCAATTCTACAAGTTTGGCATAAACATTCCCAAACTTATCTACCATGTGGGGGAAACGATTTAAGATATTGCCCAAAGGCAACATTCGTGCTTCTACTAAGCTCTCTATAATATTAAGAGTTAAATTCTCTTGTTTGTTACTAATTTGAGTAGCTTGCGTCACGAGCAATTCAAGAGATTCTGTAGTTTCTTGTAGTTGCAGCGTCTCTTCTATTGCTTCATGCAATGTCATATGAAATTCTGTATATATATCCATTTCTAAAGAGTCAAATTTTACCGCAAAATTTTGCGTTTGTTGTGAGGCAAAATTTGGTATTTGTAATGGTAAATCGCGTAATTCATTTAAAGTTATTTGATGTCTAGTGATTTGCCGGATTAATTGTTCAATGATTTCTTGGACTTGTTCATCTTGCAAACTACGCCGTTTTTGATAAATTAGCAATTCTCCAGCTAGATAGTTTAGATGTTGCAGCCTCTCTGTATCTACTCGAATAAATGAAGGCTGACGAAAATTTTTAGTTTGAACATACTGTGATTTATCTTCTATTTCTTTGTTTACTTGTGTAGCTAAATCAGGTATTACTTCAATAGCTGTTTCAGGAACATCTATAGCTACCTGCTCATTGACAGTTAATAAATCAAGCTTTTCTGGAGAATGTTCAGTTGGAGTAGTAACCACTTGCTCTGTAAAACTTTGGCTAGCTTCTTCTCCCCATATTGCCTCTAGGAGGTTATCAGTTGTTTGATAAGAGACAGATTGGGGTATTTCTTTAATAGCTAATAGTGATTGTAACCTGGGACTATCAAGCCAATTTATCTCTTTACTAGTAACAGGAGGATAATTTTTATATTCTTTCGCTAATAGATGAATCCGGTTCTGTAATATTTTTATTACGGCAAGATAACTATCAAGTTTTTTGATAAAGTACTTGAATTTTGTTATTGCAAACAAGATAATCAAAATGATCCCATTTCGATAAATATAAAGACTTTGGCTATCCTCTTCATCTTGGATATAATCAAGAAAGTTTTTCAGCCATTTTCCAATATAATCAAGTAAATCATCTCTTTCTAAGCTAGGAATTAGTAATTCCAAATGAAGGTCTTTCTCTGGTATTTGGATCTCGTGATTAAACCAGCCAAAAATGTAGCGAATTACTTTTAAATAAAATTTGGCAGTTATTGGCTTTACAGTTTCGTTTTTATTATTATCAGATATAGTAAGAAATTGGTAAAATTGCTCTTCATCGAATGTATCAGTAGATAAATTATTTTGCCATTCTCCAGATAACTCCTTATTTGCGACTATCGTCAGTTTTCGTAAAGCTGGAGAAGTTGCTCCGCCAGATGTGCGATCGCCTTCTAATACCAATTTTTGTGATTGCTGTAAATCTGCAAGGGCAATTTCTGCAATTTGCTGTACTTGAGTGGGATTTGCTTGCAGGGCTGACAGAATTGTTTGAGAAATTTCTCCTAATCCAGGTAACTTTAGAGATTCTGCTAAACCGAGAAACACCTCAGCTTGAGACTGTAATAATTCGATAAAATCGTCATTATTTGGGGGATTGTTAACAGCTTCAGCAATACTATTTAGACGTTGTTTTACTCCAACTTCAAAAACGGACTGCACAATATCAAACCCCAATTCCTCAGAAGTGGGAATATGAGCCTCATCACCAAATGCGTCCCCCAGCTTTTCTTGTAATTGTGCAAACACTGAAGTTGCTCGATGAAGTAGTTCTTCATCATTAACAGTGCTGCTTATTAACTCAGTATTTAATGCTATGCTAAGACACTCATAAGCTTGTAGTAAAAGTGTTTGTAATTCAGCATCAACTTCTACTTTAGGATTATATAGAGCCTTGAATACATCTTCTAAAAAATGGGCTATCATCTTAATTACTTCTAGCCCAACATTAGCAGCACCACCTTTAAGCGTATGAGTAGCCCGCATTAAATTATGAACTTTGGCAATACTATAGTCTTCTGATAAACTCAATAGTTCTTGCTCAATAATTTGTATTAATTCCGGGGCTTCAGCTAGAAAATAGATGTATCCTTGTTCACGAATTGCAGCGTCGGTAATCATAGTTAGGAGTTTGGAGTTAGGGGTGGGGAGTTGGGAATTAAGGGTTGGGAGTTGGGAGTTAGGAGTTGATCGACCAATTGATTCTTCAGTTGTCTTGACTATTCAACTCAAAATCAGAATGATTTCGTCTGCATAGCTTATCAAACAAATACTTTTTCTCCATAATTTATATTTCCTAACTCCTAACTTCTAACTATTTTTCATTTGACTTTAAACTTGCTAGCAGTTGTTAATAAATCTTGCGCCATTCCTGATAAATCTTGAAATACAGTGGCAATTTCTTGAGACTCAGCAAAAGTCTTATTAGCAATTCCTGCTACATCTTGCATTGATTTTGTGACTGTTACAGATTGCGTCATTTGCTTTTGAGTCGCTGCGGTAATTCGCTCAATTAGTTGACTAATTTCGGCAGTTGCAGAAACGATCGCATTTAAGTTTTGGCGAGTATCACTAACTAGATTTGTGCCTTCTACTACCTGCTGAATACCAGTTTCCATCGCTACTGCAACTTCTCCGGTTTCTGCTTGAATATCCTGGACTAATTTTTCTATTTCGATGGTTGCTGCTGCTGACTGGCGAGATAAAGAACGGACTTCATCAGCTACAACTGCAAAGCCTTTGCCATATTCACCGGCACGGGTGGCTTCAATGGCTGCATTCAAAGCCAGCACGTTTGTCTGTGTGGCAAAATTACCAATCAAATTCACCACTTTGGAGATTTTTTGCGAAGATTCACTGAGGCGTTTAATCTTTTTGCTGGTTTGAGCAACGGTTTCGCGAATTCCTTGGATAGCTTGTACAGTCAGATTCATCGCGGTATCACCAGACTCTACAGTTTGGTTAGCCTGTTTTACTGCTAGTTGGACTAACTCAGCATTCGCCACCACAGCTTGAGTAGAGTCCACCATCTGTTGAATTTCACCTAATGCTGCGGTAATTTCCTCAGATTGTTGTTGCGCCAGATTAGTCAGTCCTGCTAGTGAAGACTCGCTATTGGTAGAAGTTTGGGCAACTTGTTGAGCAGCCCCTTGTACTTGAAGAACTATTTGCCGCAGTGCTTGCAGAGTATTATTATAAGCATCGGCGATCGTACCTAGTTCGTCTTCTGTAATGGGTGCGCGTACTGTTAAGTCACCGTTGAGTGCAGGTCTAAGGGCTGTTAGGAGTTGAATAGATCGTTGTTGTAGTAACTCCTTGGCTGCCTTTTCTCGTGCTGCTGCTTCTGATAATTTTGCTGACTGCCCCTGTACTTGTTGCAAATATTCGGTGTGTTGTAATGCCAGTCCTAACTGGTTGCCAATGCGTGCTAACAAGGTGACTTCTGATTCTTCCCAATCACGAGTTTCAGAGTTTTGATAAGCTGCCAGCAATCCCCACAATTGCTCCCCAGCAAATACAGGAACAATTACATAAGCTTTGACTTCAAACTGCTCTAAAATTTCAATGTGGCAAGGAGAATGACTTACCTGATAGATGTCATTTACAACAAAGCTTTCAGCCTGGGCATATCGACCTCCTTGAGTTTCTTGCAAGTGGGTATCTTCCCAGACGGTTTTGATATCGGGGCCTACCAGTTTTATCCAAGTATGACCGACTGATTCTGCTACAAATTCGCCAGTCCAATCAGGATTGAAGCGGTACACGGCGACGCGATCGCATCGCAGTAATTGCCGTACTTCTTGAGTGGTTGTTTTGAAGATTTCTTCTACATCTAAAGATTGGCGGATGCGGTTACTAATCTTGGTGACAGCTTTCTCTTGTTCTGCTATCTGAGCTAGTTTGTCAGATTTCAACCGTACTAATTCCAAATAATCTATCTGTGATTTAGCTAGGCTAAATTGCAAGCTAGTTTGAACCAAAAAGTTCACTTCCCAGGTTTGCCATTCACGGGAGCTAGAATTTTGATAAGCTGCCAGTAAACCCCACAATTTATCCCCGAAGAATATAGGAACAATCATGTAAGCTCTGGCTTCAAACTGCTCTAAAATCTCAATATGGCAAGGAGCAAGTCCTACTTTATAGATGTCATTAACGATAAAGTTTTCACCTCTAACATACCGACCTCCCTTAGTTTCTTGCAAGTAGGTATCGTCTAAAACGGTTTTAATATCAGGGCCTACCAATTTTGTCCAACTAGCACCCACAGACTCAGCCAGAAATTCGCCACCCCAGTCAGGGTTAAAGCGATAGACTGCGACGCGATCGCATCGTAGTGATTGACGGACTTCTTGAGTGGTTGTTTTGAAGATGCTATCTACATCTAAAGATTGCCGGATGCGTCCTACTATCTTAGTAAAAGCTTTTTCTTGTTCAACTATTTGAGCTAGTTGTTCAGATTTCTTATGCATTTGGTCGAGATATTCACCTTGTGAAATAGCTACGCCAAATTGCAGCCCAATTTGAGTCACAAAGCTTTCTTCCCAAGGTTGCCAATCACGAGTCCCAAAATTTTGATAAGCTCCCAGCAAACCCCATAATTTCTCTCCAGAAAATATGGGGGCAATGATGTAAGCTTTCATTTCATACTGCTCTAAAATATCAATGTGGCATTGAGCATGACCCATTTTATAAATGTCTTTGGCCACATAGCTTTCACCCTTGGCATAACGTCCTCCTTTGGTGTCTTGTAAATGGGTATCTTCCCACACCATATAAAAATCAGGGCTGACCATTTTTATCCAGCCATTACCCACTGACTCAGCGACAAACTCGCCACTCCAGTCAGCGTTGAAGCGATAAACACCGACGCGATCGCATTTTAGTAATTGACGTACTTCTTGAGTGGTTGTTTGAAAAATCTTATCGACACTTGATGCTCGGAGAATTTTGTCGATGACTTTAGCTACCGATTTTTTTGCTAGGATTCGCTGTTGTTCTTCTATTTTGAATTCAAAACTTTGCAATTTGTAAATCAGTTCTGTTGTAATTTGGGATAAGAGACTAATTTCTACTTCTTGCCACTGCCGTGTTGAGTAGCAATTATTTACTGCCAGTAATCCCCAGACTTTACCTTCTACTACTATCGGTAAACTCAAGCTAGCTTTAATTTGAAATTTATCTAGCAGTTGCTTTTGATAAGGGGTAAGTTGAATCTGATTGATATCATCAATAACTACAGCTTCTATATAGTCTTGATTGGTATATAAGCCAAAAATAATTCCGGGAATATTTTCGCCGAGAGTCGGTGTCCAGCCTAGTGTTCTAGATTCTGCTAAAACATTACCTGAATCAAGGGAAGTAAACTGATAAATTAAGGCGCGATCGCAACCAATTTTTTCTCTAATCTGCGCTACAGTAATTTTGAGTAGTGTATCAATGTCTGGGGCTTGGCGCATGTGAGTTGCGATGTCTTGCAATTGTCGTCTCCAAGTTTTAAATTCTTGAGCGATCGCATTTAACAAAGATATTTCATGGCTAGCAATATTTGCTATATTAGCGTTTCCATTCATATTTTCTACTTCAGGCATTAGATGTTCACTCTCATGGCTATTGTTATATAGAAATGTCATTGAATTAACCTCAAATTTATTATTGGTAACACTTGGATATTTGACAAATACAGATGAACTCTTATTTGGTTATCAAGGATTAAAAAGTGCCAAAATCCTATATCTAATCACTCACTATCAAAAGTTCAATTATGATTTTTCCACATAGGAGCTTGGATAATCGTAATCGCATCCAAATTAAAAATCATATCCTCGGAATCATTAATAAAATACCCTTGCAAGAAAGGTGATATTTTAGGATAAAATAATTCGGCACTTGGAGGTTTCATTTGCTGAGTATCTAGCCCTTCAATATCTATAAGTTCTCTCACCAAAAGTCCCAAATACTTACCATTGTTTTCCAAAACAATCGCCATCATTTTTGAAAGTAAATTTGCTCCTTGCGAAATTGGAGGATAACCTAACATTGCTTCCAAGTCTACTAACCAAAGCATCTCACCCCGCCAGTTATAGATACCCAAGACGCAGCTAGGCATCTGAGGAACGCCACATATTTCTGGTAATGATACTTGCAAAACTTCTGTGATATGGTGTAACGAAATTACGGCTGTATCCCTGACTCCCAAATTAAAACTTAAAAACTTTTCCTTGGTTTCCAAAGTTATCGATCCTTTGTACTTGATGATTTATCTTTAACCACTATTTGCAGTTATGCTTTAATCTGATGGTGATTCTAAATTAGAAACACTGACTTTTTTGAGTATTTATCTACTAAATTACTACTTATTAATTAGTTGCTTTACAATTACTACTAATTCGTCTCTGTCAATTGGTTTTGATAGATAACCTTCAGCACCCAACATATTACCCCAAATTTTATCTACATCGCTATTTTTTGTAGAACAGAAAACCACTGGTATTTTGCTAGTGATGGGGTTATTTTTTAGCTCTCGACAAATCTCAAAGCCACTTTTCCCTGGCAAAATTACGTCGAGAAATATTAGGTCTGGCTTATTTTTATCTATTTTGTCTTGAGCCTCTTCACTGCTTGTGGCGCTAATCACAGAATAACCTGCCTGTTGTAAGTAACGGCTGATTATCTCCATATCTGTTAAGCCATCTTCAACAACTAAAACAGTATTCATGGTAATTACCCTTGATTTTTTAAGAATGTAAACAACTTAGATATACAAATCCTAAATGATTCGTGAACAAAGACATGCAAAAGACTAGACCCTAACGCCAACGCCTTTTTTATAACCAATATTTATTTCACAATTCAAATAGAATTGCTATAAATACAAAAAATTGTATTTGTCTAATTTTGATTCAATCTTTATGTATTAACCTCAGAAGAAGTACGTAATGAAGAGAGTTTAATATATATATTTGTGAATATAAAATGATTTTACCAATAAATAATCAAGGAATTATTCGTTCTAATTTAGGAGTAATTTTGTAGCCCTAGCGGATGAATAAGTATATTCTATGCATCTACTCAATATTTGATTAGGTGCAAAAAATTAGGTAGCGGTCTTAGAGGATGAATGAACAAGTCCTCTCGTTGGTAGCAAAACATTTCAAATCCCCCTTTTTAAGGGGGCTAAGGGGGATCTCTAAGTGCCTACAATCACAGCCAAACACTTGTTCATTCAACCTCTTAAAGCTACCTAACTTTTTCTGAATGATGATTTCTTATTTCTTATTTATCACCTTAGTAATTTTATGTTTTTTGAGGCGGTAAATATCCCTTCTAAAAAATTTTTATGGCTGTTTGTGACAGTAGGTTAATGCTGAGAAATTAAATTTTCAAGCTCATCAGCGAATCTGATGATTAATTTCAATAAAAATGATTAATTCTCCCTAATTACATACAAGAGAAGTTCACATTTCTAAGCATGGCTTCCTCCTGCCTCCTGCCTCCTGCCTCCTGCCTCCTGAAAAACATCGACCTTAGCTTTACTCTTCTCAATGGGGACACTCGATGTAGGTAAATACTTACGTACTATACTCATTACCTTGTCAGCCACTACGGGTTTAGTAATAAAATCTGTAGAACCTACTACCTTCGCACGAACTCGATCTAAAAGACCATCACTGCCTGTTAATATAATCACTGGTGTATTGGTAAAGGCAGATATTCGCCGCAGTTGAGTACAGATTTCGTAACCACTAGCGACTGGCATAATCAAATCTAAGAAAATTAGGTCTGGTTTATCTTGAATAAGGGTTGGGAGAGCTTGTACAGCATCTTGAATCTTCATAAACCTTAATCCATTGGAAGTGATAATATCCTCTAGCATTTTACAGACTTGAGGGCTATCATCCACACAGGCTACTAATGGAGCATTTGGTTTCTTTGGTTGTGTAGTGACGGGCTTATTATTGACCTCAGTCACGACTAAAGGCACTAAGGGCGTGTCGGGTACTTCCACCAATTCGATGATTCCTTTAAGGATATAAGGAAGCAACGAACGGGTGAGCGGTAGTACACTTTGCTTCATTTTCACGGCTAAATCTCGCAAAGTCAATTTGCCATTCATTAAACTTACAAAGTTTTTGTAGACAGACGGACTTACCATCTGCTGGAGTTGTTCTGGTCGCCGCAGAACTGGTGCTAAGTCAGGAGAAAAATTTGCTAAACCAGCTTCTGACCAAGTTTTCCACGAGTCTTGCATGTGCCTTACAGACATTTCTGCACTCGTGAAGCTTATTGGTGTTTCTAAGATAACTTCTTGGTTGCGATTGCAACTTATAGAAGCAAAATTTCCTTGTAGAGCTAGGTCAAATAATAGTTCTGCTATGGTGTTTTCGGCAATACACTGAATCTGTTCTCTCTGAATTTTCTGTTTTTTATGAAAGATTTCTAGAAGACGGTAATCCCAGTAATCCATTGATACGTCTTGCGAACGCAGCAGCAACTTATCAACCTCAATCTGAGGACAATTTTGAGCCATCTGTCTACGCCAACGCCGGAAGGGATGAGTTCCACCTGTTGCCCAAACTATCCGTCCTAGTCGATAGTAAAAAGTCCATTGGCTACCTTTTGAACTTTTAATATTTAATTTGCCATTATATTGTAATTTAGTACAAGTTTTAAATTCATTAACCAGGTTATTTGAAAGAATAAGTTCCGAGTGGGTCATACTTTGTTCCTTGTATTAAAAAGCCAGTTATTGAAAAACCAACACTAGCTATATAGTGGTCAGCAGACACCTCAAAAAGTGGAAATACATTTGATATATAGCAGTTTAAATCAAGTTTATTAAAATCAAGAGCGATCAAAAAAGAGCAAACATTTTGCTAGTCCATAAGTTCTATAGCTTAGAGTTCATTATCAATAGGCTTTAGAACTCAAATAGATTGCTATAGTCCACATCATTTAAAATGCATTCAGTATTGATATATTATTTTAATAAATTACACACGGAATTATATCCGTATAAGTTCTGAATTTTTGTTTACAAAAAGATTAGCAGTCTCTAGATATTTTTGCTTTAGTTATTGAATGTTAAAAATATTTATCTAAGTGTACATTTATTAACGCACATCAATTTAGTGAGCTTTCTAGGAAATATTCTATTAAAAAAAGGTGTGCTACTCAGGCAAGTAGCAGCCACCCATAGAGTATTTATTTAAGAAAACTTTTTTAAGATTGGTTGTGGTTTTGATAGCTGATAACAGCTGCTCTAAGATTACTTTGGTGTTCTGAAAGAAGCCGATCGCCCTGGTCTTTTTCCAAACCAGTCCAGTGCATCAATAGCGCTAGCTTAACCCATTTACCACTGCGTTCTAATAAAAAACCAGCAGCTTCTCGACTTAAACCTGTGAGGTCTTGCAAAATTCGCAAAGCGCGATCGCGTAACTTTTGATTTGTTACTGCTACATCCACCATCCGATTGCCGTAAACCTTACCTAGTTTAACCATTACTCCAGTGGAAAGGATATTTAACGCTAACTTCGTGGCTGTACCAGCTTTCAGGCGAGTTGAGCCGGCGATGATTTCTGGCCCTGTCAATAGGCGAATGTCAATATCGGCATCAAAGCTAACTTGTTCAGCCGGAACACAGGCGATAAAAATAGTACTGGCTCCCCGTTGACGAGCAGCGTGAAGGGCACCGTGGACATAAGGTGTTGTGCCACCAGCAGTAATGCCGACGACAACATCTAGCTGGGTAATGTGTCGCCCAGCGATCGCAGCCTCGCCATCTTCAATGCTATCTTCTAAATCTTCCGAACTGCGTACCAGCGCACCCGCACCACCAGCAATAATCCCCTGTACCAATTCTGGGGGCGTGCAAAAAGTAGGTGGACATTCGGCAGCATCTAATACCCCTAACCGACCACTTGTGCCTGCACCGATATAAAATAAGCGTCCCCCGTGGCGCAAACGCGCTGCGGTGGTATCAATTGCTTCAGCCAACTGAACTTTCGCCGCCGCAACAGCTGCGACTGCTTTTTGATCTTCACTATTAAACAGTTCTACTAATTCCAGAGAATTAAGCTGGTCTAAGTTAAGACTGTTAGAATTTACCATCTCGGTTAAAAGATGCCCGCGTTCTTGCAATGTCATTTGTCCTTTGTCCGTTGTCCGTTGTCCTTTATCCTTTGTCATTAGTCAGTTAGCGACCAATGACCAATGACCAATGACCAATGACTAATGACTAATGACTAATGACTAATTACAGCAATCCTTCCAATTTGCGACGCATCTTCTCTAGTTCAGAATCAGATAATTCTGGTTCTTCTAGTGGCTGTTGATTGAGAGGGAAGGTGTCTTCAACAGTATCCTCCTTCTGGGTATCTACTTGCCAGTCAGTTTGTTCCACGTTCAGTTCTGGGGGAGTGACAACTAAATTGCTGTTTTCTGGGATGATTTCCCATTCATATCCAGCACTTTCGCAAAATTCCTTGATTTCCTCAGCATCCATTGGCTCTGGTGTCGGTGCGGGAAAATCCTGAGCTTCCAGCATTAGAGCAAAGCGCGTCGCGTCATCTTCTGACTCGAACATCAGAATTTTATTGCGTAGCTTGCCGCCTTTGGCATCGCCCTCCCGAATCGTGTGAATCCCCTCATTTTCCGTTCGAGCATTAAAAATCAACACAAAAACACGCATTGGTGTAATCATCTGTCTTTTTTAAATTCTATTCATATTAAAGTTCTAGGTTGTCCCTGTGCGAAAGTCAAAGGAACAATTTTCACTTTATTCAGATCAGATTTACCTGAAAAGGCCAATATTATGAAGCATAAGTATTGGATGAAGCAAATACCGTAACTCAACCAGTGGGGTCTTGGGTTTAGTTGGCGTATCCTGGAAATGGCATACTGAATCAATGTGTCAGTTAATGCTTGTGTGTGCCAGCGACATCCGGCAATTAATACAGTGAAAGCAAATGACTAAATCTCCCAATCAAGATACTCACTCCCCATGCCCTATCCGCAAGCGTCTGTGGTTGCTGGTGTTGAGGCGGGGTAGTGTTGCTTTGGGCGGACTTTTACTGTTAGGAGTTATCGTTGGTATTTGGCGGTTGTGGACTTTTGTCCAAACAGAGTTAACACCATTGGCACAACAGAGTCTGACTACTACACTCAATCGTCCGGTAAAACTGGGAAGAGTCACACAATTTTCCTTGATGGGAGTGCAGTTTGGGGCTTCATCTATCCCAGCTACACCCACAGATCCAGATCGGGCTACAGTCGAAACTGTAGAAGTGGGTTTTGACCTGTTACAACTAATTTTTAACCGCCATTTAAAGCTAGATGTTACCTTAGTCAATCCAGATATTTATATTGAACAGGATAACCAAGAGCGCTGGGTTTCCACTAGCATCGCGTCGTCAGGTGAAGGCGGTGCCATTAAAACTGATTTGGATTACCTGCGGTTTCGCAACGCCAAGTTGGCGTTGATGCCGCACAAGAGAATAGGGGAGGCAGGGGGAGGAATATCTTCTGCGTCTCCCACCTCCCCGGTAACATTTTCTCAACTGAATGGATCTGCCCAACTTTTGGCAAACAACCAGTTGATCCGGTTTGAAGTGGGGGGGCAAGCAGACAGTGGTGGCAATATTTCCATTCAGGGAGAGACACGTTCTAAGGTGCTGGCAGGCAATTTTCAGTTGCAAGCCCAAGATTTGTTCGCTGCGGATATTACCCGGTTAATTAAGTTACCAGTGAACTTACAGGCGGGTCGAGCCGATGGCGACTTGTTAGTTCGGTTGACACCAGGACAGCAGACTTTATTGTATGGCAATGCTGCTGTGCAAGGGGTAACACTTCAAATACCCAAAGTACCGCAACTGTTAAGCAATAGCCAGGGAAATCTCCATTTTCAGGGAACAGAGTTGCACTTAAATAACGTTACTACCAACTACGGCAAAATTCCTGTGGTGACTACAGGAATCATCGACACTCAAGCAGGCTTTAAGTTGGCAGGGCGCGTAAATGCCGTGAGTTTGGCTAATGCCCAGGAGACTCTGAAGGTAAAACTACCTATACCGATCGCTGGACAAGTACAAGCAGATTTGCTGATTACCGGATCGACTAAAGAGCCAATTCTCTCAGGTTCAGTTACCACAATAAAAACTGCCCGGATTGACAAAGTTGATTTTAAGAGCATCAGTAGTAAATTTGAGCTTGTTACTAGTTCTAGTTCCTCTTTACTGACCCTCAAAGATATTCAAGGTAAAGTCATAGTTGGTGGTGATATTACTGGTGCTGGCACAATTAAACTCAGTAAAACGCCGCGACTGGATTTAAATTTCGCTGCCAAGAATGTTCCAGGGGATGCGATCGCAAAAGTTTATGGAACAACGCCCGCATTCCAAATCGGCAATGTCTCAGCTACAGCTCAATTAACTGGTGCTTCTACCAATGTCCAAACTTCGGTACAATTCCAAGCGCCTAACGGAACTTACCCCGGAACTGGTGAAGTTGCGATTTCTCCAAATCGCATCGTCTCTTTCCGCAATGTGGCTCTTAATGTCAGCGATGGTAAAGTCCAGGCAACTGGGAGTTATGTTAATGAGCGTTGGCAAGCTGTGGCTGTTGCCTCTGGGGTAAAATTGGAACCCTTTGTAGACAAAAGTCAACTGCAAAATGTCTCTTTGGCAAAGGCACAGTTTAATGGTCGTCTTATCCTCTCAGGTAGCACAGCACCATTTAAAATTGCCACGATTCGCAGTGAAGGGGCAGGAGTTCAAATTGGTGGTGGTACAGTTACAGTTTCTAATGTCCAACTGCAAGAACAAAGCTTTTCTGCTCAACTTGTAGCTAATGGTGTGCGGTTGGGACAAATATTAAAACAGTCTCCCCCAGCTTTAAATAATCCTTTGGCAGGGACATTTCAAATCGCAGGTGACAGAGATAATTTTAGCCTGAAAACCCTCCGTAGCAGTGGTGAAGGTAGTCTTGCTATCGACGGTGGAACAGTTACAGCTAAAAATATCCAAGTGGCTAATGGTGTCTATCAGGCGCAAGTTCAGGCAAATAATGTACCGTTGCAGCAGTTGGCAAAAGTACCAAAGCAGTTTCAAGGGGCATTAACTGGTCAGTTCGACGTAGCGGGTTCTGTTGATTCTTTTAAACCGGAAACTATTCAAGCCAGCGGTCAGGCGCGGGTAAATGTCGGAGATGGGACGATTACAGCCTCTAATATCCAAGTGGCTAACGGTGTATACCAGGCCCAAGTTCAAGCGAATAATGTTCCTGTGCGGCAATTGGCCGCAGTACCACCACAGTTTAGAGGGACGTTAACTGGTCAAGTAAACGTGGCTGGTTCTGTTGAATCCTTCCAACCGCAAACTATCCAAGCTAGCGGTCAGGCGCGGGTAAATGTCGGGGGTGGGACAATTACAGCCTCTAATATCCAAGTGGCTAACGGTGTATACCAGGCCCAAGTTCAGGCAAATAATCTCCCGTTACAGCAGTTGGCAGCAGTACCACCCCAGTTTAGAGGGACGTTAACTGGTCAAGCAAACGTAGCGGGTTCTGTTGAGTCGTTCCAACCGCAAACTATCCAAGCTAGCGGTCAAGGACGGCTGAATATTGCAGGTGGAACGATCGCAGCTTCTAATATCCAATTGGCTAATGGTCGCTATCAAGCTCTAGTTGATGCTTCTGGTGTGGAATTAAATCGGTTCAATGAGCAATTGCGGGGTCAATTTGGCGGTCAGTTACAATTAGCTGGCACTGTTGGATCGTCTAAGTTAGCGGATGTGCGGGCGGCTGGACAAGTGCAATTATCCCAAGGTATCCCTGGGCTTGAGCAACCTCTGACGGCTGCGATCGCTTGGAGTGGTGAAAGGCTTACCATTGAGCGAGCAACTGCTCCCGGTTTAAGTGTGACTGGTAACATATTAGCTAATGCCAGGGGAACGGGCATACCGGAAATTACTGCCCTAAATCTCAACGTCCAAGCGCAGAATTACAACTTAAAACAGTTACCGATCAATCTTCCTAATCAGGTTGCTGTGGCGGGGAAAGTAGATTTTAATGGTCAAATCACTGGTAAGCTGCCTTTACCAAATGTGGTAGGGCAAATTAAATTACGAGACTTGGTTGTTCAAGATATTGCTTTTGAGCCATTGTTAACTGGAAATATTGATTCAGCCCAGGGACGCGGGTTAAATTTGAACTTGGCAGGAAATAGCGATCGCTTGGCCTTTAATTTAGATGCCAATAATCGCCCGAAATCTTTCTTAGTCAAATGGCAAGACGCATCAGCTACAGGTAATGTTCAAGGGAATGATTGGGCACTCAAAGTTGCAAATTTCCCCTTACAAATATTGAATTTGACTCCGCCACCAATAACTCGATTGGGTGCTGGAAAGATCGCTGGTTTGTTAACTGGGGATTTGCTATTTAATCAGCAGACATTGGCATCTACGGGGAATTTAGCGATCGCTAATCCACAAATTGGTCGGCTTAAAGGCGATCGAATAGCTGCTCAATTCCGCTACGGTAACGGTAAAGGCACACTTGCCAGTAGCGAATTTGTCAAAGGCAAAAGTAGTTACGCTCTTGTCGGTACTTTTGCTCAAAGTCCCAAAGGCCCTCAACTACAAGGTAAACTGAACGTCAACCAGGGAGAGATCCAAGATGTTCTGGCTGTAGCACAGATATTTGATTTACAAAATTTACCTGGTGGTTCACCAGAAATCTACGGCACAGCAGAGGATCTAACCACCAACCCCCAAGGAGCGCCAAATCAACCTTTATTCACCCAAATCCAACGGTTTTCTGAAATTGCGACTTTGGTAGAAGAACAGGAAGAACAGCGACTTAATTCCACACCAATACCAGATTTAGCAGACTTAAAGGGGACTTTCAACGGCGAAGTGGCTGTAAATACAGCTACAGCCAATGGATTATCAGTGGATTTTAAATTGAATGGACAAAACTTTGCCTGGGGTAAAAAGGAAGAACGAAATCGTTATTATACTGCTGATAAAGCGATCGCCGAAGGCAGCTTTGAGAACGGTGTTTTGAGTTTGCGACCTTTACGGCTTGAATCTGAAAATAGGCTGATTGCCTTCACCGGTAATGTTGGCGGTGATGAACAATCTGGACAGTTCCGGGTGAATAATTTTCCGGTACAAGTACTGAATAATTTTGTCAAACTGCCAGTTGGAATTACAGGGAATCTTAATGGTACAGCAGCAATAGCCGGCAGCATTGCTAATCCCCAAGCTAGAGGGGAATTGCAAATAACAGAAGGATTATTGAATCAGAACAAAATAGAGTCAGCAAGGGCAAGTTTCAGCTATGCCAACGGCCGCTTAGACTTTGGTAGTAGTGTAGCAGTTGCTGGACCAAAACCTGTTGATATTACTGGCAGCATACCTTATAAACTGCCTTTTGCTTCTGTGGCATCAGACAGCGAGCAAATCAGTTTGGATATGAAGTTGGAAAACGAGGGATTGGGACTGTTAAACGCATTGACTAATCAAGTAGTATTTGAAAAAGGAGAAGGAGAAGTAGACCTTAAGGTACGGGGAACACTGCAAAAACCCGAAGTAAATGGAACTGCTACGATTAATGATGCTACTTTTTCAGCCCAGGCTTTGCCAGGTAAGCTCAGACATGTCACAGGTAGAGTATTGTTTAATTTTGACAGCATCTTAGTAGAAAATCTTCAAGGTAGATTTAGCCGTGGGAAGGTGGAAGCTGCTGGAGCAATTCCCATTTTCAACAATGAGAACGTGACTATTAACAATCCCCTGACTGTTAATCTCGAACAGTTGGCGTTGAATCTCAAGGGACTTTACCAAGGAGGCGCTAGTGGCAATTTGCAGATTACTGGTTCTGCCCTTAACCCCATAATTGGCGGTAAAGTAAGTTTATTTGACGGTCAGGTATTGCTGGCAGAATCTACCGACGCTAGTTCATCTGGAAATAGTAGTCTCGGTGTATTACCCACAAAAGAGAATAAGCAGAGTAAACCTGAAATTGAAAATGGCAAGGGAAATGCGTTGCCGTCAGGTATCGCTAGATTTAATAATCTAGATTTAGAACTCGGTAAAAATGTCCAAATTACCCGTCCCCCAATCCTCAACTTCCGTGCCAGTGGTAATCTCATTGTTAATGGCTTAATCAATCAGCCAGTACCTGATGGCACTATTCGCTTAGAAAAAGGTGGCGTGAATTTATTTACTACCCAATTTAACCTTGCTTCTGGCTATACACACACCGCAACTTTTAGTCCCTCCCAACCGCGCGATCCCAACTTAGATATTCGGCTATTTGCCAAAGTACTAGATGTTACTCAAAGTAATGATTTCAGTCGGGTAAATTCCACGGGTTTATCAGCATTAGAAAGTGTTCGAGTCGAAGCCATTATCAACGGCCTGGCTAGTAAACTAAATGAAAATCTAGAACTAACAAGCAGTCCGTCACGTAGTCAAAACGAAATTGTTGCTCTTTTAGGAGGTGGGTTTGTAGACACCCAAGGACGTGGTGACAGTACTCTGGGTCTAATTAACATCGCAGGTTCAGCTGTATTCAACAATTTTCAGTCAGCTTTTAACCAGATTGGGAGTACCTTTGGCTTAAGCGAACTGCGGATATTTCCTACCGTTATTTCTGATAATCCCGAAGCGGGAAGGAGCAGTTCAACTTTGGAATTAGCAGCCGAGGCGGGAGTTGATATTTCTTCCAAAATATCTGTTTCCAGTATCAAAATTTTAACAACTAATGACCCCTTCCAATGGGGTGTTAATTACCGGATAAACAATGAATTTCGTGTGCGTGCTTCCACTAATTTAACCGATGATAGTCGTGCAGTAGTCGAGTATCAAACGCGGTTTTAAGGTTTTTTGGGGACTGGGGACTGGGGACTGGGGGAGCAATGCGATTTTGTGAGCAGGGGGAGCAGGGGAGGCAGGGGAGGCAGGGGAAGAAAAAGAAATAAGTGTATTTATAGCTATAAAGGTCGTAAAAAATACTAAGGTTTTCTCTTCACTCCCCCTGCTCCCCCTGCCTCAAGAGCTTTTTTCACGAGGATCTAACTTTTTCGCGTTGCTCCCGGGGACTGGGGACTGGGGACTAGGGACTGGGGACTGGGAACTGGGAAAAAAATTTGGGAAGGGTCAAAGCCTTGAACATCATTTTTTCGTACTCTTACCCAGTCCCCAATACCTAATCCCCTATTCTTCAGCAACCCAAGTACCATGAAATCCATAAGGTACTCGTTGAGGAATTATCACCCGCGCTACAGGTTCAGCTGTTAAATCTTGAGCATTCACCAATACTAATTCTGAAGTATTTGAATTCTCATCATGGATGAAAGTCACAAGCCAACCGTCATCCTCAGCAATTGCACCAGGACGCGGCGCAAATACAGCTTCACCGCCATAGCGTCCCTGTCCGAATTCGTGCGTTTGGGACTTTCCACTGCTGAAGTCGTACTTAATGATGCCTTCAAATAAAGGTAGGGGACTATTCGCCATTTTGTTAGTGTAGCCATATCGGGTTTGCCGCCCCAATAGATTTTCGTTGATGCGGGGAAATTCTGAGGCTACATCGTCCAACATTTCTTCACGCACTGTCCCCGTATTGAGGTTAAATCGCCAGCGATACAGGCGCGGGATATTTCCTTCTGGGTCGGGTTGCGAATCATCAGCACTCAAAACAGTAGTAGAACTCATACGACAGGCAATAAGCACTACTTCATCGCCATCTTCGTAAGCATTGAGGGTATGGAAGACGTAGCAAGCAGGACTTTCAAACCATCGGATATTACTGTTGTCACCATGACGTGGTACAATTCCAAAACGACTGGGCCGATCGCGCTCAAACATCATAATGGGTTCTCCCCGTTGCGATCGCTCGACACTAAAAGTCAATGGCAAATCCATGAAAATCGTGTAGTTTTCAGTGATGGCGAAATCGTGCATCATCACTCCTATAGGCAGGTCGATTGGCACTGTCCGCAACAGTTCGCCTTGTGCAGAGACTACACTATATTGCAGGTACGGTGGCGCAAACACAGAGTAGCCAAAGAAGACCATTTCTCCTGTAACCGGGTCTACCTTGGGATGGGCTGTGAAGGCAGAAATCAGCTTGCCATTGTAGGTATACTCACCAATAGTATCTAATTCAGGAAGTTTGATGGCGTGAGGTTTACCTCCCTCGTTCAGCGCCAACATCTGACCAGCGTGCCACACTAAGGCAGTATTGGCAGTGTTTTTGCGGGGGCCATGGGGATTATCTATTCGTCGTGGTTCTAAAAATCCTGTCCACAAAGCCTTACCCGCTTCTCGTTCTTTTTTCCATCCGGCTGTCTGGATGTAGCGGTTGCGATAAGTCGCTACGCCGTTGCTAATTTGTACACCATGCAACATCCCATCTCCGTCAAACCAGTGATATTGACCGATGGGTGTCCATTGAGGGTTAGGGCCATTCCGTACAAACATCCCGGATAAGTCAAGGGGTAATTCACCAATGACTAGCAATCTGTCGGTGGTGATTTCTTCACAGATTGGAGCAAAATTGCGATCGAGATACGGATTGACTGCTATTGTTGCCATTTATAAAATCTGGTAGTGTGATGTACATGGCTTTTGCTGACTGATAACATTGATTGCTATCTTCAACCAATCAATGTAAGTCTGTTCTCTACGGATCACCAACTCCAGTACCAGCCTTTGCATTACCTGTTCGCGGTTGGCAGACTCATCACTAAGTGATGGTAAATCAATAATTTCACATTCAGCAAGCTTTTTGCTTCGAGCCGCCAATTGTTGCTCTAGTAGGTAAATGATAGTTTCATTCGGCAACTGATCTGCAAAGTGTAACTGGAGAAGCAAAGGTTCTCTTAGAGTTGGTAACGGCTGATGAGTCTCAAGCCATCGAGCTAATTCGGCTTTTCCTGGCTCCGTTACACTGTAGACTTTGCGGTTGGGGCGATCGCGTTGAATCTCAATTGTACAGGTAATCCAGCCTTGCTCCACTAGCTTATCAAGAGTTCTGTAAATTTGTGCCTGGTCTGCTGGCCACAAATGGGCAATACATCGATCGAAGCAGCTCGTTTTGAGGTCGTAGCCCGTCATTTCTTGCTGCTGAAGAAAACCTAGAATTACGTATGCTAGGGACATTTAATACAGTTTTCCCATATTTGACATTTCCTCAATAGGTTTTACATTATGTACTTCTTATAATTTTATGCTAATATATGATTAATCCAATATAAGATATAACTGCTATAAAAAGATATGTTGATTGTAATGCGTCTTAACAAAGAAACCGAATACATAAATTGAGGTTGGGCAGATGGTTAATAGTGCTGTTTGCACAAAACAGTGAGGAAGTGGCTATGGATGTTGAGCAAAATTGAAACTTTAATTACGAATTACGTTCGTACAGCGACTCGTAAAGAGGATCATTACGAATTATTTGTTGAGGAGCGCTTCTGTACTTCTACGGAGAGGAGAGCTTTTTGAAGAGAAAGCAAGGAGCGTTTACGCCACCATTCAATATGCTACTTATTGCTAGCGGATCGCTCAACAAACTAGTTATTCGTTAAATTCTATTCGTGATGAATAAGCTGTTTCACAAATAATCTCGCATAATTAGAGCGCTCATGTTGCCCACCCCACAAGAGTTTGATTTAATTCGATTATGGAATTTAGATGTTTTTCAGCTTACCAACAAAGACTATTGTAACCAGAGGATGAATAACATTGACTTCAAATACACTTTCACAAAGAATACGTCAACATCAATATCTACGCGATTTACGCAACAAATTACTCCACCTTCACAAGATGTTGCTGGACACAGAACGCATTGCCTACGAACAGGTTAGTGGACGAGTATCAAGCGGAGAACTTCTTCAGCTAGTTATTGCTCACGAACAATTTGCTTGGCTACATCGCATTTCTGAGGTGGTTGTGCAAGTTGATGAAATGCTCGAAGCAGATGAACCAATATCAATGGACGACTTTGAAAAGTTGATTGCTGATGTCCGCACGCTGATTATACCGTTAGAAACGGGTAATACTTTTGAGAGAAAGTATTACAACGCTCTCCAGCGCGAACCTGCTGCTGTGTTGGCACATGCGGAAATATCAAAGTTTCTCATGACTAAGGTGTAAGGGTGGCTATATCAAGCTAAGTTGCAAAAGGCGGGAATTGCAGAGATACTTAGCCAAGTATGAGAGGCTGTGATTTCCACTGAACCGTATCATCAGGCATTGCTCACAGTTTCCGAAGCTGATTTGAGTAAATATTGTACACCAATAGCTAGAGCGATCGCTCTAGCTATTTTTATAGCAACAGCCTTGGTGGTTAGGACATCAACAAACAGATGATGAAACTTAGACACAAAAAGACTTTTCACCCAGTCCCCAGTCCCCGGGAGCAACGCGAAAAAGTGAGATCCTCGTGAAAAGAGCTCTTGAGGCAGGGGGAGCAGGGGGAGCAATGCGATTTTGTGAGCAGGGGGAGCAGGGGGAGCAGGGGGAGCAAGGGGAGTGAAGAGAAAACTTTAGTATTTTTACGACCTTTATAGCTATAAATACACTTATTTCTTTCTCTTCCCCTGCCTCCCCTGCTCCCCCTGCTCACAAAATCGCATTGCTCCCCCAGTCCCCAGCTATATTAGCCAACAGCAAGAATTTCATCCCATATTCACCAATGCTCCATTCTACCGCCATCAAATTATTTAGCTGCGATCGCAAACAATACAGTTAATCTGAGATATCGAACGATTAGTTTGCAATACTTAATATTAGATTATCTAATAATTAGATTTTCATGATATTGTGTTTGTCAGTACATATTTTTTTGTGTGCATCGTGTAGACTCTATGTGCGGAGTTAGATTGCCACATAAATTTATGGTAATTCGAGCGCCAAGTAGCAGCAACCCTAGTTTTGCTGTGGTATTAACCTAACTTACATGTTTGGTTATTTCATTCCATATAGAGCAACTGAAGCGTAAATTTAGCTGCTTTAAAAGCATTCCATTATTAATTTTCAGTGTTGAGTTAGCAGTAAATGCTAGCCCAAAGCTTTGTATGGAAAGGATTTTACCAATCTGCCATCTGAGTATTTTTTGGGTGGATATCAGCAGTTGAAAGCATACATGTTGTCTACTCATTAGACACTTGCCACGTAGCCATAAGGGTTTGACAAACAGTTAGGAATTAGCCAAGCGATCGCTGATGTTACATGAAAAGCCATTGGCTATACGCAAATCAGCGATCGCATTATAGAAAATAAAAAAGCTTATGAGTACAACACGCAAGTTTCGTTTAGGTGCATTCATTCAAGCCACCGGTCATCACATATCTTCTTGGCGACACCCTGATGCACAAGCAGATGCTGGATTGAATTTCGAGCATTATAAGGAGATTACCCAGACTGCCGAACGCGGCTTGTTTGATGCAGTTTTTCTCGCAGATAGCCCAGGAGTGTGGGGTGACGCTCCCGGAACTCAGTATCGCAACGGTAAAATGGCCCATTTCGAGCCAGTCACTCTTTTCTCGGCTTTGTCCTCCGTTACCCAAAACATCGGTTTCATTTCCACCGCCTCAACCACTTATGAGGAACCCTACACCCTGGCTCGGAAGTTTGCCTCTTTGGACTACTTGAGTAACGGCCGGGCAGGCTGGAATGTAGTCACCACAGGCAATGAGAACGCTGCCCGTAATTTCGGACTTGAGCATCACCCAGAACATAGCCAGCGTTATGAACGCGCTGAAGAGTTTGTGGAAGTGGTGAAAGGTCTGTGGGATAGCTGGGAAGATGATGCTTTCATCCGTGACAAAGAATCTGGTGTCTATTTCGACCCAGATAAACTGCATACACTCAACCATAAGGGCAAATATTTTTCTGTCCAAGGCCCTTTAAACGTTGGTCGTCCGCCCCAAGGCTACCCCGTTATCGTTCAGGCCGGAGCCTCTGAATCGGGACGGGACTTAGCTGCACGCACTGCCGAGGTGATTTTCACCGCCAATCAAACCCTAGCTGATGCCCAAGAATTTTATGCTGATGTCAAAGGGAGATTAGCACAATATGGGCGATCGCCAGACGACCTAAAAATTATGCCTGGTGCTTTCCCAATCATTGGCTGTACCGAAGCAGAAGCTCAAGAGAAGTACGAATTCCTGCAATCGCTGATTCATCCCGATGTGGCTTGGGGGATTTTAAAGAACTATTACAAAGGTGTCGATCTGTCGAAATATTCTCTAGATGATGTGGCTCCCGAACTACCCAGCGACACCAACACAAATAAGAGTCGTCTCAAACTAGTCAGAGATTTGGCGACTCGTAACACTCTCACACTGCGTCAGTTGTATCTTTCTCTTGCGACTGCACGAGGACATCGCACCATCCTTGGTACTCCCGAAACCATTGCCGACCAGTTAGAAGAATGGTTCAACAACGGTGCAGCAGACGGCTTTAATATCATGCCGCCAATCCTGCCTACAGGGTTGGATGAATTCGTTAACCTAGTCGTTCCCATCTTGCAAAAACGCGGACTGTTCCGTACCGAATACGAGAGTAGTACCTTGCGTGAAAACCTGGGATTGCGTCGTCCGGTGAATCGTTTTGCAGCAAAACAAGTGGACAAGAGCCTTGTGTTGGCGTAAATAAATTTTTTGCAGATGCTTAAGTTATACCTTTTAAACCGTACCTTCTGTAGGTCGCCGCCCGGAATCGAACCGCAGAGGACGCAGAGAAGCCAGTGCGCCCTTGCGGTTCCCCGACTTGAAGCAACTGGCGCGACACGGAGAAATAAAAGTTTCAGAGAGTTCTTGCGTAAGTCTTAACACACTAACCAGCATCTAACCCTGCTAGGAAAACCTTGTAATTTTTTAAAGGATAAAAACATGACTGAATATAGCCGATTAAAGACCTCACGCTCCGCCGCAATCAGAGCAACCCTTGATTATCCGGTAATTGACACCGACGTTCACACTAATGATTTCACCCCAGCTTTTGAAGATTACATTGCCAAGTATGGCGGTGTGAAGCTCGTAGACGAGTTACGTAAAACCGAAGCTTCCCGTCTCAACTCCAAAAGTAACGGTAAGGACTGGTATCAACAAACCCCTGAAGAACGTCAATACAACCGCACCATCCGATCGCCTTGGTGGGCTAGAGTTACCAAAAATACCCTGGATCTCGCTACTTACACCCTCCCCGGACTCCTCTATGAACGTCAAGCGGAGCAAGGATCGGACTATTCGGTGCTGTTTCCGAATAATGTCCTAGCACCGGCTGGAGCCAGTGCAGAGAATCGTCAGGCACTGCAACGGGCGGTCAATCACTATCATGCTGATATCTACCGGAAATATAGCGATCACCTGACACCGGTAGCTGGTATCCCATTAACTACTCCCGAAGAAGGCATTGAGGAGCTAGAATTTGCAGTAAAAACACTTGGTTTAAAAGTAATTAATATTACTGGCGGTGTGAAACGACCGATTAAAGCGATCGCTGATAAATATCCAGCCGATAAATTCCCCGAAATCGCCAAGTATGCTTCTTATATCGACTTCTACGGACTAGATAGTGAATACGACTACGATCCCTTCTGGGCGAAAGTCGTGGAATTAGGCGTACCCGTCACCACCCATTACGGCAGTCAGGGTTGGACTGGACGTTCTTCCATAAGTAACTACATGAACAATCATATTGGTCACTTTGCCGATGGTTCAGAAGCATTTGCGAAGGCGTTGTTCTTCGGTGGTGTTACCAAGCGTTTTCCACAATTGCGCGTAGCAATGCTTGAAGGTGGTTCAGATTGGGGTGCCCGCGTCTACATTCATTTGGTAGATCGTTTCTCCAAGCGCAATATCAAGGCACTGGAAAACTACAATCCAGCGTTGACAAATGCCGATGAGCTATTTGAGATATTTGAACGCTACGGTGCAGAAGTTACTCAAGGGCATTCCCTAGATAAGGATGAATTGACTAAGACTGTACTGGGAGCTTCATTCAGCCGTCATAGCCGTGCGCCAATTGGTAGCGAATTGGATGATTTTGCAGCAGCAGGCATTGAAACAATTGAAGATATCCGCGATCGCTGGGTGAACAGTTTCTTCTTTGGTTCCGAGTCAGACGATCGCACCATCGCGACGGCATTCAATGACAAAGCCAACCCCTTGGGAGTCAAGATCAACGCCATCTATTCCTCCGATGTTGGTCACTGGGATGTGCCAGATTTGACTTCACCCTTGGCTGAAAGTTGGGATTTGGTTCAAGAAGGCGTTATTTCTGAAGCCGACTTTAAATCTTATGTATTCGCTAATCCCTACAAGTTTTACACCCAAGCTAACCCCGAATTCTTCAAGGGTACTGCGATCGAATCTAAGGTAGGTAAGACTGAATTTAACCAAGTAGATCAGAGCCTGGTGGTGGCGTAAACAATTCGTAATTCGTAATTATTCCTTCTCATTCCAACGCGCCGACGATCTAGCCTGGATTTCTCACTTGTGAGAAATCCAAGGAGTGTGGGAGATAGAAAAAAGCAACAAACCTCCCACACCCTTGTGAGAAATCCGGGTCTAGGACTGGGAAGTGAGAGACAAAAGAAAAGTTTTCTCTATTCCCCATTCCCCATTTCCAATTCCCCATTTCCAATTCCCCATTTCCAATTCCCATACCCATGACTTTACCAACAACCAATCTCGGAAAAACTGGATTAACCGTCTCCCGCCTTTGTCTTGGCACTATGACCTTTGGATTGCAGACCGACGAAGAAACTTCTAGAGATATCCTCGATACTGCCGCCGATGGCGGAATTAACTTTTTAGATACAGCCGATGTTTATCCACTTGGCGGCGGACTTGCTACTGCTGGGCGTACCGAAGAAATCGTTGGGCGCTGGCTGAAAGGCAAACGCGAACATTTTATTTTAGCTACTAAGTGCGTCGGTAGGGTTGGCCCTGCACCTTGGGATCAAGGGGCTTCACGTAAACATATTTTAGATGCGATCGATGCTTCCCTGCGACGTTTAGGAACCGACTATATCGACCTGTATCAATTGCACTCTGACGATGCCTCCACCCCCCTAGATGAGACTCTGGAAGCCTTAGATACAGTAGTTCGTGCTGGCAAAGTGCGCTACATCGGTGTTTCCAACTTTTTAGCCTACCGACTCGCCCGCGCCTTGGGTCGCGCCGAGACGCGCAATCTAACCAAGTTCATCTCAATTCAGCCCCGCTACAACCTGTTGTTCCGTGAAATTGAGCGAGAACTATTACCCCTAGCGAAAGAAGAAGGATTGGGTGTAATTTCCTACAATCCCTTGGCGGGTGGTCTGCTCACCGGTAAACACATTCTCGCTGAAGGCCCTACCACCGATACACGTTTCACGCTAGGCGCTGCCGCAGAACGTTATCAAGATCGTTACTGGCACGATCGCGAGTTCAATACTGTTGAGGCTTTACGCACAGTAGCGGATCTCGCCGGATTTTCTCTCACCACCCTAGCAGTAGCTTGGGTTTTATCTAATCCCATTATCACTGCCCCCATCATCGGCGCTAGCCGCCCCCAACAACTTGCTGACAACCTTAAGGCAGTGGAACTAAAACTCGACGATAGTTTGAAACAAAAGTTAGACGACATAACCGCCGAATACCGCAGGGGAGATTCTCTACGTTAGGGATTAAGGGAGTGAGGACAATAATTCGTAATTCGTAATGACGCTCGCGGACTCGCTACCGCTACGCTAACGTAATTCGTAATTCAGTTTACAAGGAGGATTTATACGTCAATATAAAACTTGCCGCCTGTTACAAGTAGTGGACTTAAATCCACATAATTTGTTAATTACAAATGATTTTATTTAACACCATAAAACAACTTACCCTAAGCTCGACTTTATCCAAAATTAAGAACTCGCTTTCTTTATCCGGCAAAAACCCTGGTTTTTTGGCAAATACTTTTTCTATATCACAGATTATCCCTCAAGTACAAAAACTAAAACTAGCTTTATACAAGGGTTTCAGAGCTAGGTTTTGGGTTTTGTAAAAATGGATAAAGTCGAGCTAAGAGGATGTTTGAAAAGTCCTCTTGTCGGTATTAAAAGTTCTAGATCCCCCTAAATCCCCCTTAAAAAGGGGGACTTTGATTCCGGTTCCCCCCTTTTTTAGGGGGGTTAGGGGGGATCTAAGAGTGCCTAAAATTACAGCGAAATACTTGTTCATTCAACCTCTAATACTAAAAAATTAACCAATAGATAAAAAACTAGATTCAATCTGACTCTTTTAACTACGAATTACGAATTACTCAGCTAGTGGATTGCTTCTCATGAAGAAAAAGACCAGACAATTCAAATCCTTTCAACGTGCTGCTGATGCACCAAATCTGCCATCAACTCCATTCAGGTTCATTTTGTATTTCGTTAACCAGTTTCGCTGGTGGTATGTGTTAATGGCGCTCCTGGAGGTAATGCACGCAACCTGTGGCATTATGTTGCCTTATGCCATTGGTGAGATCATCCGGGGCGTGACGAAATCAACGGGTGACGGCAAGCCCATTTTTGATGCCATGAGGCAACCCCTGATGCTGTTCACCGCTTTGAGTGTAGGTGAAGTGGTATTCGGGCGATCGGCTGGACTCTTGCAAACCATCCTTCATCCCATCCACCGACAGCATATTGTGCGATCGCTATATGCCTACTTGCAACATCATTCCCATCGCTACATGAGTAGCAGTTTTTCCGGGGCATTGGCACATCGGATTAGCGAAACTTCTCTAGGTGTTACTCAGACCATGCAAATGATGATTACTGAATTTATGCCAGTAATCGTTGTGTATACCGTCGCCACGACAATACTGTATCGCGCCTATCCTCCGTTGGCTGCACTCGTGGGGATATGGGCAGTTCTCTTCATCAGTATTTCGTTCTGGCTGGCAACTCGCTGCCGAATTTACTCCCGAAAAGCCGCAGCCGCTAGAAGTGAGACAACTGGAATTATTGTAGATGCAGTAACAAATCTTACCAGTAGCCGATTGTTTGCCCGTTTGGGTTTTGAACGACGCTATTTGAATGAGCAATTAGGACGCGAAATCAAACAGGTAAGAAAATCCAATTGGTACTCGGAGCGAATTCGCTGGTTTCAGTTCATCTCAGCAGCCATTCTGAAAATCAGCACCCTGTATTACTCGCTCTCTCTCTGGAGTCAAGGGAAGATCGCTACTGCTGACTTTGTTGTAGCAACTAGCCTGTCGCTATTAATCATCAGTGAAGCGCGAAATTTGAGCCGCCGCTTTCTGGAGTTTTTTGAACATATCGGCAATGTCGCCAATGGTGTTTTGATTATCGTTCAACCCCACGAGTTGATTGATAGCGATCGCGCGATCGCCCACCCAATTACCCAAGGTAAGATTGAATTTCGCCGTGTGAACTTCAACTACTCCCAGGAGAAGAAAGTTTTCCACAACCTTTGTGTCACCATTCAACCGGGACAGCGCATAGGATTAGTGGGCTTCTCTGGTTCTGGAAAATCCAGCTTTGTTAATCTGATTCTGCGTTTGTTCGACCCCCAATCTGGACAGATTATCATTGATGGGGTCGATATTCGAGATATGACTCAGGATGCTCTACACGCTCAAATCAGTTTGATTCCTCAAGATCCGTCTCTGTTCCATCGCACTTTGCTAGAAAATATTCGTTACGGACGCTTAGATGCAACCGATGAGGAAGTGTTCGAGGCGGCGCGAAAGGCTAATGCTCACGATTTTATCATCCAAAGTCAGGATGGTTACAATTCTCTGGTGGGCGAACGTGGTGTCAAGTTATCTGGAGGGCAGAGACAGCGGATTGCGATCGCACGGGTAATTCTCAAAGACGCACCGATCCTGATCTTAGATGAAGCTACCTCTAGCCTTGATTCAATCACCGAAAAAGCAATTCAAGATACCCTCGACTTCGTAATGAATGGAAAAACGGTCATTGTAGTGGCTCATCGACTATCTACCATCGTCCATCTAGATCGGATTTTGGTGTTCGACAAAGGTCGCATTATTGAAGATGGTTCCCATACCAAACTGCTGGCACTCGGCGGGGCTTACCACAGGTTATGGAAAATGCAAGCAGGTGGATTTCTCCCAGAAAATCTTGGTGAGGAACGCATACATGAAGTTCGTACTAATACAGATAATGTTCAAAAGGGAATTATTGCTTGACATTTGCCACAACTTGAAGGTGCTTACAAATTTAATTCAAAGATTGTGCAGGAAAGGTAAGGGACTTCCAACTAAAAAAATATCCCATCGCTTTGGCGAGCAGGGGAGGCAGGGGGCGCAGGGGAAGCAGGGGAGGAAGAATCTAATTGA
>NZ_JBALDK010000212.1:0-20893 GCF_036917455.1 Nostoc sp. | reverse complement strand
GTCTACTGATTAGAGAATTAGGTGTTATAAAGTATTAAAACATATAAGTATTTCAGCGATCGCTCTTTGGAGAAAAACTTTTTGGTTTACTGGTTTTAGGTATTGCGTTCGGATCTTTAGAAATTCCCCTTTGCACCCTTGCCCTTCTGCCCCTCTGCAATCTTTACGCTGCATACTCTTCAGCTTAACTTAGTGCCATTCGGGTATGAACTCCTCTTAGGTTTCCCAAATTTTAACCCTTCTCTTCTATCTTTAGATATAAGACTTATATAGAGAAGTATGCTATCTTGCCATATCTACAGAAATATTTATGAAGCAATTAATACAAATAGAGGGCTAAAGCATGAGTTAGCAGCCTACCGCAGAAGACGTAAACCATTTTGAGCGGCCGCATCATGTCAATAAGCAAAGTATATTCTCAATAGAGTTAAAATTTATGTCATTACAGCAGAATTCAGAATTCAGGAGTCAGAATTCAGAATTAGAATAGCCTCTGTGCCTAGCTACCAGACCTACATACTGTACTTCACTAACCTGAAATCTGCTGTAACTCTCGCTTATGAGTCGCGCAAAAATAACTTGAACACTTTTGATTAGAAAACAAGGCTAATAGCTTATTCCAAATTAGATTTGTACAACTTATTTTTACATGATGCCTGATTGCGAAAAATTTAAGCGATCGCTTTGGGGTTTAAAAAATAATCAAACGCGAAAGGAAAGATTTTTTCGTTGGTTCTTAACCTTCGTTGCGATCGAGAGTAATTTAGATGCCTTTGCGTTGCGGGGGTTCCCCCCGTTGTAGCACCTGGCGCAACACAGAGGAATGAGGAGGAGAGAGTTGTTTCGTCAGTTTTTGAGTATTTTTTTATTTGAAAGTCCCTTACTCTATAAGCTCGCCCATATTAAAATCTATTCTTATCCAACCTTTGAGTCTTCTTAAGTTGTCGAGAATGAGTAAGGGAATCTGCCAGTGATGTACTATCAGGAAGGGTAAGGGATCGCTCACTTCAAAAATTGCTTCTTTCCCCCGCCTGATGTTTCTTACCCAGGTTTGCAGTTGCTTAAAATTTCTAATCTCATTTAGCCTCCAAACTTCGTGGTACAGCCAATAGGTAGGCTTACTATCAGCAAGAGGTTGCAAAGATTCAGCCAGAGGTTCTTCACCAAGATAGGCATCCGCTACTCCTGGATGATTGTAAAACATAGTAATGGCGGAGTGAGTCCGGGGGTTACACTCAATCGCGTAAACAGTTCCGTCTTCTGCCTCAATGAAGTCAAAGGAAAGTTGCCCGGTTTTTCCTAATTCTTTGGTAAAATGACTCGCCCATTGCAAAATTTCTACCCGATCGACATTTTCGTAGTTGACTTGAAAGGCAGATGACTCACAGCAGCAGTACATTCTTGACTCCCCATCTCGCGCGGTAGTGTGAGTGCAGTATTCCTTTCCAGGGATGAATTCCTGCATAATCCAGGGATTCTCCTCACTGATAGGCAGACTCTTGACAAACGCTGCTGTTTCTGATTGTGTATCGCAAGGTAGCTTAGTGAGATTCAAGCGACGTATTTGATCGTAGGGGATGCTTTTAAGAATGTATTTGCACTTCTCCTGAGAAAAGTCGAAGTTGAGGACTTGTTCGGGATCGGTAATTTTGAAGGATTTGGGGACAGATAAACCGAACGATCGCGCTGTTTCGGCAAAGGCAAATTTGTCATCCAGGCTCTTCGTGACATCAGCATCGAAGTGGAAAAATTCGCAAAAGTCTGGTAATGGGGGCTTACCGCGATCGTAGTGGATGACGGAAAAAATCGCTACCGGGATAAAAAAGTCGATCTTTTCTTTTTTGGCGATCGCGTGTAGGGTTTCAACGTAGCCCTCTAAGTCTTTGCTTGGATCGGGAACGGTATAAAAGCCTGCAACAGAGTTGGAATATTTGTTACCACTTGACCAGAATTTCTCAATGTCAATTATAATAACTCGATGTCCAGCAGCATGAAATGAACGCGCTAGCTGAAGCGTTTTAGTCATTCTCGCGCCAGCGATCAAGATATTTTTGGAATTCGGGTTAACAACAATTGACTTACTGAATGGTTGCTTAAGAAAGTTCCACAGTAGCGATGTTAAGACGATGATGCAGTTTAAGGGAAATGCTAACGCCAGTAATACAAGAGTGCCCAAGTTTTGGAACACTACAAAAATATACTTTTTCATAATTATAATTTTGACATGATAGTGGAATCAGTTCTTGGTGCATAGGAAGAGGTTAAGGAAATGCGATCCTGCTTTTGCTTCCTTTTTTTAACGATTTAATTCATTAAGTCTTCAAAGTTCGTAAGCAAGCCAATAAATAAGCTTACTATCACTTAGGGGTTGCAGAGATAGAGGTTTTATATTTTACGTCTTCTCCAAACTGGATGAGTTTCCCGATGCAAAAATCAATCCTCACCCAACTTCTTAAGGAGCGCAAACTATCGAGTAATAGTAAAGGAATGTACCAGTGATGCACCATTAAGAACGGTAGTGGATCGTTAACTTCAAATATTGCATCCTTTCCTCGCCAAATATTTTTAAACCACTTTTGCAATTGCTTTAACGATCTAATTTCATTAAGTCTCCAAAGTTCGTGGTAAAGCCAATAAGTAGGCTTACTATTACTCAGGGGTTGCAGAGGTTCAGTTGGAGGCTCTTTACTAAGATAGGCATCCGCTAAACCTGGATGGTTGTAATACATTGTAATTGCAGAGTGAGTCCGAGCATTGCACTCGATCGCATAAATCGTCCCATCTTCCGCCTGAATGAAGTCAAAAGATATTTGTCCAGTCAGTTGTAATTCTTTGACAAAATGACTCACCCACTCCTTAATTTTTGGGCGATCAACGTTTTCGTAATTGACTTGAAAAGCAGATGATTTGCAGCAGCAGTGTACTGTTAATTCACCATTTCTCACTGTACTGTGAGTACAGTATTCTGTTCCGGGAATAAACTCTTGCAATATCCAAGGGTTATCTTTACTAATTGGCTTACTTTTAACATGAAGCGCCATTTTTTCGTAAGACTCCATTGGTAGCTTGGTTAAATCCAAGCGTAAAACAGAGTCATAGACAATAGTTTTGAGAATATATTTGCGCTTTTCGTTGGCAAAATCGAATTTGAGAACTTGCTCTGGATCTGTAATTAGGAAGGTTTTCGGGACAGATAGCGAGAGTGAGCGGGCAATTTCTGCAAAGGTAAACTTGTTATCCAGCCTTTTCATCGTATCAGCATCGAAGTGAAAATTCTCGCAACAGCTTGATAACACTGGTTTGCCCTCGGAGTCAAAGTAGCTGGCAGCAAAAATGCCTACTGGTACAAAAAAGTCTATGTTTTCTTTTTTGGCGATCGCACGCACGGCTTGAGTATAGCCCTCTTTGTCTTCGTGTGAGTCAGGAACTGTATAAAAGCCAGCCACAGAGTTAGAAAATCGATAACCACTAAACCAGTATTTGTTGAGATCGAATAAAATGACTCGATGCCCAGCAGCATGAAACGATCGCGCTAGCTGAAGGGTTTTGGTCATTTTACCACCACCTATCAAAATATTTTTAGGATTCTCGTTCAAAACCACTTGCTTGGCATAGCTTCGGCTGAAAAAATTCCACAGCAGTAATGTAAGTACGAGAGTGCAATTAAAGGGAAATGCGATCGCCAGTAATGCAAGAGTACCCAAGTTTTGGAATATTGCAAAAATCTGCTCCCTCATAGTTGTAATTCTGACATGATATGTGCTTGGTTGACTCAAACAATTTACATTAGAGTTCTATTACTTGTCGCTAGCGAAGACTTTGTGCTATTCCAAGTCACAAGAAAGGTAATTATACTTGATTATCAGTTCATGCTCAACGCTTCATTGATTGCCGTCATAAATAACTCATTTAAAGGAATGCCCACTGCGTTCGCTGTAGAAGCAATCACCGCTTTGTGGTCAAAAATACAAAACAACCCGGCTTCTAAGAACCAAGGTTCTCCCTGTGGGTCGATTCGGAAGTCAAATAAACTATAGTGACGACAGCCCAAAGCCAAATGACATTTCTTAACTTCTTGCTGAACCTTTTGGGCGATCGGGTCATTAATATCTACAATCCAACCTGGAACATAATTTTTAGCAGTTGAAGCCAAGTCGCCCTCAATGGGTATTTTGAATTTGTCAGTATAGCCACGGATAGGTCTGTTTTGGGGGTCTATCTGATACTCCTCAGGGGGTAAACCGATTAGCTCCCCATCTTTGACAATAGCGCCGCATCTGACTTCTCGACCGGCTTCAATGAATGTTTCTACAATCACTTCATCCGCAAATTCAAATGCTTTCTTTAAGGCAGCGTCATACTCACTCTTTTCTTTGACTAAGGACACCCCTAAAGAGTTGTCAGCATTTGCAGGTTTGATGACTGCTGGAGGTGTAATTGTCGGAACGTCTCCTTGGCGGAGCAGTTCTCCACGAGGTACTTTCACCCCTGCTGCTGCGACAATTGCTTTAGTTTTGGCTTTGTGGGCCGTTATTGCCATGACATCTGGAGTATTACCTATGTAAGGGATCTTAAGTAGATCGAATAGGGCGCGGTAATGCGTCATTCCAGGGATACAAAACATTTGTGGCAACATCAGGTCAATGTTTTGCGCTGTTATAAACTGTATCGCATCCAACAGAGTCATCGGTTTAGCGACAGCTATATCTTCAGGACTGAGAGAGGAAGGAAATCGCCACTGGCGATCGGGTGTAATGTATGCAATCAGAAAGTCATAGAGCGATGGATTTGCTGTAGCTAACAGACAGCTTTGAGCGTAATTGCGTGACAACTCACAGTAAAAATCATTGTATGCAGATCCAACTAAATGAAGGATACGAAGTACTGGCATGATTCATCCTCCATTGATTTTGCCATAAGTCTTTGAAAGTAGGGAAAGATGAGAAAGCAAGGGAGGCAGGGAGAGAAAGAATTGTCCCCTTGTCCCCTTGCTTTTATCCCCCGATTACGCCATGCGTCTAATCAGAGTCACACCATCTCGGATGGGTAACAAAACTTGCTCTACACGAGGATCGGCGGCGACAACACGGTTAAATTGAGCGATCGCTTCACCATTGGCGGTGCGTTGTTCGGGTGGTAAGTAAACTTGTCCCTGCAACAAAGTATTATCCACGCAGATTAACCCATCAGGAGCCAGCAACTCACTATCTAAGATGATCTGGAAGTACTCTACATACTCCTTTTTATCGGCATCAATGAAGATTAAATCAAATGATTCTTTTCTTGCTGCCAGCTTGTGGAGTGTCTCTAAAGCAGGTGCTACTTCCACAACGATTTTGTTGCCGTGGGGAGATTCAGCAAAGCAATCTTGAGCAAATTGGGCTACATAGGAGTCAACCTCACAACCGATGAGTTGCCCATCGCTTGGTAGTGCCTCTGCCATTGCCAAGGCTGAATATCCTGTAAACATCCCTACTTCTAAGATGCGCTTTGCCTTGGTGATATGAACAAACATTTTTAATGTCTGTCCTTCCAGATGTCCTGACAGCATTTCTTGTTCTAGTTGGCGCACTGTTTCACCATCGCTGAAACGTTTACTCCAGTCTTCTTTACTGGTTCTTTGCGCCAATGCTGTCAAAGCACTCGATTCTGGAGTGGTGTAATCATCTAGATAGGGATCTAAACCCGCCGCTAATTCAACTCCCTGACGCAGAGAATCTAATATCTCTACAGGAATATTGCTCTCTTCTGCTAATTTCAGAGTTTGCTGTAGCTGCACTACTAAAATACTGTGTGGCGTTATCGGTCTAGCTGTTTCTCGTCCTAAAACACTAGTCATCTCTTCACACCCCTAGTAGCTTGGCTTCTTGAGTTTCAATGTAGGCATCAACGCCTTCACCGCCACGAGGGTATTCAGCACAAAGACCTTTATGTTCAGCTAAGGCAGCATCAAGTTCTTCACGAGTCAGATCGTTGGCAAAGAAGCATTCACCAATAGGCCGGGGCATAGCTGCGCGTTGTTTGCCGTCTCGTGTCAAGCTTATAGACTCGGTTGCATCCCATAATAAATCCCCATCTAGTAGAGGATGATCTAGTGATAGACCGATGCGACTCATCAAGTCTAAAATGCGATCGCGCTCCTCTGTTGGAATATAGCCTCGTTGTGCTGCTATGGTTGCAGATAAAGCCATATCTATATTGACAGCGTGACCATGATATAGGGGTACATGAGGCGCTAACTCTAGGGTAGGACTCCAAGTATGACCGTAGGCGATGACGCGATCGAGGTCGATTTCATGCAAGTTTGGAGTCTCTAACTCCAGCATGGTTTTGATTGCTTCGTAGTTGAGTTTATGAGCAATCTCTTGAAGTTCCGGTGTCCCATTCACTTGTCCAAAGTGAGTGGAAAGTAGTTCTTCGCCATATTCGTATAGCATTTCAAAGACTTCAGAGTTAGAAACCACAGCAATTTTTACTAACTCTGCCATCCCATTCCGAACTTGAGCCGTTGGCAAGGTTTTCAAAAAGGAGAAATCGAGGATAACTTTCAAAGGTGCATGATATGCTCCCAAGCGATTTTTTAACTTGCGATGATTAACTGCTACCTTAATCGCTACACCTGCATCGATTAAACCAATTAACGTTGTCGGAACCCGAATGAAGTTACTCTTGCGACGATAAGCAGCGCAAGCAAAGCCAGCTACATCAGTAATTAGACCACCACCAACGACTAAGACCGGTTCCTTACGAACTAAGCCAAAGTCTGAAAAAGCATCAATAATTTTCTCAAAGCTTTCAAGGGTTTTAGCTCGCTCTGTAATGATGATGGGAAATACTGTCAGATCGATGTCATAGTGTCTAAAATATGACTTGATCTGCTTTCCATAAAGTTCATAAACATTGGCATCAATAACAGTCAGACAGCGACCAAATTTAGCGTAGCTATCTGCTATTTCTCTGTTGTTAATATCAAATGCACCGTTCACATAGACAAGACTAAAATCAATCTTTTCGTAACCTTGCACGTGAAATGCAGTTTCTGTCGCTTCAAAGGATGCTTGAACCTTATTCATCTCTGTTGACCTTTATTGCAAAAAATTGGGATATTTTGGTACTAATTGTGATTTACCTAAATGCACGCCAGCAATAAATTATGCTTTTTATCTTTACTAGATAAAAGTCACTACAAAATTAGCTTTAAATAAAAAGCTAACAGTTATTACTGACTGGCAATGTTATTAAACAACGCCATTCATTTGAGTAAATTCTGTATGTGGGTTAACCTTTAATTCGGCATAACCTCCAAATAATCAACTAGTCCCACAGCAAGAATATTGGCATAATACTTGCCTGTTTCTTCCGGGATGTTGATTTCAAATTTGGGAATTCATCTTAATTAAGATTTGTTCCACAATATTTAAATCTAATGGCTTGCCAACTGTACGATCGTGCAAAACTTCTACCCTCGAAAACTGCTCATATCGTTGCTCTCCAACCTTCAATTTGAGATTAGAACCCTGATTAATCGTTAGTTCGCTGTTTGTTAGCATTAGTATCAAACCTTGTATCTTAAACTTTTTGCATTGTATTTGCTTCAGAATAACAGTAGAGTTTTAGGAAGTTTATCTACATTTTTATTTTTATTGACTCCACTATCTCCTATGTTTGTCTTTAGCAAATTTCCAACTATTAGACTGTGTAAAACTCCTACTTTTAGTAAACTACTGATATTGTCTATTAATTGTCTATCCCCAGGCTGACATTTTAGATTAGAATCCTGATTAATCTTCAGTTAACTATTTTTTAACATTAGTCTCAAACCATAAAACGGCTAAAAACAAAGGTCAATCAGTACACTCTATTCAGGGTGACAGTATGACTGATATTGAATTCAGTCAAGTTGATGCTCAGTATTCAATATACCTGATACATGCCTCGGTAACTCTTGAAAACTCAAGATTTAAAGATATCTGAGTTAAGTGTAACAAAACGTTAGCTTTGTTAAGGAACGGTTGTGTCTTAAAAACTTTCTAAGTTTGCTTGAATTGGCTTTCTAGCTATAAATTAGGTTCTTTTAGCTTGAACCAGCAAAAAGCTTCCTGATTGGTAACTTAAAAGTACAATACAAATCATAACATTATAAAGTATACAAATCATAACAGATTTAAATATATTTAAGTCAATCCACCATAGGAAGTGTACTGAGTGACCAAATATTTTTAATAAAGTATGTCTAAAGATTGATATTTTTTCCAGTAGTCTCCGTAGCACTTACTAGTAAAAAATATGCTCCGCCCTTAATGAAAACTTTCTCTTGCGAAAGCGTTACTCTGAATTTTTATCGATCGCTTACAAGAAGCTCTAAGTAATAGAACAGAAATATTTATACATTCAGTTTGAGACTGAATAAGGATTTCATGTCAAAATTTGTGTAATTAATTTTGTCTTATACCATTTCTATATGAAGACACATAGAAATAACCCCACCGCCTGCGGCCCCTCCCCAAAGCATCGGGGAGGTTGGGAGGGGTAAAAAGAATGTGCAGCTTTACAGAGAATTGGTATTAGCCTGTTCTACATTTAAATTGATTGCATAAGCTAGGCGGGTAATATCATGTCCGTTTAAGGACTATATCATGAAGACCGCAGTTCTTGCAGAGGGGCAGTTCTTGCAGAGGGGAAAGAACTTGGTATTTTATACTCTCCCCTGCTCCCCTGCTCCCCTGCTCCCCTGCTCCCCTGCGGTAATAAGTCTTTAATCGAACACGAGCTTAGTTGATGGCTGTTAATTTTCTCTCTAGGTCAAATAAGAAGCCGTGGATATACTCTTCAGTCCATTCAGCACCATAGAAGCGTTTAAACATCCCTCGTGCTGGGTCTTTTTCAGCCCGATATCGTAGGTATCGCAGTTGGGCTTGCTCAATCGCTACTAAATTTTGGGAATCTGTTACAGCTTCCGCTTGTTCTACGAAATCCAGATAAGCTTTTAAATAGTCTTTGAAAGCGGCAAACACCTGAGTTTCTACTACAGCCGTTTCTTGGGGACGAGTCCACAAAAAAGCGGGAGAGAAAAAAGGCTGTGCTTCTTCAGGGAAATCTCCTCCCCAAGATAGATGCTGCTGATGGGTATGGAAAATGGGCAGAATTGGTTCGGTATATTTTGCCTGATATGCTAGATCGTCACGAAATAGGGGCTGCATATCTAAAGCAATTAGGTGTCCTCCTGGCAACGTTACCAAATCCGCCCCAAAAAAGGGTAAATCGTAGTTGAGGCGAGGGAATATCACAAAATTCAGCACTTGCAGCGAATTCCCACCCTGGACATGAGCGGCACGAATTTGCCGTAATTTTGCGGTTTGAAAGGCGTAACTTGTGGTGACAACCTCTTCCTGATTTTTGCCCTTACCGACAACAGCGCTCTTGGACTCAAACCCAGTGGGGATGGGATAGGGTTGTAAGTCTAAGCGCGATCGCATGTAGGCGATCGCATAATCCAGAAATGGCTGATAAAGTGTCACGTCGCTTCGCTCCAATTCAAAATTCAAAATTCAAAATCAATAATCCCCAATCCCCAATCAGTTATCTTTTGCTTGCACTAACTGCTAAGGAAACAGCATCTTCAAATAAGAATTCATGGAGAAAGCGCTCCGACCATTCATGACCAAAGTAACTGCTAAACAAACCAGATGCTGGATCTCGGTCTGCACTATATTGGTCATAGTCTTTTTGAGCTTTAACAATCCGTTGGATATCTTCTGGATCTTGGAGTGGTTTTGCATCTGCTAGCATTTGCCAATACAAATTTAAATAATCTTGAAAAGCTTCAAAGACTCGCGTTGCAACTGTTTCAGGATCGGTTTTGGCAAATAATAGGTACTTAGAGAAATACTGATTGGCATCGTAAAACTTCATTTCTAAGTTTTGTGCCAAATCCGGGTATTTATTATGGAGAGATTGTAGCGGAACTATATATTTGTTTTGATAATCCTCATCCTGGAATAAAGGCTGAAAGTCAAGCACAATCAAGTTTTTGACTTTACCAAAGGATAAAAAATCAATCCCTAACAGAGGTAGATCGTAGTCATGGCTAGGATAAACTACACTGTTAAAAATTTGGGCGCTCTCTCCGGCATCAATATAGGTATAGCGAATTTTCCGCAACTCTTGAGATTGGTAACACCAACTGCGAATAGTTGCTGGGTTTCTGCCGCGATCGCTAACTTTGAATTCCAAACCAGGGGGAATGACCCTACTTTCTAAATCAAAGCGCTGAAATAGCTCTTTTTCTAAAAATTCCAGGAAAGGCTTATACATGGAGCATGATTTGTTAACCCTTGCATGAAAATAAATGATGTCAAACATGCACGTCTCATTTATGAGAAACAAAGCAACATTCCTTAATGGGGAATTGGAAAGAGGCAGAGGGGAAAGAGGTAATTTTCTATTCTCCCCCTTGCTCCCCTGCTTCTTCCCCACTCCCTACCTCGCATGATTCCGACCGATCATTTGCTCTAGCAGTTCTTGGGAAACACAACGACGCTCAGAACAATAAGTCATTAAGTTGATACCGTTCATCATCCGCACGGTACTAACTCTGACACGAAAATCATCCGTAACAAACCAACAACGTTCTTGACCTTGGTTATTGTCATAGTCAGTATCAATGGTCAGAACTCCATCATCGGCAAACTGATATCGGCTGACAACGGGAATACTCTCAACATAGCCTTGGTTGCGGATTAGTTTTCCAGAACGCCTCGTTTCATCGGGAACATCAACCAAAATGGCAGCATTATCTGTATTCGGTAGCCTGGTATCTAGGTTAGCCTGCCATGCAAAACTAGCAGCGCCTGTTGCTTTGCTTGGGTCTATCCCTTGGGCTTTACAGACTTCTTGGACTTTCGGATCGTTCTTTTCTATAACTTGAATAATCAAATTAGACTCCCCCGACTCATCGGCTGCTGAGTCAAAATGATGAACGGAGCGTTCCGTAAACCATGTACCCTCGCTTTTACGAAAAAAGTCGATCATTGACAAAGGTGCTATTAGATGCATCTGTTTTAAAACCTCTTTTATCAAATTTTGGCGTTCTTGAATACTGACTAATAAGATGAAGTCCCGATTTCGCTAAAGTGTAGAATAACTCCAAAAGTTATATTTTTATCAACTGATGACAAATAGTGAAATTCAACTTATTACAAGCGTTCGCCCAAGTCCACCTCCAGAAATCTTAAAAGCCCTCAAAGGTGGAATCCCTGTGGATTGGGTCGATTTGTACCAATTCAATCTCAGGGAAGTCGATTTCCAACAAGCTAACTTGAGTAAAGCCAAGTTACTCGGAGCCGATCTTAGGGAGGTAGTTTTGAGTAATGTCGATTTGAGTGGGGCAGATTTACGAGGCGCTAATCTGCAAGGAGCAGATTTGAGTGGGGCTAATTTGCAAGGAGCTTATTTAAATCGTGCTAACCTCCAACAAGCAAATCTCAGTGGCGCAAATTTAGAGGGAGCTAAATTGCAAGTAGCGCGTTATGATACACAAACGAAATGGCCCCAAGAATATAACTACAAAGCTTCGGGCGCGGTGGGGCCGGGTGCTAATCTTAATGGTGCTTTTCTCAATACAGCTTCTTTACGAGATGCAGATTTACAAGGTGCTAATCTGCGTGGAGCCTACTTGAGTGGTGCTGACTTGACGGGAGCAAATTTGCAAGGTGCAGCTTTAAGTGGCGCTGACCTGACAAAAGCTTATTTAACTGGGGCGTGCTTGCGGAATGCTCGATTGACAGGAGCCGATTTGCGGGATGCAGACCTACGAGCAACTGACCTCTATGACGCAGAGATGGAGCATCTTCAAAGTATTGCTGGGGCAGATTTTACTTTAGCCCAAGGACTCACAGAAGCAACTCAAGCTATGCTTAAAAGCCGTCCATATTCCGAACTCGACGCTTGGAACGCCTACACTCGCACAACAACTCGTGAGAGTTTGAGTGCTTTACCAATACAGGGCTGAGTTGTGAGTTATGAGTCATAAACAGGAGTTAAAAAGTAATTTCTAGATACTCAGCATGGGCTAAACCATAGCTATCCGCTAACAGCACTGTCATAAAGGCTGCCAGTTCTTTTTTAGGAGCGCTAAAAATGTAGCGTATCCTTCAGAAAAACCTGGCGGGTCGGGTAGAACATATTCTGGAAATTCTTTATACGATCGCCAGGGTTCCGAAGCATTATGCCGCAAATGTAAAGCAGATTCTGAGGAACCTGGTAGTCGCCAAGTCATTTGACCAGTTTGGATATCAGTCACAAATGCCTCCTCATCTCGAAAAAGTTGATCTTTTATTCCAGATTTTGGCAGATTACCCGGATATTTTGGTCAAATTTAAGGTATGGTAATGTATCGGCTATTGTTCAAATGAGTTCGATCGCAATATTCCGCACAAATCCACATCGCTATTAGGGCAACAAATCTTCTAAAGCAGCGCCGACAACTCGGTGTTCTTCATCCTTTCTGAGTTGGTTTAGGGCTGCTTTGGCTTCTGGCTCGTCAAATCGTTTGAGGGCATAGCTAACTCGGACGCGCATCCGCCAAGATTCATCATTCACTAACGTTAGTATTTGGGATAGTGCCGCACTGTGTTGGCTAGAATTAGCTAGTAAGCCGAGTCCATCAACAGAGGATTCCTGAACTGTGAAATCTTCATCTTTTAAACCCTGGACGCAGATATCAAATAGTTCTTCGGGACAATCCATTTCCGCGATCGCAGCTAAAATGCTTCGCTTAACTAGCCAGTGGTCATCCTGATAAAATGCCATAACTAGATGAGAAACTGCAACTCTGCCAAATAGCGATAAAGAATTTGCCGCTTCAGCTCGCACGTTGGGAGTATCATCAAACTTCATAATTTGCATCAAAGCAGCAAAGGATTCTGCTGATTGTTGATTACCCAAACCCCTAGCGACAAAAGAACGCACCAAAAATTCTGAGTCATGAAGTTTAGTCGTCAAGAGAGGAACTGCAACTTCTGATTCATAATCATTAAGAGCTGCGATCGCCTTCAAACGATAGTGAAAATCTGGGTTTTTCAGTTCAGTTTGGATTTGATGGATTTCCATAAGTGCATTTGGTAGAGCTATCTTTACTTTATTTTACAGATGTCAAAAAATGGCGATCGCATTTGGGAAGATTTAACTCAATGCCTAATGCCCTAAATCAATGACTCAATTAAACGAAACCGTCAAAGAATTAATAGTCAAAGCAAGAATTATCAGTTTTGCTAAGTGGGAACAGTCCCATTCAAAAGCAGCGATCGCCATATTCCAAGCTGCGGATGATGCTTTCCGTTATCTGAGCGATGAAGACTTGTCACAGATTACAACCTTATCACCCGATAATTCTGAGTTGATTCCTATTGCTCAATCGTTACGCGATCGCGCCACCGAAATTGTTGATGAAGCTAGAGAGCAGGTTTTAGCAACCTATCCTGAAATTATCCAGCCTGGAGGTGGTCTTTATCCGCCTGAACGCGCCCAAGCTTGCTGGCGAGATTTTTGGCATTTTCTCCGTTGTATTACCTATGGCATAGCAGGTGGACACACTGAGTATACGAATCCCACAGGACTGCACTATATGAACTTGCTCTATCAGGAATTACAAGTTCCATTAGATGCCATGCTCTTAGGCTTAAAAAGCATCAAGGCTGCTAGTTTGAAACCCCTTCCAGCCCATCAGCAGGAAACTCTTGCTCCCTATTTTGACCATTTGATCGGCCAACTAGCTACTTTCCAAATTCGATAAGGTTTCCAAATTCGATAAGGTTTCCAAATTCGATAAGGTTTCCAAATTCGATAAGGTTTATAGTAAGCGGCTCGATATGCTTACGAAAAGCCAATTTAATTAAATTTACATTAGGTAACATAGTTCGATTTATTCTTACCCACTTACCAAGATAAAGCTTCGTGACTCAACCCTATTAATACTCTTGCTCAAGGGAGGACAACAATATCATTACCTGTATCCCAATCGCAAATCAAATGCTAAAAACAATTTGAAATTTTTTTAATTAGTATTATCTAACTTAACAAATTTTAATAAATATGGTTTCAGCATCGTATCAAAATGTATAAAGGCATTAAAAATGTAAAAACTGAAATCATCAAGGCTAATCCCGGATTTCTCACCACATCTCGATTAAGCCTACGCTTGAGCAGAGGAGCAGAGGAGCAGGGGAGCAGAGGAGAGTTCAAATACTAAGTTCTTTCCCCTCTGCCCATCCTTGCCCTCAAACTTGTGAGAAATGCGGGAAATAAGGATTTAAAGTCTCCATGACCTCTCCTTGATCACAACGATGTAAAGTTTTTTAACATCTGCTGAATATCCTTCTCATAAAATTTAGTTGTTAACTGGGAGATAGTTTGAATGGCTTTTGGACCAGCATCACGATTAGGGGTCGCTCTGTTTGAAGATACCGATCCTATTGATCTGTGGCCAAGTCGCTCTAATGAGGAAGTTGAAGCCGTAATTCGAGCAGTTTATAAGCAAGTTCTAGGCAATGCTTATGTAATGGAGAGTGAACGGCTTTCCGTTCCTGAATCCCAACTCAAAGGGCGTGAAATTAGCGTTCGTGAGTTTGTGCGTCAAGTTGGGAAGTCGGAACTTTACCGTTCGCTGTTTTTTGATAGCACCCCCCGCTATCGGGCAATTGAATTAAATTTCAGACATTTTCTTGGTCGTGCGCCATTGGATCTAGAAGAAACGCGTACACACAGCACGATTCTGGATACAAAAGGTTTTGAAGCTGAGATTGATTCATATCTAGACAGCGACGAATACCAAGAGAACTTTGGGGAAAACATTGTGCCTTATATCAGGGGCTACAAAACCGAAGCTATCCAGAATTTGGTTCAATTTACCCATTTATTCCAATTAGTACGTGGTTCATCTAGCAGTAGCCTGAAAGGTGATTTAGCTGGTAAACAACCAAAATTGAATAGTCTGGTAATTCAAAGCACGCCTACCGCCGTGATTTCACCAGCCAGCAAAGGCGCTGCATTCCGCAAGCCAGTATCTACGCCTCGCACTCGTCAAGGTGTGGGAGCTAGTGAGGATGGTAAGGTATACCGAGTTGAAGTCACTGGTTATAAAGCAAATGTGGTAAATAACATTTCCAAGTTTCGCCGCAGCAACCAAGTCTTTTTCGTGCCATACAATCAACTTTCACAAGAGTATCAACGGATTCACAAGCAAGGCGGTGTGATTGCCAGCATTACTCCTGTCAACTAAAGAATCTATAAACTGAGCTTGGGAAAAAGGTGAGTATCACCAAGATTGTTTAAAGAAGAGAAATTGGGGATTAGGGATTAGGGATTGGGGAAGAATTTCCGCCTCAATCTCCAATCACTAATACCCGGTGTTGATGGTTCATCAAAGGCGATCGCTCATCTAGGGTTTACTCAATTCTGCCGTCAGTTGTCATATACGAAGATATTTAACGCACTTTAAAAAACTAAAGTTTTACAAATGCTAGTCAGTAGCAAAAATAACTGACAGCTGAGGCGAAAATCTACCTCCATCAGGGGGAGAATGCTCGAAAACTTCATTTAATTCACGTTTTAAGGAGATACTTTCATGTCACTTTGGGCTATTGATTCACCGAATGTTGAACTGCGTCCTAACACCAGCGAAAGCGAACTACAAACACTGATTAGAGCCGTTTACAAACAGGTTTTGGGAAATGCTCACTTGCTAGAAAGCGAGCGCCTAGCCTCTGCTGAATCGCAATTGCGCGATCGCAAAATCAGCGTCCGCGAATTCATCAACATCGTTGCAAAATCAGAACTCTATCAATCCCTGTTTTTCAGTTCTTCTTCTCAATATCGGTTTATCGAACTGAACTTTAAACACCTACTAGGTCGTCCTCCTGCCGATCAAGCAGAAATTTCCGAACACGTCCGGATCTACAACGAACAGGGCTACGATGCTGAAATCGAATCCTATATCGATAGCGAAGAGTATCAGCAAAATTTTGGTGATAACATTGTCCCTTACCCTCGCAGCACTAGCTCCCAAGTAGGGATTAAGAATGTTACCTTTAACCGCACCTTTACCTTACTCAGAGGAGTAGCTACCAGCGATAGCGATCGCAAAGCCAAACTGATCGGCGATTTAGGTTCAAACTTACCTACATCGATCAAGGCTCCTGCTGCTGGTTCTAGTGTAAACAGCACCAGCAAGCGCTTCTTGATTAAGGCAGTCAAAGGTTCAGCTAATCTCCGCACTCGTTTGGGCAACCTCGAATATATAGTTAACTACAACCAACTGTCTGGACAAGTGCAAAACATTCACAGAACGGGTGGCAAAATCATCAGCATCACTGAAGTTGCTTAGATTTGCCTAAGTACGGGGCTGAAAAAATCCACTTGGTTTAGTGATATTTTGCCCCGGAAGATACCCCAACCCCCCTTTTAAAGGGGGGCTTAATTCTCTCCTTTTTAACCCACATTTCTTACAAGCTAGAGGGGCAGAGGGGCAGAGGGGAAAGAACTTGGTATTTGACTCTCCCCTGCTCCCCTGCTCCCCTGCACAAGGTTTTGAGAGATGTGGTGAGAAATCCGGGTTAAGGAAGGTTAGGGAGGAGCAAGCCTTTTACCAAGGTATTGGAAGGAGGAGAATAATAACTCAAAACTCCCAAATGCAGCTGTGGTCAATGAAGCTAGTATATAAATTGGGAGAATAAATATTGAGCCAAGATATCCCTTGAATTCTAGGCTACTTTTTAAAATCACTTTTCTAATGGAAATTACTGAATTTTTTGAACTTTCAATTGGACGATGGCGATCGCAGCGTAGCGGTCATCATTTAGCATTCGCCCACTTTGAACAAGTACTGTCTGACATTAACATTGAGTCTCTATCCAGCAACGATCCGGCAGTACTAGCAATCTGTCAATTGTATGACACTGACCCCGCCACTATCACTCACCCTTTTCGGATGACTTGGGAGGGCGAGTCAGACTGGGACGATAAACCAATCTCTGGTAGTACCGTGCTGGTGCCAATTCCAGATAGAGAAAATCCTTCTAGAGGGAAACTCTTACGTGACAAAGGATACGCCGAAACAATCCCAGCAGTGGGTGAATATCACTTGAGTGACGATGGTATTTTTACCCTGCTGACAGCTTATGAACTCGCTGCTGCTGAAGAACGAATTTGGTTTGCTACCCCAAATCTGAGGTTTCGGGTAGCGACAATTAAAACCAGTGATGGGAAAGGCGTAACAACAGCTTCCTTTTCTTCAGAGATTCGCTCTTTGTCAAGTTCAACCAGTTAACAAATATTAGGTTAAAACATAACAAGGATACAAGCTCCTAAATTTCTTTTTGGGGATTGTTAATTTTGAATTTTCAATTCGGAGCGAAGCGACGTGACGATAGCGCCCAGTGAATCTAGCACCAACGCTAGCGATTTGCTCATTTTAGCCTCTTGGATAGCAGGAGATTTTAGCAACTACAAGCAATCTTTTGCAAATCCACAACTTTACGCCCACATTCACATTTTTTTCCGCCCTTTACCAATTGAATTTTTTTCTGCTATCGGTTTTTATTCAGAACAAGCCTATGACCACGATTTATGGACACCTTATCGCCAAGGAGTACATAGATTTGTTGATTGTGGCGATCGCATTTATATCGAAAATTACAGTTTGAAAGACCAGATGCTTTATGCAGGTGCTGCTCGTGAATTAGATATCCTCAAAACCATCACCCCAGAGAGCATTGAACGGCGTTATAACTGTTCAATGGTTTTCCAACGAGAGGGTGAAATGTTTCGGGGTAGTGTCGAGGGCAATCAATGTCTGATTAACCGCAATGGATGCCAAACATATCTTGTCAGCGAAGTAGAACTAACCGAGCATACTTGGAAAAGTCTAGATAAAGGTATGGATATTGAAACCCACCAACAAATATGGGGATCGACTGCTGGCCCTTTGCAGTTTGAAAAAAGGGAAAGTTTTGCTGATGAATTACTTGCAGTGAGAGCATTATGTTGATTCAGCTTGAATCTGTTAAATATAAAATGTTACCTCCAATAGCTGAAAAAAAGATGCGCTGCTGGATTCGCAGCCGCCACTTAATTTGTTCGGGTAACTTTTTTATATTCGAGACATTAGAATACACAACAATTGAAAGATTTTCTGAATGTGTTGCGTCTTTAGGAGGAACAGTAATATCCGTTGATTCCGTTAATAAAATTTGGATGGGCGATCATCGCCAAGTAATTTTATATCAGGCAAAAGCTAGTTTACATACCCCTCATCATACTTTGAAACAATACTGGATAAAATACGGTGGTTTCTACACTAGATTTGATGAGCGAGCTTGAGAATTATTTTCCTACGGAAATTATTCTGACATTTTGAATTTTAAATACTCCCCAAGGGGGTTGACGGCTAATTGTTAATGTTTAATTGCTAATTGTTTATTATAATTAGCTGTTACTTATTAACAGTTAGCCGTCTAAGTTTGTTAGAAAATGTAACTAAAAAAGTCCCCAAAACTTGATAAATTAATCCTGACTGTAAAGGGAATTAAAATTTGTTAGTGCTTATACTGATTACATCTAAGATTGCTTCAAAACTTGGGACTTAAGACAAGGTAAATTCGACGGCTCATATAGTAACCGCCTAATTAGCTTAAATATTGAAACCTCTAAGAGGTTTTACTACGCAAAACTATTCCTCTCCAAGTTGGAGAGAAACTTGAACATTAGTTCAAGGTAGGGAGAGGTTTGTCAAACTCATGTTAAGCCCTAAGTCTTACCAAGCTTTCTTTTATGCAGTCTCATAAAGAATTGGTATTAGCTTTACCATGTAACCATTAACAAATACTTAGCTCCCATTACCTTTAACAATTTAGATTTCTTGCGAACATCCTCAACTCAGCCATTAGTTCCTCCTACCTACATTAACCCCATGCAGACTTTCGTAGACGATCAAACCAGACGAAGCCAATATCAAGCCTTTCGCCAAGCAGAACCCATCGAACTGTGGAGTACTGCTTCACCTGATGACATTGAGATTGTAATTAGGGCAGCTTATCGGCAAGTGTTGGGTAATGCTTACATTATGGAAAGTGAACGGCCGATCGTTCCCGAATCCCAACTCAAGCAAGGTATAATTGATGTCCGTGAGTTTGTGCGTCAGGTTGCCAAATCAGAGTTGTATCGCTCCAGATTTTTTGATAACGTTTACCGCTACCGTGCTATTGAACTAAACTTCAAACACTTACTAGGACGCGCTCCCGATGATTATTCTGAGACGATATATCACAGCTATATTCTTGATGAGCAGGGTTTTGAGGCGGATATTGATTCTTATTTAGATAGCGATGAGTATTTAGATGCATTTGGGGAGAACATAGTGCCATATTACCGGGGCTACAAAACCCAGACGGGCAAAAAGATATTGGAATTTAGCAATATGTTGCAACTGCTGCGGAGCAATTCTAGTAGCGATAAGAACCTAGTAACCAATAATAAACCTCAACTGGTGCGATCGCTAATTAACAACACTCCTTACGGTAAACAGAAACCCACGGATGTGAGTGCAATACTTGCTGAAATATTCAAGCCAAAACCAGAAACTGCTGCTCCAGTTAATACATTGATTGCAGCTCGTACAGAAGCTGAACAAGGCTTGCAGCAAAAGATTAAAGAGCAAGAAAGCCAGATTGCAACTTTGCAACAACAACTAGCAGACTTAAGACCCTTTGCCAACATCGGGACAACAAAATTCAGTAGTAGTTGGCAGTCTTCCAGTTACGTAACCAGCACAGGTGAATATACATCTTTACAACAACAAGCTGACGCGCAAGCAAAACACATTGCAGCTTTACAAGAGCAAGTTGCTGATGCCCGACGTTCTGCCACAATTGGGGAAGCCCGATTGAATAAGTGGCGCAGTCGCGTTTTTAATGGTTAATTTCTTTACGAATCGCACCCCCGAACTCTATTCGGGGGAGTATGTCAACCCCTTCCCTGCGAGACGCTACGCGAACGGGGAATTCAAAATTCAAAATTCAAAATTACAATCCCCATAAATAAATTTATGGGGATTGTAAGAATGGCACAAAGTTAAGCTGAAGGGTATGCAGCGTAAGGATTGCAGGGGGGCAGGGGCGCAGAGAGGAATTTCTAAATATCCGAACGCAATATTTAAAACTTCTTCTTTCTCCCCTGCTCTTTTGCTCCTCTGCACCCCTACACCTCTGCACCCAAGAGCCTCAACGATTTTCCCTTTACAAGCGTGCCATTCGGGCTTGAAACAAGGATGTAGTATTTCTTGCGCTGCGCTATCGAAATACATTTTAAAGCTTTCTCCATAAATAAATTCAGGGGCTTGTATCCTTTGCGTTTTTGGTTAATCTTCTATCAAGCATCAAATCTAAAACTAATTTCCAAAACTGTATTCAATCCTACTTTTCACCAATAAAATTGGTATACTTTTTTTGCTAAACAAATGCCCTGTCTATTGGAAATTGGGGCTTTTTAGCGATAATCGCAACGAAAAAGCAACCACCCGCAAAAATAATTTGCGCTTGGCAAGTAAATTGGCAATTTCTGTGATAGTCTTTTTATATGGGGAATCAAGACAGCGAAAGTACAAAAACTCGTCAAAGAGAAATGATATAAACTCCTAGACCTCACTTTCGCCTTGGCAGATATAAGTTAAATCCGCTACGGCTTTTTGAAACTAAGAGACAAAGCCAATGAAGCAGGATAGTGACCTCCGTAATAACTTGAAGTCAATTAGAACTCGCTTAGGCATGAGCCAACAAGATTTGGCTAACATCGCTAGTGTGACTCGTCAGACTATTAGTGGTGTAGAGTCGGGACTATATGC
>NZ_JBALDK010000211.1:0-31939 GCF_036917455.1 Nostoc sp. | reverse complement strand
CTGTGATTTCAATCCTAAAAGGGCGGCTCATGGTTATTTTAATTTATCGAGTTTGTTTTCTCCATTATATGCAGCTTCATATAAAATTGGTATTAGCAGCTAAATTGTTTAATGAACGTGAGGGTAATAACATTCAGGCAATTTATGGAACTGTTACCACTGGAACTAACTGGAAGTTTTTAAAGCTCATTGGGCAAGTGATTGAAATTGACTTAAGCGAGTATTATATTAATAACATAGGTAAAGTTATCGGGATTTTATCTACTATTGTGACGGAAAAAGTATTGTAATATGCTTGTCAAGTCAACCCTTGCAGAACAAAGAACAGTCTTACACAATGTTAGCTGGGAAACCTTTGAAGCCTTGCTGAGAGATACAGGTGAAGATAGAGGTTCTCGATTTGCTTATGACTGCGGTGTTTTAGAAATCATGACTCCACTTTTTGAACACGAAAATCCCAAAATTCAATTTGACCGTTTTATATTTGCTTTAGCTGAACAAGTGGGAGTAGAAATTAAAAGTGCTGGTTCTACAACACTGAAGCAGAAAATATTAAAGCGGGGAATAGAACCAGATATTTGCTATTACATACAAACTGAATTGAGAGTCAGAGGTAGGATGACGCTCAATTTAGAAAACGATCCTCCACCTGATTTAGCAATTGAGATTGATATTACCAGCAGTTCCGTTAACAAATTGGGGATTTATTCAGCGTTGGGTGTAACTGAACTTTGGAGATATGATGGGCAGGATTTAAAATTTTATCAGCTAATAGAGGGAGAATATGTTGAGTGTAAGTTTAGTATTGCCTTTCCTATAGTATCGGTGAGTGAGATAAGCAGATTTATTGAGCAGAGTAAAAGTATGGGAGAAATTGCTTTGCTCAAATCTTTTCGCGCTTGGCTAAGGGAGAAGTTAGAATAAAGTCTACCTCATTCATCAACCTAATTACTAGCTAAGTTGGTCTAAACAATGTATACGATTAAATTTAATTGTTAATTTTATTTAGATTATTAGATAATCTATTAATAGCATCTAATTCTGTGCCATACTTCATAATAGCTTCCCATTCTTGAACTAAATCTTCAAGCACTATCCAATTACATTTTTTATTCATCTTAAGAGCCTAAAAGCTAAGTCTAGATAATTCCTTTTTAATTTTTTCAACACGTGACTGAGGAACTACTACATAAAGTGGAAAATTGAAATTTGGAACAAGAGCAACTAAATCTGCCATTCTTAATAAATCTGAGTAAATAGACGTAGTACATTTAACCTCGAAAGCTGCTGTAATCTGGTTATCACCACTCAGCCAAACCACATCAATAAGCGCAACTTTTTTTTGTGCATCATCACGAATTCCTAATTGTGGTAAAAAATCTATACTAAAGCTGCCTAAATCAACTCAAAGAATCTGGATATATCCCCATATCAACACCAAAAAACCAATCCACGCGGCTAGCCCACAGCCAAGCTAAGATGACTTCTAACAAACCAGGAATTAAATGTTGTAGTTGATTATCCACAGGTTGATCGTCAGAATCGGGCAGATCCTCTGCGGAGGGTAAGCAGTGCAATGGGTTGTAATTTAACATGGTGGGTGGGATGTCTACGACGGGCTATGCCTACGCATATTCATCGCAAACTTATAATATTGATGATATCTATCCACCTCTGACTTTTTATTGCGATAATTCCCAAGGGGGACGCGCTCTCCACTGTTAGTCAAAGGGGGATAGATGACACTCAAGCGGTTAATTTTAATTTTTATACTGACACCGATCGCAGTTCTGTTGGCAGTTTCGTCTTTATTCAGTAGTTGGCAAGAACCTCAGTTCCAAAGTCGCCTAGAATTATACCAAACTAATATTGCTCTCCAAGCCCAAGCTTGGCAATCAAAAGATAGCAGCGATGACAATCTCCAGGCGATTCGGGAAGCGATACTTGGCAATCAACCTCTGGAAAGCTCCACAAAGCAGTATGAAGAGGCGCGTCAATCAGTTCAAGCTAATTTGGACAAAGTTAATAGCAAACTTGCACAATTAAGCTCTCAACCTGAAATAACTCCCACACTTCCGAAACCTTTACCTGACGCTCCTCCCACAACTAAAACTTCTAAACAGGGACAGAAACAGTTACAGCAGTCCCTCAAACAACTCCAGAAATTACTGGCTGAATTAGACTTGCGCCTGGGAATTTTACAAGCACAGCAAGGACAAACGGATACAGCCCTCAAAACTTGGAGCGAATTACAACAACGCTCAAATATCAATCCAGAATTTGGGGAAACGGCCTCTGTATTAAGTGGACTGTGGAGCAATCCTCCCCGTCTGCTGCAAAATGCTCAAGAACGGATTCAAAAGAATTTAGAAGGTTGGTTTCGCTCAAATGCTTTGGTTAAGCTATACCAACTCCAGCAACGAGAAGACGCTTTATCAGCAGTTAAAGCTGCACAACAGGAGTCTGCGGCTCAAGCAGTGTTGAAATTAGCCGTTATTGGGACTATTCCCACCTTGGCAGCTTTAATTGGTCTAATACTGCTGATTTTATTATTTGCTCAACGCTTTTTGAAAGGAAAAACCTCGTTATTAGCTCAAAATGCTGATGTCCCTTGGTCAACGCCTTGGGATGGTGAAACAGTTTTGCAGGTTTTTATTGTAGGCTTTTTCTTTATGGGGCAAATTTTTGTGCCCTTGGTGATATCGGTGTTACCCATCCCGCGTCCTATTGTTGATGTCCGACTTCAGGCGTTTTCTGTTTTGCTTAGTTACCTATTGGTGGCGTTAGGTGCACTGTTAGTGCTGTATTTCTCTCTTAAGCCGTTTTTCCCGTTACCGGAATTCTGGTTTCGCTTCCGTTTTCAAGATAACTGGTTTTGGTGGGGACTGGGAGGCTATTGCACGGCTTTACCTATAGTTGTGGTGGTATCTTTGATTAATCAACAGCTATGGCAAGGACAGGGTGGTAGTAACCCCCTGTTGCAACTAGCTCTAGAAAGCCGAGATGGTATAGCACTGGGCATATTTTTCTCTACAGCCGCGATCGCAGCTCCATTTTTTGAAGAGATCCTATTTCGCGGCTTTTTGTTACCCTCTCTAACTCGCTACTTACCCGTATGGGGATCGATTCTGATCAGTAGTTTGTTGTTTGCGATCGCTCACCTCAGCTTGTCAGAAATTCTTCCCCTGACAGCATTAGGGATTGTTTTAGGGGTCGTTTACACGCGATCGCGCAACCTCCTTGCTCCTATGCTCCTCCACAGCCTCTGGAATAGTGGTACATTATTAAGTCTGTTTGTTTTGGGTAGTAATTAACACTAAATTACTACTGTTGCCAAAATTATAAATATCTGATTTTATCTGCTTATGTAAGAACAACTTTCTAGTTATAATTGGTCACAAGCATAAATACTACCTGAAAAGCCAATGTCAGATAATGACAAAAGCAAATTAAAGAATGCTGTTAACATAGACAATCAAAATATCTAGTTAAGCATTTATTCTCATCCGAATGATTTTAGCCAATAACTGGTTTCATCATTGGTGCAATAGTATTTTACGCCCACTGGAAGCCATCGGAAAAAAATCCGGAAATAATACTGATGGACTTGTAAAAAGTGGTGTAGTAGTTTTTGCTGATTCTTGAGGTTCATTCTTCTCAAGAAAAATGTCCGATCTAAAAATCTGCAAAACTGCTGCACTAGGGTTTGCGATCGTCAAATCCAGCAAAATTTATTAAGGAACGCCAGATTTTCAGGCTATGCCGCAAAATATTTTAGCGTTCCCTCTAAGTATAAGTACGCTGATTTTGGCTATTTGTCTTGGGGCTTACTTGTACTGAAAAATTAAAAATCTATTTATTAGGTGAGTAACTATACTTACTTTTACGCCACTAAAGACTTTATGTTTCTACCTCACTTACCAAGGAGCAGCACTTAATATGGCAAATCTCAACCCCACTCACCCTACCAAACAACTTCTAGCTGGTTACTGTGGCATTATCCTGGGAGGATTTGGGGTTCATAAATTTATTCTAGGATACGCTCCAGAAGGCTTTATTATGTTGGTGATTTCTGTAGTCGGGGGTTCTTTTACCTACGGCATTGCCTTGGTAATTATGCTACTTGTGGGTTTAATTGAAGGCATGATCTACTTGAATAAGTCCCCTGAAGAATTTGTAAATACATACTTTGTGAATAAACAGGGCTGGTTCTAGTGTAAAAAGGCTGTTATTGCAGAAGATAGCAGTAGGTATACGCCACTTCTACTTCTGATTATTTATTTTTATTGATATGCTCATTTTCAAACCTAAACAGCTTAACTCGGCAATGTTCTTCTTGTTGGGCATAGGGTATTTCAGCGTTATGTCTCATTTGGAAATCAACTATTTCTTAAAAAGCCTGATTGCGATCGCGCCAATGCAAGTGGTAGCTATTATCTATGTGACTTATTTACGCTGGAGCCGTCATTGACCTTCAGCAAAGTACGATAAATTAAGAAATTTAATAGGGTTGACATACAGTCGTAGTTCCATATTTCGCCTACGCTCAAATTAGAGACGCTTTTTTTCAGGCGTTGAATTTCTGTAGCGAATCTAAACACAAGCCATGCAACTTGTCCCAAAAACTAAGCTAGGCCCAGAACTTGACCCAATCCTAGAGAAAATTATTCTCGATATTGGGGGCATGAAGTGTGCTGGGTGTGTGAATGCGGTAGAACGACAGCTAACCCAACATCCAGGAGTCAAGAGTGCCTGTGTGAACCTGGCCACAGAAGTAGCAGTTGTAGAGTCAGAAACCGGTGCGGTAGATGCAGATGCACTAGCACAGCGATTAACAGCCGTTGGATTCCCGACTCAACCCCGAAAAGCCAGGGGCATAGTAGGCGAGATGTCTACCTTATCAGACCCAGCAGAACGACAACGCCGAGAAATGCAGTCTTCTTTAAGGCAGTTGGCGATCGCTGCAATATTGCTGTTATTGTCGGGAAGTGGACATTTTGGTAATCTTGGTAGCTCGGTGCTGCCAATGCTAAATAACATCTGGTTTCACTGTGGACTGGCGACAGTGGCGCTATTAATTCCCGGTCGCCCGATTTTAGTAGACGGCTGGCTAGGCTGGAGGCGAAATGCGCCTAACATGAACACTCTGATCGGATTAGGAACGCTGACAGCCTACATTGCTAGTTTAGTAGCGCTGCTGTTTCCCAAATTGGGTTGGGAGTGCTTCTTTGACGAACCAGTAATGATGCTGGGCTTTATTATTTTAGGAAAGACATTAGAACAACAAGCTAGAGGTCGCGCTGCTGCTGCATTTAGAAAATTGCTAGCACTCCAGCCACAGGTAGCGCGATTGATTGCTAACCCAGAAAAAGACGGAGTGGGATCTTCTAGTGTAGAGATTCCTGCTGAACAGGTGCGGGTTGGTGAATGGTTAAAAGTGCTGCCTGGTGATAAAATCCCTGTCGATGGTGAAGTCGTGGTTGGTCAAACAACAGTCGATGAATCGATGTTGACTGGGGAAGCCGTACCAGTAATTAAGCAACCGGGAGATTTGGTGACAGGAGGCACACTAAACCAGTCAGGAGCGATCGCTATTCAGACAACCCGTACTGGAAGTGATACAACTCTAGCTCAAATTGTCACTTTAGTAGAAGCCGCCCAAACTCGGAAAGCCCCAGTACAGAAATTAGCGGATACAGTAGCTGGTTACTTTACCTACGGAGTATTGACAGCATCTGCATTCACATTTGTCTTTTGGTACTTTTTCGGCACTCACATCTGGACTGATATCACCATGTCTGGTGGTATGGAAATGATGGGTCACGCTACACATGAAGTTCCCCACTCTCCCCTATTAATCAGTTTAAAACTAGCAATCGCAGTTATGGTTGTCGCCTGTCCCTGCGCTTTAGGACTTGCTACCCCAACAGCCATTCTGGTCGGGACTGCTATGGGCGCAGAGAGGGGTTTGTTAATCAAAGGTGGTGATGTTTTAGAAAAAGTCCACCAGTTAGACACTGTAGTATTTGATAAAACTGGCACTTTGACCACAGGTAATCCCATTGTTACAGATTGTCTGTTAATTGAGGGATCGGGGACTGGGGACTGGGGACTAGGGACTAGGAATTCCCAATCTCTATTACAACTAGCAGCAGCTGTAGAAAACGGTACTCACCACCCGTTAGCAAAAGCGATTCAGCATGAAGCACTACGGCAACAGTTATCTATTCCAGAGGCTGTAGACTTTCACACGGAACCAGGATTGGGAATCTCTGCTGTAATAGAGGGCACGGTTGTATTGTTAGGTAACTGGGACTGGTTGAGTTGGCACGGCATTGACATTAGCGAAACAGCACAACAGTTAGCACAGGATTTAGCAACGGATGGAAAAACAGTCGTTTGCGTAGCAGTTGGGAGAACTTTAGCTGGGCTAATTGCTGTTTCCGATCCCCTCAGACCAGATGCCCAATCGACTGTAGACAAGTTGCGCCAGATGGGTCTACGGGTAATGTTACTCAGTGGCGATCGCAAAGAAGCAGCTAGCGCCATAGCCAAACAACTAGGATTAGATAGCACTGACGTAATCGCAGGTGTTCCCCCAGCCAAAAAAGCGGCCGCAATCCAGTCTCTCCAGAAAGAGGGATTGGGGACTAGGGACTGGCGACTAGGAAAAATTCTGCCTAATAGCCAATCCCCAATACCCAATCCCCAGTCCGTTGTGGCAATGGTCGGAGATGGAATCAATGATGCTCCTGCTTTATCCCAAGCAGATGTAGGAATTGCTTTACACTCCGGGACAGATGTGGCGATGGAAACTGCTGAAATTATCCTCATGCGCGATCGCCTAAACGATGTCGTCGAATCAATTCAGCTTAGTCGCGCCACCTTCAAAAAAATCCGCCAAAATTTATTCTGGGCTTTTGCATATAATACAGTTGGCATTCCTTTAGCAGCAGGTGTTTTGTTCCCTAGCCTGGGTTTTGTCCTTAACCCATCTAGTGCTGCTGCATTAATGGCTTTTAGCTCTGTTAGCGTCGTCACAAACTCAATATTATTACGGCGATTAGCTCATCAGCCTTAGAATACTTTTTTGCATCTAAAATTTCCCCTCACAAATCTTAGTTATTCCGATCTCAAGTGAACAATTCGTAATTTGTAGTGACGTTCTCTACGAGATACTGCCTGTAGAGAACGTCACTACAAATTAGTTATTAGCAGATTTTGTTAAACTTACACAAATCACAAAGCCTGTTTAAGCACCGACAAAAGCTATCATAGCTACTGGAGTAGAATGACCAAGTTCTACTCTTTCAAGGTATTATGCAATTTTAAAGCTTATCTAGATTAGCACCATAGACTGACGGTGCGCGACAATGGCAAAATCCGATACTAAACAAATCTTGACATATCACAGTTCCACCTATTTGTCAATGGCAGCAGAAACTAATGAAAACCATCTACTGATTATTGAAGACGATCAAGGTCGCAAAGAATTTTCTCTAGAGCAACCCGTCTACTCTATAGGTAGAGACCGTGAATGTAATATCCGTTTGATGTCGCAGTTTGTCTCCCGCCGCCATGCCACATTAGTGAGATTGCCACGAGAGCATAATAGCCATAGCTACTATTACCGGATTGTAGATGGCGATGCCAAAGGGAAGGCTAGTTCCAACGGTTTGATGATTAATGGACGTAAGATACCAACCCACGATCTCAGAAATGAAGACGAGATCGTTTTTGGACCTCAAGTCCGTGCCATTTATTACCTTTTAAAAAACACTCAGCGTTTGGGACAAACGGATTCGAGCGAGTACGACATTACATTAATAAACCCCGGTATGGCCGAGGATTTAGAGGATCTGGGAGATTAAATTCTAACTACAAATCAAATTCTGACACTCTCACGGCTGAAAGCCGTGGGATTGTCAATTCAATTACCAAAGCTATCCTGCAAGACTTTCAATCAAATGCCAATGGCGGCTATTTTCAATGGCCTGCTTGATAAATTCAAACATTTGTCGGCAGTAATTATCTAGTTGGAGTGGTAATTCTTCATTTTTAATCACAATACTCATTTTGGTTTCTGTTTCAGTAGATTTTGATTTATCAATCAATACTTCTACTGCGATCAATTTAGGAAAAGGCACATTACCAGGAGTCTGACGAGCGATAATGTAATCGCCCGTGTGGTATTGAATATCCAACTGACAGTCCTGTAGAAGTTCTACAAGTAACGGCTGGAGATGGTCACTAGCAACAGAAAGAATAAACGAACACGTATAGCGAGCCATAATAGCCCCACGCCTTGCAACACTCCGTCCATCCTATAATACCGAAGCATATAAACGAAAAGTGATTAAAAAAGCAAAGTTATTGAGTTTTGAGATCGAGTATTACAGCATCGTCTTTAATAGAGGGTGTGCAGCCGTCGGGTAGACAGTCAAGATGCTTGCTGTTCGTGCTTCGCGTCTTCTCTTGGAAGAGGGTAAATTCATTGGAATCCCTATGAAGCAAGAATCTCACGGCTTTTTGTTAAATTGAGCGAACCGAAGAGTTTAACAGCCCTGGGAGTGTCAAAATAAAGGTTTGGCTGAGATAGAAAATGAAAGTAGCAATTACTGGAGCAACAGGATTTGTCGGTAGTCTTTTGGTACAACGACTCCACGGGAAAGGTCATCAAATAATAGTATTAACTCGGAACACCGCTTTTGCTCAAAAGGTTTTTCCATCTGAGGCTTTCGCCAATGTAGAAATTGTTCCCTACACACCAAACGCCTCTGGTTCTTGGCAAAGTGTCATTGCTAGTTGTGATGGTGTAGTGAATCTAGCAGGAGAACCTATTGGTGAAGGACGCTGGACACCAGAACGCAAACAAGAAATCCTCAATAGCCGAAAGTTAGGTACACAAAAAATAGTTGAAGCAATAACCAACGCTAACCCCAAAACAGAAGTCGCTACAACGGGGAGCCACCCCGTTGAGGGGAGTGGCGTGGGAACCCCCGCAACGCGCTGCCTCCCAACTGTGTTAATTAACGCTTCGGCTATTGGCTACTACGGCACTAGTGAAACGGCAACCTTTGATGAAACAAGCTCATCTGGTAACGATTTTCTTGCCCAAGTCTGCCAAGCCTGGGAAGCAGAAGCAAGAAAGGTAAAAGATGCTGGTGTACGGCTGGTAATTCTGCGTTTTGGGATTGCTCTAGGCAATGGTGGTGCTTTAGGTAAAATGATTCCGCCTTTCAAACTTTTCGCTGGTGGCCCCATTGGCAATGGTCGCCAGTGGTTCTCATGGATTCACGTAGACGATTTAGTTAACTTGATTATACAAGCTTTAACTAAACCGGAAATAGAAGGCGTATACAATGCTACCGCCCCTAACCCAGTCAAGATGGCAGATTTAAGCCAAGCTTTGGGACAAGTAATGAATCGCCCTTCTTGGTTGCCTGTTCCTGCTTTTGCAATCGAAGCTCTTTTAGGAGACGGGGCTATAGTAGTTTTAGAAGGTCAGCAAGTCCTTCCGAAGCGCACCGTGGAAACAGGATTTGAGTACAAATATCCTAATTTACAGTCAGCACTAAGACAAATTCTGAATTAGAAGAGAGTGGGGGCAGGCGGTAGGGGGAAGAAAACTATTGGTTATTACCAATCCCCAATCCCCAATCCCCAATCCCCAATCCCTTTACTCTTGACCGGAGAGAAATTTTTTGGAAATCCAACTGATAATACCACTGAGAATTGCACCGCCCATGAGGATACCAATCGCTGGGTTAAACAAGGGTTGCCAGAGTTGATGCCACAAATCCAAACCCAAGTTTACTCCTACAGAGTCACCGATCGCTGCGATCGCTAACCAAACAAAACCAAACAAAACCAAAAAAACATCTGCGACTAAAATCGTGTTTAGCCAATTTAACAATTTATCTTTCATCTACCCTTGTGTCCACTTGCCCAAAATTGACGACTGCTAACTATGTGATGGATAAGTTAGAAGTGAGGATTACCGACTTGAATTTAACTCCTCACTCCTAACTCTTAATTTCTCACTCTTCAAACAGCCAATTTCTGACTTTTTTCAAACTCTGCCAATCTGGTTTTCTACTTAAACCGTCTTCAATACTATTTTTTATTTCATCCTGCCACTCTTCATTGACAAAAATTAGCTGCTGTGCTATGTCAACATGTTCTCGTAAACCTTTTTGACCTGTTTCCAGCATTGCCAAGGCGATATTGATTCTAGCCTGTGGATCTTGTGGGTTTAACTTGACTGCTTTCTGTGCAGCTTTGTAAGCCAAATTGGGTTTGTTATCGAGTAGATACAACCACGCCAAACAAATCCAAGCAGCACTAGTTTTCGGAGCGCGATCGCACACTTCTTTAAACACAGGGATTAAAGAATCTACCGCCTCTCCAGCTTTATAGCGTTCCAAACCTGTATCAAACAGGGATTCAACTGTATTAGTCATTGGTCATTAGTCATTAGTTATTGGTCATTAGTCATTGGTCATTGGTCATTAGTCATAGGCACGTGCAAATGATAAACGACAAATGACGAGGGACAAATGACAAATGACAATATTACACCCCAAATGACTTGCCGCAACCGCAAGTTTGGTTGGCATTGGGGTTGGTGAATTGAAAACCACCGCCAATCATGGCATCGCTATAATCGAGCATTAAACCGTAGAGATATAACAGACTCTTGCGATCGCTGACAATTTTGAAGCCATCATAGTCAAAAACTTCATCCTCTGGGGCGATCTTACTAGTGTCTTCAAAGTCCATCATGTAAGACATCCCAGAACAGCCACCCTGACGGACTCCTACCCGTAAGCAGAAATCTGTGCCTTGCTTGTCTCGGAGGGATTTTACCTGGTGCAATGCGGCTTCGCTCAACAGAATTCCGCGTTGTTGAGGCTGAATTGCTTGTGTCATCTGCTTTTTTAACTCCTTAATTAGTTTAAGCTTTACCCGATATCGGCTGGTTAATGCCTCTGGGTTGCCCTTAGTGTTTTTGTATTCATTCTAGCGGCTTAGAAGTCGTTAGATGCCAAATTGTAAACACTCCGTTAAAAGCAGCCAAAGATTTTTATTCTAGAATTGAGAGACTCAGTGTGTTTAGAGATTCGGTATTTTTGGAGTTCAAGCGTGGCAGCAGTCACCAGAAGCAACTATCTTTCAGGTGCAGCCATAAAAACCTAATCCGAGGCTAGCTATCCCCCAAAGTTTACTTCCAAATTGCTTCTTTTGATTAACTTACTCTATGACAAGTTTTAATCGCTCTACCAGTCGTCGCTTGAAGAAATTAACGCAAATTCCTTCTGTATGGGAGGGCGATCGCCGTCCGTTGTCATCACCAAACCAGCACTCAGACTCCGAGGAAAAGGGAGAATGCATTCTTTGGGTAGATTACTCCCAAGGTGTAGTTCGAGGAATGGACGTGGTAGCTTCAGATATCGGCCCAGAAGCAATAGTTCGTACCTTAATGCGAGCAATGGAGCATCCCCACAGTCCAGCAAGACCTGCAAGACCCCAAAGAATTGTAGTCAAAGACCGTGAGATCCAATTTTACCTGCGGGGGGTGCTGCAAGATTTAGATATTGCCATTGACTATGCACCAGAACTGCCTTTAATTGACGAACTGTTTCGCGGGTTCGCTGACATTCTCGATAGTCAAACCCCCGACTTACCCCCACAGTATGCACAAATCTTGCAAGAAAAAGCATTTGCAATTTGGCAAGCAGCACCTTGGGAATTTTTGGAAGAACAGCAAATTTTGTCAATCGAAATTAATAAGTGGGATGTTGGCACACTCTATGCCTCAGTTATGGGAATGCTGGGAATGGAGTATGGGATTTTGTTTTATCGCTCAGAGGAATCTTTAAAACAGTTTCGTACCGCAGTTTTACAAGATGAAGACTCAACTGAGCATCTAGAAGAAGCATTCCTCAAGCAAGATTGCCTGTTTCTCACCTTTGAGAGTGCTGAAGAAGACGAAGATGAAGACGAAGACGAAGAAAGTGATTTGGCGGATCTACCATTATCAGAAATTGACCCAACTTTCGGTAATATCCACCCCTTAGAAGGACTCCGGTCTGTTTTGTATGACGAAGAAGCACTAGTAATCTTAGTTGCGATCGAAAGTCTGATCCGCTTTATTCGCGATCGCCGTCGCGATTTACAAGAGGATATCTTCCCTACCCTCAGTCGCCGTTATCGCATTTCTCTACCGCAGTTGGAAGAATCAACTAAATCTGTGGCTGTGACAGTTTCAACAATGCCGCAGTTAGCAGCAGAGTTAGAGGAAATGGCAGGCTTTGGTGATGATGACGAAATTGACAACCTTGACTTTGCAAATTTCCAATCATTGCAAGATGACTTGATACCGGAAGACTCTTTCTTCAGCTTAGGTGTAGTGTCCTGGGAAATGTTGGATCGCCTCCGTAAGGGGGTAACTTACCATAAAGCTGGTGAAATTAAAGAAGTGGGTGACGGTTTGCCAGTAATTTTAATTCAAACTTCCCGGCCCAAGGCTAAGACTGTAATTGAAAGAATTGAAGCAGCAGGTGGACTGAAAGCAATTTGCTTTAATCCAGGTGCCGATCCTTTCGATGGCGATCGCTACGACCTCGGTTTATTGCAAACTCAAAATGACGAATTGTTCCTATTTGGTGAATTTTTAGATGAAGATCCAGTTCATGTAGAAGCCCGGAAAAAATGGAATCAACGCTGTAAAAATACTAAGGGCTACTGTGGCTTAATCATTGCTAAAGGGCTAACGGGAGCATCCCGTGGCAATCCTCAGTTCCGGGATATGATGGCTTTGTTTGAAGGGCGATCGCTTTCACCAAAAGATTTAGGTATTGGCACTCTCAAACTCATGCCCCAACTTAACTTGGAATAGTTGCACTAATAGCCGTAATCCTTAATGTCGAATTACGGCTATGAGAAATTAAGTTGATATATATTCGATTCGCATCGCATATTGACTAAACTCAGCGCTAAAGAGCTAGTGACCTTACTGAGTGCTAAGTAAAGTTAAAAAAACTTAGTTTTGATGCACTTAGCACAGGCTGAAGTTTGTCTACCTTTGACAAAAAGATTTTCCCCTAAGTCTTTTGAATTGCGATGCGATCTGGATTTTTGCCAAGCTGTATTAGTACATACCCCAGATGGCAGCTAACTTTACCTAAATTTCATGAAGTATCTATATTCTTATCGTTTTCCAGTAATTTTATTTGGAGATTTACCAGTATAAATCAGTACAAATTACTAGAGAATTATTTACGAAGTCCGGTTTAATCAAATCTAGCTGACACACTTCAATATCAGAATCTTTCTTTTAACAATTTTTTGAGCTTAAGAGCTTGTTATATATCAATATCATTAAGCAAAAGCTCATCTTATATCTTGTGCTTTGTAATTTTTTTATAAAGTCTGAGAATGAGCTTATTTCGTCTCTAGATAAAGTTTCTTGAAAGGGTATAAATCATAGCTATAATGAATACACCGCAAAAACAATTGAAACACGTAATCATTTATATAGGTTTATTTACCAATGAATAATGGTTGTAGGTTAAATCTTTTTGGGTAGTACTTTTTCTCTTAGTTTTAAATACAAAAAAGCGGGTAATAGTGGAATTATTAGCGCAATCCAGATTAAAGATAATTTGTCTAATCTCTAGAGAGATAAATACAATTAATCTAAAACTGCTGAGTTAAAAACAAATTATATCGCTATTGTGAGGAGAAAGATGTCTAGATTTTAGTCGTATCTTTACGGTAGTTTAGTGTAAAAAAAATGAAGCGAAACTAAAATATTATTATCGGCAACATTCAAGTAACATCACATAATTCACATCCTGATTTGTCTGTGTAAAATTACAGATAATGCTGTCAATTTTTTCTAGACAAATGGTTCTTTACACTCAGAGAGCTGAGTCATATCCCATTTTTATTGACTGCAAGATTACTACAGAAAAGCAATCAGCTTAATCGTGGTAAGCCAAAAGTCTTAACGGTTCAAGCAGATATTAGCTTATTGGTTACAGGAATGGGTGCAGACGGATATTTGCACTTTTAAGTGATTGTTAGCGGTCTATATATCTCACTATAACCAGCCTGTAGGCCACTATTGCAGCTTGATAATGCTTCTATAGCTTTCTTTTTCATCAGTTATACAGATATTCTCACCAAGTGAGTTTAGCGAACTTGCTTAAGAGAGAATGTCAAATCCTTTTGATGGAGAATAATTTGAGAACTCTTGATTGAGTCAACATTAGGTGTCCTCAAATTCATTTATAAAAGCTCCTTGTCAGGCTTTCCTGATGCTGTTAATAGGGTTAATATCCTCAGAAGGAACTATCTACTATTTTTGCTGTCAAAATAGTAACAAATAAAGTGTAAGTTTCTGATTTATTTAGAAAATGATGAATCCTTTGACAAAACTACAGTTTTTAATATTAATGATATTACTTGTTTCCTGAGACAAATTCTGATAATCTTATCGGTTCCCTCTTTAACTTAGACTCTTTCGACAATCTAGATATACAGCAGATAGCATGATAATGACAAATAAAAAATGGGCCGTTAAACGCATAACAGTTAATCTCGCAACACAGGAAGCGGAAAAACTAGAAAAATATTGCCAACAAACAGGTAGACCTGCAACCGATGTGATTCGGGAACTGATTAGAAGTTTGCCGATCTCCGATGATGGCAAAGATGTAAACAAGTAAGAACATACTTTCACTACTTACTAGATAACTGCTTTACCACCAAAAAAATAGCTCCGATACTTTTTTGAGTCCGCCGCGATGGACAATAATTTGTCTAACTGATACAGACGCGTTTTTCTCGCGTCTGGTCAATTGCTGGGACTAAAAGGAGGTTTTAGTATCGACATTGCCATACCTTGATATGTTGGTAGAGTTGATATTAAGTAGCGAATTCCGACACCAACCCAGTTACAATCTGTAAAGAAACTGAAAAGGAACGACGGAATGCGCGTTGCAATCGTAGGTGCGGGACTGGCTGGACTAGCAACCGCAGTAGATCTAGCTGATGCTGGTTGTGAAATAGAGATATTTGAGTCTCGTCCGTTTGTGGGTGGTAAAGTTGGCAGTTGGGTTGATGGAGATGGCAACCATCTAGAAATGGGGTTGCATGTATTTTTCGGGTGCTACTACCAACTATTTGACTTGATGAAGAAAGTGGGGGTGTTAGAAAACTTACGTCTCAAGGAACATACTCACACTTTTATTAATAAAGGGGGGCGCACTGGTGGTTTGGATTTTCGCTTCTTTACAGGTGCGCCTTTCAATGGCTTAAAGGCATTTTTCACGACTTCCCAATTATCGTTGCAGGATAAACTGCAAAATGCGATCGCTTTAGGTACTAGTCCGATAGTTCGCGGATTGGTAGACTTCAATGGGGCGATGAAAACTATTCGCAACTTAGATAAAGTTAGCTTTGCCGATTGGTTTCGCAGTCACGGTGGGAGTAATGGCAGCATTAAGCGGTTATGGAACCCCATCGCCTACGCATTGGGATTTATTGATTGCGAAAATATGTCTGCCCGTTGTATGTTAACAATATTTCAGTTATTTGCAGTCAGAACTGAAGCTTCAGTTTTGCGAATGCTGGAAGGTTCTCCATCTGAATATTTACACAAGCCCATTCTGGAATATTTGGAAGCTAGAGGGACTAAAGTTTACACCCGTCGGCAAGTTCGGGAAATTCAGTTTACAGAGTCAGCTGAACAAACCCGTGTCACTGGTATAGTAGTTGCCCAAGGTGATGCAGTAGAAACGATCGCTGCTGATGCTTACGTTTTTGCCTGTGATATTCCAGGAATTCAACGCATCCTACCCCACGAGTGGCGCAAGTGGTCAGAATTTGACAACATTTATAAGCTGGATGCAGTGCCAGTGGCTACAGTGCAGTTACGCTTCGATGGTTGGGTGACTGAACTTAACGATGGAGAGCAACGTAAACAGCTAAATCATGCGGCTGGAATCGATAATTTACTCTACACAGCCGATGCTGACTTTTCTTGTTTTGCTGATTTGGCGTTGACTAGCCCTGCTGATTATTATCGCCCAGGGCAGGGGTCTTTGTTACAACTAGTGCTGACACCAGGAGATCCGTTTATTGCCCAAAGCAATGAAGCGATCGCAAATCATGTCCTCAAGCAAGTCCACGAACTGTTTCCCTCGTCACGAGAGTTAAATATGACTTGGTACAGTGTGGTAAAACTTGCTCAGTCTCTCTACCGAGAAGCACCAGGAATGGATGCGTATCGTCCCAATCAAAAAACACCAGTAGATAATTTCTTTCTTGCAGGGAGTTATACCCAGCAAGACTACATCGACAGCATGGAAGGTGCTACTATTTCTGGACGGCGGGCGGCAAAAGTGATTTTGGAAAGTTTGAAGAAATAACTAACCGCGAAGAACGCAAAGGAAAAAGAGAATGTCAGATTGGTTAGAGCATACTGTGCAGGTAGAAGTAGAGGCTCCCATAGATTTAGTATGGAGTCTCTGGTCTGATTTGGAGCAAATGCCCCGGTGGATGAAGTGGATTGATTCGGTGAAAATTCCGCCAGAGAATCCAGATATATCTCTTTGGAAATTAAAAACCGGCAGTTTAGAATTCAATTGGAAATCTCGAATTCTCAAAGTTATTCCTAACCAAATTATTCAATGGGAATCGATTGATGGTTTGCCGAATCAGGGAGCAATTCGCTTTTACGATCGCCAGAATAGTAGCATTGTCAAAATGACGATTTCCTACGCTATCCCTGGCATTCTTGGCAAAATTATGGATAACTTATTTTTGGGACGGATAGTTGAATCGACAATTCAAGCTGATTTGGAAAGGTTTAAAGAATATGCGCTGAATGTTAAAGGTAATTGATATAGATAAAAACAGGCAGTAGGAAACCACGCGATCGTTTAGATGGCTCGGACTGCGATACGATTTGAGAAATTGTATGATTTTTCAGTAGTGCGCCATTATGTGAGAGTCCGGTTAAGCTGTTGACTTTGATGAAATATTACCCATTTTGGGTTTATACTGCTTTTTTTGTAAGCGCAAAGTCTATCTAACCTGGAGAAGTGATAATTATGCTTCAAAATCTTGCACAAAATCTTGCAATTACTTTCGCAGTACTTTTGATTAGCTTTGCATGTCTAAAACAAAATAATTGTAGCAAGGCAGTATTTTTTGGTGATTCGATAACTGAAGGTATGGGTGTATCTAGTTTGTCTTTAAAGTGGAGTACGCTACTCGCTAAAAACAAAAACTTATGCGAAGACAATCAGGGAATCAGTGGAACCGTTCTCCAAAACACTTATCCAAGGCTTACTAATAACGGACGTGATCGCTATCTCAATGATGTTGTTAGACATTACCCTGAAAAAGTCTACATTTTATATGGATTAAATGACTTATGATATAGCGGTCAAGCTTTTTCTGTCGAGGAATACAAGACTGATTTAAGAGAAGTCGTACAAGGACTACTTGCATCAGGAATCAATCGCTTAAATATTACAATCGGCTCTCCTCCTTATATAAAGCCAATTGCGTATCACCTTTATCCAGAATTTAATAGCGGTACACCTAATAAACATCGTATTTACAGAGATGCCGCAAAAAGTGTGGCAAAAGAGTTTAGTACTAGGTGGGCGGATGTCTACCAAGATATGATTAATGCTGGTGGTGATGTGTTGATATCTCCAGATGGCATACATCCTAACGATCAGGGACATAAAGTTATTTTTGCTTCAATGGTTAATGCAATTCCAGTTAATACTTACAATGTAAAACTTTCTACTGCTCAAGGTCTATTACAAGCGTTACAAGCAATTAACTAAGATCCGCATAGCATACCAATCTTTTTCAATAAGAGTGGCTACATTACCAAGTAGGATCGCTAAACAAATTAATCGTCAATTCTTCGCGTAGCGGTACTGCTGTGATACAAGCGCGGATGATTTCTCCATCCTCTAATTCGACGGTGCAAGCGTGACAAGATCCCATGAGACAACCGGTGGGAATAAATACCCCAGCCCGGTCTGCTACATCCAAAAGGGCTTCTCCCACTTCGGCATCTACTGTAATATCATCTGGTAAAAAGCGGACGCGAACAACCATTAATAATTCGTATTGAAATTTCCGATTAGAGCCTAGCTTAAGACAAAAATGGAGTTAAGTCTAAATGGTTCTCGACTTCAGTGGCTAAAGAATCCAAAATCTGCTCTCGCTGTTCCCGATAGTTAGCAACACCGGTGGGCAAAGATTTTAAACCACGCTGTTGACGGAGGCGATTTAACCAAGCACGTCGCCAAGGGCCATTGTCAAAAAGCCCGTGGAGGTAACTTCCCCACACTGATTGACAACTATCTACTAATCCTAAATTAATATCGTCAAATAGGGCATGGTAAGATTGAGGATCTATTCCTTGCTGTTCGATGCGCGATCGCCCTTGGTGAATTTCAAAGCCATTTACTGGCAAGCCTTGTTGCGGATAATTCGAGCTAACTTGGCGCTGGCGGGCAATTTTTTGTCCGGTAATTACAGTTCTAATTGGTAAAAGGTTTAACCCCTGAAATCTGCCAGCTTGCCCTTCTATCCCTTCTGGATCGGCAATGATTTGACCGAGCATTTGATAGCCACCGCAGATACCTAAAACAGTACCCCCAGAAGCCGCATAGTTTTGAATAGCTTCTGCCATACCGCTTTTTTGCAGCAGTAGTAAATCAGCAATTGTGGTCTTTGTACCTGGAATAATTACGGCATCAGGATGTCCTAAATCTTGCTTGGGACTAAGGTATTTTACTGAAACTGTGCTTTCTGATTCTAATGGATCAAAGTCGGTGAAATTGGCAATTCTGGGTAAGCGGATGACGGCAATATTGAGGTCAGCTTGGGCTTTATGCGATTCACGTTCTAGTAAATCAAGGGAGTCTTCTGCGGGAAACACTTCTTGCAAGTAGGGTATCACACCAACAACAGGAATACCCGTCCGTTCTTCCAGCCATTTTATTCCTGGATCTAGGAGCGATCGCTGTCCTCTAAATTTGTTAATGACTACACCTTTAATTAGGGCGCGTTCATCTGGTTCCAATAACTCTAAGGTTCCTACCACATGGGCAAAAGCACCACCGCGATCAATGTCAACTACTAACATCGTTGGCGCATTCAAATATTTTGCCACCCGCATATTAGTTAAATCCCGGTGCTTGAGGTTAATCTCTGCTGGGCTACCGGCACCTTCACAAACCACCATGTCAAATTCTGTTCCTAAATGCTGTAGCGATTCTTCAATTGTCTTCCACCCCAGGTCAAAATATTGCTCGTAGTAATCTGAGGCACTCACCTTACCTACAGACCTGCCTTTGATAATTACTTGGGAAGTCATATCCCCTTGAGGTTTGAGTAAGATTGGGTTCATTTCTACCCAAGGCACGACTCCCGCAGCCCAAGCTTGCACTGCTTGAGCATAACCAATTTCTCCACCATTGGAAGTGACATAAGCATTTAAAGCCATATTCTGACCTTTAAAGGGAGCCACCCGCCATCCACGCCGCGACAGAATGCGACAAATAGCTGTAGTTAAAAGTGATTTCCCTGCATGAGATGTTGTCCCCACCACCATAATTGATTTCATAGTTGCTATTTATTAGTTAATTTTTCAAGATACTTGGGAATTGAGAATTGGGAATTGGGCATGGGGCATTGGGGTAAGAGAGAAGGGGAGAATGAATTACCTCTTTCTCTGAGAAAGTAAGCGAATTTTACCCAAAACATACAACATAAGAGGTAAAAGGAGAATGAATTACTTCTTTCTCCTTTGCTGCCCCATGCCCCATGCCTAATTCCCAATGCCCAATGGCTCACCACATTGTAAAGACTTCATGAACAGATGTGATGTTTCCGTATATATTATTCCCTTTGATTGCGTAATCCTAACTCTTTGGTTTTTTCTTCTAAAAGGGTATCCGCAACCAACGAATCACAGCATCGAATAAACGATCGCGCCATGAAGGTGTCCGCCAGTTTTTTCCCTGGTATTGTTCCACTAACTGACGACCCAAGGGAGTGAGGCGAAAACTATCTGTAATCCCCTGACCATCGACTTCTCGCCGCAATACACCCACTTGAATCAGCCAACCCAAGGCGTTATCACAGGCTAATTCTGATAAAGGGCGCTTAGTATAGCCTTGCTTGAGTCCATTGTCTAAGGCGATCGCAGTTAATGAAACACTCTGGTGTCCCATAACTTCAAATAAAGATAGATTGAAGGGCGAACACACTAGCGATCGCTCGGCTCTTTCTACTGTGCTTTGAGGATAGACAAAAATATTTGGGTTTTGGGAATCAGCAGCAGCCATTGTGTAGGGGTATAAATTTTTCTTCTAAGAAAGATTAATTCAAGAATATATTTTTTCTTGTATCAAATACCTCATTTAACCAAAATTAGTTACCTAAAGTATAGTTATGCTATTTTTTAGTAATTATATTTAATCATTATAAATTAATGTAAAATTTCAAGTGCATCAACAATCTGAAACAGGAAAAGTTAATTATGCCTCTAGCAGTTGGTACGGATGCACCTGCATTTACCGCCAAAGATACAAACGGCAACACAGTCTCGTTATCTGACTTTGCTGGTAAGACCGTTGTTTTGTATTTTTACCCCAAAGATGACACGCCAGGCTGCACCAAACAAGCCTGTAGTTTTCGGGATGCCCAATCTAAATATCAAGGTAAAGATGTTGTAGTGTTGGGAGTCAGTGCTGATGATGAGGTTTCTCATCAAGCATTCACCCAAAAATATAATTTGAATTTTCCCCTACTGGCTGATTCCGACAAATCCCTCATCACAGCTTTCGATGTGGATGGCGGCGGTTATGCCAAACGCGTCACCTATGTAATTGACCCCAACGGCAAAATTACCCATGTTGACACTGCTGTAAATACTACTACCCATGCTGGCGATATTTTAGCTGCACTTGGACTGTAGTTTTTTACCCTGATAACGAAAGACTTTTTAAATAGTTTCAACCCCAAGCCTTAATAGTCTGTCAAGTTTAAATTGATGGGTAAACAAGTTTGTAGTAAGGGCTTTAGTCCTTATTTTCTAAGCATTAAAGTGCTTACTATAAACCCACAAAACTAGCTGACAAAGTATTAGAGGCTTGGGGTTCTTTGTTTGATTTCAGTTACCTGACGGTAATGGCAGCGTAAACGATGGCTGTGTAACCGATGGCGAAGCGGGGATTGCTTGTTGTGGTTGACCTCCTTGTTGAATTCGTTTTTGTTGACTTGCTTTAAAGGCTGCTGCGGCTGAGTCTAATTGTTCGTTTTTTTGGTTAGAATCCCAGTTGAGAGTCCCGAAATTCGCCCGATGAATCAGGTCAAACATATTGAAATTGTCTGAGTTTGAGCGGGCGAAGGGATCGGTATTTTGGTCTGTTGTACTATTGCTGGGAAAAGCATCCGTTGGGCTACTGATTTGAGCCGAACTGGGTTGAGCCATGAGCAAGGAAGCAAAGCTGATTCCTGCCACAGTAGCTACAAAGAGTCTAGCAATTTGTAAAAATGGTTTTTTCATGGGATTTTGACCCTAAAATTTCTCTATTTTATCTTAAGCAAGAGTCCGACGCAGTTGGGGTTGAATGCTCAATAAGGCGACAAGGGCAAAGCCAAACAACACCAGCAATGCTCCCCCAAAGGTAACATCACCCCAAGGAGCTTGCATTACGATGCTACCTAATCCCCAACTATTGTGGAGATACAGATAACGAATGGGTTCGATCGCATAGCTGAGAGGATTCAGGGTAGCCACAACCTGTAACCACTGAGGCATGAAGGATAAAGGAGCCAAAGCAGTACTAGCAAATAATAATGGTAGGTTGGTGACAAAAATCACTGCAATCAATTCAATGTGTCCCGGTAGGGCGAAAGCTAAACCGAGAGAGATGGCTGTTACACCCAAAGCTAAGAGCAAGACAATGAGAGCGATCGCACTTAAACCAGCTGCATCAGGTAGTCCAGCGCCCAAGAGTGCCGCCGCCGCTACAATCACAGCCGCTTGCAGCAAACTTTGGCTGATGATGAAGATTGCTGAAGCGAAGACTATGGAAAACCGCGATGCTAACGGTGCTACCAGCAAACGATTTAAAAAGCCAAATTCACGGTCAAACATTACAGGTAAACCAGCATTCAGCGCCCCGGCAAAGGCTGTAAATACAATAATGCCGGCAGCTAAAAATTGCCCGTAATTGGTTGTTGTGTTGCCAAATATACCCTTGGGAGCATTTTGGAACAAAGCACCAAACAGTATCAACCACATGACTGGCTGAATAATTCCGGCAACCAAAGTTGAGGGACGGCGTTGCAACTGAATAAACAAGCGACGAGTTAAAGCCAACGTCTCTTGTACCAATTCAGCGAAAAAGTTAGGTGCAGGATTAACATCTGCTTGTGGCAATGTTATCGGCTGCCAATTGATATCAGTTTTAGGAGTAACGCTCATAATTTTGGAATTTGGAATTTGGAATTTGGAATTTGGAATTGGGGATTGGGGATTGAGAATTGGGTATGGATTATTCTCTAGTCCCCAGTCCCCAGTCCCCAATCCCCAGTCCCTATCTCATAAGCTGCTTTTTCTCAGCTTTAGGATCGCGGGTGGCAACGGCTGCGAGTTCTGCATCCATTAGGGTGCGTCCTGTAGCGGCGAGGTAAACGTCATCAAGGCTGGGGCGAGATTGGGCAATGCCAAATATGGGCAAGCCAGCAGTATTTAGCGCTTGCTGTATGTTAATAAGAACATCGTTTTGAGGTGTCACCACTAAGTTGAGGGAATTACCTTGAGCGCTGTTGATGATGGCTTCTTGCACAAAGGGTAAAGTTTGCAAGAGGTTTTTGGCAATTTCTGCTTCCTCAATGGGGGAAAACTCCCGGATTCGCAAGGTGATGCGATCGCCTCCTACTTGATCTTTTAGTTGTGAAGGTGTGCCAGAGGCAATTACCACGCCGCGATCTATAATTGCCACGCGATCGGCTAAAGCGTCAATCTCTTCTAAATAATGGCTGGTAATTACTACCGTTGTCCCAGAGGCACGTAATTTCCGTAGGAATTCCCAAACCACAAAGCGCGTCTCTATATCAAGCCCCACAGTTGGCTCATCCAATACCAGAACATCTGGTGCATGGAGCAATCCAGCAGCCAAGTCTAGGCGCTTGCGTAAACCTCCAGAATAGGTTCCTGTCTTTTTATTGGCGTATTCTTGCAAACCGAGTAAATCTAATACTGTCTCAATGCGCTGTTTGGCTACTGCGCGTGGAAGGTGATAAAGTGCTGCTTGCAATTGCAGCAGTTCTTTTCCAGTTAGTACCTTATCTATAGCTACTTCCTGAGCAACATAGCCTAGTCGTTGTCTTGCCACTCTGGGATTATCCAACACAGAGATGCCAGATACTTCGATAATGCCTGCATCCGGTGTGGTCAGCGTACATAAGGCACGCAAGGTTGTAGTTTTCCCAGCACCGTTGGGGCCAAGTAAACCAAAGATTTCACCTGACTCTACTTGAAAAGAAACATCCTGAACGGCAACCACTGTACCGTAACGTTTTTGCAGATTCTGAATTAAAACGGCGGGAGCCATGACAGCTTTTCCCCAACTATACAAATCTCAATAAAGTCTATCTTTATTGTAGAAGGTAGGGAGCAAGGAAATAGCGCATGAGCGAAAATATCTAAACAAGTTCGCGTCATGCGCTATGCTACCAAAAATTTCTGATTATTTTAGGCAAATTTCTCGATCGCGTCTGTTGCGAAATAAACCAAATACTACAGCAATTAATCCTAAAGCTGGAAGATTTGCCGGTTCTGGAACCTGAGTATGGGTAGGAGGCTTAGTGTAGTACTTAGTTGGGACATCTGGCAAATCGCCATTAAACAGATAGTTGTGAGATTCACCATTTCCTTTCAAAGAAGCTACTACCACGTTGCCGTTAACTTGACCATTATCAAAATTGAAATTAGCTAAAGGAGCAAGAATACTGCCTAGTATGCTAATTCCACTAGCATTTATGTTTGTCGCTTCATAGAAGTTGTAAATCACCTTTTGTTTATCTGTGCCAAGGATATTAAACCCAAAGTTTTTTAGGGACACATCCTTACCACTGATATTGACAACAATAGTCGAATTTGTATCGCCCTTAATTTCAAAATAGTTTGTCTTGGATACATCTGAGCCAGCAAGATTAAAAACATTGAAAGCAGTACCACTGCCACTAAGGTTAATACCACCCCAAGATTGAACTGTTGTTTTACCAGTAGGAGTTAAGGTTGCCAAATATTGAGATAGTCCTCGCAATTCTTTCCCCGCTTCATTGAAGTTGATGGGGTTAGCTTTGGTAAGAGTTCCTTGGGGAAATCCCACATTGCTAGACACATTGGCGCTGCCTCCATATACAGCGTTACCGTGGTAAACTTGACCGTTGCTCAGAGTTAAGTTTTGTCCAGCTACTACTACGTTGCCGCTATTGCCAGAAAGTCTGCTTCCAAGTCCGCCAACGAAATTAACGTTACCGCCAGCAGCAAGTTTTCCTTCAATATCTGTATATTTTTGAGTGATATCTCCCAAAACAAACACATTGTAATCAGACGCAGCGCCTAACTCAACTGCATTCGCTCTTATTGAGAAACCTAGCGCTAGAGTGACTACAATCGGAGTTGCTACTCCCCAAACATAATAGGTTTTTGATTTCATCTTTTGATTTATTAGTCATCAATACGATCCTATGGGTATAAATTAAAGATGACATTAATCTGCTAGCTATTTTCATAGAAGTTTCATAGCTGTATAATTACTGTGTATTTCTGCTTAAGTTTGTTTTTCTCCGCATATTTACTGTTGACGTATGGATTAAATTTTTATCAACAATAATTTAGGAGTTAGAAGGTTATTTTACAACTTTCAAAGTTTGGAAGTTAGTGTCATTGCAACCACTGATAAATCCCCCCATTCTTTGGATTTGTTGTAGGTAATTAAGTACGGGGTTGGTGATGACTTCTCCTGGCATTAACACAGGAATTCCTGGGGGATAAGGACAGACGATTTCAGCACAGATGCGATCGCTTGTTTGTGCTAAAGGCAATGTTTCACTGACGGCAAAAAAGGCTTCACGGGGAGAAAAATGTAAAGCATGAGCCTGTGTAGTTAAAAGATTTTGCCCATTAGGATTGGTAAGAGTCAAGTTGTTTCGGCGATATTCTTTGGCAAGAGTGGTAAAACTTTGTATTAATTGCTCAATATCGGCTGTAGTGTTGCCCAAACTAATGATAAAGGTGAGGTGTTGCAGCGATGCGAATTCAGCAGTGACAGCAAATTTTTCATCTAGAATTTCCTCTGCTTCAAATCCGGTTAAGCCTAAACCAGAAACAGTTACTGTTAATCGCGTTTCGTCTAAAGTCACAAAGCCGGAAGATCCCCCCAACCCCCCTTGATAAGGGGGGCTAAGAATTTGTAAGATAGATAATCTGGGAATTTGACTGATTTTTGTTCTCGCTTCATTGGCAAGTTGCAATGTGCGAGACATCAGCATTTTTCCGTGGAGTGCCATTTGCTGACGCGCTGCATCTAAGGAAGCTAAAAGTAAATAACTAGGACTGGTAGATTGTACGAGTTGCAAAGCTTTACTGATGCGATCGCAATCTATCCTGTCACCTTGGATATGCAGCATCGATGCTTGTGTCATCGCACCAAGTACTTTGTGGATTGATTGTACAGTTAAATCAGCACCTGCGGCTAAAGCTGGAGTGGGTAATTCGGGATGAAAGGCAAAGTGTGCGCCGTGCGCCTCATCTACAAGTAAAGGGATATTGTATTGATGGGTGATATTGGCGATCGCCCTCAAATCTCCACAAACACCGTAATATGTTGGGTAAACTGTCAACACTGCTTTAGCGTCGGGATGTTGTTGGAGTGCAGATTCTACAGCATTGGGCGTGATGCTGTGGGCAATATCTAAAACTGGATCGTATTCGGGATTGAGAAAAATTGGGATTGCACCAGAGAGAATTAAACCAGCGATCGCAGAAGAATGGACATTACGAGGCAGAATGATTTTATCGCCCATGCCACAAGTAGCGAGAATTGCCGCTTCAATCCCACAGGTAGAACCGTTGACAAGGAACCATGTTTGCGAAGCGCCAAATACCTCAGCCGCCAGTTGTTGCGCTGCTTGAATAACTCCTTGGGGTGCAAACAAATTATCTAAATCTGCTAGTTCTGTTAAATCAGCGCGAAAGATTTTTGTACCAAGTAAATCAGCCAAAGGTTGAGCAATACCCGTACCTCGCTTATGCCCTGGCGTGTAAAAGGGAGCGTGAGAGCGGTCAGCACAAGCTTTTAAAGCATCTAATAAGGGTGTTTCGTTTTGATTGAGCATTATTTGGAAAAATAAACCGCTGAGGCGCAAAGGACACAGAGGAAGAAGAGATTTGTTACGCAGAATGCTATGCTTGCGTTAAAATCCGTAAGTTCTGTGTGGCTGACTAGATGAGACCTTATCATCAAATCCCGATCTTTGAGTCTGGTGAACCCCTAATTAAGATTCCTCTAGAATTATTTGCAGTGGAATCTCCTCATCCTTATGAAAAACTAGGTGCGCCTTATGGCAAACACTCTCCTTATTATCTCCGTCAAAGCGTTATTGAAAATTTGAGCCAAGCGCAAAATTATCTTGATTTGCTGCATCCTAACTGGCATATCCAAATTTTTGATGCTTATCGCCCGATCGCAGTCCAGCAGTTTATGGTAGATTACAGCTTCACTCAAGCAGTGCAAGATAGGGGATTAACTGACGTGGAATTATCCCCAAGCCAACGCCAAGAGGTTTGGGAAGCGGTTTATGCAATTTGGGCTACACCAAGTTTGGATGAAAAAACTCCGCCTCCCCATAGTACAGGTGCGGCAGTGGATGTGACGCTAGTAGATGATACTGGGCAAATAGTAAATATGGGTTCACCCATTGATGAAATGTCAGAGCGATCGCATCCCGATTATTATGCCAATAGCGATCGCCCAGAAGCACAACAGTATCATGCTCACCGTCAGTTGTTGCGAGATGTAATGTTAAAAGTCGGCTTTCAACGCAATCCTAGAGAGTGGTGGCATTTTTCTGTTGGCGATCAAATGTGGGCTTGGCTGAATAATCAATCCAATCCAGCCAATCCTGTCACAGCAAGGTATGGGCGTATTGCATAGATGCGTTAAAGAGGCAGAAGAATTTTAGATTATTCAATCCAAAATCTAAAACTAGGCATCTTGAGGATTTAACTCTTTTAACTCTTCAGTGGTGTAAGTACCAATAGGAGTCCAAACTAAATAGGGAAGGAGTAACAGCGCCGCCATTGGAGAAATCGGTAAAATGCAGATTGCGAGGACAACGCCTGAAATCAAACTGATTAGCCCAAGAATTTCTCCAGCTTTGAGACTGCGAAACCTCAGCATTATAGGTATATAGGCGACAGTGATAATTTCCACCAAGACGTACAAAGCCATTATTAACCAAGTAATTAGGCTTCCGGGATTTTTTTGCCAGACTATATAAGCTGAAGCCGCACCGCAAACAAAAATCACAGTCCATATCAGGGGAATCAGCGGCTCAAAAACTAGCCAGTGAGGGCGACTTAAACGTGCAAACCATTTAACATCACGCGGCGTAATCAAGAAACTACTAAGGGCAATGAAGAAAGTCACAGCCCCAATTATTATCCAAGATGGAATCATATTGACATCCAAATTTTGTGTATTTTGTCAAGTCATACACTGCAAGTTTGACAATTTAGGGCATAAGTTGAATCATTCCTTGGTACGAATCTTAGACATCTTGAGGATTGAGACTAGCCATCTGCCAAGTGGTATAAGTACCGATGGGACTCCAGAGCAAATAAGGAACTAATAGCAATGCTGCCCAACCAGAAAAACCTAAAACTGCAAGTATCAATAAAGCACTAATGATAAAACCTGTGCCACCGAGAATTGTACCCACTTTCAGACTGCGAAGCCGAAACATTACAGGTGTATAGGCAATGGTCACAATTTCTAACAGCAAGTATAAACCCATGATTAACCAAGTTGAGTTGCTTCCTGGATCTTTTTCCCAGACAATATAAGCCGACCAAGCACCGCAAATAAATATTACAGTCCAGATAATGGGAATTGCACCCTCAAAAGTTAGCCATCTCGGTCGTTGTAAGCGCTTGAACCATTGGCGATCGCTAGGTGTAATCACGTTAGCGGCTAAAGCAACCAAGAAAGCCACGCCGCCAATCACCATCCAAGATTTAATCATGCCCGTTAGTCCTTTACAAGCGCTATCTATCGCTTAATATCACTCTTTATAGTGTGATGAAAACGACGCAATGCCAATACTTTCAGCATTATTACAGTGAAAAATGCTCACTTAATGCTCATTTTTGCTGTTTTAAGTGTTTAAGCATTTATAACTGGTATAAAACCATACTCAACATAAATGCTCAACCAATGCTCAAAGCAAACAAGTTGATTGTACTATCGTTCGATCTAAGCGCGTCATTAAGATACTGTTTACTTTTCTCATTGAAACTTAAAACTTACACCTTACCGTAAAAAGTAGGGTGTTTTCTTATGGGTGAATGAATGATAAGGATAGATTATTGCAGTTTTGGCGATTGCGCGGATTTTGCTTATCATTACACGACCTCAGTATGTCGGTAAACTGCTGGCAATACACGTACATAGGATGAAACACAATGTCTAACTTATCTGTTTTTAACTTTGAATCACACGACATACGTTTTGTGGGCACTGCTGACAATCCTTGGTGGATAGCGAGTGATGTCTGCAAAGCGATAGGACTAACAAATACAAGTCAATCGATGGAGCGTCTTATTGACTCAGAGAAAGGGTATATAGAAGTAGATACCCTTGGAGGGAAGCAAAAATTATTGGCAGTTAACGAATCTGGCTTGTATGGTTTAATATTTGCTAGCCGTAAAGAAAGTGCAGTTAGGTTTAGGGTTTACATCACATCAGAAGTTATCCCAGCTATTCGTAAAACAGGCACTTATAGCACTCCCACGACTACTGCCAAGCAACCTACTTCACTAACGCTTGTCGATACTTCAAAGCTTATTGCACTCACTGATAGGGAGTTAGAACTACAGGCTGTTATAAAGCAGTATGAGTCACTTATCAATACTACAAAAGCTGAGTTGCAGAGCATTAGAACAGAGAAAGTAGCGATAGCGAAGGCTTTTGCGCTTGCTCACCCTGACGTAGTGTCCCACGCACTTAAATGTAGTGAAATATTGGGTGCTTATGGTGACGGCAATAAGTACTTTTCTAATCCTTTAAAGAAGTAAGGGTATACCCTTCTACAGAAGTGTCACTTTAAGTGACAAAAAAAGTGACAGATTTTTTGACATAAAAAGTGACAGTTTTTTAGAAGGGTATCACTCCCTGTTGCTTCAAGGTAATATCCCAGTAACAATATAGAAATATCCCATATGGTAGTTGTTTGGGATAGTGAACTATAATCATAGGTATATACTGAGGTAAAAAATATGGGCAAAGAAGTGACCGAACCACGTATAAACATTAGAGTTGACAACGCCATAAAGGAAGCCTTCTTGCAGAAAGTAGAAGCTGAGGGTAAGACTATGACGGTTGTAGTAACAGAACTGATTGAGCAATATCTTGGGCGAGGCGTGCGTTCAAGCGAACTAACCGAGTTACGCCAAAGACTAGAAGTGGTAGAGCGTACGCTATCGGGGGAATGCAACGCCTGAGAGACGAAAATCATTCTCTCAGGCAATTAATAGAAAACACTAAGAATATGCTCAAATAAACCCTTCTGGCATCAGTTGGGTTTTTCTTTTGCCTATCTCTTGACACCCGGGATATTCATGGGATAGTCTTGGAACATCAAAAGCAAACAACACCGCTCAAAGGGTGAAGGACACCAGTAGCGACGTTGTTTGTGGCGGTAGGGAAGAACGAGGGACGTTGAACTATTGCTATCGATAACAAGTAAACAACACACAAATCATCAGGTAAATCAAATGGAACGTCAATCAGTATCTGCAAAAGTGTCTGAACAATCTGCTTCATTTTTGACTAACGAAGTAATCAACTATCTTCAAAAACGCTTAACCGTTCAACAGTTTGTTGGTCGCTGTGAGTCACTACTCAAAAGACCTGTAACTGTTGAAGAGTTTTTAGCAATTGCGGAACTGACTGCTAGTTATGGTTATGAGGTTGACGTAGATGCTGTGTGTTCTGAGATAGAACGGAAAAAACAGATATCTTTGCTTAGATCAGATTTAAAGATGTTGTTTACCGAAACTACTCCATTAACCGTACACAGCACTGCCAAAAATAAAGCAAATAGTGTTTTGCAGATAGTTCTCACAAGCTATGTAAAAGATGAATTACCAGCGATCGCAGCAAGTCATCGCTGCAATAAGTATGTATCCCCAGAGTCAAAACGAATTGATGTAGAAATATCGCAGAAAGATTTAATCGAGCGGCTTGAACACCGTTTAGGATTCTCGATATCTCGACGTGATATGGATGAAATAACAGTACTTATGTCCAATTTCGGCTATACCTACCAACGAGTAGGCGACGCAATGGGATTTGTGAAGGGATAAGTTCACGCATCGTTAGACGGCGTTTTTCTCACTCACGTAACACAACTACGCTAGGAGCTACATTATTATGACCACTAATCAACTTACAGTCTATCCATCCATCGTATCAATTCCTGCTCCACTACATAAATTAGGGCAACAAGTTAAATGGGATGCGACTGATGACGTAGATGCTGTCCTAGGTGATTCATTTGTGGGAATAATCACAGAACTGAATTATCGTATTGATTGTGACGCTAGTAACTGGCAATACACTATGGCTATAACGATTGCTAAGAGGAACAGTGTCCTAGTTGACTTCTACACAGGTGACTATTGCTTTGATATTGATGAGCATCTTTTGACTGTTTGTACTAAGTGGGAAGGTTTGGAATTTTAGTAGAGTATCAACAAAGCAGATACTTCAACAACAGGTTCTAACATCACTTCAATACACACGAACCTAATAATAGAAACAAATGACAGATTTAACTTTTGACCAATCACTTGCACTATCTCTGTATCAGTCCCAAGAACAATTCCCGGTAGACCTTGATGAAGCTTGGAAATGGCTAGGATATTCTAGGAAAGATAGTTGTCTTGAAATGATAGAACGTGTACTAGAGGAAGGTTTGGACTTTTCCAGGACTTGCCGGAAAAGTACTGGGGGGAGACCTAAGCAAGATGTAATGTTGAGCATTGAAGGATTTAAATCACTTGGCATGTTCTCTCAGACGGAGCAAGGTAAGGTAATTCGCAAGTACTTCTTAGAGTGCGAACGCATTGCTAAAGCTGCTACTCCAAAAGCCCAACATCACGTGCTACCACCCGTTAGCACTGTTGAGATAGACGCTCTGATATCACGAGAATCTGCCATCAAAGACAGACTTAAAGCACTTGAAACGGAAGTGCAAGTACTACGCACAGAATTGCAATCTAACAAGCAACAACAGGCGAAAATAGCAAAAGCCTTCATACAAGAACACCGTAACGTGGTGGAATACAGTGTTAAATGCAGCGAAATAGTAGACGCTTATGCACAGCAAAACAAGTATTTCCCTAATCCTTTGAATAAGTAAGATACATCATTCTATGCAAGCAGCAAGAACTCAAAAAAAATAGCCACAGACCTCAAGATTAAGGGCTATGGCAGCATGAGCAAGTCTCAGCTAATTAATGCAATAACTGCTGTTAAGACTTCCTAGCCTCAAGCTTTGTAAGCCTTTCACCCATAGTATCAATTCTGTC
>NZ_JBALDK010000210.1:0-32645 GCF_036917455.1 Nostoc sp. | reverse complement strand
GTCTACTGATTAGAGAATTAGGTGTTATAAAGTATTAAAACATATAAGTATTTCAGCGATCGCTCTTTGGAGAAAAACTTTTTGGTTTACTGCTACAGAAACTCACATATTATGTAGTCTACTCAATAGTTAGTATGCACTGACCGTTGACAAAAAAACCCGGAGGAACCGGGTGTAACTTAACTTGTTATCCAAACTTAATAGCTATGTATCCCTTAGCGTCCTAAACTCCGCCAATCGACTAGTACATCCTGAACCAACAGTGATTTATTGTAAAGTTGCAGAATAATCAGCAAAAACACGAAAAATAGCCCAATAAAAACAGCCATCACAGGGGTAGTACCCCAACCTGGAGCCACTTTTCCATACTCAGAGTTAAGTGGTTTCAGGATATCTCCCAACCTAGTCCTTTGTGCCATAGTTCACCTAATATTACTTGCCAAAGCTTTTTTTAATCTTCTGTAATATTCTATAAGAATAGCACTCATCATCTATCCCTCAATTATGGAACCCGCAATAGTTCTTAGCATTTCTATGGCCGCCGTGGTGATTGCCATCACCGGACTGTCTATTTATACTTCCTTTGGCCCTCCTAGCAAGCAATTGAACGATCCATTTGACGATCACGAAGATTAAAAATTGGTCATTTGTCATTGGTCATTTGTCATTATTTTGTGGTTTGTGGAAAACCACTACTGTCCACTGACACAGCAATGGGAGCAACGCGAAAAAGTGAGATCCTCGTGAAATAGGCAGGGGAGGCAGGGGGAGCAGGGGGAGCAAAGAGGCATTTTTAGTATTTTTTACTACCGAAACAGACTGCTTCTACACTTATTTCTTTCTCTTCCCCTGCCTCCCCTGCCTTCCCTGCCTCCCCTGCCTCCCTTGCCTCCCCTGCTTACCCATCTCACTGTTAGAGCATTGCTCCCCACAGCAATAGTGGCTTACTCCAGCCTGGGATTAATCGCTGGGATTACCTTGAAACTAGCGATTTTCCAAGGCTGGATTGTTAAGATTTGTTGCTGAGATGAGAATTCGGTAGTAGAGGAACGCTCTAACAAATCTACTGTATCTCCTAGATTCAACCCTAAATCACTTTGCACAGATAACTCGGCTGTTTCTCCGTGACATTCATAACACCGCAGAATTAACTGTTGTGGGTCATCCTCAGATGGCTTCAAGGCCATCAAGATTAAATTTTCGGCTGATAAATCTAGGAAACTCACCCCCAACCCATCTTTACCAGCAGAAAGAGGAGGATTTTTAGGTAGGTTTTCATTAACAAGATTCAATATCACTTGCAACGGTATATTCAATTCATAGCCACGCCGTACTGTATGGGCTGATTGCCAGCTACCACTATGAGGATACAAAGTATATGTGAACTCGTGAAAACCTTTATCAGCTTCTGAGTCTGGCCAATTGGGACTGCGTAAGAGTGTCAAACGGAGTTGATTTGGTTTGCTGTCGTAGCCATATTTACAATCATTCAACAAACTAACTCCGTAAATACCCTCTTGTGTTTCTGTTGTCAAATCAGCCCAACGCAAAGCGGGGACTTCCCATTTTGCTTGTTCTGCGGGGGTTTGTGGTTTAGTAGGACGGCGAATCGCACTACAGGGAATTTCATAAGTAGCAAAGTCTGCTTCGATATTGACAGGAAAAGCAGCTTTCACCAATACATGATTTTCTTGCCAATCGACAGTAGTAGCTATATTTAGCAGAGATGAACCAACTTGCAGAATATAGTCTTGGCAAAATTCCGATTCACCCAACTGACGCACCACGCGCACACGACTTTGCACAGGGCCTTGTTCTAACCACTGAATAGATTGAAGACTTGTTGAGGGTAAGGGATGTTGAGCGTAATTGGGGTCTATATTCCATGCATCCCAATATTGACCACTGTCTTTAAAAGCTTGTAGTTGATTCCCCGCCCCACTTAAAACTTCTCGTTGATAAGTTTTATCAAAAACACTTGATAAATCTCCAGTATCAGGATCGATGACAACTCGCAAGAATTCATTTTCTAAAATCCAGTCTGGGAGGAGTGAGGGAGATGGTGGGGATGAAGGGGATGAAGGAGATGGGGGGGAAAGCCAAAATATGCGGTAGCCTACGGGTGGAATTTCGGTGGCGAGGAATAGTAGGGTTGATGGTTCAGATAATTGGGAGACAAGCTGGTTTCCAGAAGTATCGTAAATCTGCCATTTCTCTGGTGTGGGTAGGGCTACAGAGACTACCTCAGAACGCTGCCAATTGAGAGAATTGAAAACGAAAATAGGCAAACTATTGGGTTTTGGTGGTTCCGATAGGGTAATGTAAGATGCGATCGCAAAAAGTGATTCCTGTAATATCTTCGTTCCGACTTGTTCTACTTGCTGCCACTGGGTTAAAGCATCTGTGTAAACTTGATTAATTGAAGAACCAGGTAAAATATCGTGAAACTGTTGAAATAACACCTGCTTCCAAGCTGCTTCGATTTCTGCTTTAGGATATGTCACACCACAGCTTACGGTTGCCAAGGTAGCAAATAGTTCAGCTTGATATAATAAATTTTCACAACGACGATTCCAGCGTTTTTGGTCTGCGTGGGTAGTGTAGCAACCACGATGGAATTCTAAGTATAGTTCGTCATTCCAAGTAGGGAAGGATGGGGGAGCAGGGGGAGCAGGGGAAGCAGGGGAAGCAGGGGAAGCAGGGGGAGCAGGGGGAGAATCATAACTACTGCCTCTTGCCTCTTGCCTTCTGCCTCCTTTACTGATTTGCTGTAAATACTTTTCAGCCGTCGTGAATTCTAAGTCTGGGAAAACAGGCGACTTTTGCCAGCGTTGGGCGGTTTCTAACATATCACGGGTGGGGCCACCGCCGTGGTCGCCGACACCGGGAAGCCAGAGTGATTCTGATAAACCAGTTTGGGATTGCCATTCAAGAGCGTAGGATGCCATTTTAACTGGGTCAATGCTTTCGCCGATAAGTGCAGACATCAAACTAAAGACTTCGCTACCGTCAGGCGATCGCCACCAAAAAGCCCCATAATCAAATTTAGTAGTATCATTCCACCGTAACTTCTGGGTGACAAAATACTCAATTCCGGCATTAGCGAAAAACTGCGGTAAAGTTGCACAGAAACCAAAAGTATCTGGAACCCATACTATAGTTGAAAGCTGGCCAAACTTTTCCTGGATGTAGCGTTGACCATACAATAATTGACGGACTATTGATTCACCAGCAATGAGATTGAGTTCCGGTTCCACCCACATCCCGCCGACAACTTCCCAACGTCCAGCAGCTACCTGTGCTTGAATCGCACCAAACAAATCCGGGCGATGTTCTTCAATCCAAGCATAAAGGGCGGGAGTCGAATGGCAGAAAATTAACTCAGGAAAATCTGCTTGCAACTTCAGAACCGACTCAAAAGTGTTTTGCGCCGCATTCCAAGTTTCACTCACAGGCCATAACCATGCTAAATCTAAGTGAGCATGACCCAATAAGTAAATTTTAGATTTTAGATCCCCCCAACCCTCCTTCAAAAGGGGGGCTAAGATGTCGGATTGAATTAAATTTTGGCGTAGCGACAAAAAGGACTTTACTAACTCTTCCTGTGTGTCCTCTGCGCCTCTGCGGTTCGTAACCTCCCCCACCATCGCCGCCAAAACATCCAATTTCTCCGGCGCAAACTTTTCCAAATAAAGTTGCATTACAGCTAATTCATCAGCCACAAAACCCGGATCGGGATTATTATCAACAGTAGACTCATACACTAGGAGCGATCGCACTAAAGCACCATCACAATGTCCCGGACTCTCTAACCGCAAAGCCACAATAAACTCTTCCCCTGGTGTTACCCCCTGACTCAAAAGCACTCTAGGCGAACAATCGAATAAATCACCTTCCAGCAACAACTCTCCATTCACATAAATCTCAGCAGAATCTGCCCACCAAACCAGCGCCAGCCGCAAAGATAACCCAGTTAAGGGATAACCCTGTAAATCTTGGGGAACTACCAATCTTTGCACTAGCCACAGCACTTTTTTGCCGCCTGTCCAAGCGATATGTTCTTTAGCATTCAACTCGATAGGTTGCCAATGAGACAAATCAGCAGCTACAACATCGGTAATAGTCAGGTCAGATTCCTGACATAGCCAGCTAGACTGAAGATTAACTTGACAAAAAGAGCGTAGTTGCTCAATTGCTTGTGAGATAAATTTGGTATGGGATAGAGAGACAATCGGAGTCATATATTCGCTAAGATGAGGTGTTGGTTGTTTTTATTGTTTGGCGCGAGTCTCACAACTTAACAAGACTTGAACTTAAAAATTACTACTATGTCTTCTGGTTCCTCTGGTCGTTATCAAAGCAGACTATTTAACTTTGTCCACCAGCAATCTCGGCGGGTGACACAACAGTGGGAACACACCTTCCGGCATTTGCAAGTTGCCACTAAGTGGGGTGTGGAGGCACTACTTTACCCAGTGTATCTACTGTTTCAGTCATCTGAATCATCTGGAAAAACACTACAGACCAAAGAACCGCAAACTAGACTAAAGTTACAACCAAATGATACCGATTTCCAGTCCGAAATTCCAAATGCTGATAACCCCATTCAACAAGTACTAGAAGCAGTCAATTATCTGTTGTCAGATGAAACCACCTCTACTCCTACAAAAACATCTGAACCTTTCAATGCCCTGGCTTTATTAGCAGTTTTTCGGCTGAAATTCGTTTATAAGAACTCGACAAATAACGTTAGTCTTACTAAATCCTCAACAATTACAGAAAATCAAGCGGTAACTCTCCACCCTTCACAGCTAGAGAACGCTTCCAAACAAAATTTTCCAGTAGTGCGAGGAATTGCCACAAATTTGATGAATCGTAGTTTAGTACTTGTTACTACGGACAATGAAGTTCTCGATATTTTGACACTCCAGCAGCAGGCAAAATTAGAAGAAAGAATTATTAACGAAGTTGCTAATTACTGGCAGTATTGGCGATTGGTTATAGCTAAAAAAGAAACGCAGTTATTACCACAAATCGATCGTTTATTAGCAAAGCTCACTGAGGACGATACAACTAAAATTCCAGTTTTGGATCGGGGAATACCAAAAGATTTAGTTAAAAAAGACAGATTGTTGGCCTTTTTAGATATAGCCGTTGCTAAGTTAGAGTCAAATGCTTTAGTCCCTGTGCAAGAGCGTAGCCAAGAAATTGTTCAAGTTGCCCAAACTAAATTAAATATATTTCTTTATGGCAAAGAGCAATTAGCTGCTCATGGAGAAATTGCAACTAATACTGATGGTTTGGAAACTCATCCATTAAATCTTCAGGCTTTGATTGAGGCGGCGCTTAATTACTTTTTTGGTGTTGGTAATAGAAACACACTTGAGCCAACAACTAGTGATGAGCGATTACCAGGTAAACTATTCTCGTCACGCCTTAGAAAAGCCTTGTCTAATAGCCCTCTGTTAGAGAACCAGGATTTAGTTGTTGACCCTTGGCTAACCTGGGGTGATTTATTTGGGGACACCGAAACCGTTACTGACAAGTCAGTTACACTATCTGAAGTCAAAAATCCTGCTTTAGCGGCAAGTTTATCAGTAAGGCATTTTCCACAAAATAATTTAACTATAAAACAACCTATAATCGGATCTGGTTTGGTACGAAGGAAACAATCAACTAATAGTATTGTCTCAAATCAAAAAACATCTGGAAAAGTTGCCTCTGTAAAACAAACCCAAGCCCGCATTTCTAAAACTGAAAGCGAGAGTCGTAAAGGTGAAATTTTACAACAACAATTTCATCAAAGTAGTCAAGTTGAGGCACAACCAGATTGGATAGAAACTAAAGCAACTTCAACAGGCTATGAAAAGCACCCCTTAGAGCAAATTTTGGCATGGGTTGATTATGCTATGCTCTGGCTAGAAGAAAGATTTGTAAAGGTTTTTCAGTCGTTAAGGCAACTATGGCAGGGCAAATAATTCGTAATGCACTACACCCCGCTACGCTAACATAATTTGTAATTCGTAATCACCTTGGCAAAGACGCTACGCCAAGGCTAATGTAATTCGTAACTTGTACGAGTGATTCAGAAATCAAATCGGATTGCTATAGATATTGACATGTTAGTAACTTGCTGGGAAAATACGTAAAAAATTAACGAAATGATTGACCATAGCGATCGCATAGCGTCTCATAGAGAAGGCAGATTTCAAGGTGTGGGAGGACTTGAGCTGTATTACCAAAGCTGGCATCCAGAGGGTAAAGTACGGGCAATATTAGCGATTGTGCATGGACTGGGAGCGCACAGCGATCGCTACAGTAATGTAATTCAACATTTGCTACCCAAGCAATATGCTGTTTATGGCTTAGACTTGCGTGGTCATGGGCGCTCACCAGGTCAGCAAGGCTACATCAACGCTTGGAGTGAGTTTCGAGAAGATTTGGGAGCCTTTTTACAGTTAATTCAGACTCAGAATCCTGGATGCCCAATTTTTCTTTTGGGTCATAGTTTAGGCGGGGTGATTGTCTTAGATTATATTCTGCGCTGTCCCCAACAAGCATCAGTTTTGCAAGGTGCGATCGCTCTTGCACCAACTTTGGGTAAAGTTGGGATTTCACCGATTCGAGTGCTTTTAGGAAAAATGCTCTCACGGGTGTGGCCGCGTTTTACACTGAATACAGGCATTGACATCAGTGCTGGTTCACGAGATCCGCAGGTTTTAGCTGCGATCGCTCATGATACACTGCGACATACCCTAGCTACTGCCCGTTTAGCTACAGAATTCTTTGCAACACTTGATTGGATTAATACTAAAGTAGGTGATTGGCAATTACCCTTGTTGATTCTCCACGGTGGTGCAGACCGAGTGGCTTTACCTGCGGGAAGCGATATTTTTTACCAACGGGTAAATTATACAGATAAGCTGAGAATTGAATATCCAGAAGCCTATCACGAGATCCAGCGTGACCTCAATTATCGAGAGGTAATGGCTGATTTGGAAGATTGGTTAGAGCGACATCTAGCGCCTAAAACAGCGCATTTAGGAAGGGAAGCGCTGAGTTAGAGTTTCCTAATTCTTAATATCTTGATTACAACCTTCTTTCTATCAACCGTCGAGTCAAATCTTCGATTACATCTATACTCAGTTGAAATCCATTAAAAATCGTAAACAAAGGGCTAACAGCCTGATTAACGTACTGTGCTAACGCCGAGCGAGGTGTTTCAAGCGGTAGATTAACGAATGCCAAAACTTCATCTTGATATGCTGAAGCTTGTGAATAAATAGAACGCTCTTGATTTGCCCAAGAACTAAGTCTACGTCCCCGCAAGCCAGTCCATTTAAATGCAAAAGCTAATTGCGTTTTTTCTGGCTCACAACCCATTGCTTTTGCAAACTCAATACCAGCTGCTATAGCTTCAGCCGTTCTAATTACAGGTAGAGCAAAATCAAGAACTGTCATAGGTGGGGGTGCGTAATTCTTGACTGACATATCATCTTCTAATGCTCGCCTCAGATAAAATTTACCCTTTGGATCGAACCGCATGAAGTCAATGTCCCTGCCCCAACCTGAATCCAGACTAACAATAAGCGCTTCCCAAGCTCCGTTATAAACATAAGGTTGGTCTTTGTCAACGAAACCTCGACTATCTAGCCACACAGGCCAACCAGTATATTTAGGATTATTAAAACTCAAGAGATTAAAGAATTGCTCATTTGCAAAGTGTAGAGGTACTTCTCCAATAATTATTAATGTTACCTGCGAAGTACCATGCTTCGGTAAAGTAATACTACGTTCTTTAACTACGGTGTTAAATCTTTCTTCACTTTCTTGAAGATAACATCGCAGTATATCTTCAATTGATTCCTCTGGTTGTATTCCTTGTGCAATTGTGGAAGCCAATTCATGGAGCAGAGAAGGCGTGACACCACCTAGATGGCGGCGTAAAAAACGACCAATATCTGCTTCACGATTCTCGAAGCATAAATTGATGATGCGTTCCCAGTCATTACAGCGAGGTTCTGAACTGCTAACAGTATTATTTGTATTCAGACTTCGCACATAAACACTATGAGCTTTAATTAGATCCTTACCTTGTTCATCCTTTAAGCCAGCCTTTGCTGCTACAGGTGTTATAAATCCAGAAGGAATCTCTAATGCTGGATACTCTTGACCATCTTTTTTAAGATAGTGAATTTTTACTTCAAAAGATTGACTGCAAAATTTACTGGCAATAGACTGAATAACATCAGGATGAAAACTTTCTCTTGGATTTTGATGCGCTCCCTGAATATCAGGAGAACCATCATTGTTGAAACCAATCAAAAATATACCTCCATCATTATTTCTGAGGGCAATGGAAGCCTTGGCTATCTTCGCCATACCCTCTTTAGATTGAGGATCGATCCATCTTTTAATCTCTACAGATAAACTTTCAGATGGATTCAAAACTAAATTATTAAAGAAATCCTGATTATAGATACTTCCCATTTTCAGCTTTAAATTTACTACCAAGCAAGGCACATTAGCACCAGAATAACGCACCTTTATCTATTTAAGTATTTTTGTACTATAAAATTTATTACAAAAGTGCGATCGCACATTGAAAAATAACAACTACAGTGTTGTTGGATCAACCGCTACAATTCCTTCAGACGCATAGCGAATGAAATCTCTAATATTGAATGTCAAAATATGCGTTATGCTGTTCACCTTCATATTAGCAACGAGACGAGCATCATGCACTTGGATACCTGATACACTGAATGCAACAACAAGCCTACGCCACTCAGGGTAAATAGCAGGCATATCTGGCAACAATGGAAAAAGGCGCTCAATCAGTTGTAGCAGCCGATCTGCATCTGTTGGTGTCAAGCCAAATCCGTTTTTTGTGGCTGGTCTTGTAGCAACATTCCAAAACTCAACGCAGTTTTGCACGGTGATTTGCAGTGTATGTCCATCACGTCGCAGTTTTCGGAGCGCAGTTCGGATTATTGGGTGTAGTGGGTGAGTGCGATCTACAAAACGCAATAGGATGTTAGTGTCTATGAGGTATACCACTGCTAAGGATGATCCTCGTAAATACTCTCACGAGTCACAGCATAATCTGACAGCACAGGTAAATTTGACCCAAAGTATGCAGCAAACTCGTCAGCTAACTTATCTGCAATTACTTCAAACTCCTCATGGTTCAGTTGTCCCTGTGTCTGAAGTTTCGCCATTAACTGAGCGCGTTTTCCTTCTTGACTTTTGCACTGTTGATCTTGAAAAATTAGCTCTTGAAGATATTCACTGGCTGAACTATAACCGCCTTTAGCTACTTGTTCTTCGATAAAGACTTTCATCGACTCAGGTAAGTTAATCTGAATGTTAGTCATACCTTGAGATATCTGGTAGGCGATTTATATTTACTACGTTAGCACTGCAATCGCATATTAAAATACAGAGTCAGTTATCTGAAAAATACGTTACTGAGGATAGAGAGTTTTTTCCAACCAAGATAGGTTCTCCCTTTACTCCTCCACGGCTGAGAGTACAAATCTTATAAAGATTTTCGCATTCAAAGATTCCTAGGACTAGCTCTTTCCCAGTTTGATAAAAGGATGGTAAAGGTTTACCTACCTCGCATTCCATATCAATTTCGCGATCGCGCCACTGTAACTTCCAAATACGCTTTTCGGTTATTGGTGCTTTGAGAGACTGAGCAAGAGCATTATATACCTGCTCTGCTTTGATATCATCTTTGGCTGCTGGCACAAAAAACTTCATAGGCTGAGGTTACAAGTAACGTGAGTTTACATTAGCACCAGCGTAACGCAGTTACCAAGGCAATCTGCTTCCATCCCACGAGAAAAACTGTCCGCTATCGCCTTCTTGAAGTTGTTCGATGACAATCAATAATTGGGTAACGGTGCGTTCCACTGAGAATAATTTTTCCGCAGATACATTTCCCTGGAAAGGACGGGAAAGGCGCGTATCAGTTGTACCAGGATGTAATGTCACTATTAATGCTTTCGGACAACTTCTTTTATACTCAATGGCCGCAGTTCGCATCAACATATTAAGTGCTGCTTTAGAAGCGCGATAGCCATACCATCCACCAAGTTTGTTATCATCAATACTGCCCAATTTAGCAGAAATACTAGCGAATACACTGCGTTCTCCATGACGAAACAAAGGTAATAAATGTTTAGCCAGTAAAACAGCACCAATACTATTTATTTGAAAGTAGCGCAGTAAATTTTCTGAATTTATCTGTCTTAAGCTTTTTTCGGGTTGCAAACTATCTTCATACAACAGTCCTACACAGTTGACTACCAAATGCAGTTTGTCAACTTGAGTACGTATTTTTTTAACAGCTTCAACAATCTGCAACTCATCAGTAATATCCATCTGCAAACAAATTAATCTCTCAGAATGTTCGCCTGCAAGAGCTATTAAATCGGAGGCTGATTCCGGTTGACGAGAAGTTGTATAAACTTTGCTTATTCTGTCATCTTGAAGCAATTTTTTTACAAAACCCAAACCAATACCTTGGCTAGCTCCCACAATCAATACATTCACAGGATTAATTTCATCGATAAAAGACATATTAATTTAGGTCACTTGTGGAGGTATTTCATATTCGTAGCGAGAGACGAAATAAGCGCCAACTTGTCTGTCGCTGTGATGACGAAAACCAAAGTTTTCATATACTGCTTTCAGGCGCGGACGCGATGCTTCGCAATCTAAACGTAAATAACGTTTCCCAAATGTTTGTGCGCGTTCAACAGCCCAAGTTAGCAGTGCTGAAGAGACTTTACCACCAGAGTAGCATCGTCGAATTGCGAGGCGATGTACAAATGCTGATTCTTCCTGAGAGATATCGGGCCAGAAAAGTAAATCCTCAAGCTGAAACTTTATTGTACCAGCAGGTTCATCAGCACACTCGGCAATGAAAAACAAGCCGTTAGCAACATCTTTCGAGATACTTTCTAGCGATACCTCGCTATCACCCCACAGAGGTATACCACGCTCTTGGAGCCACAAAGCTGCTTCTAACAATACATTCGAGACTATCACCGTATCTTGTATGGTTGCTTGGCGAATTGAGATGTACATTTAGTTATTAATTTTAGGTTGGAAAAAACATGAGATGAGTGCCTAACGTACCATTATCACGGGTTTGATGCATTACGCTGTCGCTAACACATCCTACGGATATTTTCTCCAAATCAAACCGGATTCCTATATGCAGCTATTTTTTCTGTAATTAACAAAGGAAAACTTTGGGTTTGGGAGAAAGTCACTTACCAATGCAAAATTTACTAAAAATTCTATCCAAAACTGATTCTGTTACTTCCTCACCAGTAATTTCTCCTAATGCTTGGATTGCACCACGTAAGTCAATTGTCCAGAAATCAAGGGGGAGTTGCTGGGCAATTGTTGCTTGTACTTGTTCCAAAGAAGTTTTAGCTTGAATTAAAGCTGCTGCTTGCCTTTGATTAATCGCTAAATCCATATCAGCAACTTGGAATTTTCCGGCGTTAACTATATCTAAAATTGCTGTTTCTAAAGCATCAATACCTTGATTTTGGGCTGCGGCTGTGACAATTTTAGATTTTAGATTTGGGATTTGGGATTGAAGATTTTTGCTTTCGTTTTCTTCTACTAAATCGATTTTGTTAATAACTAAAATTAATGGACGGTGTTGTACCTGTTCATAAATTTCTCGATCGCCTTCCGTCCAACCTGCTGAAGCATCGATGGTAAGCAAGACTAAATCAGCTGCATTGGCGGCACGGCGCGATCGCTCTACACCAATTTTTTCCACTCGATCTGTTGTTTCCCGAATCCCGGCTGTATCTAACACCTGTACGGGAATTCCCCCGACAACTAGCTGGGATTCCACCACATCGCGGGTTGTACCCGGTAAGTCTGTGACGATCGCGCGATCGCTCTGGCTCCAAGCGTTCAATAAGCTCGACTTACCCACGTTTGGCCGCCCAACAATTACTACTTTTAAACCTGTGCGTAACAACTCCCCTTTGTCTTTAGTTGCCAATAATCTAATTATTTCGGCGGCAATTTTCTCGATTTCTGATATTATTGCTTTATCATCCAACGGTGGTAAGTCTTCCTCAAAATCAATTCGAGCTTCGATTTCTGCCAAAATATCTAAACAGTTGCCGCGTAACTGCCGGATCGGATGAGCTAATTTTCCCTGTAAACCAGCTAAGGCAGTTTGGGCAGCTTGAGGCGATTTAGCTCCCACTAAATCAGCAATCCCTTCGGCTTGAGTTAAATCCAATCGTCCATTCAAAAAGGCGCGGAGTGTGAATTCTCCGGGTTGGGCTAGTCTGGCACCATTTTCTAAACAGAGTTGTAATACCTGTTGCACCGCCATAATTCCCCCGTGGCAATGGAATTCAACTACATCTTCACGGGTGTAAGAACGGGGTGCTTTCATGATCAGCAATAAGGCTTCATCTACCAACTGTAGCGTTTGAGGATGATGAATATAACCGTAGAGAATCCGATGAGTTTCCCAAACTTGTCGCCCTGGTGCGTGAAAAAGAGTTTGGGCTAGAGCCATTGCTTGGGAACCGGATACCCGAACAATACCAACACTACCCTGTTGCGGGACAACAGCAGTAGCGATCGCAGCTATAGTTCCAGTAGTGGCAAAAACTTCTGACATGAGCGCCCTTTATATAGGAGTAGAGACACGATTAATCGCGCCTGTACAGGAGTTAGGAGTAAAAATCATAACTCATAACTCATAACTTTCTAAATGGTAGGTATTTAGACTAATAGGATAGCAACTGGCAAGGTAAAATTTACTTAGAGGGTAATGCCTGATAGTAAAGAGTTAGGGGTGAATATTAGAAATCACAACTTAATAACTCATAACTTTTAAAGAGAGGAATTTACTGTGGAGCAAAAGATTAACTGCGCTGTAGCCTGTGTTAACGGGTGTGTTTTAGGGGATAAATGCCCCAATATCGAGTTTAGAGAGGCAGCCGCAAAATTTATTGAAGATACTCCCCTAGACAAAATGTTAGAATTGGCACAAGAACGTCTGCGAAAAAAAATGGCAGAACCGCCAAAATGGGTTTTTCCTGAAGATCCATAGTATTTGTGTTACCAGGCATAAGCAAGACAGCGAGGAGCTTAAATAGTATCTGGATCTATATTTAATTCTCGCAGTTTTGCCGCCAAGCGATCGCTGTATTGAGAACCTGTTACAGCATCGCATCAATTTGCAAGGTATTAAGGGCTGCGATCGCTCCTATCCTCAGAATACTAATCAAATGCAGTTTTTTCCCACTCTCAGCCCTAAAGAGACTGAGCTTTGGGAGCAATGCGATTTTGTGAGCAGGGGGAGCAGGGGAGGCAGGGGAGGCAGGGGAAGAGAAAGAAATAAGTGTATTTATAGCTACAAAGGTCGTAAAAAATACTAAAGTTTTCTCTTCACTCCCCCTGCTCCCCCTGCTCCCCCTGCCTCAAGAGCTCTTTTCACGAGGATCTCATTTTTTCGCGTTGCTCCCCTGAGCTTTACACTTAGCGGGTATTGCTGTAAGCTTCAGCAGTTTCTATCCCAAAACCTCCAGCTTCGACATGACGGACTAGCGATTGAATGATTGGGGTAGCAATACTAATACCAAGTAAAGCATTGAAGCCTGCAACAACCACTGGTGCTGACAAAATTACTGTAAATTCTGGAAATAAAGCTAACACAGCTACCAAGACTAAAAAAACAATTGGTGTCGCAATCCCTGCTGCCTTTGCTGCTTCAAAAATGAGATTTTTATACTCTTCGACAGTAATATCGCCCCGATAAAGATCCAAAGAGTAGGAAATCGCCGTTATTACAACTTGGGTGAGAATAGCTGTTCCCGTTGCAGTAATGCCAAGTCTAGCGATTGTCCCAGAATTGGTAACAATAGAATCTACCGCATTATAAACCCGAATATAAAACTGTTCGCCAACGGTCATGACTTGAGCTCCGCGACGGAGATTGTCAACACCTACTTCCCAAAGGATATTATCAGCAGCATTCGATCCACCTTTGGAACGGGGATTGATGTGGCTACCATGTTTATCTCTCAGAAATTGACGAATTGTATATTCTTTGGCTCCAAGCTTTGATGTACCAGGAATTTTCTCAAAAAGCTTCATGACATCTGCATCAGAACGAGGTGAGTCTCCCACCCGAACACCAGCACGATATTTCAGCCTCTTTGCAATCTTGGGCATCTCTTGGGCTAATTCGGCAGCTGTCTTAGGTAAATTTTGCAAAGCATCAGCCATAACCATGCTCGATGTGGCAACTGCAACAGCATTTTGTTGAAATGTTTTACTAACATTTTGAACAGTTTGAAAACCTGTCTGTGTTGCTATGGTTGATAAACTTTGTAAATCATTAAGTGCATGGACACTTGAAGTAGTTATTTCGGTAGTAGCGTTCTTGATTCCATCAACTACCTCATCCATCCCGTTTACTACATTGCTGGCTGCTTCTTGAGCTTTATCTCTAATGTTATCTGCCAACTTCTGTGCTTGGTTGATAAAATCCATGTTTTAATAACCTTTCATTTCTGCTGTGGAGTGTTTGCTCTAGTTTGACTTTCTCAAACTAAGAAGCACCTCAGCATTCATAACCAATTTACTTTCAAAATTTTAAAGATATAGTAATTACTTGATTTTCTCAACTATCTGGTAAATTAGCAAACGCCTGTTCAACCAACTCCTTTGCCTTTGCATCCAAACGCAGCCAATCCACTTCACCCAGTTCATCGATTAAACTAGTATCAATATCAGCACCTTCCTTTTTTGGACTGTATTCAAGAAAACACACCTCATAACACAATTCCCATAGATCGATACTCGTTTCTTGCTGTTGACGCTGCAAACGGAGATGATATCCTGGATGGGGCATCGGCAGACGAGCCAGAGTCTCTCTGATTTCATCTGCTTCTTGGGGCGTTGCAGTTTCCATCGCTTGCAACAACTCAGTCACCAATGCTTTGATTTCATCAGTGGTGCTAGGCGGCCAAATCAGGACATCGTGGTAAGTTCCCGTCCACGAAGATTCATCAAGGGACTTGCGGATATTGTCGATAACACGAATGAAAGCAGGTTGCATGAGGATTTCAGCCTGCTGCCATGCAACTGAGTTGGTTATTTTAGGTGGCATTGGTAATAAACAGGGGCACTAAAAGAAAAAGAAACAGTCTGCGTTTATTAAAAAGCTGCGTTTTTAATCTAAATCTTTTCTCAAGATAGCGGATTTCATTGAAGAAAATTTGGAGATATTTATTACTAGCTGGAAAATTAGGTAATAACTCTGGGGAGGGAATATGATAGGCAAGCTACTAGACCATCGTTACCAAGTAATTAGAGTCCTCGCAATGGGAGGATTTGGTCAAACCTACATTGCCCAAGATACTAGGCGGCCAGGCAACCCTATCTGCGTTGTTAAGCATCTCAAACCCGGAACTGACCCCAGAGTTTTTGATACTGCTAAACGCCTGTTCAACAGCGAAGCCGAAACCTTAGAAAAACTAGGCAACTATGACCGAATACCCAGGCTGTTAGCGTACTTTGACGAAAACCAAGAATTTTATTTAGTACAAGAATATATTGAAGGACAGACCCTAGCTGAGGAACTTCTACTTGGTAAACGCTGGAGTGAAAGCCAAGTAATTCAACTATTGCAAGAAGTTCTGGAAATTCTCGAATTTGTCCACCGCCAAGGCGTGATTCACCGCGACATCAAACCGGATAATATCATCCGTCGCGCTTCAGATAATAAGTTAGTTTTAGTAGATTTTGGGGCAGTAAAGCAACTGCGTACACAACTGGTAACAGTGGGCAAAGAACCCTCTGCTACTGTGGTTATCGGCACTCCTGGTTATATGCCCACAGAACAAGGGCAAGGTAAACCCCGCCCCAACAGTGATATTTATTCCCTCGGTATCATTGCCATTCAAGCATTAACAGGATTACAGCCAACAGAATTGCAAGAAGACCCGGAAACGGGCGAAATCATTTGGCAGCAATCAGTAACCGTAAACTCCCGATTGGCGGCAGTGTTGTCCAAAATGGTGCGTTATCACTTCAAAGACCGCTACCAAAACGCCACGGAAGCACTGCAAGCATGTAAAGATGCGATTAATCCAGTCCCTACACTTTCTCCACTTCCAGAATCCACTAAATCCCAACGTCAAGTATCTCGGCTGCAAACGGTTGCAGTTGCACCAGCAAATCCTGTCAAACCTGCCCGTCAAGACTCTAGTAAATCTGACCCATGGCCAATATTAATTGGCATATTATTGGCGGGTGGTGCGGCTGCCTTGGTAGCAAATGTATATCCAAATGTGAAAAATTTAGCCTTAAATCTTACAGGTAAGGATACCTCTTTAGCAAATAAATGCTCGGCTGTTGTCGTCGGAAATTCTAATATCCGTTCTGAACCTAGTTCGATAAATTCTGATAATGTTCTGCAAACAGTGGCGGATAACACTAATTTCGAGGTGACTGGCAAGCGAACAAGACGAGGTTGGATAGAAGTTAAACTTAAATCTGGTCGTTTGGCTTGGGCACACTCGGATGTGATAACTAATAATGGAGAATGGGCTTCTTGCCTACGCGAAAAAGGCATTGCAACTAAGATTGTAGATGATGGCACTTTGATTGCAACTCGACCAACTCCCAAGCCAAAAGCCCAATCTAGCGATGTTGTAACTCCATTACCAGAAAAGCCGAAGGGGTCAAATTCCGACGCTGGGAAATCGCAGCCTAATGATAACAGTGCCAATACTATAGAACAAGCAAAAAAGAAGTATGATTCAGGAGATATAGTTGGAGCGATCGCACTTTTAAGATCGATTCCGGCAAATGCTGCTTCTGGTATCCAAGAGACAGGCAAAATGATTGCCCAGTGGCAGGACGATTGGGCTAAGGCTGAGGCGTTATCTAATGAAATCAACAAAGCAATAGATGATGGTAAATGGGATAAAGTTTTAGACTATAGAAACCATCCAGAAAAATTGCCTAATACTAAATACTGGCGAAACAAAATAGAACCATTATTTAAACAAGCAGCCGAAAATTTGGCAAAACAGGCACTAACTAAACTAGAAAATCAAGGTAATCAGAAGAGTACTCAACAGAAACTTCCCGATACTAACCAACCTGCAACTAAAGAGAGTCCCAATACCACAGAAACTCCTAAAAGTGGCTTTTAGGAATTATAGGGTATTTATAAATAAAAAATAAAGTTATTGTAGGGTGTGTTAGGTGCATATTTTCGATATGATTTGTTATTACTCTCGGGCCTAAACGCACACCTATATAATACCGTGAGTTAGGCTAAAGCCGTAACCCACCCTACTGGAGATTTACTTTATAAATGGTTTCTTACGAGTGTTTACCTCGTTTGCAGCAGCCAAATAAAAAACGTTTCCAGGTAGAATCTGGAAACGAGATTTTTAATCGGTGTTTATCTATAGTTTGATTTTCTCGATTAATGCATTTCGTCGTATTCTGGAGCTTCAACTCGTCTTGCTTCCATCCGTGAAGCAGGCAAAAACTCAGCGCGACGGACTGGAACCAAGGGCGGCGTATTTCCTTGGTAAGGGTGAATTACTTGTACAGTACGGGCTGGACGCTGCCGTGGTGAGAACAAAGCCAATACCCCAGCGACGACAACACCACCACCAATAGTTAGAGTTGCGCCTCCCACAGCCCAAAGCATAGGTGAAGACCACCAAGAAGGATTTTGCTGCGGCTGGAATGTTGCTACTTTTTGTTGATTCAACTGCTGGGCTTGTTGCCACTGCTGCTGAGTATTGAAATTTTGAACTTGGCCTTGAAGTTGTTGATTTTGAACCTTCAGCTGTTCGTTATCGTTTTTTAAACGCTCTAACTGCATCTGTGTATTCAGCTTCTCCATCTCTAGGCGTTGGTCAGCACTAGCAGCAGTTGGTGGCTGATTAGGATTAGGATACACTGGTTGCCCATAAGGGCCGTAAGGATACATTGGTGACTGCATTCCTGGCGCTACTACAGTCCCTGGCATTTGCGGAGCAACAGCAAAGTTGGGTTGTAGGGGGGTATTTGTTCCTTTGAGCAATACGAGAGCCGCCAGCCCAGCTACGGCGACCCCGCCGATAAACGCCATACTCTCACTCATCGCCTATGCTCCTCGGTTGCGACGTAACTATAATCATTTGTGACTGACTCACTCTCACACTCATAAATTATGCCTACTTGACTTCACATAATACTCAAACTATAAGCGACCGGATCAGCTAGTTTTTTTACATCATGATATCTGATGTTAATATTCAAAACCATAATGGTCAAATTGTCTATCAAACAAGGCTAGAAAAACGGCGATGTTATACTTTTTAATCTACTTGACCAGTCTAATCAAGAGGAGTATTTGTACTGGTGTTGGTAGTCTTGATGGCTGCTTTGAGACTTTGGCAAAATTGGGCGATCGCATTTAGTCCCTGCTCTGGTGTACCTTCTGCTAACCGTTTCACAAAAGCGCTCCCCACGATCGCAGCATCTGCACCCCATTCCTTTACCTGACGGGCTTGTGCGGCTTCAGAAATCCCAAAACCTACACCGATGGGTTTCTCAGTAACACCACGAATTTGTTTGAGTAAATCGGACACGCGGTTTTCCAGTTGCGATCGCACCCCTGTAACCCCGGTGACGCTGACTAAATAAATAAATCCAAGGGATGAATGAGCGATCGCTTTTATCCGTTCCGCATCACTGGTGGGAGCGACCAATAAGATTACATCAATTCCCATTTCCTTAGCTGGTTCGAGCAAGCTTGCTGCTTCTTCCAAGGGCAAATCTGGTACTACCAATCCTGCTACCCCAGCCGAGGCTATTTCCTGGAGAAATTTGTCTATTCCCCGATGCAAAATTGGGTTGTAATAGGTAAATAGGATAATTGGCGATCGCAGTTTGGGAGTAATCCCTTGCAACATTTCCAGCACCTGCTCTAACTTCGTACCCCTTTGCAGGGCGCGGGTAGCAGCAGCTTGAATCACTGGCCCATCAGCCAGAGGATCGGAATAAGGTACACCCAATTCAATAATATCGGCTCCACTTTGATCTAGAACCTGCAAAGCTTTTGCTGTTGTTTCTAAATTTGGATCGCCAGCAGTAATAAACGGAATCAGAGCGCACTCACGATTCCGTCCAAGGGTTTCAAAGCAATCAGAAATCGCAGTCATTTTAGTCAAGTGTCATTGGTCAGTGGTCATTGGTCAGTGGTCATTGGTCAGTGGTCATTAGCTTTAGGCAAGTTACAAAGGACAAATGACAAAGAACAAATGAGACAACTGACCAATGATAACTTTACACCTGAGATTGCTCTTCTTGTTCTATTTCAGCTTGAATTCGTGCTAGTTCTTCGGGAGTAAGCTCATCTAGCCGCTTTTGCAGAAAGTCTTGCTCGTACTGTTCCCGTTGTTGGTGGTAGGTCATTTTTTGTCCCACCGCACGGAAAAAATAGGTCGCTAACCAGCCAATTAAAGCACTGACTAGTAAGACTTGGCTCCATATACCAGCTTTCTGAGTATCCAAACCGACTAGCTGCAATCCTAAATATGCCAAGCCGCCAGCAATAAAAACACCTAAGCCAATTCCAATAGCGTCAATCCGTCGCATGAGAGTTATGACCTACCAATCTCGTTAAACTTGAATTTGTCGCCGTTGGGGTCGGAAATTTACAAACGGCGATAGAACCAACAAGCCTGGGAAGAAGAAAAACACCAAAAAGTACATCAAGAGACGCTCAATGGAGCTAGCGACATACCAACGCTGCTTTAGGTACAGCAAAACAGCGATCGGGATTACCAAAAGGTAAGCTCCAGCCAAAACCAGATACAGGAGGGCTACAATCATAACTTTCAAGTCTTAAGCATCTGTTTTCCATCATAGGCTGAACAGCCAAACTGAGGGAAGTATAGTCACGATGCTTTCACCATAACTACCCTATAATTCCTTTTTTATATCCAGATTGATTGATAAAAGATTATTTTATGCTATTATCGTAAATCTGCCGACAAATGAATGCTTTAGTCAGACAAAATCGAAAATTCATCCGGGTTGATTACGAAAAAACATGAAAAACTTCCAAATTTAGGAAGCGATCGCACAATCTGGAAAAAATATTTTCAATCTAGTTGGACAAAAGACACAATTGATGGTGGAATAGATAAGGCGGTATTTGCTGCCTCCAAAAAATAACTAGGTCTATACTAGTTAATTAGCAAACACCTGCGGGGGTGTGGCGGAATGGTAGACGCTACGGACTTAGATAACTGAGCCTTGAAGGAGAAATCCCTCAAGTGGAAGCTCTCAAACTCAGGGAAACCTAAATCTGGTGACAGACATGGCAATCCTGAGCCAAGCCGAAAAAAGTCGTGAGTGCAGAGTGAATTAAAACTCCTAATTCTTAACTATTCGGAAGGTGCAGAGACCCGACGGGAGCTACCCTAACGTTAAGTCGAGGGTAAAGGGAGAGTCCAATTCTCAAAACCTGATTTGGCTATTGCCATCAGGTAGCAGTGAAAACTGCGGGAGGATGAAAATCCGTTGACCGTAATAGGTCGTGTGGGTTCAAGTCCCTCCACCCCCACTTAAAATTGAAAATGCCAAAAGGCTCCTACATAAAAAAGTATGGGCGAGTTGTGTTTAATGGTAAATCAACTCGCCCATACTTTTTTGTATTGGATTTAATTATTGAAGCTAAGTAATTTCACTGAATAATTGGATGAAGTATTAGACAATTTGGGTTTAATACTTTATTTATGGTTAGATTTTATCAAATTTGTGTAAAAAGATTGCTGAATTTGAGAAGAATAGATTGATGCTACTGTTCACCAAGGTTAAGCTGATAATAATATGAACAGGAAGCCTTTTTGTCCTGATAACTAGAATGAACGCGAATAGTTTATCAATTAGTCAGGAAAAGACCCATAGTGTTACGTCTAACTCTAGCCAGACAAATGTGCAAATTGCACAAGAAGAGGTTTATAGCTTCTTCATAGAAATTGTCAAAAGTTTGTTGCCAGATGATGTTTTACGAGAATTCAAAGGTTTATTTATAGAAGGACTGGATTTAGAAGATTCCGATTATATACCCGGAATATATAGTGTTTTTTTAGATGATAACGAACAAGAGCTATGTAATACATTAAAACGGTGCTGCTACATTATAGTTAATAATTGGAAAGCTAACAGGAAAGATAAATATATCCAAGAGTTAGTTAACTTATTTATTAATGAAAATCTCAAAATAAAGGAGGATAATGCTCCAATAGTAAAAACTTGTAAAACTTGGCTAGAAAATTTTGTAAACAGCAAAGACTACCAAGAATTGAAATTGTTTGCTGCTAAATATGATGAATCATTTAAAGGTCATTGGGCTAATCGCTATAGTTCTTATTTATTAATCGATCAATCTGTTAATAAAAATAATCCCATAGAGCAACAAGAGGCTGCTAGAAAGCTTTCTAAACAGATAAAAGAAAAATTTAAGTTTGAACTAGCAATGTATATTGCTCGTTCTCAATCTGCCGTTTCAAGCACAGCCCGCTATAAAAATCCTAGTGTTTTAGGAGATCAGGCTCTGCGTTTAATAAAAGCGATTGTTTTAAAAAGAGGTGTTTTTAGTCATGAGAATATTGCCCATATATTTATTAAACAAACTCAAAATCAGACATTGGAAGAATTTAAAATTAATCTTGAAAAATACCTATTTCTCTCTGTATCCAAACAAGAATCAGTCGAGGCTTGGAAACAGCATTTTATAAAAACTTTATCGTCATGGAAGAAGGATTACGATCGGGAAGTTATCACTAAAGAATTGTTTTTAAGAACCTGTAATCGAGTAATTGATTGCTTGACAATAGAAAATGGTAAAGAACCCTCATCATTATTTATCTCATTAATTACCCAAGGTCATGCTTTAACGTTAGTAATTATCCTTTTAAAAATTATTCTAATTTGTAAAAATTCTCGTAAGCATTTAGAAACTCGAATTGCTCATTTGATTAGGTTTTACGAAAACTATCCTGAAGATGAATGTAAAGGTGTAATCAATTTTATGGAGATTTTTAATATCACGTTTGCGATCTATGCAGAAAACGTAGAATATAACTTGATTAAGATGGAAGAACAAAGTAGTAATCCGCAGTTGAATTTGGATGGTTATCGTGTGTTTTCACAGATGAAAGTAGATAGACACAAATAAGTGTCGCCTAATTTAGGCTTTAGCAAGACGTTCGTCTAACCAAGCGAGGGCAGCGCCCGCAGTTTCAGCTAGAATACTAATAAGGCGATATAGAGCGATCGCACTAAATACTAGGGCCGCTGGAAAGTGATGTTGCAAAAGCTGATATGCAGTCGCTTCAAACACACCCAACCCACCAGGCGCACCCGGAATCACAAGCCCTAACAGCCAAGCACAACTAAAAGCCCCTAACAACAAAGGAATTTGATTCGCACTCAACGAACCCAGGGCGAACATAGTTAATATAAACCCAGTGGCGCGTAGTCCTATAAAGCCCAATTCTCCTAATAAAGGGCGTAGGGGGTAGCTTTTAAGACTCAAGGGAAGAGTTTGCTCAGTAGTAGCAGCAGACTTTTTTGCTTTCAATCTGGATAAAAAACGAATAACTGGGTTTAAAAACCAGGGATGAATCGCACAAAGAACTACAGCTAAACTCAGCAATTGCAGTATTTGGATAACAACAGTAGTATTAGCCGCCGCAAATTGGCTACTGCATAAGACAATGATGATTAAAGCAGCTGCTAGCATGAGTAGGGGTTCTAGCAAAACGCTTAAAGTGGCTGCACCAGCCGAAACATTGGCATTTTTGGCGGCGACAATTCGCCCGTAGTAATGCCAGATATTACCTGGTAAATACTTAGCAATGTTCGTTTTTAGGTAAACTTGGATAAATTGGGGAGATGATATAGGTTGATTTAACTCTTGGAGAATCCAAGTCCAGACCCAGCCTGCCCAAGTATGTGCTAGTAAAGTTACCCCTGTAGCGATCGCTATAATTGCCCATCCTACCCCATCAATGCGAATAGCAGTCACTCCAATCCAATTATCCTTCAAGGCTTTGGCTAAAAAAAACAGCGTTCCCCCCAAAATTATCCAGCGTAAAAATTGCTTCATGAATTTAGTAATTTAACGGTGAGCAACAACGGCTGAATACCTCAAATTTTATAGCACATTAGCTATATACCCAAAGCTTTTGAAGCATCAAACAGGTTGACGTAGTTCTTTTTACGACAACCATATTATTTTAATTTATATCTTCCTAGAGTTAGACAAAGTTATTCCTTTTGTACTAATTAATATGTGACTTGCGCTAGAGGTAAAACTTATTTCATTATTCATATTATTAAGTAAAGTTTTTATTCATTTCTAGAATGCTTGGGATACAAAAATAATTCCAAATGCTATCTTGGTTGAAGTCTAACTAGATCACAAAAATGCAAGGAGTGAGAACTATGAAAAAAGCAATGAATTGGTTGAAAAACATTCGTCCCTTGAAAGTTTTAACTGTTCTTCTAGTAGGAATATTTCTATTTACCGTACAAGCTTGTGGTACTCCAGGAGTAGCATCACAGCCACCACAGCCGGGTTCTCAAGCACCTAATACCGAACGATACGATCCTACAAAAGATTACCCTCTTTCCTCTCCGGCTGGTGGGATCAATAATTTTAGTGATGTAGATCCCAGAGCGAGAGATGAAAAGGCAGCAAATGATAAAGCTGAGGCACTAGTAAAAAATGCTCAAAAAAATATTGAGCAGAAGGGAATCGACAGCCGCGAGCAATATGGTCGAAATTTCCAACAAGGTACACCCCTTGGTGAAAGAGTGAAGAAATTTGGTGAAGATATCGGCAGTTCAGCTGATGAAGTCCGGGAAGGTTTAGTTAAAGGGACTCAGCGCGGATTTGAAAATCTCAAGGGAAATACCCAGAATGCTACCGAAGACTTGACAAAAAATGTACAGCGTGGGGCTGAGGATACTGGTAAAAATGTTCAGCGCACAGCTGAGGATGCAGGCAATGCAGTGAAGAGAACAGTGAAAGACGTTGATTGAAATTAGTCTTTAATCTTCTACAAAAATATGAAATTGCCCACAGGCTTTAATCTGTGGGCATCCCAAAAAAGTCTGCCTACGCAGGCTTTTTTGAGTTAAAAAGGCGTTTAGGAACCACGTCTACACCAGGCTTTAGGTCAATACTACTACTAGTATCAACAGTAGATCGAGAATCTGTAAAAGGAAGCTCAAACCAACTGCGTCCACAAGTTATAAAGTATGTGTAGATGAAACAGCAAGTATGTCGAGAAAAAAATCTGTATGACAAGCTACCAAGAACCCCTAACTAGTAACGAATCCGTTAATGAGTTAATCGCCCAGACCGCAGGGATTAACCATCTGGAGGTAATTGAAAATGTCATCGACTCTTTGGAACAAGATGATAGTGCTATGGTTAGCCATACTCCAGAGGCTGGTTATCTCTGGAAGTTTAAGTACGGAAGTGTGGAAGTATTTGTCCAACTCAACGGCACAACCGATGAAGACACCATAACGGTTTGGTCTACGGTGCTAAATTTACCTGCTAAAGACGAACCTAAGTTGATGCGTTATCTGTTGGAGTTGAACTGCTCTAGCACTTTTGAAGCGCGTTTTGGTATTATAGAAAACCGAGTGGTTGTGATATCAACACGCACCTTGGCAGAGTTATCTCCTGGCGAAGTGTCTCGGCTGATTACCATTGTGGCAACGATCGCTGATAACAACGATGAAGCCTTACAATCTGAATTTGGTGCAACTTGACTAATCGCTTCGCTTCAGTTATTGGTTATGAGTGCTGAGTTATGAGGTGATAAACTTTTTAACTCCTAACCCCTAACTCCCAATTCCTAACTCTTGAATTCTAAAGTGTGGCGACTACTTCCTTTGCTAGAGGCGGCTGGCAATGTGCAGATGGCGATTGACCGTTGGTTACTAGAACAACACCAGGCTGGAAAGCATCCGCCAACCCTGCGCTTTTATACCTGGTCGCCATCTGCCATTTCTCTTGGCTATCATCAACGGCAATACCCTGAATATTGGCGAAATTTGACTTGGCAAGGACAGAAACTGGATTTAGTGCAGCGTCCTACTGGTGGACGGGCGGTGCTACACCAAGGTGATTTAACTTACGCTGTAATCACATCTGGACTAGCGGGTAGTCGCCTCCAAGTGTATGAAAAAATTTGTGAGTTTTTGATTCAAGGCTGGCGATCGCTCGGCGTAGAATTACGTTACGGTACAGAAGGGCGAGGTTATATCCACAACCCTAACTGTTTTGGTACAGCAACCAGTGCAGATTTAGTTTTGCCAGATGGTACTAAAATTATTGGTAGCGCTCAACTGCGACGTGGCAAAGTAATTTTGCAACATGGTTCCATCCGTTTGCAACCTGATACCGAACTGTTTGCTCAAGTATTTGGTGCAAAATCTTTTACGACTGGACAACTACCTCAAAATCTGAGTATGGAAAAGATTATTGCAGATTTAGTTACCGCAGCTAGCGATTGCTTTGATATGCAGATAGAGTTACAACCCCTCTCATCCTCTGAGTGGGAGGAAATTTTGGCGAAACCGATTTTACAGGCTGGTTCTCAGGTCATTTGATGGGATAGAAATAGAACAGAATTTAAAAATGAACACAAATTCAGTTCCTAAACAAATCATTGCAATGGGCGGTGGAGGCTTTTCAATGGAACCTGAAAACCCTCTGATCGATGTATATATTTTGCAATTATCCAAAAAGAAAAAACCAAAGATTTGTTTTATCCCTACAGCAAGTGGTGATTCTGACAGATATATTGTGAAATTCTACTCAGCAATAAGACGGTTCAAGAAACGATTTTAGAACCTATATATTTGGGAAAAAGCTAATAATTAATTTTCAGCGCCAAAATCTTGAGTAATTAGAGCAGTATCATCTTTAAGATACCCTGCGATCGCGCAATCATCAATCAATTGCAAAACAAAGGGCCACAGTTCCGGCGCACCCGTTTCTACTGGTGCTACCCGTTTCATCACTTGGTCGCGGCGAATGCCATGAATGCGCCAAGTTCCACCCTGAGTTTGCTGATTGTGCAGCAAGGGTTGTATCCGGTCTAGGGCTGCGGCAAACTTAGCTGTGGATGTTTCTGCTGCTTCAAACTCATCCCAAAGTAAACGCAACTCACTACCTTGGTCTGCTGGCAAAAGTCCGAATAAACGCAATGCTGCTTGTGCTTCTCGTTCTGCTTTGCTGTCATTACCCTGCACATCGTAACAAAAGGTGTCACCTGCATCAATTTCTACCAAATCGTGAATTAGCAGCATTTTGATAGCATGGAATATATCAACACCCTCTGGGGCATATTCTACTAATGCGATCGCCATTATAGCTAAATGCCAAGAGTGTTCTGCACTATTTTCCTGGCGTGACCCATCCATGAGCATGGTTTGGCGCATCACCTGTTTCAATCGATCGATCTCGATGATGAACTGAATTTGTTGAGTCAGCCGATTGATTTGCACCTAAATTTATAGTTTTGATTGCGGGTGGAGTTTACTAGATTTTGGACTGTAGATAATTATCTCAATAACTCCAGCAAATCTGCAAGTAATTTTTCCTGCATCTGAATTAAAAACCGCCTGGGAGTGTTGCCGTGTTTCCACCCCAGGCGCTTTTTATTTTTAACTTGCTCCTCACACAAGTAGATACTATCACTGCTGCAATCAAAAGGTGAGTATATTGAGTGACACTTTCAAAACTGAACTAAATAATCTTATTCTTTATACTTTTAATACTTTTATACGCAAATTAAAAAATGCCTGGGAGTGTTGCCGTGTTTCCACCCCAGGCATTTTTTATTCTTAACTTGCTCCTCACACACAATTAGACCATATCACTACTTCTATCAAATGGCAAGTACATTGAGTGACATTTTCAAAATTTCACAAGCAATCACATTTCTGAAAAATTAAAAAGCGCTTGGGAGTGTTGCCGTGTTTCCACCCCAGGCGCTTTTTATTTTTAACTTGCTCCTCACACACAATTAGACCATATCACTACTTCTATCAAATGGCAAGTACATTGAGTGACATTTTCAAAACTTCACAAGCAATTACATTTCTGAAAAATTAAAAAGCGCTTGGGAGTGTTGCCGTGTTTCCACCCCAGGCGCTTTTTATTTTCAACTTGCTCCTCACACACGATTAAACGATATCACTAGTTCAATTCTAAAGAAAGTATATAGTGTGACACTTTCTTAAGTGTACACTACATCAGCAGTGATTTAGTGTAAAAAGTGACGTACACCAGTTAAGACCATAACTAAACCCAGTTCCTTAGCAGCAATGATAGAATCTTTATCGCGCAAACTTCCCCCTGGTTGGACAATGGCTGTAATTCCTGCGGCTGCGGCTGTTTTGACTGAATCATCAAAGGGGAAGAATCCATCGCTGGCGAGAGTTGCACCTTGGGCTTTTTCTCCAGCTTGTTCTAAAGCAATTTTTACTGAGCCGACGCGGTTCATTTGACCAGCACCTATTCCTAGTGTAGTGCGATCGCTTGTGACAACAATGGCATTAGATTTAACATGTTTGCAAACTTTCCACGCAAACAGCAATTCGGCTAATTCGCTGTCGGTGGGTTGACGTTCGGTGACTACTTGCCATTGACTGGTATCAGCAATGATGTCATCGCCAGTTTGGACAAGGAAACCACCTGCGATCGCTTTTACGGTATCCTTGGGGCCGCTGCTCAAATCAGCTAGAGTCAAAACCCGCACGTTAGATTTCTTAGCCAAGATTTCTTGAGCTTCCGCATCACAACTTGGTGCAACCACGCATTCTAAAAATGTTTTAGTTAATTCGCTGGCTGTAGCCGCATCAATCGGACGGTTGAGTGCGACAATGCCACCAAAGGCAGAAGTAGAATCAGCATTGAAAGCTTTTTGATACGCCTCGAAAATAGTGCTTCCCAATGCCGTACCACAGGGATTTGTATGCTTAATAATCGTTGCTGCTGGGGTATCAGTGAATTCAGCAATAATTCGGCGTGCGGCTTCTAAATCAACTAAGTTATTGTAACTAAGTTCTTTACCTTGCAGTTTCGTCGCGGCTGCCCATCCCGTTGGGGTAGTACCAGTTTGATACCAGGCGGCGGGTTGATGAGGGTTTTCGCCGTAACGCAGAGATTGCAATTGTGTACCGTTCAGGGTGTACTGCTGTGCTTCTGCGAGATAAGATGCGATCGCTTGATCATAGCTAGCAGTGTGCGAAAATCCTTTTAATGCCGCCTTTTGCCGAAACTCTAGGGATGCTACGCCTTTATTTTGGCGCAATTCTTCCAAATAGTCGTCATACTGGGCTGGATCGCATAATACAGCGAGATGGGCGAAGTTTTTTGATGATGCCCGTAACATAGCTGGGCCACCGATATCAATCTGTTCAACAGCTTCAGCTAATGTTACCCCTGGTTTAGCGATCGTTTCCTCAAAAGGATATAGATTCACTACCACCAAATCAATCGGGCGAATTTGGTTATTTTCTAAATCTGTAATATCTTGAGGAACATCTCGCCGCGCCAAAATCCCGCCGTGAATTCGGGGATGCAACGTTTTGACTCGGCCACCTAAAATTTCTGGAGAACCTGTGTAATCAGCAACCTTGGTGACAGGGAGTCCCGCATCTTTGAGGGCTTGGGCTGTTCCCCCACTGCTGATTAAATCAAAGTCGAATTCTTCAACCAAGCTACGGGCTAGGTCAATTAAACCAGTTTTGTTAGATACACTCAGCAGGGCTAGACGCGCCATTGATCAATTCCTTAAAAGTAGGCTGGAAGCGAAGGATCTCAAGTTTTGCATAAGCCTTGCTTCAGTTCAAGACCATTAAGGATAATAGCGTTAATAACTATCTGCTCATCACTTTTATCAATTAATATTGCTACAGATGACAGGTATTGTGCCAGGACAACATCTATTCTTCCTCTTCCATATATATCTAATTGACTCTTGTAATTAATATATTCTTCATGATATTCTCGCTATTTTGGTAGCCTGTCTACTCCGTCAATATTAATTTTTTGCAAAATCTCTCTTACAGCTTTCATAGATTTTTTATTCACCATAATTCACTATTTTTTGTATAAACCAGAGGAAATAGTCTATATAGACGAAGCTGGAATGGATAATAGAGAAGATTATGGCTATGGTTGGAATCAAAGAGGGAATCGCTTTCATGCTCTTAAAAGTGGGAGGAGACAAGGGCGATTCAAGAGTTTGAACGGAAGTTTCTTTTGTGAGTGTTTCGCAACTTGTAAACGTTGCTGCAAATAATAGCGCCTACCTAAATATAGGTAAGCGCTATTGTTTTATTTCAATTCAGGGATAAAATATAGTTAAATGTATAGTCAAATGAATTCCCTGATTTTTACTATTAATTAATTCCAATTTAATTTATTACAAAGCACTGCGGCTAGTTAACGCATTCCACAAGAAAACAGCGACAATTGCGCCAAGAACCGCTACTGCAATACCGGGATCAAAGTGGGGGCAGCTAATGCCAAGGTTCCTGTACTGAAAAATACACCCAAACTACCACCAATAAAAGCACCGATAATTCCTAATAAGATTGTTGCTAAGATTCCGCCACCTTGATGACCGGGGTAGATAGCCTTTGCAATAGCACCAGCAATTAGACCTAAAACAATCCAAGCAAGAATATTCATTGTTTTAATTTGAGTAACGTTTTGTACTAACAAATACACAATAGCAATCCAAACATTGAGATTCAATCTACCAGCAGAATTAATTATTAATAGTCTTGAGGATGAATGCTGTTACTTCTCGTGATGAACTCCCCTGATTCCAATTCGTCCCCAGTCGATAGACGAAGCACAAGAAGCTCATTCCAAGCCAGAAGCTAGCACGGAAAGATAAGCGATCGGATATGATTCCGATCGCACCCTGGCTTTCCTCTTTGAATTAAAGTTCGGCATCACTTAACAAACTCCCTTCATTCCAGCAAGAAATTTTACTAAAAAAACATAAATTGCGCGTATTTACTGATGGAGCTTCAGATTTCACATGGTTAGATTGCTATCAAAAACCCCTTGAACATCAAACAGCCAGAATCCTGGGAGATATTCATAACTTGCGACTTGCTTTAGGGTTAACGCAAGAACAATTTATAGCAACTGTTCTGACGTTGCATATTCGACAATCAACCGTTGTGAAAATGGACGAAAATTGATGCTTTCTCGGAGAAAACTTTTAAAAAATGCAGGATACACAACCCTTTCAGCTTTATTGAGTATGGGGGTTTTACAAAAGGAGAATCAAAAAGAAGGGCATAGCACCAATGTTGCTATGGCAAGTTATACAAGTACAAATGTAAATTCTCCCCTTCGGCAATTAGCTGCTACCAAAGGAAAACTTTATGGTGCAGCAATTGATAGTGTCGCTTTACAAAAAGACGCAGGTTATGCCGCCCTACTTGCTCGTGAATGTTCGATTGCGACACCGAATGGTGAATTAAAATGGAACGCCACTGAACCATCACCAGGAGTATTTACCTTTAAGTCAGCAGATGTAATTGCTGATTTCTGCCAAAAATATAATATACAATTGCACGGTCATACCCTTCTTTGGAATCAGGCATTACCTAGCTGGGTTTCTTTTCCCCCCACAATGCAACAACTCCAAGAACATGTTACTGGGGTTATGGGACATTATAAGAATAGCCCCGTTTTAAAGTCTTGGGATATTGCTAATGAAATTATCGCTGCTAATCCAAATGAAACCAATGATGCTATCTATGGTTTACTTCCAGGATTAACACCGGAATATGTTCTGGAATTGTTTAAATTTGCGGCTTCAGTTGATAGTACTAAGCTATTTTACCTAAATGATAGTAGCATGGAAGGCGCTTCATGGAGAGCAGACCGATGGTTAGCATTGATCGAATACTTAAAGAATAATGGAGCTAAAATCGACGGCGCAGGTCTGGAATCGCATCTATGGTTTTCTACTGCATACCCTTTTGATGCTAAAGGATTTAGTTCTGTCTTAAAAAGACTTAACGATCTTCAAGTGAAACCAGTAATTACGGAATTAGATATTATCATTGATTTTCCATTACCCAACACTATCCAAGAGTTAGACCGGATGGTAGCTGACAGTTACACGCGATATCTCGATTTATGCTTTGCGGCTAATGTTGATACTGTAATTACATGGGGGATTACCGATCGTTATAGCTGGATACGCGATCTCAATTACATGCCGGCAAAATTTAAAGCCGATCGAAGTCGTCAGCAATTTTTGCGTCCGCTTCCCTACGATCGGAACTTGCAACCTAAACTTGGCCGCAATGCTATTGCCCAAGCTTTTCAGCAAGCAACTTAGAAACTTCTCAAAATATTGTATTTATGCCAGAGAAAGTTTATCATAATTCTGCAATAATAATGTGGAAATGTTGCAACTCAATCAGGCTAGACTTGCAATAGCTTGTAATCAGCTATCGCCCTGATATTGGCAATCCTCTATGTAAGGAAAAACCTATAGGGAAAACATATTAATTAAAAGCATATATGTGTATTTTAGTCAATAGTTTTTATCTCTCTCTCGCCCTTTATCTGAGAACGCCGACAACCTAAAATTTTGTTTCAAACAGCTAAAGTCCGATTGAGAAATCGGGGTTTTATGTCATGATGGCATACTAGAATATATATGCCTTTCTAACTACAGGGAATCTCACATGGCTCTCCGTCTAGGTGACACAGTACCCAACTTTACTCAAGCCTCAACACACGGCGACATCGATTTTTATCAATGGGCAGGTGACAGCTGGGTTGTGCTGTTCTCTCACCCTGCTGATTTTACACCTGTTTGCACAACAGAACTCGGCACAGTTGCCAAGCTGAAACCAGAATTTGACAAGCGTAATGTCAAAGCGATCGCACTCAGCGTTGATGACGTAGAATCTCACAAAGGCTGGGTGGGAGACATTGAAGAAACTCAAAGCACCACTCTTAATTACCCAATTTTGGCGGATGCAGATCGCAAGGTTGCTGACCTTTACGACATGATCCACCCTAATGCTAATGCGGCTGTGACAGTGCGCTCGGTCTTCGTGATTGACCCCAATAAGAAACTCCGTCTCTCTTTTACCTATCCTCCCAGTACGGGACGCAACTTTGACGAACTTTTACGGGTAATTGATTCTTTGCAATTGACTGATAATTACAGCGTGGCGACACCAGCTGACTGGAAAGATGGAGAGGATGTTGTAATTGTCCCCTCACTGAAAGATCCAGAAGTACTCAAAGAAAAATTCCCCAAAGGCTACCAGGAAGTCAAACCATATCTGCGGCTAACTCCTCAGCCTAACAAGTAATATCATGTTTGCTTGATTACTTATTAAACCCGAAGAACTCCTCCCTGCTCTTCGGGCTAACGTGTATCAGTAAACCAAAAAGTTTTTTCCCAAGAGCGATCGCTAATCAAGATTACGTACTTTAAAGTACTATATACTACAAAATATATAATTAATGC
>NZ_JBALDK010000209.1:0-22062 GCF_036917455.1 Nostoc sp. | reverse complement strand
TAATAAGCAATAATTTTCTATTGCTCAAAAGGAAGATAATGTAAATGTTAATCACCAATTAAACTGTTTGTACAAGCTAAACTGATTTGGTAATTTTTGCGGGAAGGCAAGGAGGTTTGGGAAATGCCAACTCAAAAGCCAACCCCTATCGACAGCAGTTCAGAAAGCAAAAAAGTGTCAGCCGAAGAGCCATCGACAGACGAACTACCGACTATAGAATTTCCCTCGCGAGGGAAGCTAAAAGCCAGTTCTTGGCGTATCCATCAAAAAATTGGTTATGGGTACTTTGTAGCTATTGGAATTGGCTTTTTTGGTTCACTAACTGGATTAGTGATTGCCAACTACTACCGGGGAAGGGAAGTGAGGCAATTCAATCAAGCTTACGAACAAGGACAACTACTGAGTAATTATAAAGATGCAGTAGTCGGGGCACAATTACATAGCTCTAATCTAGTTGCTGTATTAGAAAATTCACAACAACTACAAAGCAAAAAAGCCGATTTTCTGAAGAATGTCGAAAAAGCCCAACAATTAGAGTCACAAATTTCTGGATTTATCGACAGTAAACCTAAAAGACTAGCAGCAACAAGTTCGACTTTACAGACGCTATTACTGGATTACAAGAATAATTTAAAAGCCTACGTTGACCAAATTGATGTCGTTTTAAAGAAAATTGACTCTCAAAAAGTGCAGTCTCAGCAGATTTCTTCTGCCCGATCGCAGTTATTGATAATTATGCGTGGTGAAACAGCCATGCGACTAGATCAACTTTCAGAAAGCTTGGCTAACATCCTGCAAACTGCCGAAATTCAAGAGCGAGGAAGGCAAAAAGCAGTTGAGGAGGCAAAAGTAGTTGAGCGGTTCATCGTGATTTTGAGTATGCTGGTTTCGGTGGCGATCGCAGCTATTGTAGCTTGGCGTACCAGTCGAGCGATCGCAGAACCAGTTATCACTGTCACCCAAGTAGCTGAACAAGTGGCGCGGAAACATAATTTTGATTTACGAGCGCCCGTCACCACTGAAGATGAAATTGGCCTACTCGCCAAATCTCTAAATCATCTAATTGAGCGAGTATCTCAGCGAACAAAAGAACTACAACAAGCTAAAGAACTAGCCGAAGCTGCTAGCAAGGCAAAAAGCGTGTTTTTGGCCAATGTCAGCCACGAATTACGCACACCACTAAATGCTGTTATTGGCTTGAGCCAACTTCTAGAAGACGACGCTACCGATCTTGGTTTATCGGCAGACTTTATTACAGATTTAGAAACAATTAACGCTGCTGGTAAGCATTTACTGCACTTGATTAACGAAATTCTCGACTTGTCAAAAATTGAAGCGGGGAAAATGACCCTCTATCCAGAGACATTCGAGATTGCCAATCTGATTCATAACGTAGTCCTCACAGTCAAACCAGCTATAGAAAAAAATGCCAATGTTTTAGAAGTGCATTTTGATGAGCAACTTGGCACCATGTATGCCGATCAAACTAGGATGCGCCAAGTGTTGTTAAACTTGTTGAGCAACGCCAGTAAGTTCACTACAAACGGCAAGGTGATGCTGACAGTCAACAGAGAAAAAGATGAAGTCCGACTGGATGCTCCTTTGGGGATGATTACTTTTACCGTTACCGACACAGGTATAGGTATGTCTAACCATCAACAGCAGCAGTTATTTCAACCTTTTACACAAGGGGATACTTCAACTACGAAAAAGTATGGAGGTACGGGACTGGGATTAGCAATTAGCCGCCACTTTTGCCAGATGATGGGTGGTGAGATTATTGTCAAAAGTCAGCCGGGAGTTGGCTCTACTTTTACTATTCGTCTGCCAATGACTGTGCAGGATTAAATATAATTCGTAATTCGTAATTCGTAATGACGCTTGCGGACTTGCTAATGCTACGTTCAGGTAATTCGTAGCGTCATTACGAATTGGTTAATGGGCATTTGGTAGAACAGTTGCGGATAGCTAAGGTTTAGCCCGTTCTAAGTTGGAGAGGTGAGATTCCTCACTCAGAACTCAAATATCAAATTAAGCAATTATACTTATTTCTCCTGTGTCTAAATCGTAACGACCCCCGACAATTTTTAACTTGCCCGATCGCACCTGCTCAGTTAAAAGCTTTGATTTCTGCAACCGTTCAATTTGATATTTCACATTTGCCACCACAGCATTCTCAACTGCGTCACCCGGCTGATCCTTGACTTTTTTCAGGGCTGGCTTAATTGCCTTCACAAAAGTACTAATATCACCAAGTAACGATTCCTTTTGGACAGCTGCGGTTACAGCCCCACAACGCTCATGTCCCATCACCATCAGCAGTGGAGAACCTAACAAGACAACGGCATATTCAATACTGCCGATCGCTTCATGTGTGGCAATATTTCCGGCAATCCGAACATCAAAGATGTCTCCGATGCCTTGATCGAAAACAATTTCTGCGGGGACTCGTGAATCCGCACAACTAAGAATAGTTGCAAATGGATGTTGAGCTTGAGCAACTTCCTTCAACCGCAGCGCAGATTGATCGGGGTATTGGGGGTGATGCTGAATAAATCGCTGATTTCCCTCCATCAGCTTTTGCAATGCGGCATCGGGAGTAAGCGATTCAGGGGAAGTTGAGGGGATTTCGGCAGCTTTAGCCTGTTTAACCTGCCAGAGGAAATCGCTGGTAGTTACTGCTATTCCAAATGCCCCGGTGATTCCCAATTTCAAAAAGTCACGACGTTCCATGAAATGCTTCATCTGATTTATAATTTTTTACATTGAGGCAATACATCTGACAGAGCGAATTTCCATCACATCCGAAACGTAGCAAGTACCTCCGAACTTGTTGAGAAGTGGTTTGATATTTTCTACAACCCGCTTGAGTTCTTCTGGCATACAAAACGCAAGGATGTAAACATTATCAAGCATGGTCATGTCTAAATCTTCTGTCGTTCCTCGTAATCCTTTGCCAGCAACATTTCGGATTACGGCATGGTTATGTACACCCGACTTGTCTAAACGATCTAAAATTTTGGCAAGCTCAAAGGAGTTGGCAATAATTTCTATCTTTTTAACTACGTGCATATTATTAGCTCCAAAATAGGTTAATTCCGTAGAGATATAACGGAATTCCCACAATAATATTGAACGGAAATGTCACCGCTAGAGCGGTAGAAACATACAGGCTGGGATTTGCTTCTGGAACAGTCATTCGCATAGCTGCGGGGACAGCAATGTAAGAAGCGCTGGCACACAATACAGCGAACAACAGCGAATCTCCGCGAGGCATACCAATGAATTTAGCGATCGCTAACCCAATACCTGCATTGAGTATTGGAATTAGTATGGCAAATAAAATCAGGAAAACTCCGGTTTTTTGCAAGTCTTTAATTCTTCTCGCAGCGACCAATCCCATGTCAAGTAAAAAGAAGGTGAGAACACCATAAAATAGCCCATGAGTAAAGGGTTCTAATACTTTCCCACCGCGTTCTCCTGTCAAAACACCTATTAATAGACTACCGACTAATAAAAAAACTGAACTATTAAGAAATGCTTCTTGCAAAACTTCCGGCCACGAAAACTCTCGCTTTCCATCGGCAGTGAATAGATTCACCAAAATTAGACCAACTATAATCGCTGGAGATTCCATCAGGGCAAGGGCTGCCACCATGTAACCATCAAAAGTAATGCCAAGCTCAGTCAAAAAAGTGCTAGCTGTAATGAAGGTGACGGCACTGATAGAACCGTAGGTTGCTGCGATCGCAGCTGCATCGTAAGTATCCAATTTCCACTTTAGGATAAAAAAGGTGTAAATCGGAACAACGCAAGCCATCATCGTTGCTGCTGCGAGTGTTAGAACTACTTCCTGAGTTACACCGCTTTTTATTAGTTCTACACCTCCTTTAAAACCAATGGCAAACAGCAGATACAACGAAAAGAGTTTGGGTATTGGTGCAGGAATTTCTAGATCGGACTTGACAAAAACAGCAGTCATGCCTAAAAAGAAAAACAGGATTGGCGGATTCAAAATATTGGATACAATTAAGCTCAGATCCATATCCACCTCTCCTTGTATTGGTTAAACCTGAAATTAAAGAAATTTTTCATCTTTAAAATTTAACGTGTTGAATCGTCATGTATTGTGTATCGCTACCCCATGTAAATTGGGTACTCAAGGAGTGAATCGTCCTATTGGTGACAATACTTATTGTTGAGGTATTAAGTTGGGCTAAGAACAGAAAAAGTGAGGGCTTGACCAACATTTTTTTATGTTGGATTCCCCGTCGCTGATCTTACGACAGAAGTGTCAGAAGAACTCGCAATCGACCTATTTAGCGTAGAAAAAATTAACGTATTTTAGGGGCAATTCATGGATTGCCCCTAAAATGTGGTCTATTTACCTAAAAATTAAAAAAGACTGACAGCATAGCTTCTTCTTGCTTCTAGATAAATCATGGTAGAGTACCATTCTGGTTAAGAATATTGCCACACAATCTTTATTGACCAAGTTTCGTTAGGATATTGTAACCTGGGCAATAGCGACTCTCTGTTGATGTGACACCAGGCGACGCCGAATAGCCCGTCGTAGACATCGCTTTTTCACATCCATGACAACAACCATCGACTTTCTCAGTCACCTTAACCCTAGTCAACGTCAAGCCGTCGAACACTACTGCGGCCCGTTGCTAGTAGTTGCTGGCGCAGGTTCCGGTAAAACACGAGCGCTGACTTATCGCATTGCCAATTTGATTCTCAAACACCGTGTCGATCCAGAAAATATCCTGGCGGTTACTTTTACCAACAAAGCCGCGCGGGAAATGAAAGAACGGGTTCAACGGCTGTTTGCGGAACAACTAGCCATGAAACAACACGGTCAGCGTTTTGATTTGTTGACAGAATACCAACAAACGCAACTGCGATCGCAAGTTTACAAAAATACTATCAAAGATTTGTGGTGTGGCACTTTCCACAGTCTATTTTCTCGCATTCTCCGCTTTGATATTGAAAAATACGTAGACGAGAAAGGACGCAAGTGGAATCGCAATTTCTCTATCTTTGATGAATCAGATGTGATGACTCTGATTAAAGAAATCGTCAATAAACAGCTAAATTTAGACGATAAGAAATTTGATGCCCGCTCTGTCCGCTACGCTATTAGTAACGCTAAAAACCAAGGTTTATCACCCCAAGAATTTGAGCAAGATCAGCCCAATTATCGCGGACGAGTGATTGCCCAAGTTTACAATTTATATCAAGATAAATTAGCAGAAAATAACGCTCTCGATTTTGACGATCTAATTCTTGTGCCAACTAGATTATTTCAGCAAAACGAGCAAGTATTAGGTTATTGGCATCGCAAATTTTGCCATATTCTTGTAGATGAATATCAAGATACTAATCGGACTCAATATCAACTGATCCACCTATTGGTAACTAATGGCGAAACTAAAAAGAGCGAATGGGAATGGCAAAATCGCTCAGTTTTCGTTGTCGGCGATGCAGATCAGTCAATTTACAGCTTTCGGATGGCAGATTTCACCATCTTGCTGGGATTTCAAGAAGACTTTGGTGATGGTTTGGTAGATGATGACACTCGGACGATGGTTAAACTGGAAGAAAACTATCGTTCTTGTGAAAATATTTTGCAAGCGGCTAATGAACTAATTGAAAATAACACCCAACGGATTGATAAAATCCTGAAACCAACGCGGGGGCCGGGTGAGCAAATTACTTGTCACAAAGCCGATGAAGAACTTGCAGAAGCGGCATTTGTGATCGATCAGATTAACACTTTAAAAAACCAAAATCCAGAGTTAGACTGGGGTAGTTTTGCCATACTTTATCGGACAAACGCCCAATCTCGGCCATTTGAAGAATTATTGGTGAAATATCAAATTCCTTACACAGTTGTGGGGGGAATGAGGTTTTACGATCGCAAAGAAATCAAAGATGTGATTGCATATTTAAGAGCGATCGCTAACCCATCTGATACAGTCAGCTTATTACGAGTTATCAATACTCCCCGGCGAGGAGTTGGCAAAACCACTATTGATGCTTTGATGAACGCCTCCCAGCAATTAGGGACAACCTTGTGGGAAATACTCAGCGACGAAACATCAGTTAATACATTAGCTGGACGGGCAACAAAAGCTGTAAATAGCTTTGCCGCAATGATTAGCCGTTGGCAAGGGCAAATCGGCACGCTTCCCGTGACTGAGGTTTTGCAAGGAATATTAGAAGATTCTGGTTACGTTCAAGACTTGATGAGTCAAGGCACAGATGAAGCCACAGATCGGGTACAAAACGTTCAGGAACTTTACAACGCCGCACTGCAATTTCAAGAAGAAAATGAAGAGGTTTCGCTGCAAGATTTTCTGAGTAGTGCCGCCCTAAGTTCTGATTTGGATAATTTAAAAGAAGGGCAGACAGCCGTTTCTTTGATGACTTTGCACGCTTCTAAAGGTTTAGAATTTCCCGTAGTATTTTTGGTGGGATTAGAACAAGGGCTATTTCCTGGCTACCGTTCGTTGGGCGATCCGGCATCTTTGGAAGAAGAACGCCGCCTGTGTTATGTGGGGATTACTCGCGCCCAGGAAAGGTTATTTTTATCACATGCGCGAGAACGTCGTTTGTATGGTTCTCGTGAACCTGCGATGCGATCGCAATTTCTCGACGAATTACCAGAAGAATTGTTATCTACCAAACGCGCGAGTCGTCAGAGCTATACCAAAAGTGCCTCTAGTTCTAATGGCAAACAAGACGCAAGCCAGAATTGGCAAGTAGGCGATAGAGTATTACACAAAACCTTTGGTCTTGGTGAAATCACTCATGTCTTCGGAACAGGTAATAAAATGTCTGTAGCAATCAAATTTGCCAGCTTGGGACAAAAAATTGTTGATCCAAGAGTAGCGCAGTTGCAAAAAGTATGAAAACAAGATTTCCAACTTTTCAAAAAAGTAGGGGATCTTGTTTTTCATATTTCAATTTGTTCAAAGTGTTCAACAGTGGGAAATGGCTCATAAAAATGATGCAAAAGTTTTTTCCACTCTTGATACTTAGTAGAACCTCGAAATCCTACAGTATGAGATTCTAAACTTTCCCATCTGACAAGTAATAGATATTTACCTTGAACTTCTATACATCTATGCAATTCATGGGATAAATATCCGTCCATAGAGGAAATAATTTTAGAAGCTTTCTTGAAAACAGCTTCAAAATCGGATTGCAGATCGGGTTTAACAATAAGCATCACTGCCTCAAGAATCATAGAATTTTTCATAAAAATTATACTAAAGTATAGTACAGCGATCGCACTTACTTGACTAACTCAAAAATAGATTCTTAAGGATATACGCAATAGCAGCACAAGTTACTTATAAATAGCTGGGTTCCTTTTATTGATTTTGGATATGCAATCTTCCTTATGAACTGTGACAAAAGAATAGTGAGACAATCAAGAATACTAGATTTGCCTACACCGTTAATACCAATAAGTACCGTTGGACTCGTTTCATTGAACTCAAGCGTCAAATCTCCGATTCCATGAAGGTTTGCATTGTCAAGCGCTTGACTTTCATAGTTTTAACAACGCTGAATGTAATTTACTAAAGCTAATTAAAAGCAGACTTGACATAAGAAACTACAAAAGGTGTAATTTTTTCGACAAGATTATTAATCACCCCTCGTTCATATTCAGTCCAAATTCTAGGATGACCAAAAATGCATGGTTGTAAAATTCCCCAAAGTTGACCATCCTGGCGGATATGAGCATGAATCAGCGCGCGATGTCCAAAATTCTTCTTTTCATACTCCCGATTCAATACTTGAGGTTCAGCAGTTTCTACATCTTCGACAAAGATTGAAGGTTCAGCACGTAGCGCAGCCGCAAACATCGGATCTTCATCTACTAAAGTTGGGGGTTGTGCTGCCCATTTTTCATTATAAACAGTAGGTACATCTGGAGTACGAATCCAACAAAAGGCAACTCTACCGAGGTTATTTTCTGGATTGTGCAGGTATAAAAAACATCTATCAGATTGCAAAAAATCGCCTACAGCTAACAACAGTTCAGAGAATAGAGTATCTGGTGTTTGAGATGATTCTACTATGTTTTTGAGTCCAGAAGGAAGTTCTTGCTGAGTCATATAACTAAGCTGATTTTAATTGAATAATACCTTTATCAAAAACGCGATTATTAGTAGCGATCGCACTTATTTCTATTCTATCTGGATACACCTCATAAGAGGCAAAACTTAAGTTACTTGTTGAATACCCTGTCCATTCAGAACGCCCTACAGGACGATTACCAGCACCTGCGCCACAAATTAAATAAGTTGTCCCATCAATAGCACGAGTGCGTTCATAATTGTGTTCGTGACCATTGATGTAAAGTTGAACGCCGTATTTTTGAAATAGAGGAGTAAAAGTTTTAATAAAATCTAGATTATTCCCATACTGACCCGATGAATAAATCGGATGATGTCCAAACACCACTTTCCAAGGAGCATTACTAAGACTTAATTCTTTTTCTAACCAACTTAGCTGGTTTTTCCAATCAGCATTACCGTTAGTATCTAAAGCAAAAAATTGCACAGTCCCACGGCGAAATGTGTAGTAACGTCCTTTCATATTAAAGCCAGCATATTTGACTTGTGGATCGCCATTGGCGGTACGAATATCGTGATTACCTAAACAAGCCTGAAATTTCACACCTTGTTTTAGCAAAGGTTGATAAGGACGCTCAAAAACTTCGCCAATTTTTTCAATTTCGCCGTTATTGTAAATGTTATCTCCAGCTAAAACGACTAAATCATAAGGATTTTGTTGATGATATGCATTCATCGCTCTAGCCACGGCATACTGTCCCTTAGCTCCAGTCCCCGTATCCGCTACAGACACAAAACGTAATAAGAAGTCTTTTTTGGGTGGGTTGGCGGCTATAGCTGTTGTTGAATCGGTAATATCAGCACTTGGATAATTTTGATGAGCAAACATCCAGCTTAAAAATCCTGTACTAATAGCGCTGACGCTACTTAAAAATACAAATTGACGGCGTTTCAGTTTCATAAGTCACCAAATTTAATAAATAGTCAGTTTACCGGAAACAATGAGCAATGAAGTGATACATTAAGGCAAAAGAAGGCAGCACCAGTAATAATGTACGTTGTTTGTCTTTGATTCGCTGCTTTTGGTGAAAGTTCCATGTCACAAGACAATCAGTCAAAACCGACGGATGAGCCAGTAACTCAACCTCCCCAAAAACCTTACCAGAGAGTTCAGCCAATTTGGAAGGCTAAAATTATCCAACTTCTCCGAGGGACGATTGGGGTTTTAGAAACAACAGTGGATAAACTGGAGACAGCACCCCCACCGGGTACTGAGAAAACACCCAGTTTTTTGCAGCAGCTTCAGTTGCGATGGGGTAAACTTTTAAGGACGATCCGCTTGTTTTTACCATCAAATTTGTCAACAAAGTTATCAGATACAGCTTTGACGGGAATTGTTACTGTAATTACTGTAATTTTTGTTTGGACAAGTGCGACTGTCTTAACTGGTAAACCTACTGAAATAGCTACAGTTCCACCGATTGAAGAGGTTCCTACACTAACACCAACACCAACGATAACCACTCCACCGGAGTCAGTCGTACCAGAACCGCAGCCGCCACAGCCATCAGAGGAAATTACGTCGCCGCCAGAACCGGAAATCAAACCGGAAATAGAACCGGAAATAGAACCAATTCCCACGCCAACACCAACACCAACACCAGTCATAGAATTGACACCAGAACAAGCCTTGATTGCGGCTATTGAAAATCAGGTAGCTGAAACTAGCGATCGCATTGCCTCTGGTCTGATAAAGTCAATTCAAGCCAACTTCCGCACGAGTAACTTGACTGTAAAAATTAGTAACGATTGGTACACTCTCAAAGAATCTCAGCAAGATAACTTAGCTGCGGAGATATTACAACGCTCTCAAGAACTTGATTTTACCCATTTAGAAATTATCGATTATCAAGATAAGCTAATAGCGCGGAACCCAGTTGTTGGTACTGAAATGGTGATTTTTAAACGGCAAAGAACTTCGTAATGGGCTATGCCCCGCTACGCTAACGCAATTCGTAATTATTCGGATTATTTCAAGTAAAGTTTGTGTTCTGCAATCATTAATATTAACACTTAATTGGGACTTTTAACTTAAAGTATTTATGTTAGATAACCTTTCGCTATTACTCAAAGCTTGTGAAAACTTAAACATCAACTATGAAATTATTCATCCGGCTGAAAACTTAGTAAAAATAAAACTGAATAATAAACAACATTATTTTTGTAATTATAGTACTCCGATAATAAATCAGGCAGTAGCACAAATTATCAAAGACAAGGAATATACTTACCATATTTTAAAGAAAAAAGTTAAACTTCCTCGGACAGTAGGTTTTCTTTCCCCTTTTTGTGACCTGCAATATAAAATTTACTTAAAGTTTCCAAGTTTTGAAGATATTATATTAGAAATAAAAGAAAAATTTGAAACACCCGTAATTGTTAAACGTAATTCTGGTTCAAGTGGACATAACGTTTTTTTATGTCAGAATACAGATGAAGTTAAAACTGCTTTAAAAGAGATTTTTAATGTCAATAATAAAAAATATGATTACGTTGCGATCGCTCAAGAGTTCATTAACATAAAATCTGAATATAGAGCCATTTTCTTAAATAAAGAGTTGGTTCTGCTCTATGAAAAAGATATAACTGATGCGAAATTTGTCGGTAATCTCAGTCCTTTACACTGGGATGGTGCGAAGGCCAAGTATATCAGCGATCCACAAATATTGTCTGAAATTGCTGATTTTGCTAGACCAGTTTTTGAAGAATTAGACATTGATTATGGTGGTTTAGATATCGTCTTAGATCGAGATGACCAATATTGGTTAATTGAAATCAATTCTCACCCAAATTATACTATTTTCACTAGAGATAACGGAGAGGAACCAGTGTTGAGGGTTTTTGAAAAAATGCTCATTAGCCTTAACAAAAAGGAAGCCAAGGAATTTTAAACCAAAAACAACGTACAGAGATAATCGAATTATTGGTGGGATAAATTGGCAGTTGAAAGCATTGAAAAACTATTCCGCATTAAACAAACTTATCCCGTGATTCAGCAACGCCGAAATCTACAAGCGATCGCGCTACTCTAGAAATCAGTATCACTCAAACTTTGAAGTTTCAACATGATAGCCTCACCCCAACAAAACTACCTCACCGCCCAAGAGTACCTTCAAATGGAGGAACAGAGCAATATCAAGCATGAATATATAGATGGTTACATCTACGCAATGGCTGGAGCGCTCGATCCACACGTTACCATAGCTGGAAACCTGTTTGCTCTCCTCCGTAATCATGTCCGCGGTTCTAGTTGTCGTGTTTACATCGCTGACATGAAAGCCCAAATTGAATCTCTGAATCGCTTTTATTATCCCGATGTGATGATTACTTGCGATGAACGAGATCGAGAAACGCCAGGTTATAAAAGATTTCCCTGTTTAATTGTCGAAGTTTTATCTAATTCTACAGAAGCATTTGACCGGGGCGACAAATTTGCTGATTATCAAACACTGGAAAGTCTGCAAGAGTATATATTAATTAATACCAAACGTCAGCGAGTCGAGTGTTTTCGACGCAATGAGCAAGGGCTGTGGCTTTTGCAATCCTACACAGCAGAACATCAATCATTTCGACTCAACAGCGTAGATTTTGAGGAAACAATGGCAGCACTTTACGAAGATGTAGTTTTTGAATAATCAACTGATGATTGGGTATGCTACACAATTTTTAGTAAACTAAATATCTATTAATATCTTCAACGCTTCCTAACCCGGCGGAGGCATTGAGCAACACAGACACAATTGATTGCATAAAAGTTATGGCGCTCATAGTTCAAAAATACGGTGGTACATCTGTCGGTTCAGTGGAACGCATTCAAGCTGTTGCAAGGCGTGTTTATAAAACAGTCCAAGCTGGAAACTCTCTTGTCGTAGTTGTTTCGGCGATGGGCAAAACCACCGATGGACTCGTCAAACTCGCTAATGAAATTTCTCCTAATCCTAACCGCCGGGAAATGGATATGCTGCTTTCTACTGGCGAACAAGTAACCATCGCCTTACTCAGCATGGCTTTGCAAGAACTCGGACAACCAGCAATTTCCATGACTGGCGCTCAGGTAGGAATTGTTACCGAAGCTGAACACAGCCGCGCTCGAATTTTGCATATTGAAACTACTCGCCTAACTCGCCACATAAATGCAGGTAAAGTTGTTGTAGTAGCAGGGTTCCAAGGTACATCCAACGCCGGAGAAATGGAAATTACAACTTTGGGGCGCGGTGGTTCTGATACCTCGGCGGTGGCGATCGCAGCCGCATTAGGAGCAAGCTTTTGTGAAATTTATACAGACGTTCCAGGGATTTTAACTACAGACCCCCGCTTAGTTGCCGAAGCCCAATTGATGGATGCCATCACCTGCAATGAAATGTTGGAACTAGCTAGCTTGGGTGCAAAAGTGTTGCATCCCCGCGCTGTGGAAATCGCTCGTAACTATGGTGTTCCCCTTGTAGTTAGGTCTAGCTGGACAGATGCCCTCGGTACTTGGGTAACATCAGCCCAACCCCAAGGGCGATCGCTAATCAATCTCGAAATTGCCCGTCCGGTAGATGCTGTAGAATTTGACATTAACCAAGCGAAGGTGGCTTTGTTGCGCGTACCCGACAAACCAGGCGTAGCAGCCAGGTTATTCGGCGAAATTTCTCGGCAAAAAGTAGACGTAGATTTGATTATTCAATCAATTCATGAAGGTAACAGTAATGACATTGCCTTTACTGTTACTACACCAATATTAAAACGGGCAGAAGCCGTAGCAGCAGCGATCGCTCCAGCACTGAGGAGTCAATCTAACCCCAAATCTGACGAAGCCGAGGTAATGCTAGAACATAACATTGCCAAAGTCAGCATCGCAGGCGCAGGAATGATTGGCCGTCCTGGTGTAGCTGCAAAGATGTTTGCCACCCTAGCCGAAGCTGGCGTGAATATTCAGATGATTTCCACCAGCGAAGTGAAAGTAAGTTGCGTAGTCAATGCCGCAGAATGCGATCGCGCCGTCTTAGCACTCCGTACCGCCTTTGAGATTGAAGCAGGGGAGCAGGGGAGTAGGGGAGTAGGGGAGCAGGGGAGTAGGGGAGCAGGGGAGCAGGGGAGCAGGGGAGCAGGGGAGAGTCTATGCATAGATTCCCCTCTGCCTCTCTGCCCCTCTGCCCCTCTGCCCAATTGTCCTCCCGTTCGCGGCGTTGCTTTAGATTTGAATCAAGCACGTCTTGCTATTCGCCAATTACCAGATCGGCCAGGGATGGCGGCGAAGCTGTTTGGATTATTAGCACAGCATAATATCAGTGTTGACATGATTATTCAATCTCAGCGCTGTCGGGTTATTGATGGTGTTCCCCGGCGAGATATTGCCTTTACAGTCTCGCGGATAGACGGGGAAAGTGCCAAAGAAATGCTAACTCAAGTAGCAGCAGAGTTAGGATGGGGTGAAGTTGTTTTAGATAGTGCGATCGCTAAGGTGAGTATTGTCGGCGCGGGTATGGTGGGACAACCAGGTGTTGCTGCAAAAATGTTTGAAGCGCTAGCCCAACACCAAATTAATATTCAAATGATTGCTACCTCAGAAATCAAAATTAGTTGTGTAGTAGCACAAGAGGAAGGTGTTAAAGCTTTGCAAGCCATTCATGGCGCTTTTGGACTAGCTGGTAGTGAGAAAGTTGTTGTGCCAGCGTAGAACTTAATTTTAACAATTTGTAATTACTAGTGACAATCGCTGACTTATTAATGCTGCGCTAACGTAATTACAAATTACGAATTACGAATTATTTTGATGCCATTTTTCAATCATGGCAACCATTTCTGAAAGCCGACGTTCACCACACCAAACTAAATCAAGTTTTTTGAGTTGATTGAGGCTGATACCGCCCTCTTCCTCAGCAATTTGGTGATATTCTTTATCTCCCATTGCTGCTAATAAATGCTCAAAAATAATAATTTCATCGAACTGGGGATTTGTTTCTGGATCGTTCAAAATTGCCATTGCTCGCTCTTGCGATAGTTCTTGGAGAGCATTGGCAATAAATCGTGTAGGAAAGTCAACATCCTGAAGTTGAGGATGACGCGATACTAATCCAGCCAACAGCACTCCTAGATAGGCAGCTGCTTGAGAATTACTCAGTAACTCCATTTGTTGGATGGCAATCTCGGTTAAATTGGTAAAAAATGTACACCCTAACAGCTGTTCGATGGTGGTAACTGGATCTAAAACTAGCGAAGACTCTAACTGTGACTCAAATGCTGTCTGATGCTCCTGTGGCACTTGGCTAAGTAAGACTTGCTTGGCGCGATCGCTTATAATAATGCTGCGATGGGGGCCAGAGCTAAAATCTTTGCCAGGTTCCAAATAATTACTCACTAAAATTTGAAAGATGTTACTTTGAGCTTTTTCCTCCATCTGTTCGTATTGAACTTGTCCAAGAAAAATCTGACAAAACCAACTGTGACTGTCAGAGTCGCATTCGACCATTACCTCATTAACAATCAAATCAGTTAACTTTTCTACTCCTAAAATCCTTTGCCAGTCTCCAATTAAGCTATTAATAGCAGCAATATCGCGGTAATTGAGCGCCTTGAGCAATTGACGCTTCGCAGTAGCTACCAAGGCTTTTTTTCGCCCAAATACGTTGATTTTCAAGTTTTTATCTGGGGTTTTAGATCATTCAAACTGCTATTTTTTTACCTTATTCGAGGATTAGCTGTCATGGGTGAGATTGCTGAATAGCCCCGATCAAAATATGCTTCCATATATGTTCATCTCTTTTCCTAAGCCTCGTTTTACTGAAAAATTTCACTTAAGCCTAGTAATACGTAGGCGAATTAAGTCTGCAAAATTCTCTTAAAAAATAAAAATATTACTAGCAATATATAGCATTAGCTAATAATTAATATTTGTATCTACCAAAAGGGCATTGATTTTTTTTGAATAAATATTTTTTTACAAAAAATACTAGTTACCAGTAATAACACGTAAGCTATAATCAAAAGATTTATATATCTATATTGATTGATGCTTATTCATTTACGAGATGGACGCTACCGAATACTAAAAGTTCTGAATGATGGGGAAAAGCCAGAAATCTATCTAGTGGAGGATGCTAATTCTCCTGAGAGCCAATTTATAGTAAAACAGTTACGAAATCCTAGTAGCAATCCTCAAACTCTAACCAGCCTACGCCGCTTGTTTGCTAGTAAAGCAGCAACTTTAGAAAAACTAGAGCAGGAACACGATCGAATTCAGAAGCTAATTACTTACTTTGAAGAAAACGAAGAATTTTATATAGTTCAAGAATTTATCCCTGGTAATCCTTTAACTGACGAAATTATCCAGGGACAACCTCTGAGAGAAGACCAAGTAATTAATTTTTTATCAGAGATATTAGAAATTTTGGTGATTGTACATAGCTATGGCATAATTCATCGAGATATTAAAGCAGCAAATATTATTCGTCGGGAATCAGATAAAAAGTTAGTTTTGGTTAATTTTGAGACTTTGAATGAAGCCATCACTAATACCGTTGATAATCTCGAATATATGCCTATAGAACAAGTTAACGGTAACGTTAAGTATAACAGCGATTTATATGCTTTAGGTATAGTTGCGATTGCAGCACTTCTAGGTTTACCCGCAAACGAAATATCTAATTTGCGAAATCAGAAAAATCGGCTGACAGGTGAAATAGTTTGGCGGAACAAAAATATAAAAATTAGCAGAAAACTAGCAAAAATTATTAATAGAATGGTGCGCTTTGACTATCGTAAGCGTTACCAATATGCAACTGAAGTTTTAGATGACCTGAAAAAGTTAACAAATGCCGAAGTTGAGCCAAAACAGCACCATCAAAAATTATTAATAGTTTTGACCGGGATAGTTGGCTTAATCACACTTGGGGTAGGGGTGTGGTTTTTGCATTCGCCAAAACCTGTAAATAATGCTCAAAAACAATTATATCAAGAAGGAGTAAATAAATATGAGGCAGGAAACTATGAAGGAGCAGTTGAAGATTTCAATCACGTTATTGAACTAGATCCACAAAACGCTTTGGCTTATAATAGGCGAGGCGATGCTTATTATCGATTAGGAGACTACGAGCAAGCAGAAGCAGACGCGAGTCAAGCCCTTTTACTTAATCCTCAAGATGCTAATGCCTATTTTGACCGAGGGTTTGCTTTTTCGGAATTAGGTAAATATAAAGAAGCGATCGCAGACTATACCCAAGCGATTAAGTTAAATTCTGAGGATGCTTATGCTTACTATGGCCGGGGGTTAACCCGCGTTCAACTGAAGGATAATAAAGGGGCGATTGGAGATTTTAGCAAAGCGATTGCTCTCAAACCCCAGTATACTGAAGCCTACTTACAGCGAGGTATTCTCCGCCGTCGCCTCCGACAAAGACTTGAAGCAATCCAAGATTTTGATAAAGTAATTAAGATTAATCCTAGTGATGCCAAAGCTTATTATCAAAGGGCTTTAACTCAATCTCTCAATAAACAAAAATATGCAGCACTTAAAGATTACACCGATGCACTTAACATCAATCCCAAATATATAGAAGCCTATCTTAATCGCGGTGATGTTTATAGCGATCTAGGAAATAAAGTCGAAGCGACTGAAGATTACAATACTATTTTACAGCTCGATCCTAAATTTATTGCCGCTTACATCCACAGAGGTATACATCGCTTTTCTTTCGGAGATTATAAGGGTGCTATTGAAGATTATACAGAAGCCTTGAAACTAGATCCTAATAATATAGCAGCTTACAACAACCGTGGTAACGCCTATCTCGAACTAGGAAATAAAAAATCTGCTAATCAGGATTATTCACAAGCGATCGCAATTAATGCTAACAACGCCTTAGCCTACTATAACCGGGGTGTGATTCGCACCAAGCAGAAAAATAAACAGGGTGCGATCGCAGATTTCAAAAAAGCTGCCAAACTGTTCCAACAGCAAGGCGAAAAAGATAGTTATCAAGATGCACAGAGAGAAATTGCAATTTTGCAAAATAATTCAGAACCAGTGAAAACTACTCGCCCTAAATCGGGGAAAATAGAAAAAAATTGAGCTATAAGATTAGTATTTGATTTTTTCAATCCATGTAGAGCGCGTTAGCAAGGAGAGTACGCCCGGATTTCTCACCACATCTCGATTAAGCCTGCGCTTGAGCAGGGAAGCAGAGGAGAGTTTGGGGGTTCTTCCGAGGTAAAATATCACGAGAGCAACGCGAAAAAGTGAGATCCTGGTAAAAAGAGCTCTTGAGGCAGGGGGAGCAGGGGAAGCAGGGGGAGTGAAGAGAAAACCTTAGTATTTTTTACGACCTTTATAGCTGTAAATACACTTATTTCTTTGTCTTCCCCTGCCTCCCCTGCATCCCCTGCCTCCCCTGCCTCCCCTGCCTCCCCTGCATCCCCTGCTCCCCTTGCTCACAAAATCGCATTGCTCCCAATATCACTAACACTAAGCCAGCCTATTGCAATATGTCTATTTACAACAGTAAATTATAGACTTTGACATTTTATATGTCGTTGTAGTCAAATAAATTATCGCTCAACATGAGTCACCAGATTTTATCAAGACTTAATTAGGATGACTATATGTTAATTCTCCTCACTTTTTATCCAGATAATCTGCAAATATTCACCCATCGAGATGTCGATACGGTACTGAAAAAAATTGATGGTTCTCAGAATATTTGGTTACGCTGTATTCACTTCCGCGACCGGACTGGAACAGCCAAAATTGTCAAGCACTTTGAACTCAATCCATCTCGGGTTAACATGATTTTTAACCATTCACCTTTAGGAATTGATGAAGATGTAGAAGATTGTTTATTTGATAGCTATGAAATTATAACTGCTCAAATAAAAAATCATGAATTTGAGGTTGCACGTGGTAACATTGTAGTCGGAAAAAATTTTATTCTCACATTTGAAATCACTGAACTCAAAGTTTTAAGTATTCTAGTTAATAATCTGCAAAAACGCCCTCTTGATGTGAATGAGTTGGGAATCGACTATATTTTTTATCTCATTTTTAAAGAAGTTTTGAATAATTATCATACTGTATTTGAATATATATCTAGAAAACTTGATGATTTAGAAGATGAAGTTTTAGATGATTCTGGTGATGAATCAACCTACCAAAAAATTGCCACAATGAGGCAATCTACTCGTTCAGGACGGCGTAATTTTCAAAGCATTAAGTCACTTATGGCTATTATGGATTACGAAGATTTCCGATGGATTGCCCAGCCAGTAAAAGAACTATTCAAAGAAGAATTGGTTTATCAAGTTGATAAATTATGGCTAGAATATCAAGCTTTGAGAGCCTGGATGTCAGAATTAATGGAAATTCAACGCGATAATATTGCTAGCAAAACTGGCGAACGAATTAATCGTCTGACTATCCTCTCAACCATATTCTTACCAATTACCTTCATGTCTGGTTTCTATGGTATGAACTTCAAATATATGCCGGAATTAGAGCAACCTTGGTCTTATCCTGTTGTAATCTGTGTAATGGCATCAATTGTGATTGGTAGTATTCTTTATGCTAAAAGACAACGTTGGTTATAGCATCTATTAAATTAGAGAGGATTACTGGAATAGTAAAATTTACATCTGGTTTGGTATTGCTATATGCTTTCTGTAAGTAGACTACATCAACCCTGAAACGATAAATAAAAGTGAATCTACCATTGATTATTCGTGCTGAAGAACACAGCGAGAAAATAGCCATTACTACAACAGATAGATCGTTTACCTATCGGGATTTGCTCCATACTTCCAGTCAAATAGCAACACATATTCTTCAAAATGCAGAAGATTTACAAGAGGAGCGAGTCGCCTTTCTCATCCCGCCTGGATTTGAGTATGTAGCTACTCAATGGGGGATTTGGCGTGCTGGTGGCATAGCTGTACCTCTGTGTGTGTTCCCATCCGCGTCCAGAATTGGAGTATGTAATTACCAATTCTGGAGCATCGATTATTGTTGCTCATCCTAATTTTGAAAGTATACTGCGATCGCATTACGAACCAAAAGAGTCACATCAACTCCAACAATTTAATGATGAACCTTATATATTTAATCCACTTTCTGCTGGTAAAAACTTTTCAGATGAAGCAGTATTGATAGAGTTTTTCTATCAAGATTGTCAACCGGATGTAATCCGCTGGGCACTCTCAAAAGGACGTTTACAGCAATCAATGGCATATATTTTTGAGGTTAATCCCCTGAAGGAGCTACCAAATGTAGAGTATAAATATATTTTTTGTACTGACGATCGGATAATCTCTCCTGCATGGTCACACTACGCTGCACGTAAGCGCTTGGGAGTTGATGCCATAGTAGAACTGCCTGGAGGACATTGCCCACACTTGTCTCGTCCTGCTCACCTTGCCTCAGTATTAACTAATGATATTTAGATTATTTTGCAGATTTTAAAGCGATTTGACTTGTGTAACTGTAGCCCAAGCTTGGGGGAAAGACTTTGAAATTGGCTCCTCTTCTGGCAATTTGGCAGAAGAATAACTCATGTCATGTCCGGTTAAATAATTGTCATTGCGAACGAAGTGTTCGCGGAGCGTCTTTAAGAGTTCCAATCCCAAAAGCCTTGCGATTGCTTTGTTGCACTCATAATGACATATTATATCCGGTTAATTAGTTATGATTCCCACGGTCATTGCACCCCACCCCTTAATCTCCTTCCTGCACGCGGGGTAGGGTTCTTTGGGTTTAACAAGTAATCAAGCAGAAATGATATCACAAGTAATTTGCCGGACATGAGAGCATAAGTTAATTACAACAATTGTTGCAATCATTAAAACGTTTCTTATACATGGAGAAGTAATTGTTGCAAAGTATATAACAATTGCAGCAACTGCTTATATATTTCTTAGAAATACTTAAACGTTTCTTATACATAGAGAAGTAATTGTTGCAAAGTATGTAACAATTGCAGCAACTGCTTATACATTTCTTAGAAATACTTAAACGTTTCTTATACATAAAGAAGCAATTGTTGCAAACGCTTCAATTTTTGCAACTAGTTTTGAAAATTAAGCGAGTTACAAGTGCTGATATAGTACAAGCCTTGGTGGTTAGGACATCAACAGATGATGAAATTTAGACACAATTACCGCAAGCGATCGCAAAAAAACGGACGAAATAACTCACAGGCAAGCCTTGCCTTCATATCATGCAAATGCACCAACCCCATTTTGTGCAACTGAGAGGCTTGCACAGCCTCGCAATCTACAGGACTTGATTGCCTGACAATTTCTGTAAACGATCGCAATAAATCGGGATAGCGTTGGAGGTTCCACCATTGTTGTTCTAGATGGTCTGCATAAATGGTGGCGGCGATCGCAGAATTTTCTAACAGTTCTTCTAGAGTTATTATCTGTTGTTGTAGGGAAAAAAATGCTAACTGCAACCTATAGGGATGTCCCCCTAACAGAGCGATTAGACGCTGGGTTTGTGGTGTGGCGATCTCTTGTTCGTACCGATATGCTAGATCCTGCACCTGAGCAGGTGTAAACTCAGGTAACTCAATCACCAGCCCAGTATTCAAGAGAGAGAGAGCGATTGAGGGAGGCATCAGGATTTCAGTAGAATGAATCGTCACCAGTCGCAGCTTGTGCCAAGGATTGATGTCTGCATTGTCTTCTTTGGCTTGCTCCGACCAAGTTCGCAGAAGTTGGAGAAATTCATTGGCAATGTCGGAGTAGGTAAAAAGCTGGTTGAGTTCATCGAGCGCAATGATTAGGGGGGAATTCTCCCTTGAAGAGACTCCTCGATCGAGGTTGGTTAAGATGACATCCTGGAAATAATCAGTAGCATTTGATTTGCTACCCAAGGAGTTATCCCAAAAATTAGCAATCTCATTTGGCAAGTTTAACTGCTTGCTGACTCTGGCACAGAACCATTTTAAGAAGCGATCTAAATTTTGTAAAATCTCGTCATTGGCAAGTTGCAAGTTCACAGAAACAGTGCGATCGCCAATAGTTTCAGAATAAGCCAGGATGCGGGTCATTAAGGAGGTTTTGCCCATTTGCTTGGGGGCGCGGATGTTGAGTAGCGCACCGGGTTGCTGGATGGCTTCGTAACAGAGAGATTCGAGGATGGGACGGTCAATGTACAAGACTGAATCCAGGGACATCTGTCCTCCTGGTGTAGTTGGGAAACGAGGGTACAGATTGTCTGGCGTTCGGTACCGTCCCTTCAGGAATCGTTCCATTTTGTGCTTTTGCCCTACATTGCTGGGAGAATAGCATACTGGTTCAATGCGATCGCAAACTTCAGCAGAGGACATTAAGCTAATCTTGGCAAGATTGTCTTGATGAGGCTCCAGATACAAATAATCGTCCTTTAACAAGGTCATATTAAAGGCATGGAAGCAGCACTCCAAGGTTCGTTTATCGACTCCTATTGAGCCATTAAAGACCTTACTGAGGGTATTGGGGGTTAAACCCGTTTTCTCACTGAGGTCTTCGAGAGTGTATCGTTTAAAGTTTTGCTCAATTTCTAACTGAGCTTTTGCCTGATTGAGTTTCCTTGAGCCTTGATTCGTCAGAGTCGCGCCCCGCCGCCGGAGATGATTTTTCGATTGTAATTGCATTTTTAATCAAAAAAAGTATAAAAATGTACTAAAAATTTACCTGTTAATGTAGGTGAATACTGTTATTACTTATGCTCTGTTCAAATTTATGCAGTATAGTTACAAATCTTAAGGATGCAAAAGTTTATTCTGAATACGCTTCGGAGTTGGAGTTTGCTTAGGAAAAAGAAAACAGAAGCATAGTTTTTAACTTGGAGTTTTTTCCAAAATTACTGTACGTTCGCTCATTTTGTCAGGGTGAAAGGATATTAATGCCTACTGTCCAAGGAAAAACCTAATTCTGGATCTTAATCAAGCTGATA
>NZ_JBALDK010000208.1:0-12697 GCF_036917455.1 Nostoc sp. | reverse complement strand
CTTCAATGTGCTTCAGTATGTCACTCATATTTTTGTGTCAAAAATTTATCGCAATCTTCTTTTACCACAGAATATTACTATTTTGGAGATGTCTAGAGGATAGCGTACAACGTAAGACACTTGCCCAGAACATCACTCCCCACAAAGACAACAAATCGATTCAAAAATTAGGTTGGGATGATATTAAGGATGCAGCCGGTGCAGGCGCTCAATGGGTTGGAGATAAAGCCAGTGCAGGAGCTAACTGGGTTGGAGATAAAGCTAGTGCAGGCGCTCAATGGGTTGGAGATAAAGCTAGTGATGTCGCTTCTATGGGCAAAGAAGCCTTTGCTGCCTTAGTTGCGAGAGTTGCCCCAGGTTTAGCTGATTTGATTCGCCAAGGGCCGATGGGGTTACTGGGTGAAAAAATCAAAGACGGCATTAAAACCTGGGTTTCTAGCATCACTGGAAATATCGATATTGCTAGTGTAATTGCCCAATTGCAGGGTAGTTTTACAGGGGTCTTTGAAGGAATTCAGGGTGCTGTCAAAGGCGATCCAGCCTCTTGTAGTAATTTTGCCAATAGTTTAAAGGCGTTGCAAGACTTGGGACACGCCTTTATGGAAAATCCTGCCGTTAAGCAAATCCAGGCAGTGTTTTCTCAAGTTAAAGGCGTTTTCCAAAAAGTTACCGATTTAGTAATTGCCCCAGCTTTTGATGCCTTGATGAGCGTTGCAGGCGGTGTATTTGATGTTGTTAAGGGGCTGGCAACCACAATCTGGGAATGGGGCGCTCCCGTTCGCAATACTCTAGGTGCTGCCTGGGATTGGGTGAAAGAACAACTCGGCATTGGTGGTGATGGCGAAGGTGGCGTGTTGGGATGGCTGAAGACTAAAGCTTCCCAGGTGTGGACAGAAATAAAAGGCCCACTCGCGCCAGTGCTTGGCCCTTTGAAAACTGTGGGTAGTGTATTACTGGCTTTTTCACCAGTGGGTTCAATCTACCTCATCGTCAAATATGTTCCCCAGTTAGTTAAAGCAGTGGAGTGGTTATGGGCGCATAAAGACGATAAAGATATTGTCAAAAACGCTCATAAGGAAATGGGCGGTACAATTTTGCCGGAACTACTGAGTACTGTAGAAGGATTTAGCCAAACCATGCAATCTACAGTTAGCAGTTTGGTAAATCAGGCAGTTCAATTAAGTGAAGCAGTTTTAGAATTGTTAGGCTCAATTAGCGGTGTGCCGTTACTGAGCATGGCCCAAAGCTTAGTACAGACAGTATCAAATGGTGTAAAAGAATTCATCACCTGGTGTCAAGAAGGATTCCAATCAGCTGCTAAGTCAGTCCAAGAAGTCGCCAGCAAAATTGTCACGAAGATTAAACCATATATTGGCGTGCTAACTTCATTGGGGTTAGCCATTGTCAATCCGCCAATGATTCCCGTCATCCTAGCGGGTTGGGCTTGGCAAGCCTTAGATGACTGCTACAAAGCCCCAATTATTAATTTCCTCCTAGATATTGTCATTGGTGCGCTTCAAGCTGCACCCACGTTGCCCATGCTTGGCCCATTGTGGCCGATAGTTAAAACAGCAGTCATCGGCTTTCTCGAAGGAGTACGGAACCAAGATGACCAGAAGAAAATTGCGATCGCTAATCGGCTAGCTCAGATAATCAGTGGTGGTAGTCCAGGGTTCTTGATGGGATTTGTCAAAGGACTGCTTAAGGGAATTTGGGAGGGTGCAACCGATCCATTTAAGCTGATTTATTTAGCCATTGAAGGACTTGGAAGCTTAGTTAGCTGGTTTGAGAATGCAGCTAGCGATGCCTTAGAGCTTACCCCAGCGATCGCAGGAGCAACAGCCCAAGGCGCAACCCCAGAACAGAATGCACAACTACCCAATAACGAAAAAGCAGAGATGGGTAAGCGAGTGCAGCAAATGGCTGGAGATATCCAACCATCTGTGACTAAAGTGACGACAGGCTTTATGCCTGCGGTGCAAGAATTCTTTAGTGGCGGTGAGGGATTGACCTTTGCCGATCTGATGCACAAGCTAGGTGCAGCTTGGGGTGGAGTTCAAAACGCAATTCAAGGCGCAGCGAGTCAAATTGCTCAAAAAGTCTTTGACTTCATGCTCAAAGAAGGAGCAGAAGACGAGATTGGTGAAGGGGCGGGTTGGTTAACCGGAACGATCGCTTTTCAAGTGATTCTCGATTTCGTAACTGCTGGAACTTGGACACCTGTAAGCGCTGTTGGCAAAGCTTTACAAGGATTTGCTAAATTCCTTAACTTCCCGAACAAAGTGATGGAAGAAGCCTTTGTTCTATTGAAGAAATTGGGTGTCTTAGTTCTAGATGGCATTAAAGGTATTGGTCAATTATTTGAGCGTGCTGGTGGTGCAATTAAAGAAGTCCTTGGTTCTTTGGGCGAGATTGGTCAAAAACTGATTACCTTTGCCGAGGAACTGTTAGGGCGTACTAGAGGGGCAGCTGGTGAAGCCGTAGAAAAAGGCGTTGGCAAAGCCACAGCCGAAACTGTCGAGCAGGGTGCAGAGAAAGTAGCAATAGAAGGTGCAGAAAAAGCAACAGCAGAAACTGTTGAGACTGGCACAGAAAAAGCTGCTCAAGAAGCTGCCGAGAAAGATGCAAATAAAGCGGCTCAAGAAAGTGCCGAAAAAGATGCTGGCAATACAGCAGAGGAAGCTGCCGAAAAGGATGCTAAAAAAGCAGCAGAATTACCAGCAGCGATCGCCGAGGCGAAGTCTATTACAGAAGCAAATGATATTGTCAATACACCAGCATTAGTTCTAATTGGCATTTTGACTGCAACTGTCAAACCGCAATACTCATGGATCAAAGGCTTTGAAGCACATGTAAAAGAACCAGGTCATTACTCGATTCACATGATTGCTAGCGATCATGAAATAGATCCCAATTATACAACTCTAAAAGGTGTTGAAGATGCACCTCACGAAGCAACCCAGGCCAAACGCTTTGGGCAATTGGAAGGTGGCGGTGAATTTGAATTTCTCGGTAACTCTAGTGAAGGTATTGAAGGGTACTTTACACCTAAAGGTTCAAGCGATCGCATACCTGTTTCATTAAAGAATATGCCTGAAGTAAAAAGTGTTAAAGGTGCATTCCGTGAAATGAGACAAAATGTTCCTCATGTGATAAATTCTGGGGCTAAGGATGCGGTACTATTCACAAGCTTGCCTGAATATACGACAAACGATGTATTAACATTCCTTGCGAGTAGTAAACCTAATGTCTTGCCACAGCCCGGTGTATTCAAAAAAATTATGATTGACTGTAAAGATGGAGTTGTTGTTATAGATGCGGCCGGAATAGCTACTAAGCTATAAATATAGCCAAAAAAGCTACTAATGGAGGTATGAATATGAGTATTGATTTAAAAATATTTTCAACAATTCCAGATATTGCGGACTGGGGAGACATAAAAAAAAGGCTATATGTACTAATTAGTTCGGAAGAAAAAGAGTTTTTAGGCAAAAATCCATCTCTTTTTGAATTAGCTTCTAAACGAAAAGTGGCAGATGATGAACAACTATCTTTGGGTAATCACTATTATCTTTCGCTAGCGATACCAAATACATTAGGACTTTCAGTTATATCGAAGGCTGAAGACATTGACGAAGAAAATCTAGAGCTAGATTATCTCGAAGACTATGGAGAAAATCTAGAGCCAAAGGAAGTTCAAATACTTTTAGAGCGTTGGCGAATAGCTCGCTACTTCTATATTATTACCAGTTTTGGAGGTCGGAGCCGTCCTGAACCAAGGTTGTTTATCGCTTTGGCAACTGCTATTGCATTTAGTTGTTCTGGTTACATAATTGTGACAAACAACGACCTATTCGATTTAGGCGTTGGTATATATACGCCTGAAGAATTTCAATATACTAAACCAAAGTTTTAAGTTTTGAGGTTTATTTTGTCTTAAAAGCGAATTTGATGACAATGGAAATAAAGACTAACCATTATCAATTAAATCAAGAGCTAATACTACGCGATCGCACCATCTCACTTTTTTCCATCCACGCCCAAACTCTAGCTGTCACAAAACTGGAAGACGAGGTGATTGAATGTCGTCTCACCTTTCAAAGCAATCCAGAATTTCACCAACGCGTTGAAACTGAAGCCTTATTCAACCTCAAACCAGAAATCCGTATTCTCCTTTCCAGTGAAGATTTTTCACCTGAAGTAGATATCCAAATTGAGATTAATTTACAGCCAGATTTTATCTCAATTTTTAAAGAATATCTTGCCAATGTAGACGATATATCTATTAATTTACTCAAGTTAAACCAAGAACAACCTGATAATCCCCTATTTGCTACAGAAAATTGGCTGCTACTATCAGCTATGCAACTGCAAGCATCTAAACAAGTTGGCTACCGTACATTATGGCATTACCTCAGCCCAGCTACTCTTGCTCAAGCTGCCACATCTGGTAAATCCGATCCCATTTCCGATGCACTAGCAACTTTCTTCAAAGAATGGACAGAGAATAACTTATCTACCACAACTGAAAAAGCCACTGCTGAATTATTTGATGGAATTGCTCATTTTTTCAAAGGCTTCGCTGATTTCAATCTGGATGAATTAAAGAAAATCTTTAATGATATCGATCGGCAAGTTACAAAAAATGATAAACCCCCTGCAATTGACAGAACAATTCTTGAAGAAATGCTCAAATTCTTTACTGAAGATGACTGGAAATTTACTAAATTGCAAGGGGAATCTGTTTTACAACTTCCATTTAAAGGTAAAAATGGCAGATGGAACTGTTATGCCAAAGCTAGAGAAGAAAATAAGCAATTTGTCTTTTACTCCCTTTGCCCCATCACTGTGCCAGAAAATAGGAAACAAGCTGTTGCTGAATTCCTCACTCGTGCCAATTACGGCTTGATGATTGGCAACTTTGAACTCGATTTTAGCGATGGCGAGATTCGCTACAAAACTAGTATTGATATTGTAGGTGACAATCTCAGTTTTGCTATAATCAAAAATCTAGTTTACACTAACGTCACGATGATGGATGAATACCTACCAGGGATTACATTTGTAATTGATGGCGATGCTTCACCGAAAGAAGCAATTACTAAAATAGAAACCACGATATAGGAATCCGGTTTTATTACAAATATTACTTATTCTCTTGAAAGAATTTTAATCATTTCTTTTGTTTGGCTTATTCTTATCTTAATCTTTTAATGAAAATATCTTTAGTGCTAGCTAAGTTCTCTCATAACTACTATCAACAGATTTAAGTTCTGAATCTTGTTCTTCCACATTCATTACTCACTAATATCAAGTCTAGGTAATTAGTTATGATTCCCACACTAATTGCACTCCACACCCAGTTGCTCATCGGGGAAACCTCCAGACACTCGCAGATTCGCTAACGCTGTGACATTCCACTATCATTTCTTAAGCTTTTGACAACTCTGAGAAAATGCGTTTTTTGGAAATGTATTCTCGGTGTAAATGACGAAATCGGACTTAACGGACTTGCCCAAACTGTAAAAGACTTATGCAAACAATAGCCGAAGCCCTGATTTTAAGGTAGAGACAATTCATGTAGACGCAAAGCGGCTTATTGCCCCTACTGCATGTAATTTGATAATTCTGAAATTTCCCCGTAATTCCGGTTTTTAGCATGAGAACATGATTTATTTTTCCTACAAGTAATGAAATGAGAGAACTTGAATACCTGGTGGTGCAGTTAAATCCAAATACCCAAATAACATTCTAAATTATGGCAATTGAATTAGTCGGCTTTGCTTCTTTACCTGCTGATACCTTTAGTGATGGGCCATCTTCTGGTGCAGATGTTTCAGCTAATGGCAGAACCGGGCCTTTCCCAGGACAGCCAATTCAAGGCTTTAGTGGTGTACAGTTTGCTAACAGCAACTCTTTGTACTTCCTGTCAGATAATGGCTACGGAAGTAAAGATAATAGTGCAGATTTTCTACTGCGAATCAATCGCCTAGACCCAAATTTTAAAGGAACAGAAAATGGAGATGGCAGTGTTAAAGTTTTAGATTATATTCAACTATCTGACCCTAACAACAAAGTTCCTTTTCAAATTGTGAATGAGGGAACTACTGGAAGATTGCTAACTGGTGCAGACTTTGATGTAGAGTCATTTGTCTTTGACAAAGACGGGACAATCTGGGTTGGAGACGAGTTTGGCCCTTATCTGCTACATTTTGATGCCACTGGGAAATTATTAGAAGCTCCCATTGTTACACCTGACCAATTTAAAACTTTAAATGGAGAAGCACCTAAAGTTATTGGTCACAGAGGCGCAAGTGGTTATCGTCCAGAACATACCTTAGAGTCTTATAAGCAAGCAATTGAGCGAGGCGCTGACTTTATTGAGCCTGACTTAGTAGTGACAAAAGATGGTGTGCTAATTGCTCGCCACGAGCCAGCTTTAGCAGTTTTGAATGCTGATGGTACTGTCAATTTTAATAATACAACCACAGATGTTTACAAACATCCAGAGTTTGCCGATCGCAAAAAAACAGTAAGTTTAGATGGAAACACAATTACAGGTTGGTTTGCTGAAGACTTTACCTTAGCAGAAATCAAGACTTTACGGGCAGAAGAACGTCTACCTTTCCGGGATCACTCCTTTGACGACCAATTTGAAATTCCTACCTTCACGGAAATCCTCGATTTAGTTAAGCAAGTAGAAGCCGACACCGGTAAAAAGATTGGTATCTACCCTGAAACCAAGCATCCGACCTATTTTGCTGATGAAGCTACTTATGTAGGTACGACGGACAAAATAAATAGAAATATTAGTCAGCTATTAATCGATACGCTCAAAGCAAATAACTTCACTGACCCCAGTCGGATCTTCATCCAGTCCTTTGAAGTGAGTAATCTTAAAGAACTGCATGATACCATCATGCCTGCGGCAGGGGTGGATATCCCACTAATCCAACTTCTAGATGCCAGTGACATTGATATCAATGGCAAGATTATCGAGAGTCAGCCTTACGATCTGAAAGTCAGTGGTGACACTCGCACTTATGGCGACTTGCGAACTCCAGAAGGCTTGGCTGAAGTTGCTACTTATGCTGATGGCATTGGCCCTTGGAAGCGGATGATTGTTAGCGTCAAAGGTACTGATGCGAATGGTGATGGCAAAGCCGATGATGTGAATGGAGATGGAGTAGTCAATGATGCTGACAAGACAACATTACCTCCTACTACCTTAATTCAAGATGCTCATAACGCTGGTTTACAGGTTCACCCCTATACCTTCCGGGCGGAAGACCAATATTTAGCAGCAGATTACAAAGGTAAGCTAGAGCTAGAAATTCAGCAGTTCTATCAATTAGGTGTAGACGCGCTCTTCTCAGATTTCCCAGATATTGCGGATAAAGTACGCGACAAACTCAGAGACGATCCTCAGTATAATGTGGTGCGATCGCCACAAAACCCCGATGTTCTTTCAGGTGATGCTTTTGCTAACTTGGGTAGTTCTAAAGGTTTTGAAGGTGGAGCAATTAACGCCAGCAAAACCAAACTCTATTTGTTGCTAGAAGGTACGGTTCAGGGCGATACCCCTGGTGCTTTGCGGATCAATGAATTTGATTTAGCCAGCCACAAGTACACCGACAATAAACTCTATTACAGATTGGATAATCCGTCAAATTCCATCGGGGATTTAGCAGTCATTAATGATAATGAGTACCTAGTCATTGAACGGGATAACAATCAAGGGGCTGCGGCTAAATTTAAGAGAATCTACAAAATAGACCTGTCGAAAACAGATTCTAATGGCTATGTAGTTAAAGAAGAAGTTGCAGACTTGTTAAATATCCAAGACCCCAAAGACCTGAATGGAGATGGCAAAACCACCTTTGACTTCCCATTTCAAACCATTGAAAATGTTTTAGTTGTTGACAAAAACACCATTTTGGTAGCTAATGACAACAATTATCCTTTCTCAACAGGTCGTCCTGGGAACGATCCTCAAAATCCAGTCATAGACAACAATGAGATTCTTTTACTTAAGTTGGATAAGCCCCTTAACCTTGCTCCTGGTTTAGGTCAACCTCAAGCTGAAGAAATTAACTTTGGTTCCACTACCAGCGATGATATTACAGTTGAGCCAAATCAAACCTTATTCACAGGTGACGGAGCAGATTTTGTTGAGGGTACTAAAGGTAACACAATTGTAACCGGGAATGGTGATGACACCGCGATCGCCGGTAGTGAATCCTCAGTATCCACAGGAGATGGTGATGATAATATCTTTGTTGGTCAAAATGGTGTTGCTAGCGATACAAGTGTCGATGGTGGCAATGGTGATGACCAAGTTACTGTCGTTGAAGGCAGTGGTAGTAATAATTTGTTCGGAGGCGCAGGTGCTGATACTCTGACAGTAGTTGAAGGTTCGCATCAATTATCTTTCGGTGGTTCAGGTAACGATACCCTCAAGAGTAACGGCAGCAATAACCGTCTCTATGGTGGTTCTGGGGATGATAAACTCTTCTCCAATATCAATGACTCTCTGTCTGGTGGCGATGGTGATGATGTGCTATTTGCTGGTCAAGGGGGTGGCGATCGCCTCAGTGGCGGTATTGGTGCTGACCAATTCTGGATTGCTAACGCCAGTCTACCAACTAGCAAAAATATCGTGACTGATTTTGCGATCGGTACTGATAAAATCGGGCTTGGTGGTGTTGGTGTGACTCAATTTAGTGCTTTAACACTATTGCAACAGGGTAGTGACACCTTGGTGAAAATCGGAAATATAGAGTTGGCTTCATTGTTGGGAATTACATCAACTAGCCTCACAGCAAATGATTTCGTTTTCTCTGCTAGTGTGGTTTAACTCAAAGATGATTACAGATTAAATTCAAGATTCAAATGTTAAGATCCCCGATTTCTAAGTTGGGGATATTTTTGTGTGTAAAGATTTTTCTGCTTTTTATCCAAAATCTTAACTTGCTTATAACTTTCCTTAAACATTGAACAACTATCTTTTGAGGCAGTAAGCAAAGTTACATTCATTTAATTGTCTGCACCAATTTATGTGGACACTAAGCATTTTGTTGCCAAATACTACTCAGGTTTTTGTAACCAAGAATCTTTCGCTTGGGTTGAGTGTAGTTAATCGCTCATACAGACACACAATTGCTGCAATTAATTGTAGCTCACAATACTTAAGGAGTAATCGGCATGGCTGATACAAATAGCAACGGCAGAAATGTCATTATTTTTGTTGCAGATGGATTGCGTAACGGTTCTGTAAACCCCATTGATACCCCAACTTTATATAGCATCCGTCAGCAGGGGGTTACTTTCGCCAATAGTCATTCACTGTTTCCAACATTTACTACACCCAATGCTTCTGCGATCGCCACTGGGCATTACCTAGGTGATACAGGTGACTTTAGCAATACCATCTACACTGGTTTTCCTAGCCCTAATGCTAACGGTAGTGTCACGCCATTTATCGAAAATGATTCTGTTCTGGGGGATATCGATGAAAAGTTCCCCGGTAACAACTTTCTAGATGAAGAGTCACTCCTAGCTTATGCGCGATCGCAGGGTTTCAACACAGCAGCAGTTGGTAAATTAGGGCCTGTTGCCATCCAAGATGTCACACAAGTTAACCGAGAAGGTGGTACTACTGGTACTATTCCTACTCCCAATACAATAATTATTGATGACAGTACCAATGGTGCAACACCACCGACTACACCTGCTGGTTCACCTTCTGCTGTTCCACTCGATCCAGATATTGTCAGTCGTTTACAAGCTGCTGGTCTAGATGTAAAGCCAACACCGCGAGTCCAGCCAGCCGGTAACAATACAACTCCAGGTACTCTCAATTCCAATGTGGCTCAACAACAATACTTTGCAGATGCCACAACCAAGGTAATTTTACCCAAGTTTCAAGAAGATGGTAAACCTTTTGCATTGGTTTACTGGTCAAGAGATCCCGATGGTAGTCAACACAATCAGGGCGATAGTTTAAATACCTTAACACCAGGTATTAATGGCCCTACTTCAAAAGCTGGGGTCAAAGATGCTGATGATAATTTAAAGCAACTTCTTGACTATCTCAAAAGTACAGGCTTAGACAAGACTACTGATGTCTTTGTTACTTCCGACCACGGTTTTTCTACCATTAGCAAACAAGCTATTGATAGCCAAGGCACAAAAACTACTAGTTATGCTGCTACCCAAACTTATGCAGGTGTAAATCCGGGATTTCTCCCAGCAGGCTTTGTGGCGATTGATTTGGCTCACGATCTAGGTCTACCTCTATACGATCCTAACCCGACGACACTTCCTCCAGACCTCAACCACATCCAATATGCGGCTGTTGATGCTACACAAGGTCAACGTCCTATTTCTGGGAATGGTGTAATTGGTGGTACGGGTGAGGTAATTAATGGCCAACTCGACCCAGGTACAAAGATAGTTGTAGCTGCTAACGGTGGATCTGACCTGATTTATCTCCCTAATGGCAATGCTACTCTAGCTAAACAGGTAGTGGATTTGCTCTCACAAAAAGATTACATCAGTGGTATTTTTGTAGACGATGCTTACGGAACCATTCCAGGTGCTTTACCGCTAAGTGCGATCGGGCTAAAAGGTGATGCTAAAACACCAGTTCCATCAATTGTAATCAACTTCAAAACCTTTAGCACCGACCCAACCGACCCAAACAACCCTCAAGCTCAGGTAGAAATTGCTGATACAACTTTGCAGCAAGGGCAGGGGATGCATGGTAGCTTTGGTCGAGGTGATACCTTCAATAATATGGAGGCTATTGGCCCTGATTTCAAATCAGGTTATGTAGACTATGCACCTGTGAGTAATGCTGATGTCACACCCACCCTTGCTAGTATTCTGGGTTTGAATATTCCCAGTAATGGCGATTTGAAAGGTCGTGCTATTACAGAAGCATTGGTGGGAGGCCCGGATGTAGTTCCCTCCACCAAAGAAGTATTGACTTCAGAAAAAACTGCTAATGGTCAAGCAACAATTCTGGATTCTCAAAGTGTAGGTAATACTCAGTACTTTACAGCCGCAGGATTTGATGGTCGCACGGTTGGACTAACGACACTAGACCTGCAATTTGGTTCTACCAATAGTGATGATGTCACCCTCAAGCCAAATCAAACCTTATTTACAGGTGATGGAGCAGACTTTGTAGAGGGTAGTAAAGGTAATACAATTGTGACTGGCAAAGGTGATGACACGGTGATAGTCGGTAGTGACTCCTCAGTGTCCACAGGAGATGGCAACGATCAAGTCTTGATTGGTGCAGATAGCCCTGCTAGCAACACTAGTGCCGATGGTGGCAATGGTAATGACGAAGTTACTGTAGTGGAAGCCAATGGTAGTAATAATTTATTTGGGGCAGCAGGTAATGATACTTTGACAGTAGTTGAAGGGACTCGTCAATTATCCTTTGGTGGCTCAGGTAACGACACCCTCACCAGTAACGGTAGCAATAACCGTCTCTATGGTGGTTCTGGGGATGATAAACTCTTCGCTGGTGTCAATGATTCGCTGTTTGGTGGCGATGGTGATGATGTGCTATTTGCTAGTCAAGGAGGTGGCGATCGCCTCAGTGGTGGTGTTGGTGCTGACCAATTCTGGATTGCTAACGCCAGTCTGCCAATTAGCAAGAATATCGTGACTGATTTTGCGATCGGCACTGATAAAATCGGGCTTGGTGGTATTGGTGTAACTCAATTTAGTGCTTTAACACTGTTGCAACAAGGTAGTGATACTCTGGTGAAAATTGGAAATACAGAGTTGGCTTCATTAGTTGGAATTACATCAACTAGCCTAACAGCAAATGATTTTGTTTTCTCTGCTAGTGTAGTTTAGCGCAAAGATGATTACAGCTTAAATTCAATATTCTAAATTAGTTAATCAGCTGTAGCAAGCTAATGCGGGGGAATGATATTCCCTCGTTTTTTATATCTTTCACCATCACTCACACAGAATATATTTAGACGGATGGCAGCATAAATATCACTAAGTGCGGCAAAGATGATAGCTACTCCGTAGTCCTTGCTAACCAGCCAACTGCTGATGCGAGGGATTACTGTTACAGATGTGTAGATGCGATCGCTAATCAAGTCTTTGCATAAATCCTAGATTGTGTTTGCCCTAGTATATTTACTGAAGCTCTGGTAAAATTTGGACATTAAAATATATAGTGCATTCCTCACCTTGCTAATAAGAATATTACCTTTAATAAACGATCAATCTCAATATAAACAGGTGTGAGGCAACCAAATATCATACTTCAAAACAATTAATTATGAGTGCATCATTTGCAAGTGCGACTAACTTCCTAGCTGGGACAAATCCCAATTCCGTTACTACGGCAGATATTGACGGTGACGGGAAAAAGGATTTGGTGATTGCTAACTCTGATGACAACAATGTTTCGGTGCTGTTGAACGATGGCAGTGGCGGCTTTGGCGCTCCCACCAACTACACAGTCGGTGTGAGTCCTAGTTTTGTTGCTGTAGCCGACTTTGACGGTGATAGCAAACTAGACTTTGTAGTAACGAACTCCGGTGACAACAATGTATCGGTGCTGTTGAACGATGGCAGTGGCGGCTTTGGCACACCCACCAACTTTGCAGTTGGCACAAGTCCCCGTTCCGTTGCCGTGGCAGATTTTGACGGTGACGGG
>NZ_JBALDK010000207.1:0-5990 GCF_036917455.1 Nostoc sp. | reverse complement strand
GCTCTCCAAAATTTCACTGCTAACTTAAGTCCTAATTGCAAATTTGCAATTTCTTCATTATATCATAAAAAACTTTTGCAAGAGTTCTATTGTTTATATGAAATGATTTTATAAATCTTTTGATGAATTCATTGCTGGAGTTTCAACCAATGGCTAAAAAACAATATTGCTCTGATTTACCCAGTGTCTCTGCCAATTTGCGAGAGTGAGCTAATATTTTCTGGCTATTTCATGAGAAATTATGATTCAAAGCACATTTACTGACTTAGCAAATATATGTTTTCCGTTTTGATGGCGGCTTTCTCAAACTCCACTCCCTCCTAGAATCCAACTATCAATAGGGTTTGAGATACGCTAACTCGGAACGATCGCTAAGGACAAAAAACGATGTAAACTATGTAAATTAAGTTTACAATTATTTACATTTTACCAAAAAATTATGCTGGCTGCAATTCTCTTTGACCTAGACGGCACTATTGTCAACACTGACCCCATACACTACCGAGCTTGGCAGGAAATGCTGTCAAATTACAGCGTTAAAATTGACGAAACATTTTATAAATCCCGAATTAGCGGGCGGCTAAATCCAGAAATTGTTAAGGATATTTTGCCACAATTATCAACCGCAGAAGGGCAGAAATTTGCAGACGAAAAAGAGGCGCTTTTCCGCAAACTCGCCCCGGATCTTAAACCATTGAATGGATTTTCTGAACTACTAGCATGGACAGAGACACATCAGTTAAAGCGGGCATTAGTAACTAATGCCCCTAGATTAAATGCAGAATTTATGCTAGAGGTATTGGGAATAAAAGAAGCTTTCCATACAGTTGTTTTAGCGGATGATTGTGTAGCAGGTAAACCCGACCCTACACCTTACCTAGTCGCCCTGAATAAATTGGCGATTTCAGCAGAGGAAGCGATCGCATTAGAAGACTCTCCCTCTGGTATTTGGGCGGCGGTGAGCGCAGACATCCGCACTATTGGCATCGCTTCTACCCACGATCCGCTAGTTTTGCAGGAAGTCGGCGCATTTATGGCAATTCCAGATTTTACTGATTTGCAGTTGTGGACATTGCTTAACTCGCTTATTGAGCCAGATTTAAGTGCGATCGCTTCTAACCTATAAACGCAAACTCTGAGAATGTAGAGACGCAAAAATTTGCGTCTCTACTTATTTTTCAGCCAGAATCGCGTGAATTTCCCGTTTAACTTGCTCTAAAAGCTCACGCACCCGATTTATTCGCTCCACATTGCCACTACGAGCAACCTGTACCACAACAGCAGCTAATTCTGTTGCAGCATTCCGCAACTCAATAAACTCTTGGGGCTTACCTTTGACGAAACTTTTGACGGTATCCCAAGGAGTATCTGAAGTCTCCTGTTGGGAACGTTCTGCTAATAATTGTCTACCCTCATCGGTAATCGTGTAAATCCGCTTGCCACCTTCTTGTGCGCTCTTGAGATAACCCCCTTCCTCCAGCAATTGGAGTGTGGGATATACAGAGCCAGGACTGAGGCGACGGAAACCACCATAACGAGTCTCCATCTCTTTAATCAGGTCGTAACCATGACTAGGATGCTCGGATAATAACTCTAGCAGGATGAACTTGATGTCACCCCGACGAGTACGATGTTCATCTCCCCAACCACGACCAAACATTTCATTACCAAAGTGTTTGCCATGTTCTCTACGTTCTCTACCATGATGCTTATCATGGCTAAACCAAGACTTGACAAGCAATGAATCCTCTTCGCTAACTCCTGCCCATGCAGGTGTTCCAAACCGTGAACGAAAATGTCTAAACATAAATCAATCTCAAATCAACTTTCTCTACTATACGATATATCGGAACATATCGTGATATATCGGAATAGAATTTTGATTAAGATTTGTAAAGTAAGTAATTGTGCCAACGTAAAGCTGATGTATGTCTACGCTTAGGCTGTGCGTAAACGTTCAATATCCCTCATCGGTGGCGCACCGAACATCCGGGAATATTCGCGGCTGAACTGTGATTGGCTCTCATAACCCACTTTATAGGCAGCATTAGCCGCATCGAATTTTTCGGCGAGCATCAGGCGACGTGCTTCTAATAGTCTTAATTGCTTCTGATATTGAAGCGGACTCATTGATGTCACTGATTTGAAATGGTGATGAAAAGATGAAGGAGACATACTTGCCTGTCCAGCTAGCTCCTCAACCCGCATCGGCTTTGTCAAATCAGCCTTGATGAGTTTTATTACCTCGGCGATGCGCTGCATATTGCTGCCGGATGTCGCAATCTGGCGGACAGCTTCGCCCTGTTCCCCCATTAAAAGGCGATAATAGATTTCGCGGATAATTATCGGCGCTAGGATATGAATATCCTGTGGCGTATCTAAAAGCCGTGTTAGTCTGATGGCGCAATCGAGCAACGGTGCATTGGCGTTGCTGACAAATAAGCCTCTAACAGAGTTTTCTTTCTTATCTCTGCCTGGTTTGATTTGGACAATAAGATCGCAGAGTTGAACTGGGTCTAAATTTAGCTTGAATCCTAAATACGGCTTGTCTGGCGTGGCCTCTACAACAAATGCACTTAGCGGCAAATGAACTGAGACAACAAGATATTGAGCCGCGCCATAACAATAGGTTTCCTCACCCAGCAATGCTTCTTTTTTGCCCTGAACAACTATGGCGAAAATAGGTTCATAAACACCGCATATTGACGTGGAAGCGGAAGATTCCCGCATAAATTCCAGATGATTTATATCTGTTTTATGGACACCGTTCCCCTTGTCGTCGGTGTAACGAGTTAGTAATGCCGCCAGTTCTTTACACTCATTAATGGCCGCACCGTGCTTTAGTATTTCAATCGTCATGCTGGCTTTTTGACTGATTTAATCATTCTGATTCGCTGATTATAGAAAATATTGATCCTTTCATAAAAAGTTTTTTGGAGAATTAGGCAATAATCCGCGATCTTTGTGTATTTAGTAATCGCTTTTTAATCCATATTATGAATACATGCCAAAGAAACAGTCAAAGGATAAGGCAATTATCAAAATTGTCTGGTAACGGGATCGGGCAGAGGACTGGGCAAGAATACTGCTTTGACTCTTGCCAAAAAAGGTTTGGTGAATAGAAAGGAAAATAATCATGTCAAACGTAGAAAACAAAGTTATTGTCATTACTGGAGCTAGTAGCGGAATCGGTGAAGCCACCGCTAAACTGCTGGCCAAAAACGGCGCAAAAGTTGTTTTGGGCGCACGGCGTACAGAAAAGCTAGAAAAGATTGTTGAAGATATCCGCAAGGAAGGCGGCATAGCAGAATTAAAAGCTGTAGATGTCGCCAATCGTGAGGAGATGAAAGCCTTCATTCACTTTGCCAAAGATAAGTTTGGCCGCGTCGATGTTATCTATAACAATGCAGGTATTATGCCTCTATCCCCGATGAATGCGTTGAAAGTCGAGGAGTGGGATAACATGATTAACGTGAATATCCACGGCGTTTTGAATGGCATAGCTGCTGGTCTACCGATTATGGAAGCACAAGGCGGCGGACAATTTATCAATACCGCGTCTATCGGCGCACATGTGGTCGTGCCTACTGGTGCGGTGTACTGTGCGACAAAATATGCTGTTTGGGCAATATCTGAAGGATTGCGTCAGGAATCAAAAAATATCCGCGTCACAACAATATCTCCTGGTGTGGTTGAAACTGAACTCGGCTTTGATATCACGGAGGAGTCTGCAAAAGGTGCTTTGAGAGAATTCCGTAAAACCGCACTGACTCCTGATGCGATCGCTAGAGCCGTATTATATGCTGTATCCCAACCGGATGATGTTGATGTCAATGAAATAATTGTCCGCCCTACAGCAAGTGCATTCTAATCCTGGCGGGACATGGTGACAAAATAAAAGCTCTAAAATAGCCTCTGGTTGATATAACTAAACCAGAGGCTGATTTCAATTTCTTGTTACTTATCGGAAATTACGAGGATTTAAGCGAACAGAGTTAGGTTGAGACTGACGACCAATTGCGACTCCATTGCGGAGTTTATTTGCAGTACCGCCATCTTTGCGATCGAGGAAAGGTTTGAGATTAATGCCACCTCTATATGAACTAACTCGATTATTGCCACTGCCTAGAAGTGTGCGTCCTAAATTATATAATTCGCTTCCCCCACTACTGCGATCGCCATAAGTGTTAACAGCGATAGTTTGCTGTCCATTATCAGCAGTAGTCAAATTTTGAAAAATACTATTGCGGATTACAACGGGGTCTTTACCACGCGGTACTGTCAGCACAATTCTACAGCTTGGGTTCGCTTCAGTTGTGACGCAGACAACATTTTCGTTATTTTCTACAGATGTCTGAAGTTCTTGTAAGCCATCTGGACGATAAAGTTCTAAACGACTAGCAATTGCTGCACAACGCTTTTGTGCGTCCCAACCACCGCCTAAAGTTGCAGGTGCAGCCCAAGGAAAGAATTGTCCTGGTTGACTTTGTGGTTGATACATAACGGTGGACTGACCGTTGTAAGTCTGACAGGTAAACCGAGTTGTACCATCAGCTGAGGATGAAGGGGGTATACCTGTTGATGTGTCTATTGGAACTGATGACCCATCTGATGGTACTGTTGGTACTACTACACCACCACCATCGCCAGTAGAATCATATTGCGCCATTGCTGCCGAATTGCCCAGACACAAAGATAAGCCAATACTGCCTAAAGATATCAAGCGTAACAGTTGTGATGACATGAATCATCCTCCAGTAAAAACAAGTAAGGAATTGATAGTTTAAGTGACGAATAATTCTATTTTTTGATTCATTAAAAACGTTATTTTTTTCTTTTATTTCTTTTTTCTCTGGCAGTAGCTTTTTAGCTGTACTTGAATTTCTGTATAATACCCCACTCCTTCAAAATTCGTTTCATACTGAAACTTACTTATGCAAAAGTGTAGTTTTTACTACTTTTATGAAGAAATAGCAAAATACAGATAAAGCGATCGCACTTAGCACTTAATTTTTGCTTAAACTAAGTAACTCAGCTATCTGGCAAATTATTTGGGTCGATACCTTGAGATTGTAAATAGGCAATTAGCCGTTCTTTTTGCTGACGTTCTTGTTCGGTGCGTTGACGTTCTTGTGCAATTTGTTCTACTGCCCAAGGTAACAAATTACCTGCTTTATCCCACCAGCGCAACCAATAACCAGTTCTGGATTCTTTTGTTCCTTGCCAAGTTCCTAAAAATAAGCCCATTGAATCAATCCAATGACGACCATTTTCGTCAGGCTCTTGTAACTCGTAACGCTTGTTTTGGAGTTCGTAATATTCTAACAAACCGCCATTAGGGTCAAAAATCACGTAAATTGGTACTTGAAGAATCTGCTCGTAAAAAAACCATTTTCCTGGCGGATAGATTCGCTTAAAAGAGTACTCTGTACCGTCAGTATCAGATAGAAATTCCATCACCACTGACGGAATCTCACCTTCTAAATTAGGTGTGTAGCTTTTGCGTTCTGCTAAAACTTCATTTACTGCTGGAACATAAACCCAGTCAGGTGCTTTCGCTACAAACTGATCGTTTATTGTCGCACAAAGTCCAAAATTTGAGGCGATTAACATCTGGGGTTGAATGAAACCACTTATCTCAAGGCTTTCGCGCAAAGCACCAGCCAATAGTGGCTGACCTGTATTTTCCACTGGTTCATCCTCTAACTGAAAATCTGCGGGCAACGCTTCCCAAGATATTATCAGTTCTGTTGAAGATTTAGCTTCACCGAGTTGGGTTGCCATATAACACCCCATTTTATTAATTTGTCTTTATTTTATGTGCGATCGCAGCTATTTTACAATGTTGCCCTTGGAATACGAGCGATGCCTACGGCGGGCAAAGCCAACGCACAGGGGCGTTGTTGCGTGAATGGGAAAATTGACACACCCAACCCATGATTGGAGTAGTAACTAGTCTGCGACTTTGTAACTGTCAGGCTTACCTAGCT
>NZ_JBALDK010000206.1:0-30197 GCF_036917455.1 Nostoc sp. | reverse complement strand
TTTATCTATATCAAATTTACGTATAACTTTTATAACTTTAAATCTTTTTTAGCTCTTATAAATTCTCTTCTATTTAAGATCGATTTACTGCTGTTATTAATGTATTTAAAGTAACTCAAACAATATTGGACTAATATTTGATTTTTCAAAAAACTCAGTACAACAAAAAGAGCCTTCTTTCCCGTTGCTTCTTAACTCTTGCGCTATCAAGCGAAATTAGTATAGCTAAGCTACGTTGCCCGAACAGAAATTAAAGCGAATTCTTACAGATTTAACAAATATTCTGTGAAATTACTATAAAGAATCAACGATGAATTTTTTAGGAATGTAGCAAATATCCTGATGTAACCTGGTAATTGCCGTATATTAATCACTATGCTTAACGAAAAAATTAATATAGCTTGTTTGAAACTTTATCGAAACAATTCCTGTCTATCTAAATAATCCGAATTTTCACTCTGGTGGATAATTTTAAGTATACACAATACTGTGTTTTTAATAGCACGGCATCATTAGTCTAAAAATCTAGTTATAACCAGCTATTTCGATTAAATGGTTTCGATAGAGGTGTAAATAATGACTGATATGAAGCGATCGCTCAACAAATATTTGTAAATAAAGAAGTTTTGACACAAAAACTACTGCATATTTCACCCCAATAAGCCTGAATGAATAAATATATGATGAATGAGGTGTCAACCATGAATCGAATTCGTGACGTTGTACAAACAGCTTTAGCAACTGGCTATTTGACAGTGGAAGCTGAAAATCAACTACGACAACTGTTGACTACCCGATATGACTTGGAAGATTTTAATGCTTTCATGACTTTGCAAGAAGCCGCCATGACTGGTAAAGTCAAGCAGGAGTCTAGAGAGCGGTGTGGCATCAAGTAGAGACGTAGACTCGCTACGTCTTAACGACGGGAGCGTTTATCATCATCCTTAAAATCCTCATCATCATCAAAAAATTCCCAATCATCATCATCCGCTTGATTGGTAGTTGGCGGTTGATAGGGGGGGATGATTACCCGATAATCGGCATCATAAACGGATTCAGTTTTTCCCACAGGTGTATTTTTTGGCTCGCGGTAGCTATAGGAGTAAACTGAACCAGACTGAGAACTGCTTTTGGCTTCTGATTGACGTTCGTAAGTCTTAGAGTCTGTAGCAGGTTGAGGTTGAGGATTACGAGTAGGCGCTTCCTCTGATTTTTCATCAAAGTTCCAATCATCATCTCTACTGCCATTTGTTTCCCAATCATCAAATACCTCATCGCTAGACTTTTCTTTCTTACTAGCTGGTGGAGGATTGGCAGAGCGAGATGTAAATTCTTCTCTCTGGGTTGCCTTTGCACGCGGTGAAGTTGTGCGTCGGCGTTCGGGTGTTTGGCGTTGTCCTGCCACAAAATAATTGGATAAGTTAAACAAGGTAGCAATCAATATAGATGTGAAAGCACCTGTGGCAGTACTGAACAAAATCCATATCGCTAGTGGTAATGGTTGAGTTCGCACGCCCAAAAATACTAGCGATAGGGCAGGTGAGAAATTTTGGACTAACAACAGCGTTAGTCCTCCCAGTACTGCCACCAATAGAATTAAGCGAATTACAGCCATAGCAATTTTGTCAGTTGTCAGTTGTCAGTGCTTAGTTGTCAGCGGTCAGTTGTCAGTCATCAGCCTGATTACTCTTCACTAATTACTGTTTGCTGACTACTGACACTATCAGCCATCTCTATCATTACCCTTTTAGGACTATTGTGAAATTTTCGATGAGTCCACTGGGGGCATTAGCGACGACCTTCCCACCTCTGAATCGGAATGCAGTCAATATCTAGTTGATCTAAAGCACGGGCAACGACAAAATCAACTAAATCCTCAATGGTTTGGGGATTATGATACCAGGCGGGAATAGCGGGGACAATTCTCACTCCAACTTCAGCTAAAGAGGTTAAGTTACGCAGGTGGATGAGGCTAAAAGGCGTTTCCCGAGGGACAATGACCAACTTTCGCCCTTCTTTAAGTTGGACATCTGCTGCCCGTTCTAGTAAATCGGAACTCAAGCCAACCGCCAGCTTTGCTACTGTGCTCATGCTGCATGGAATAATTATCATCCCCTGAGTGGCAAAGGAACCACTAGCAATCCCGGCTCCAACGTCACCCCAAGGGTGGCAGCGGAGTTTACCTGAAAGGGCAACTCCAGCTTGCTCTCGCCAAAATTGTTCTTGCCCGGTTGGTTCTGCTGGCATCCGAATTTCCTGTTCTGACTGCCAAACCATGTAAGTAGATTTAGAGGCAACCAATTCAATACTATAATCTGCTTCTAGCAAAAATTTGATTGCGCGAACAGCGTAAATCAGACCAGATGCGCCCGATACGCCTAAAATTAGGGGTTTAGTGTTATTTGACACGTAAGGTTTAGTTTATAAGAGAGGGGGCAGGGGGCAGGGAAAAAGGTACAAACCTCGCCGTAGGCGAAAGCACCGTTGCTCTAATTCTTTCCTTGGTTAAGAGCAATAACTGTAAATGGCATGGTTTTTCTCCCCTGCTCCCTGCTCCCCTGCTTTTTCACTTTACTCATCCTCAGAGTAGGAATCTAGGTCATCAGGCTCCATATCATTTGGTAAGTAGAGGTCTGAAAGTTCTTCATTAGAACCATTGCCAATTGAACTTTTGGGTACACCATCGCTGCCGACAGTTACCAAATCAATTTGCTGACGGTAGTAATCGACACTCTTAACTTGGACGGCGACGCGATCGCCTAATCTATAAGAAGCGCGATTTTTGCGCCCAAATAGTGCCTGTTGTCTGGCGCGATATTCATACCAATCGTCTTTGAGAGAACTGACGTGTACCAATCCTTCTACCCGCAAAGGCACACCGGGATTACTGCTGGACTCTACTTCGGCGGCTGGTACTTCAATTTCCACAAAGAAACCGTAGGATTGAACGCCAGTAATCACACCTTGAAATACCTGACCAATGCGTTGCTTCATCAGTTGGGCTTTTTGCAGTCCAGCTAAATCGGCTTCGGCTTCTTGGACTTCTTTTTCTCGGTCGTTGAGTTGGACAATTACCCTAGTCAAATCACTTTGGAGTTCTTGTTGCAATTCTGGGGGTAAAACGTTCCAGTTAATTTCCTCGTGGCTGGAGGAGTGGCGTAGGTTAACCCGCTCTCTGACACGGGTATTGCGGCGATCGCGTCCGTTTTCGAGTAGGATGTAATACACTCTTTGCATCAGCAAATCTGGGTAACGCCGCAAAGGGGCACTAAAGTGGACATATTGCGGTAGTGCCAGACCAAAGTGAGATCCTTTAGTAGTGCTGTACGCCGACGGCTTGAGAGTATCTTGCAATAAGTAAGTAAGAACTTGCTCAGAGGGAGATTCCGCAAAAGCTGTGGTCAAATGCTGATAATCTAAAGGTTGGATATCGACTTCTGGATCTAGCGTGAGGTCAACGCCTAAATTGACTGCCAATTTCAGCATTTCCTGAACATCTTCGACATCGGGTGTGCCTTGGACTCTCCAGATAGCGGGAACACCAAGAGCATTTAAGTGAGTTGCTACTAGTTGATTAACTAATAGTACCAACTCCGTGAGTAGCGATCGCACGGGTAAATCATTCACCACCACAGCGCCGAGAATCCCTTCATCATAGTAAGCGTTTTGGCTGGGTGGCAGATTCAATTGGAGACTACCACGAGTCAATCGTACCTGTTTGACGGCTGTTTGCAAGGCTTGCAGGTCTTGCAGGATTTGAGAAACCTGTGATGATTTATCTTGCGCTTCATCTGTGAGAATTGCTTGGGCTTCTTCGGTACTCAGTGCTGTCTCTACATTAATTACACTGGGTTGAATTTCCCACTCCAACACTTCTCCAGATTTGGGATCGATGGTAATTAAAAAAGAGATAGTTAAGCGATCGCTTCCAGGTACTAAAGAACAACGCTCTGTCACAATTGGGGGCAAAATTGGCAGCACTAATTCTCCCAGATATACTGATTTACCCCGTTTGAGTGCTTCTCTATCTAGGGCTTCATCAGGTTGGACATAGTGAGAAACATCGGTGATATGAACGCCCAAAAGCCAATTTCCAGCTAAGTTTTTTTCTAAACTAAAAGCGTTTTCTATAACTTTAGTGTCACCATTTACCCCTTCAATGGTGAGAGTAAATAAATTACGCAAATCCAGCCGATTTTTCAGGTCTGCTTTGAGTAGCTTTTTGGGTAACTTAGCGGCCGCTTCGAGAACATGATCGGGAAAAGTCCGGGAAAGGTCGTGTTTGCACGTAACTAAATCTATATCAGCAGCAGCTTCGGCATCGCTACCGAGGATTTGTACAACTCGACCAAGGGGAGGATATTGTGCCAACGGGTAACGCAAAACTTCCACATGAACCAGGTGATCGATCGCTTCTTCCAACTTTGCCTCGTTAGGTTGGATCTTGAGTTCAAACAGCAATCGGTCATCTAAAGGCACAGCCCTAAAACCAGTTTCTACCTGTTTAATTCGTGCCAATAACGTATGGTTAGAACGTTCTAGAATCAGCTTCACCTCCCCTTCGGGAGAGCGGCGACGACTGCCTTCTTTAAGAACTCTAACCAAAACGCGATCGCCATTCCAAGCATTACTCAAATGACTTTCGCGGATGTAAATATCCTCGGCTCCTTCCACATCTTGAATAGCAAAGCAAAAGCCTTTACTAGAACAACGGAGTTTTGCCTCGATTATTCCCTCTTCTGAAATGCGGCGATACTTGCCCCGTTCCTTCACTAAAATACCGATTTTTTCCAGAACATCTAAGGCAATGTGAAGTTTTTGTAAACTTTTTTCATCTTCACAGCCAAGTTTCTTTTCTAAAACCTTCCGAGCTACCAATTTATCATCGGTGAAATTGGCAAGGAGTGTAGCGATTGAAAATTCCATGCAGTGAACCGACCTTTGGTCAAAACATCATTTTTTGTCTAATCTGGTTCATTCCTGTATACCCTCACGGCTTACAGAAACAAGCTGGAAACGAATTGCCCAGAACCAAGGCTTCCTAAGTTTCAAGTAAAGGAAGCCCAACCTAGCAAGAGTAGGAAACTACTCCGGCAGTTCCAGGCAAAAGAAGCCTACCCACAAACAGTTCTGGGCATCTACGAACTTCTCACTGCACGATGCTCTCAGAATTCACCTACGTTCAAGTCTCTTCACCTAACCAAACTTAAGATTGCACGCCTAATTTTAAGATTTAGCCCCACTAGTTAATTACGCGACGGGTTTTTGAGAAGCTGGGTTTAGAGAATCCATACTGCCCAAAACCGCTATGCAGGGGAGCCACTGCGGTGAGGCAGCCCCCGTCTTGGCGGTTCCCGTCGATAGCGTAGCGTTAGCGAGTCATCGAGGGTCTGGGGGATTGCCGAACCCGAAGGGTCTTGGGGTTTCCCCAAGTGGAGGAGGCAGTGCGGTCTTGGGGTCTCCCCAAATGGAGCAACTGCCGTCAAGTGGCGTGGAAACTACAGGTGTTTGATTGTCTAGAGTGAAGGTAATTTTACGCCATTAGAATCTGATTTTTAACTAGGAGGAACTGCCGGTTAACCCAATTTTCCCACATGTAGAATCGGTAACAATTAGGTGAGCAGCTTAATAAGCAGTGAGGGCGAACCTTATCTCCATTATTGTAGATTTAGAGCGCATTTCCAGAAAATAGTTCTAGATGCCGAGTTGGGTAATCAGTATAGCATTGCAGGCAAGACTACCCAGATAAGTTAGCACTAGCCAAAAGTTTCGTCAAAAAACAGCTACTGCTACAATTGGGACACGGGACAAAGCATTAAAAGGGACTGGGGATTGGGTATTAGGGATTAGGATTAAAATAATAATTCCTTCCAGTTCTTAGTCCCCAATCCCAAGTCCCCAAAAGATTTAAATTGGTAGCAGTATTATGTTGGCTCAATTCCAGAGCTTGTATCCCAAGGGCAGTCTGATTTCTGAATTAGTGCAAATTTTTCAAGGAAAATATATTGTTCGGGCAACCGTGCAAATAGAAGGCGTAACCCGTGCGACGGGTATGGCAGCAGCAGAAACGGTAGAAGCAGCAGAAGACCAGGCCAGAACTAGGGCGTTGATAGTTTTGGGTATTACAAATGCCCCACCCGAATCAGTGGCATTTACCCCAAATCTAATTTCTCAGGAGCAGCTAAATCCCTCCTTAAATACCAAAGCTGGATTGAGTGAGTCTACTTATTCTTCTGCAAAAGAGGGGGATTCTGTTGGTAGTCAATGGCCAGTAGTCAGCGACAAAGAAATATCTATGCCGCCCTCCAAAGTCCGCAACATCAAACCAGAAGTAGCAACAACCAGTAACGAACAGTATGAGTACAGCAATGCTGCACCTCTACTAAGCGATACCTATAGTCAGGATTTAGGTCAAAACTTTCCTGTGACTGCCAATCGGGAGCTAGAATTCGATCCTCCAGTTGAAAAATTAGAAATAACTTTTGATAGCCAGGCGGAAAATCAAACCTTTCCACCGATTTCTGCCAATAATGTCACACCATTTACACCTCGGAGTTACAGCCCTCAAGAGGATATCCCTACCCCATCAGTGGCAGGAAAGAGAAAGAAGAAAGCTGAACCTGTGGATTTATCGGATGTAATTGCTAAAACAGATGTCGAACTTCAGCGTTTAGGCTGGACACCAGAACAGGGACGAGAGCATTTGATTGAAACCTACGGTAAGCGCGGGCGTACTTTGCTGACTGAAGAAGAATTACACGGATTCCTCAAATACTTACAATCTCAGCCTGACCCAATAGCGGGATTTTGATTAGTCATTAGTCATTAGTCATTACAAATGACTAATGACTAATAACGTAGGCTGTTGAAACAGTAATGAAGTTATGGAATCTGTAAATTTTTCTAAAATAATTGCTCAAACAGATGTTGAGATGCAGCGACTAGGCTGGACAACAGACCAGGGACGGGAGCATCTCAAAAAAACTTGTGGGAAGCGATCGCATAAATCGGTATTAAGTACAAGAACAGACCACCCATTCCAAAAATAACCCCTCTTTATAAGTGAAGAGGAGTTATTTTTAGGGTTTAAGAGAATTAAAAGTGGTAAATCACCATTTACCAATCGTGACTATTAATTAAGAACAGCAACTGCTGGGCGGCTACCAGCAGCGTGACGATCAATCACTTGGTCAATCAAACCATAATCCCTGGCTTCTTCTGGTGACATAAAGAAGTCACGTTCAGTATCTTCAGCAATGCGCTCAATTGGTTGACCTGTATGGTCAGCTAAATAGTCATTGAGCCGCTTCTTATGGTACAAAATTTCCCGCGCCTGAATTTCAATATCAGTCGCCTGTCCTTGAGCGCCACCGAGAGGTTGGTGAATCATAATCCGAGAATGGGGTAAACTCATCCGTTTACCCTTAGCACCAGCGCTGAGGAGGAAAGCGCCCATACTCGCCGCCAATCCGGTACAAATTGTACAGACATCAGGGCGAATGTGCTTCATAGTGTCAAAAATGCCCATACCAGCCGTCACCGAACCACCGGGAGAATTGATGTACATATAAATGTCCTTCTCCGGGTCTTCAGCATCCAAATACAGCAGTTGGGCAACAATCAAGTTAGCAATGTTGTTGTCAACTTGTTGTCCCAAAAAGATGATGCGCTCACGTAACAGCCGTGAGTAGATGTCAAAGGCGCGTTCACCTCGACCCGATTGTTCAATAACGATAGGAATCATGGAAGCGTGTTTGTGGCTACTTTAAATACATTTTATCGGTGACAGCACGAAACTGGGGTTTATATCTAGTGTTTTCAAGCAGATAACTTAAATTTTTATCGTTTTACCTTACCCAAAAAGAGGTAAAGAGAAATAACCTTTGACTCATGCTGTAGCAATTCTTTTGTATCCTCCTTGCTCACTGCTCCCTGCTCTCTTTCCTTTTTTTTTCAACCTCCAAGGGCACTTTTTAGTAGCAAAAGGTGTCTAAGAGAATATCCCGGTAGGGAAGAACAAATGAAAAAACTCCAATTATCGCCAACCTCTTATCTCGGCATTTGCTGGACAATTTTGGCGATGTACTCATTAAATCGATAACCGAAATCCAACTTGCGTAGAGACTTGTGTTAGCTTTCAGTAACATTTTAAACATTTTTTTAGGATTTTCGTCAGCAATTATCAAGTTATTTTGTTAGATTCGGTAAATCGATAGTACGAGGTGTATTCAGAATAACGAGTCCTAATTGAAATGCTATCCACTCAGAGAGAGACGTGCCATGCTGGAAAAACTTATACAAGCCGCCATCATCACCTTCTTGCTCCACTTGATAGCAGGACTTAGCCCAAATACTTTAATTCAGTCAAAGGCAGCATCACCTGTGCGAGAAGCACCACCAAATATTGTTAGCTTGCTATTGCGATCTTTTCAGTAAAAATATTTCATAACTTACACAGGTGTTGGCGATATCAAAGACATGCACTACTACCTTCTACCCAAGGGGTAACTCGCTTGCAGGATTTCTTGCATATATAGCTGTCTAGGCTAACACTCCTGGGAACAAGTTAGACTGAGCAAAGAAAGCAACTATTTGCATTTGATCGTGACTAATCGCCTTGCTGAAGCTAAGAGCCTCTATCTCCGCAAACACGCCGAAAACCCAATTGATTGGTGGACTTGGTGTGACGAAGCACTTGCAACTGCAAGGGCGCAAAATAAACCGATTTTTCTCTCCATTGGTTACTCTAGTTGCCATTGGTGTACTGTCATGGAAGGCGAAGCTTTTTCTGATATTGCGATCGCCCACTTCATGAATGCTAATTATCTTCCTATCAAAGTAGACAGGGAAGAAAGACCTGACCTCGATAGCATCTATATGCAAGCTTTGCAGATGATGAGCGGTCAAGGAGGTTGGCCTTTAAATATTTTTCTTTCCCCAGAAGATTTAGTGCCGTTTTACGCTGGTACTTATTTTCCTGTAGACCCGCGCTATGGTCGTCCGGGATTTTTGCAGGTGTTGCAAGCTCTTCGCCGTTATTATGACACCGAAAAAGCAGAATTACAGCAACGCAAAGCCCTAATTATTGAGTCTCTGCTCACCTCTGCGGTATTGCAGGACGGCACAACAGATGAGCTTGAAGACCGAGAATTACTCCGCCAAGGTTGGGAAACCAGCACAGGTGTAATTACTCGTAATCAATCTGGCAATAGTTTTCCGATGATTCCCTATACAGAATTAGCACTGCGGGGAACTCGATTTAATTTTGAATCTCGCTATGATGGCAAGCAAATTTGTACCCAGCGAGGACTAGACTTATCGCTGGGAGGCATTTATGACCATGTAGCTGGTGGTTTTCATCGCTATACTGTTGACCCGACTTGGACAGTACCGCATTTTGAAAAGATGCTCTACGACAATGGACAAATTGTGGAGTATCTCGGAAATTTATGGAGTGCAGGAGTCCAAGAACCAGCGTTTGAGAGAGCAGTTGCTGGTACTGTACAATGGCTAAAGCGGGAAATGACCGCACCGGAAGGTTACTTCTATGCTTCTCAAGATGCCGATAGCTTCATTGAACCTACGGCTGTAGAACCAGAAGAAGGAGCTTTTTATGTTTGGAGTTACAGCGAAGTACAACAACTGTTAACACCTGAAGAATTAACGGAATTGCAAGAAGAATTTACTGTTACTCCTAACGGTAACTTTGAAGGAAGCAATGTTTTCCAAAGAAGGAATTCAGGCAAACTGAGTACAACGCTAGAAACGGCACTGAGCAAGTTGTTTAACGCTCGTTATGGCGTTAGTTCTGAGTCCCTAGAAACTTTTCCCTCGGCTCGTAACAACCAGGAAGCAAAAACGACTAACTGGCCAGGTCGCATTCCCTCGGTGACAGATACAAAGATGATTGTCGCCTGGAATAGCTTGATGATTTCCGGGCTAGCCAGGGCTGCTGGTGTTTTCCAAGACCCATCATATTTTGAATTAGCAGCACGAGCGGCGAATTTTATCTTGGAAAATCAGTTTGTAAATGGGCGTTTTCAGCGACTCAATTATCAAGGCGAACCAACTGTTTTAGCCCAGTCTGAAGATTACGCTTTGTTTATTAAAGCTCTCCTGGATTTACAAGCTTCCAACCCTGAGCATCAGCAATGGTTAGAAAAAGCGATCGCTATCCAAGATGAATTCAACGAGTTTCTCTGGAGTGTGGAATTAGGTGGTTACAATAACACATCAAGCGATTTTAGTCAAGATTTAATCGTCAGAGAACGTAGTTATGCAGATAATGCTACACCATCAGCGAATGGAATTGCGATCGCTAACCTTGTCCGTCTCGCTCTACTCACCGATAATCTAGATTATTTGGATTTAGCGGAACTTGGTTTGAAAGCTTTTAAGAGTGTAATGCATCGCTCCCCTCAAGCTTGTCCCAGCTTATTTACAGCCTTGGATTGGTATCGTAATTCTACGTTGATTCGCAGCACCACTGAGCAAATAAACTCACTGATCCCCAAGTTTCTACCAGCATCTGTGTTTGCTATAACATCTGATTTACCAGCAGGAAGCATTGGCTTAGTTTGCCAAGGTTTGAAGTGTCTTGCACCAGCGGAAAATGTAGAGCATTTATTGCAGCAAGTGCAGAAAAGTCAGGTGAGGGCATGAAACAGTTTTATTTCTCCCAACTAGGATGTTACTGGCCCAGTATAATGATGAGCCTAAACAGACCAAGGATTAACAATTACAATCCCTGTCTCAGTAAAATCTTTTTCGTTATGGGGTTAAAAACTGCTAGCTAATTTCTACCCAGATTTAGATATACCTTACTAGCCCTGAACTACCTGTGTTGTGATCCCAGCACAGGTAGTTAGAGCCTCTGGGTTGGTTTACAAAGGCAACTCAATAGCAGCAATATTTTTACTACTATTTAAATCGGCATCACCACTCCAACAACAAGCTTGATTTACACGCTTAAAACGCTTGAGATTTTCCCGTTTGGCAGACGGTATATACCTGTTTTCGCAATTGGCGCAAAGATGGAAGGTGGTTGAAAATTCACTCTGGGTCTCCATCTGTGGATTCGGACTCTTGCAGGAGCGCCATTAAAGTCCATCCGAATCAATCATCGATAGTCAAAGAGTAAAGTTAATTAAATTGTGATAATGAATTATAAATATCGGCTAAATGAATCCAGAAATTTCTAATATCCAAAGGCTCGACATTTTTTCTAGCAGTACTGCCTAAAGAAAGTCGCAAAGTCTCATCTTCAATCAACAATTCCATCGCTGATGATAACTGTTGAATGTTTCCTGGGGTAACTAGCAGGCCATTTTTATTTGAAATCACTAGTTCAGGAATACCTCCAACAGGGGTTGCAATCACAGGCAAACTCCAACCCATTGCTTCCACAATTGCCAGAGGCAGACCCTCGTTGTAAGAAGGCAAAATAAACACATCTGATTGTGACAACAGTTCATCCCGTTTTTCAGAATTAATCCAACCCAAAAAAACTACCTGGTCTGTAACGTTCAGACTAGCAGCCAACTGCTGCGCTTTTTCGATTTCACCATCTCCTGCCACAATTAGCCGACTATATTTTCTTTGCTCGTCCGACAGGTTGGCAAATGCCTTAATTAAATCAAATGTCCCTTTGCGCTGACCGACTCGCCCACAACAGACCAAATTGATTTGAGTCCGATTTTTGCGGTCAGGAATCTGTGTAGGTAATTCGGAGGGGTTAGCCAAGATAATAACATGCTTGGGATTTAAACCTAGATTCGACGTATAGTAATCTTGCCAACTTTCTGAAAGAACAATAAACCCTTGGCAGCGCTGAAATATTTTACTTAAAACTTGCTGTGCTAGTTGAGGAAGTTTAGCATAAGTTAGATGAAATCCAGAGCCATTAGTATGCATCAAGACAGGTTTATTAAAAATAAAGGCAACAATGCAACAAATCGCTTTTCGCAGAAGGCTACCACCACCAGAAATGTGAATGTGTAAAACATCTATTTTTTGACTTGATAATTTCCATAAAAGTTGAGCTATAGCTTTCCCGAAAACAATTACTCTGTGGGTAAGTGAGCCTTCATCATGGGTGTTTATGTGCTGTATTTGAATATCAGGAAGACTATGCTTAATTATTAGGTTTTCAAGTGTTGCTATTCCTCCATTTTGTTCTAAATTAGGCCCTAGCATTAATACCTGTAGTTGGTTCATTGACGTTAACCTCTATGTTTTTTAGATAAAAACTCAGGTCCAAGAGGTTGTTTGAAAAGTTTTGGGCGAATATAATTCTCTACTACACAAAGCATAGTCCGCCTACGCGGACTATGGAAAAATGAAGGATTTTCACCCAGAACGGTCGGTAAAATCTTCTTTACCCGCGACTTTTAGTTGCCCAGACGAGTAACAATTTAGACTTTTCAAACATCCTCTAAACTCAAGGAATTGAAAATCCCACTTATTGAGAATCTCTAATTAATGATTGAACAGCTTGCTCAAAGAAGTCAATGAAGGAAGTAGGTGGGTATAAATAATTTTTCGTTGGCATAAGGCACAACAGAAAATAGTTTTATCCTAGTTTATCTTTCTTCCTTGAAAATATGCCTGAAACTTTTGGGCGTTGATTTGTACAAATACTGATGCAATAGTATCATGTGACGGAGTGCTATTTGCTAATTATAAAAATGTTTTTAATTAAGTTTGAGGATTTAACCCGCATTTCTCACAAGCTTGAGGGGCAGAAGGGAAAGAACTTGGTATTTGAACTCTCCCCTGCTCCCCTGCTCCTCTGCTCCCTTTCATCCCCTGCACAAGGAAGGTTTTGAGAGATGTAGTGAGAAATCAGGGTTCAGTCCCCAGGTTTACCCACTTCTATTTTGCACAACCGTATGTCTCTATTGCAATCCAATCATCTGCTATACAAATTACAGCACATACGGTAATGGCTATGATATTGATTAACTTGTGTCGTTTCGTGCTATCTATTGGTGGATCTTCTTATTTGTGCAAAGTGATTGACTATTGACTCGTGTAGCCGATTAAGCGCCATTGTTTTAGCGGGCGGTAAGAGTTCTCGTATGGGTCAGGATAAAGCCTTGATTTCCATTGAAGGAATACCGTTGTTACCGCGAGTTTGTGGGATTGCTCAAAGCTGTGCTGATGCTGTTTATGTAGTAACTCCTTGGCCCGAACGTTATCAAGACTTGCTTTCGCCTGATTGCCAATTTATCCGAGAAGTACCTTTATCTGGAGAATCTCTCGCCCACGGTCCCTTAGTTGGTTTTGCCCAAGGACTAGCGGAAGTACAAACAGAATGGGTACTGCTGCTAGCTTGCGATTTGCCGAGGTTGCGGGTTGAGGTGTTGCAAGATTGGGTAGCTAGACTTGATAACGTGGGGGATAATGCGATCGCAGCTTTAGCCGCTCATCCTAAAGGCTGGGAACCTCTGTGTGGTTTCTATCGCCGTCGCTGTTTGCCACAACTTTTAGAGTTTATCAATCAAGGGGAGCGATCGTTTCAACAATGGCTGCGGCAATATCCGGTAGAAGTTTTGCCCTTATCAGAACCAGAAATGCTATTTAACTGTAATACGCCAGAGGACTTGGCTTTGAGTTAATTGAAAAAGATACAGAATTCAGAATAAATTTAGTGGGGAATAAAGGATATGAGGAAAATTTTTCTTCTGAATTCTGACTCCTGAATTCTGTTATTTACCGAACGCGACAAAATTTGCGATCGTTATCATTCTCAGGATATTGCCAAGAATAGGCAAAATGGCTAACTCCCTTCAGTTGGGGCGCGAATTGGTGAAGTGCCTGCATTTGTACTTCTAGGGATGGACGATTACTGACCGATTCTCCCCACTTGCCCGCTAAAGCTGGAATCACTTTAGTACCTGGTTTTGTCATACTCAAAACCCGTTGCACTTGCGCCACAATACAACTGACATTACCGCAATTGCCATAAGACATCGGGTGCCACTCTAATGTAGTGGGGAATCGATCCCAAGGTTGCAGGCGAGAATCATACCCTTGTCCTACAGTTTGGTTGCCATCAGGGAAAAACACTACTCCCGTAGAAACACCTTGCTGCTTGGCTGGGTAACTGGCTATGTTGACAAAATCTAAAATTCCTTGCATGGCGTGGGCAACAGCTAGCTGCCACAACTCCCATTGCAACAGTGGTTGTCTGTCTATCGCAGATAGAATTGATTTTTGCGCTGTTGGGGGAATGCGTCCTTGCCAGAGGGGTTCCCCTTCTTGGGGATAAAGTCGATCGATTTCCGCGATATCTCCGGCGGTAACATATCCCTTGCTCAAATAACGCCGAATTAAGTCCAGCCCTTTATAATTCAGTGCCCGTTTAAATAAAGCTTCTTGGGTTGCAGGACTAAATAGCCATAAATCTGAAACTTTGGTGGCGATGGAATCACTTCCTGCTTGGCGGGGATAGCGCACGTAATCTAATAGCAAACCATCTGGACGACGGCGCAAAACTTCTTTTACTAATTGGTAATAATCGCTTTTTGCTTGGGAGTTGTAGGGGTCGATAAATACTTGAGAGCCGTTATCTACGACATATAGGCTGGTTTGACCTTTACCATTGCGAGCGATCGCACTTTCTCTATCTCGGCGCTGGGCATAAGTATAGCCGAAATTGTTAGTAAACATCCAGGCATAGACCTTCAAACCGCGTTGCCGACCTTTTTTAATTGCTGTAGCGAGTATATCGATGTTTTCTGTCCCTGGAGTGCGAATTATAGAAGGCCAAACCGTCGGGTTGGCTTTTGCTGGCAATAATACCTGCCCATCATAAAATACTTCCAAATTAACTTGGTTATAGCCACGGTTGACAATCCGATCCATAATCTGATCGATTATTCCTGGCTGAATATCACAGGGATACAAGCGCAACCAGACAGCTTGGATTTGTGGCCAAGTCCGAGTGCGGCACTCATGTAAATCTTGTGCCTGTTTTTTTAGTAAGTTTTGGTAGCGGGTTTGGGCATCTTGATTGCCTTTGAGCGCTGATAAACGTAAGTTTTCTTTTTCTTTCGCCGCAGATGATGATAACTGGCAATATTGGGTTGCTTGCGCCCTTGCTGGTTCGTTTCCAAAATTGGGGAGCAACGAACTAGTAGTGAAAACAACAGCGAATAGATGCCGCCAAAATAATGTCGATCTTGCAACGTTCAAAGGATGGTTAGACATACCTACCAGGAGATGGACACAATAATCATCGACCCCAATTCCGATAATTGTGGGCAACGTGTATCGAATTATATAGTTAAGCAGTAAGAGTTTTAAAACCTATTTTTCTAGACTGCCAAAGCCATGTTTGTGTTGCTGCATTCTTTATATAAAGACATAAACCCATGCATAGCAGTAAAAACATCTGAATCCAAAGCAAGTTTGGTTTACTATTGAGTAGATTTAGCCTCTACCTTAGTTAGTGAAAATCTGCCAAGGCAATATTTTTTTGAAACAAGAATAACCTAATTTTTAGCTCTTGTCATTAGCTATATCTTTTCATTCTCAGGCTTCTTGCTCCCGCTTGGTACTTTATAGCTATATTACTAAAAGCTAAATTTGCGATTTTTGAATGTGGTGCTGAGTATACTTCTTATGCAATTCTTACCCCAGAAGGAATTTTAATATGTATCGTCGTTGGCTCTTATCTGCTTTAGCACTTTTGATGAGTATAGTTTTAGCCGCTTGCACGACTGCAACCACTCAGCAACCACAAATAAAAGTCACAAACCCTACTGAGACAACAAACACAAATTCTCAACAACTACCAAAAGGATCGGTAAAAAGAGTTGTTGCTCTTTCTTCTCTTTCTGCTGACATTATCTCTCGACTTAATTCAACAAAAATTGTCGGCATCACTGGTAGTAAATTATTTAAGAATGACTCAAGATTCAAAGATATTCCCCGTGTTAGCGAAGGACAAAACCCACCAAATTTAGAAAAAGTGGTAGCACTAAAACCCGATTTAGTTATTGGTGCAGAAGGTTTTTCCAACATCCCAATTCAAAAACTTCAGCAGCTAGGAATTCCGACTTTGCTCACTAAGGTGAATAACTGGGAATCTCTAGAAGAACTTACAAAAACCCTTGCTAAATCTATTGACACCGATCCTCAGCCTTTGTTAAATCGTTACAAAACTTTCTTGCCAGAAAAGCCAACTCAGGGTTTCTCTACTCTAGCTTTGGTTAGTCGCCAACCAATTTTAGCACCGAATAAAAATAGTTGGGCAGGGGATTTGTTGGCGAAATTTCAGGCGAAAAATATCGCCGCAGATTTACAAGGAAAAAGTCCAATTGGTGGCTATGTAACGCTTTCGGCTGAGAAAGTTTTAGAAGCAAATCCAGAAGTGATAATTTTGGTTAATCCCCCGCAAGGAAATTCAGAAGCAGCACTTTTAGATTCGCTGAAAAAAGAATCTTTTTGGCAGCAACTACAAGCAATTAAAAATAACCGAGTCTATATATTTGATTATTTTGGTTTGGTGAATCCAGGTAGTATAGATGCAATTGAAAAAGCTTGTCAGCAGCTTAAGCAAGTGTTGTTTGCACCACAGGGTACTTAGCTTAATAATGCGAGGTTCTCCCATTAAATCAAAGATACATTTCGCAGAAGTGATGACAATAGTGATGGCTTGGTGCTATTGTTAATAAAAATTATTTAGTTATAAATACCTGTATTTAAAAATGTAGATAGCTAAACTTATCAAAAATTTATGGAGATGGGTTCGTTAGTTCTTTATAAAAATACTTGATAGACCTTCAGACAACTTAGTTGCTATTGTAATTAGTCTAATACCACTCATTTTTAACTGGGGTTGATCCCCCCTAACCCCACTTCAAAAGGGGGGAACCGAAATCAAATTCCCCCCTTATTAAGAGTAGCCACTGCGGTCTTCTCCGAAAGGGAGAGGCTAACGCAAGGGGTCTTTGCAAGTGAAGTAAGTGGCGTGGATTTAGGGGGATCTAGAACATTTTGATACCTATAATAAGACTTTTTAAACAGCTTCTTAAAATCAAAAAACTACCGCAAAGCATCTTTGTAGTTTTTTTTCCTAAAAAATCATTAATCAATTCATTTTTCATGCATTATTTGCAATTTTAATAAGTTAATGTTTGAGTTGTAATATATAACTCAAACACTAGGGGATTAATCCAGATTTTTTGTCCGGGTAATTAATTGTACTTTTAATCTTTTGCAGAACTAATCGGTTTTTGACCAAAGGGGATATTTTTTTTACCTTGAGGAGAAGCACCTCCAAGGCTGCGGAAATACAGTCCTCCAATTGTTAGTAAAAAGGTCATATATCCCACCGCTTGCACAAGATAGAGATTGTCTCTATAACCAAATAAAGATTTGAGAATAATGCCAGGGAACTGTTCGTCAGGCAAGATTGTGGAAGTATTTGCAACCATTGGCCCCAAAATACAGGAATGGACTTTAGTAAAGCGTTCGTAATAGAAACAAAGGCTTGCTGTGGCACGACTGCTAAGAGCAAGGTTAGCCACAGCGTCGTCAAAATGTTTCAAGCCTGAAACTACCAACCCAGCGACAATCAACACTAATAAAACGCCCATTACCTGGAAAAACTGGCGGATGTTAATTTTGACACCCCATTTAAATAGCAGCACCCCAATGGCAGTTGCTCCTACTAAACCACCAATAGCACCCAATGCTGGCATTAATCCCTGTTGGAAATTAGCAGCAACGAACAGAACAGTTTCAAAGCCTTCGCGCACAATAGCAACTAAAATTAAAGTAAAAATACCCCAACCAGCATTTGAGTTTTGTGTCAGCGCTTCTGTTACTGCCCCTTCAACTGTAGCTTTCATGAATCTGGCTTGTTTAGTCATCCAGATTAGCATCCAACTGAGCATTGCGATCGCTAACACGCTAAACACACCTTCTAAGGCTGGCTCAACTACCGAGGTGTATTGAGGATTCGCTGCTCCCAGTATTTGAATTAGCCAACTGAATAGCACACCTATTAAGGCGCTAACGACAATGCCAACGCCGATACCAGCATATACCCAAGAGTTAAGTCGAGATTGTTTAGCTTTTTTCAGCAAAGCTAGCACAATACCAACAACAAGGGCAGCTTCCACTCCTTCTCGGAGTGTGATTACAAAAGTAGGTAGAGCAGAAGTAAAATTCATCTTTTGTCCTTTGTCTTTTGTCTTTTGTCATTAGTCAGTTGTCCTTTGTCATTAGTCAGTTGTCTTTCGTCTTTTAAATTTGTTTTTAACTAATGACCAATGACTAATGACCAATGACTATTAACCAAAATCGCGTAGCATCTTTTTCAGTTCAAGATTATGCATCTCTTCTTGACCAATCATGCCGCGAGCGAATTCTTCAAGATAAATACTAGCATTGGTGACAGTTTCGAGCAGATTTTTATACAGATCCAATGCCTTTTTTTCGTGGGATAAGCTTTCTTCCAAGATATCCTTGACTTTATGCTGGTAAGTTTCTTCCATTGGGGCAATTTTCAATGAGGGATGCCCATCTAAACCGGTAAGAATTTCTCCTACTTGTTCGGCATGAAGTAAAGATTCGCTTGCCTGTGCTTTGAAAAAAGCCACAATTGGAATCCGGTTAGGACCAGTCACCATCAAAGAATAATGGGTATAGCGCACTACCCCTGCTAGTTCAAATTCCATGATGGCGTTCAGCAGGTCAATGGTCTTTTTCTGGTCTAGTTCTTGCATCAGTTGTTAGTTTAAGTAACGAATGGAGCGCAATTAGTTAGGAGTTCGTAATTCATAATGGGCTACGCTAACGTAATTTTTAATTCGTAACTCCTAACGATTTCATCATTTTAAACTCATTACCATCTGCTTTCCATTAAAAGAAAGTGTTATCGCTATGCTTTGGTATTAGATTTATCAACCACTTTTTGAGAGTTTTCCTCAATGGTTTTCACCAGCTTGGTAACATCATTAGGTATTTTGACTGCTTTGGCTGGTGGGATGGCGGAGGGCCAAACTTTTATGAGTTCAGCGAAACTAGCATCGATTGCTTTATGCGCTTCGGGATCTGCTTGAGCTACTTGACTAGAAATCCCTTTGTATAAATCATTGGCGTAAACGACAAAACCACGGGAGTCTTGATACTCAATTGGGGCGGTTATTTTACCATTTGCGATCGCAGCGCCATATTCCGAGTTAGCTGAATCTAGTAGTTCGTTAATTACCTGTAGTACAAATCCTGGTTTTGAGCGTTGAGCTTCTGGTAAAGCTGCGATCGCAGAATCAACTGATTGCATTGAAGAAGCAAAATTAGTTTTAACTTTGCTATCCTTGGGACTAGATTTCACTAAATCTTGCAAACTCACCAATGTTGTCTTAAATTCTTTGACTTTGCGCTCATTAAGTTGATCTTCTACATCCACATAAATTTCCTCAACTGGATGTCCAATATGAGGCTCTGCCTGTTTCGGCTGATTTTGATCTAGCAGTTCTTTTGCTACTAAAAGATGCCCTTTCATTAAGCTCAACTTACTCATGTAGTCAACATCTTTTGCTTCACCTGTGAGTACTACTTCTTGAACGCCAACCTGGTCTTTAATTTGGTCGAATTGCTCTTGAGTAATTACTTTTTTAGTAACTAAATCTTCTGGATTGCCATAAGGACGATTTGCCTGGATTTTATTAGATAAAGCTGGAACACCTAGTTTGGCTTCAAACTTATCTAATTCTGACAAGATAGCCGTGTTAATATTAATTTTTTCTTTGCTAGCGTGACCGGTATGACCGTTACTACTTACTGCTTCTGTGGTTGGAGTACTAGCAACTGGTGCTGATGGATTTTCTGCTGTTGGTGTACTGCTACAGGAACTCAAGGTAATTATTGCCGCAGTCGCAAAAGTCAAACAGATATAATGAAGTCTTTTCATCTTTGCTCTTCACACAACTAAAAAAGTATTAATTGAAACATTTCAAACTAGCACTAAAAGCTAGTTTGTTTGACATCTTGTCATAGACTTTACTTTGACATATAATGACAACTCTTATCAACTAATTGCTCTAAAATTTTAAGAAATAAATTATAAGTTATTTAAATTAAGATTTTTCAACAGGTTTTTGGAGGTTGCTGTCAGCAATTACTTCAAATTGGCCCATGCACCCGTTTTCTGCGATCGCATCTTGATGGGGATGGAACATATACTTACCTGGGTAGCGAAAAGCGAATTCTAAGATGTGCCTTTCTGCTACACCCATCGTAATCACATCACTTTTCTCGCTAGGAGTCATACTCATACCATAACGATAGACATCAAAGAAGTTGGCGTGGAGATGAAAGGTCACTGCCGGATCGTATTCAATGATGTTGAGAACATATAGCCGAATCAACTGATCTTTGTAAATGGGAATGGGATGATGCATGTAATGATGGGGTACACCGTTGAAAGAATAAAAATCGTTATGACTATCATCATTCACGTCATATCCACTCATCACTAGTACAATCTCATCAGCTGGGGGACGGGGAGTCGGTGGATCGATGATAAACATCCCATACAGTCCCTTAGCAATGTGACGGGTGACTGGTTCAATATGACAGTGGTATAGGTGTACGCCATAAGGTTCAGCATCAAATTCATAAATAGTGGCACTACCATTCCTAATTGGGCGAACACCATCCATTTCTGCTGGATGAACGCCATGAAAATGCAAAGAATGAGAATGTCCCGCATTATTCAGAAATAGTACCCGAATGCGATCGCCCTGTTTTGCCCGTAGCGTTGGCCCTGGTATGCGACCGTTTAAATCCCAGATATTGTAAGAGACAGCACTATTAAGCTTGATTATGGAAGTACCCGCAGTTAACTGAAATTCCCGGATAGTCCGCCCATTTTCCTGCTTTACCGTCCCATAATCAAAATCCCTTAAAATCTTCATCGGGTTAGTAGCATCGTCTGGTGCTGACATATCGAGTGGTGGCACTTTGACGATCGACTTACTTTGTAGATTTAGCATCTGCCAAAGTCCGGCAGCACCAGTAATTCCAGCACCGGCTAGGCCCAGTTTCAATAATAGACGGCGGCTCCAAGGCTTTCCGTTACCTAGAGCAAAGTTGTGGGGCATGACATTTAGTTACGGTTAGCAGCAAAAATGAATTGCAAATTTTTTGTAATTGTTTTTAAATATTAGAGCAATTAATAATTATTGTCAATAATTTTTTAGTACTTAAAAACTACTAAGTAAATTGTTAAGTTTAGTTCAAGCGAGAGTCAGTTGCAGAAAACTCTAGGGAAATTTATAAATTTTAAGTGTATTTATTGTCTGGTGTATGTATAGATAGTATTCAGAATCAAGCTAGCTTTTTCTTGCTCATTCCTAATATGCTTATTGCTTCAGCAATACTTTAAGTACAAACAATGAGTATAATAGCACCTTGAATATTGACACCAGCAAATAACTGTTAGTAATCTGTGCCGTATTCAATTAGCTTAAAGATATAGCAATCCTAAATTATTTATGAGAAAACACCATATTCATGCAGCTTAGTAACACACCATTATCAAGGGTTTGGTGCCGTACTCTCCGTGCTAACACAACGCTAGTGACGCTAGGCACAGTCACTACCGCCCAAGTCGGGAAACCCGCTCACACGACTGGCTCCCTTACGGATCTTTTCAGAAATAAAACCGGATTGCTATAGCTGTCAAGCATTGATTAAATTCGACCAGTAAATCATTCTAGTTATTAAATATTCAAAACAACAGTTGGTATTATGTCTATATTTTTGCCTCTAATTTCTTTTATTTCTATTTTTTGGCTAATTAATAAAAGTCGTAACCATTGGCGTGAATCTCTCATATTGACATCTACTTACTGGGGAATTATCATTGTTACAATCACCGAATTTTTGAATATTTTTAAATTAATTAACTTTGGCAGTGTGTTAATAACTTGGGCACTGATATGTATCATATTAATTTATATATGCTTTCGGTTAAATTACCAAACCCCTAAGATTTTAGAGCAGAATAAATATTCCAAATTAAATATTCAAATTCCATCCCTGATAAATTTATTATTTGGCATAGGTTTCGTTGTCGCAACAGTTGGATTAATTGCTATCATCGCACCACCAAATAACTGGGATTCTATGGACTATCACATGAGTCGTGTTGCTCATTGGTTACAAAATCATAGCATTGCTCATTATCCAACAAATTATACTCCACAGCTATATCAAAACCCTTGGTCAGAGTTCGTTATTTTACATTTTCAAATTTTGAGTGGTGGTGACTACTTCGCTGACTTAGTTCAATGGTTCAGTATGATTGGCTGTATTATTGCAGTCTCATTAATTGCTAAAAAACTTGGAGCAGATGTACGAGGTCAGGTTTTCTCGGCTGTTGTGACTGCAACAATTCCTATGGGAATCTTGCAAGCTTCAAGTACTCAAAATGATTATGTACTTTCATTTTGGGTAGTTTGTCTTGCTTACTACTTGCTATCAGCTATCCAAGCAGAAACAAGTGATATTTTAATGAACTCATTCAAAATTGGTAGCAGTACAGGACTAGCTATTTTGAGCAAGGGAACTGCTTATTTTTATATTTTCCCCTTTTTGATTTGGTTTGGTTTATTCCAGATCAAACGTTTACGTTGGAAAGTATGGAAACCAGCTTTGATAGTAGGAAGTATATCTTTATTACTTAATATTGGTCACTATTTACGCAATTATAATTTATTTGCTTCGCCACTTGGGGAACCAGGTAATTATAGCAATGAAATATATGGTATTAATATACTTTTTTCTAATGTTCTCAGAAATATTGCTTTACATATAGGTACACCAATTGGTTTATGGAATGGAATAGCAAATAGATTAATTCAACTTATCCATATATTTATTGGTGTCGATGTAAACGATCCTCGAATAACTTTCTCAAAAACATTTTTTGTCCCAGGAGGCTGGTCAACAATCGGAATATCGGGTAACGAAAATAGTGCGGGTAATTTAGTACATCTAGTATTGATAATAATATGTATGACAATTTTTATAACTCGAAAACAGATTCGGAAACAAAGGTATATTTTTGATTATTTGATTGCAGCCCTATCTACATTTATTATATTTTGCTATTTTGTAAAATGGCAAGCTTGGAATAGTCGTCTGCATTTGCCTTTTTTTGTACTCCTATCCCCATTCTTAGGAATTATTCTATCTAAACTGGAAAAGCAAAAAATAGCAATTATCATAGTAATATTTTTGCTGATATCATCATTACCTTGGGTATTTTGTAACAGGTTTAGACCTATTATTGATAGCAACAATATATTCCAAGTAAGTAGAATTGATCAGTATTTCACTAATAGACCATACTTGAAAACTACTTATGTAGGAGCAGTTGAGTTTTTAAATTCAAAGAAATGCTCGAATATTGGGTTATCAATGGGAAATGACCCTTGGGAATATCCTTTCTGGGTACTTTTGCGACAAAATAATCAAGAAATTGTTAAAATTCAACATATTAATGTCACTAATATTTCGGCAGTCTTAGAAAAAGAGGATTCTTATAAAGATTTTGAACCGTGTGGAATTATTTCGATGGAAACAAAAAAAAGTAAGCACAGTAAATATCAACAAATTAATTTTAAAGGTAAAACTTATCTTCGAGCATGGGATTCTCCAGACCTTGGTATATTTATTAAGTAGAATTTTATTTTTTACAAGATTGTAAAATTAAGATTTACTGAGAAAATAATGCTAACGAAAATTTCTGTTGAAAAAATTCTTGAGCGGGCCTTGATGGGGTACGACTTATCTCCCGAAGAGGGAGTGGTTTTGTTACAACAAACTGAGCCAGAGGCGATCGCAGCAATCCGTGCTACATCTGACACACTCCGTCACACCCAAGCAGGCGATACGGTTACATATATAATTAACAGAAATATCAACTTTACTAATATTTGTGAGCAGCATTGTAGTTTTTGTGCTTTCCGTCGAGATGATGGTGATGTCGGTGCATACTGGTTAGATTCAGCGCAAATTTTAGAAAAAGCGACAGATGCAGTGCAACGGGGAGCGACGGAAATCTGTATGCAGGGGGGATTAAATCCACAAGCGCAGATACATGGTAAATCTTTGCCCTATTATCTCAACGTAGTGGAAACCATCAAACAGGAATTTCCGCAGATTCATCTCCATGCTTTTTCTCCCCAAGAGGTGGAATTTATCGCCAGACTTGATGAACTTGAGTATGCTGATGTGATTATTGCTTTGCGCGATGCTGGTGTTGGCTCAATGCCGGGAACAGCAGCTGAAGTGTTAGACGATGAAGTAAGGCGGATATTGTGTCCAGAGAAGATTAATACAGCCACTTGGCTAGAAATTGTCAGCACTGCTCATAAATTAGGCTTACATACCACTAGCACCATGTTATCTGGGCATATTGAAACCCACGAACAGCAAATCGGACATTTAGAAAAATTGCGATCGCTCCAAAAAACTGCCATCGATCGGGGATATCCTGCAAAGATCACAGAGTTTATTTTATTACCTTTCGTTGGGCAAGAAGCCCCCAAACCCTTACGTCGCCGTGTCGGACGCGATCAACCCGTTTTAAATGATGCACTGCTGCTAGGCGCTGTGGCACGGATTTACTTGGGTAATTGGATTCCTAACCATCAGCAGAGTTGGGTAAAACTGGGGCTTGCAGGTGCAACCGAAGCCTTACTTTGGGGTTGCAACGATATCGGTGGCACTTTGATGGAAGAGCATATTACCACAATGGCAGGTGCTTTGGGTGGTACATGTATGGAAGTGGAAACTTTAGAAACTGCGATCGCTTCTTTAGGACGACCTTACCAACAACGGAATACTCTTTATCAAAAAATTAGGAGTTAGGAGTAGCCCTTTCAGGATAAAAAATTCCTCTTCCATATCTTTACTCTGTGTTCTCTGCGCGGCAGTCGCTCATGGGGAAAACCCCCAAGACCGCGCTGCCTTGCCTCTGTGGTTCAATAAATTACTTTTTAATTGCAGAGGCACAGAGAAAAATCGGAGCGGTGGCTTCTGGTAATAGGTACTGAGATTAAAGTATGCTCCGAAAAATTTCTAATTTCTGGTTGCTTCATATACATCCTCGTTTGGCTCCCTTAATTGCCACAATTGGTATTGTTGGACTTGCTAGTTGTCTGCTGATACTTTTTGTTTTAGCAGAAATAGCTGAAGAGGTTTTAGAGCGAGATGCTTTTAGATTTGATACGACTTTTCTGTTATGGCTACATCAGTTTGCCAATCCGAGTTTAGATAATGTCATGCTGTTTATTACAAATCTTGGTAATCCTACTACAGTCGTTATAGTTGCAGGCGTAACTGTCTTGTTACTTTGGTGGAGACGTTACCAAGAAGAAGCAAAAGTTTTTATACTTGCTTGCTTAGGAGGGTTGATTTTAAATACAGGGTTAAAGTTGTTTTTTTCTAAACCTCGCCCTGAACTATGGCATCGCTTGATTTCTGAAAAATCTTTTAGTTTTCCTAGCGGCCATGCACTAGGTTCTATGGTGCTTTATGGTTTTATTGCTCACGAATTAGCAACTCACTATCCTCATTTTGCCAAATTTATTTACAGTTTGACAGTTATATTAATTGCTGCTATCGGTATTAGCCGCTTATATTTAGGAGTCCACTGGCCCACAGACATAATTGCAGGTTATGGAGTCGGCTTTTTGTGGCTGATGATATGTATTACGATGCTGAAATTACAAAGATTGAGGCATGGAAACTTAGTTGATTAAATCGTCTCGATCTCTAATTTCATAACTCTAACTCATAAGATCCTATTATCAATAGACCAAAAAATTTTGCTCTCACTCTAGGCAGTAAATCCAGAACAAAAGCATTACACTTTCGGAGGATTTAGTTCAATCGTCCATTGAAATCTTTGCTAATCCATCCACTACCACAAGGATTTTGTCAAGAAGATCAGCGAGAAATCTGCACCTAGTTGCTAATTGAAAAACTATCACCTCAAGAAGTAAAATTATGTGTGTTGGCTTACTCATCCGGGGAACCAAGCTGTACAGAAACCTTGTTTCTCCCAGAGAAGGCATTACGATGATAATTGTCCAATCAGATTTTATCATCACCTGATTTTTTGCCCAATAAGCTTGTAAAATAGCACCTTTCAGGGAACGAAATAGCCATTACCCACTCCCCTATTTGCAACTCCATTGATCCCCAAGTTACCAATCCAAGATAGGATAGACGTTGATTTACGTATTCTTTTAATTAATGCATATGAAGCGCTATTGGTCGCGTTTGCTTGCGCTGGTTTTGGTTGTAGCTATTGGCTTAATGGGCTGTTCTGGCAGTCCAGATAGTTTGACTGGGGATTATCGCCAAGACACCTTAGCTGTGGTCAATGTTATGAGACAAGCTCTGAATCTATCACAAGATTCATCAGACAAAACAGCAGTTCAAGCAGAAGCACGTCAGAAAATTAATGACTTTTCGGCTCGCTATCAGCGAGTTAACTCTGTTTCTGGACTTAGCTCCTTTACAACTATGCGGACAGCCCTTAATTCCCTGGCTGGACACTACAGTTCTTACCCAAATCGTCCCGTACCCGAAAAACTCAAAAATCGTTTAGAGAAGGAATTACAGCAGATTGAAGCAGCGCTGAAGCGTGGCGGTTAAGTCTTGCCTAGGCGAATGGAATTCGTGGCTATACAAATAAAACCCACCTCCGTGGGTTTCACATTTCTGGAGTCCGTGTGGTGCGAGAAGCGCAGCGCAGTGTGATATGCAGACTTTGTTAGTGTAGCCGCGATTTCCGATCGCTTACTTTGTATCCATCCAATTTTCACCAACACGCGCTTCTACCAGCAATGGCACACTCAACTCGACTGCATTTTCCATCACCGACTTAATTTGCAGTTGTAATTCTTCCCACTCATCAGGGGGAATTTCAAACACTAATTCATCGTGTACTTGCAACAATAAACGGGCCTGATAGTTCTTCAAAACCTCATGCAGTCTTACCATTGCAATTTTGATAATATCAGCGTTGGAACCTTGAATTGGTGCGTTAGCAGCCGAGCGTAGTAAACCCGCATCATAAGGGCCCAAATTCTTCAATTTACTCAGATCGATATCTTCTGGGTTACTGCCTTTTAATTTGCGTAAACTGTTATTAGTAAAATCAAAATAACGACGACGACCGAGAATAGTTTCTACATGACCAAGAGCGATCGCTTCTTTTTTTACTTGCTCCAAATATCTAAAAACTTTAGGATACCGTTCATTAAACCGCTTAATGAACTCGTTGGCAATGCTCTTATCTATCCCAGTTGAGCGCGAAAATCTGAGAGAACCCATTCCATAAATCACGCCAAAATTGATAGTTTTTGCTATCCCTCGTTCTTCTGAGGTGATATTTTCTTTTTCAAATACTAACCGCGCGGTAACAGTGTGAACATCTTCATTTTGCTGATATGCTTGCACTAATATTGGCTCTTGACTCAAATGAGCTAAAATCCGTAGTTCAATTTGTGAGTAATCAGCAGCCACCATTAACCACCCAGATTCTGGCAAAAATGCCTTCCGAATTTGGCGACTAAAAGCTGTGCGAATGGGGATATTTTGCAAATTCGGATTAGAAGAAGATAACCTACCAGTTGATGTTGCTGCTTGATTAAAATCAGTATGCACTCGCTGGGTATCTGGACGCACCAATGCAGGTAAGGCATCAACATAAGTAGATTTTAATTTAGATAAGGTGCGATATTCAATAATCGCCTCAACAAAACCACTGTTATCATCTTCTTGGAGTCTTTCTAGTGTTGCTGCGTCTGTAGAAAAACCTGTTTGAATTTTTCGAGAATGTCTGGTACTTAACCCCAACTTTTCAAACAAGATTTGACTCAATTGTTTAGGAGAACCTAAGTTAAAATTTTCCCCAGCTATTTCAGTCGCTTTCTCTTTTAACCTAGCTAACTCAGTTTCTAAATGCTGCGAAAGTTCTTTTAAATAAGCTGAATTAATGCGGACACCTGTGTATTCCATTTGAGCTAAAACTGCTTCTAGCGGCTGTTCCACTTGCACCAATAGCTTAGACAAAGTTGGAATTTGATCCAGTTCCTCACGCAATTTCGCTACTAACCCAAAAGTAGAATAAGCATCCATACCGCAGTAATCTGCAACGGCTGGAATATCTATATCAGCAATGGTTTTACCTTTAGGAACTAAATCTAAGTAACTTTTTGCTATCAATCCCAAATATCGCTGCCCTAAATCCATCAAATTATGACTTGAGTCTGGATTTAGAATGTAACTTGCCAGCATGGGATCAAACACTACTCCCGCTAAATTAATCCCTTGACACTTTAAAACTAAGCGGTCAAATTTGGCATTCTGTAAAGCTTTGGGATAATCAGCACTTTCGAGAATTGGGCGTAATGCTTCTAGCACCAAATCTTTATGCAAATTTTCCCCAGTTTTATGCCCCACAGGAATATAGGCTACCTCATCTGGTTGCGTTCCCCAACAGCAACCAATTCCTACTAACTCAGCATCTCTTGGTTCTAAAGAGGTAGTTTCAGTATCCCAAGCAACTGGAATCTCTGGGTTAGTGAATGTTTGCAAAAGGTCTACTAACTCAGTTAGTTTGGCTTCGTTGTTGATGATCCGTGGTGTAATGGGAGAGGTAGATTGTTGTATAACTGCTGCTGTATCACTAGCACTGAAAAACCACAAATCATTATCTTCATAATCCTTCAATTCTGAATTAGGATTAATTACGTCTTTTTTAGCTTCTTGTTTTTCTTCAACTTGACCACCAAAACGTTGCTGTAGGTCGTTGATTTTAGCTAAAAAAGACTTGAATTCTAATTTTTCTAAAATTGGTGATAAGACGCTTATATCAAATCCTTTTAATTTGCAATCTTCTAAATTAATTTCTATAGGAACATCTAAAATAATGGTGGCCAAATAGCGAGACTTATCAGCATCTTCTTTACCATTTACTAGTTTTTTCTGAGTTGCGCCCTTAATTTCATCTAATGCTGCATAAATATTGTCAAGGGAACCATAGGTATTTAGCAGTTGCACTGCTGTCTTTTCCCCAATTCCCTTAACTCCAGGAATATTATCTGATTTATCACCACAAAGAGCTTTAAAATCGATAATTTGTGAAGGTAAAACACCCATCTTCTCTTTGACTTGTTCTGCTTCAAATTCCGTAATGCTATTTGTAGAGCGTTTTATAGCATCTGGACTAAAATTCAGAACAGTGATTTCTTTGTCAGAGTCGATCAGTTGAAATAAATCGCGATCGCCTGTGAGAATCTTCACCCTATACCCAGCAGCAGTTACTCGCTGTGCTAAGGTTCCCAAAACATCATCTGCCTCGAAACCAGGGGCAGTGAAAATTGGTAGATTAAAGCCATTCAGCAACTCATGCAGGTTTTCTAAGTCGGGAATGAAGTCTTCCGGCGTTTCTTTGCGATCGGCTTTATAAGTCTCGTCAGCTTCGTGGCGAAAAGTGGCCTCACCCAAATCAAAAGCGATCGCCATTGCTTGGGGCTGTTGTGTTGCCATTACCTCAAGCAGGCACTTCACAAAACCAAAACATATACTCGTCGGAATCCCTGCTTTAGTATGCAGTCCTCCATCTCGCCCTTTGGCGAAAGCAAAGTATGAACGATAAGCCAGGGAGTGTCCATCTACGAGGATGAACGTAGGGCGTGTTGCAGTTACAGATGTGAAAGTTTCAGACATAGCCCTATTTTAGCCAGAAGCTTTGTCACATAGTTAGCAATTTTAGATGCTAGTTCAACTTGGCTTTGGCAACAATAGCGCAGTTTTTGCGTGCCAATTGCTCCTGCATATAATTTTAGACGAAGTGATGTCTACGCATTTGCAGCTTTAGTACGGAAGCCCAGTAGAACCAAACTTTCGGCAGCAATAGCGCCCTAATTAAGTACGTCAGTATCAACATAGTAACCATGTAGTAACTAGATCGCCGATTTCTCATCAAAACTTGGGGATCTATCTCCTGAGCGTTTTATGTTTAATTACATTGACCTAGCTTACTTCTCAAGAACTAATAAACACTAACTTAATCTTTCGACATAATACTACCACTATCAAAACCTCTTCGCCTTAACAAGACTTTATATATACCAATCAAAAAGAATATTTTC
>NZ_JBALDK010000205.1:0-18958 GCF_036917455.1 Nostoc sp. | reverse complement strand
TTGAGTCCTACATTTTGTACTTCACTTAAAAAGTAAACTGCTGTAAATCACGAGCCTCAATCTACCTCTTACTTATCTTGTTAACTACGTAATTATATTGAGTTAAGCTATATTGGCTAGGATGAAATTTTACGTTATATCAGTTAAATTTGGTTTATATTGCTAGTAGTTCTTTAAGCCTTTGGCTGTTAGATGAACTAATTTTCCAAGCTTATTCCCACAATCACAATAAATTTACTTAGTATTACCTTTTCTTTAAGGAAGTTCAACATTATGAAGCTTCGATATTTAGCTAGTACATTGAGCATCATCGCTCTGTTTGCTAGTAGTACATGGAACAGTGCCAATGCTGTTACATTTACCCCACCAATTAACAATGGCGCTCCTAGCCAAGCAACCGGCGGAGCTTCCCGTGGTAATTTCTTTGTCCCTACTTCTGGTAAAGGCGCTCCTAGTCAAGCAACAGGAGGAGCTTCCCGTGGTAGTCTGTTTACACCTAGTGCTGGTAACGGCGCTCCTAGACAAGCAACGGGAGGAGCTTCCCGTGGTAGTTTGTTTACACCTAGTGCTGGTAAAGGCGCTCCTAGTCAAGCAAGTGGGGGAGCTTCTCGCGTTGGTACTTACTACTTAAATACTTCAACTGAATCGGCAGGACCGGCGGCTCTAATCGCCCTCCTACCGCAAAGCTTCTATGGCACAACAGTGTCTGAACGTCCCACAATTCTGGTATATCTCCCTGTTTCTAATGCAGAAGAAGCTGTGTTCAGCCTCAAGGATGAAGCTGGTAATACGCAGTATAAAATAACTATTCCTATTGCTCTGAAAACTGGGGCGATCGCTGTCAAATTACCAGCCGATGCACCCGCTTTAGTAGTTGGGAAAAACTACCATTGGTTCCTAGCTGTTAAAGTTGATGGACAACTCAGCCCAAGTACCCCTTATGTCGATGGTTGGATTCAACGTATCCAGCCTAGTGCTGAACTGGCAACAGCGATGCAGCAGCAAGATGCTTTGAAGCGAGCGACAGCTTTTGGTAAAAATGGCGTTTGGTATGATTGCGTGGAAACACTTGCAGCCCTACATAGCGCTCAACCTACTAACGTAACTCTTACCAAGCAATGGGAAGAACTCCTCTCTTCAGTTAACTTAAAAGAGATTGTCACAGCTCCGTTATTAGGATCTACTAACTAACAGTAATTTAAGCATTTGGTATTGGGCATTGGTTATTTTCCCCCATTCCCAATACCTTTTGGTTAAGGCATCTCTGCTCCCTTGCCTGCCTTCACGAATAAATTTATTCTCCGAAAAGTATTGCCCCCATTCCCCATCCCCTATTCCGCATGTGGCGCAGACTCCAGACTTTCATTCAACGCACTCGTAGCGTTTTAATTATTACTCCCACAGTTGCTTTGACTGTCATTGTCGGGCAATCGTTGGGATTTTTCAATTTACTCGAATGGAAAATTCGTGATGAATGGGTTCGTCAGCGATCGCTCCCGACGATCGCTGATGAAATTGTGATTGTCACAATCGATGAACGCGATATCCAATCGGTGCGGAAATGGCCAATTCCCGATTGGGCATTAGCAAAATTACTAGAAAAGATTCGGGCGCAGCAACCTAGAGCCATCGGATTGGATCTCTACCGAGATTTACCAGAGGGAAGCGGATATGAAGAACTGGTCAAAATCTTCCGCAGCACTCCCAATTTGATCGGCGTTGAGAAAATCACCGGAGAGCGTGTCAATCCGCCACCAGAATTGAAGAAACTCGATCGAGTCGGATTAGCAGATTTGGTATTGGATGGCGATCGCTTTGTGCGTCGCGCTTTGCTGACGGCAGTTGATACCAAAGAGCAAAACACGCTCAAAGCTGGATTGGCAACTCAGGTGGCGCTCAAGTACCTGGAAGCCGACAAGATTACTTTAGAAAGTATTGACCCCAAGCAGCAAAAGTTTCAGTTGGGTAAAGCAATTTACCTACCATTAGACAATCAAGAAGCAGGCTACTCCGATACTGATTTAGGCGGCTATCAAATTTTGCTCAATTGGCATGGAACAGATGCGGCATTTCGGACAGTTGCCATGCGCGATGTCTTAGCAGGGCGAATTCCAGCCAACTTAATGCGCGATCGCATGGTGTTTATTGGATCGACCGCCGCTAGTACCAATGACTTCTTCAATACACCCTTTAGTTCTTCCTGGATCTCTACTCAAAAACCTACACCTGGGGTTGTTGTCCACGCCAATATTGCCCATCAACTGGTACAAGAGGCAAAAATTGCCAAGAGAACATTACACGGCGTTTCTAGTCAAGCTGTGTCGTTCTGGATTATTTTCTGGTCTGCGATCGGTTCTTGTGGTAGTTGGTTCTTATCCAGTCGCAGGCTGCGGATTCCTGGTGGAAAAATTCTCTGGGCAACTGTAAGCATCAGTACCGTGTTTGTGGGGGGCAGCTATGGAATGTTTCTAGATGGCATTCTGATTCCAGTCACACCCACCCTAGCCGCATTCATCAGCAGCGTGATTGCAACCACAAATGCCTATAAACAGAGGCGGTTAGAAGAAACGAATCAGCAACTAGAAATTGCCAACACTCAACTATTAGATTATTCCAAAACTCTGGAGTTCAAAGTTGAAGAGCGAACTCATGAACTATTGGAAGCAAAACAAGCTGCTGATGCTGCTAACGAAGCAAAGAGCGAGTTTCTGGCAAATATGAGCCATGAACTACGCACACCGCTTAATGGCATCCTTGGTTTTGCTCAGGTGCTAGAAGTATCGCCAAACATGACAGAAAAAAATCTGGAAGGAGTCAGCATTATCTACCAATGTGGAACACACCTGCTGATGCTAATCAATGATATTCTTGACCTTTCAAAAATTGAAGCTCGGAAATTAGAATTGCTTGCGACTACTGTCAATTTGTCCACTTTCTTGTATGGTGTCACCGAAATTTGCAGGATCAGAGCAAAACAGAAAGGGATTGGATTTAATATTTTAATCAGCGATCGCTTACCAGTTGCCATTGAAGTCGATGAAAAACGGCTACGGCAAGTTTTGATCAACTTACTAGGCAACGCCATTAAATTCACAGACAACGGTAGTGTCACCTTTAAAGTAGATGTCATTAGTCAAGAATTTAAACCAATGACAAATGACAATAGACAAATGACATACCAGAAAATTCGCTTCCAGATTGAAGACACGGGTATTGGAATGTCACTAAACCAACTAGAGAAAATCTTTGTGGCTTTTGAGCAAGTAGGTGAAGCAGGGCGGAAATCTGAAGGTACTGGCTTGGGATTAGCAATCAGTCAAAGAATTGCAACATTGATGGGCAGCCAAATTCAAGTGCAGAGTCATCTGGGTGAAGGTAGTCTTTTTTGGCTGGATTTGATTGTAACAGTACCAGTTTCCCATGACTGGCAGATAGAAACGATATCTACCCCAGGCATAGATACAGCCCAAACCCATCAAAAAATCATCGGTATTCGGGGTAGCACGCCTCAAATTCTCATTGTTGATGATGATACTAACCATTGTTCTATGTTGGCCAATTTGCTTGAAAGAATTGGCTGTCGAACCCTGAAAGCAAGCGATGGCAAACAGGGACTACTGATGGTAACAGAACATCACCCGGATATGATTCTACTGGATTTAGCCATGCCTAATATGGATGGCTTTGAGTTAATGGTTCACTTACAAGAAAATCCACAAACCCGTGCTATTCCGATTATTGTCTCTAGTGCCAGTGTTTTTGAGGAAAATCGACAACGAAGTTTTGAAGCTGGGGCTACAGCTTTTTTGCCGAAACCCCTGCAAGTTGATGAGCTATTTAATGCAATGCTATCGCTGCTAAAAGTGGAATGGATTTATGCTCAATCCACACCTCAAAAATCACTTTCCCAACTCGAACAGAAAGCCGATGCCGAATTGATTCTGCCATCCCAGGATGTTTTACAACAACTTTATCATCTAGCAATGATGGGAGATATTCCGGCGATCGAGGGAATAATAAAAGAGTTAATTAACCAAGATAGTCAGCTAACTCCCTTCGCAACTGAGTTAAGCCAATTTACTGTCAACTTCCAAACAGGAAAAATCCGTAAATTTCTGAAAAATTTTGTAACAACTGAGTCACATCAATGATGTTTGATCCTCTCCTGAAGCCAATGTATATCCTTTTGGTAGATGACAATCCCAACAATCTCAAAGTTCTATCAGAAGCGATTCAGGGATGTGGCTGGAAAACACTCATGGCAACTGATGGAGAGTCGGCTATTGAACAAACAGAATATGCCGTTCCCGATCTCATTCTTTTGGATGTGATGATGCCAGGAATTGATGGATTTGAAACTTGTCGCAGACTAAAAGCCAATTCCATCACACAGAATATTCCAGTTATTTTTATGACTGCTTTGGCCGATGCCACAGACAAGGTGAAAGGACTAGAAATTGGTGCAGTTGACTATATTACCAAACCCTTTCAGCAAGAAGAAGTTATTGCTCGATTAAAGTTACATCTAAAAATCTCTCATCTTACCCGTACCTTAGAACAAAGAGTGCAAGAACGCACCATCGAATTAAGCCAATCTCTACAAAAGTTACAACACACCCAATTACAACTAATCCAGAGTGAGAAAATGTCCGCCCTTGGACAACTTATTGCAGGCATCGGTCATGAAATTAATAACCCGATTGGTTTTATTAGTGGAAATTGCTCTCATCTTGAAGAATATATGAAGGGTCTCCTGCGTTTGGTGAATCTCCAACAGCAAAAAATACCATATCCAGACCCAGAAATTGAACAACTAGTTAAAGAAATTGATTTAGAGTATCTAGATGAAGATTTACCAAAAATTATGGGATCAATGCATCAGGGAATTAGTCTTTTGAAAGACATTAGCCTCTCTTTGAGAACCTTTGCTCGATCTGATATTTCATCTATGGTTGAGTTTCAGATTCATCACGGAATTGATACTACCTTAATGCTCTTAAAACATCGATTAAAAGGTCAAGGAAATCGCTCTAAAATCGAGGCGATCAAACAATATGGTGAGTTACCTCTAATCACTTGCTATCCTGGACAACTTAATCAGGTATTTATGAATATTATTGCCAATGCAATTGATGCATTTGATGACCTCCGGCAAAACCACTCAGTTCAAGAAATTGCTGCTGCTGTTCCTCATACCATCACGATCGCTACATCAGTCGATCGTCAGGAAGAAACTGTTACGATTTGCATTGAAGATAACGCTTTTGGGATGCCTCCTGAAGTACAAGCTAGAATTTTTGAGCCATCTTTTACAACTAAAGCTGTGGGTAAGGGAACTGGGCTAGGATTAGCTATTAGCCACCAAATTATTACCGATAAACATAATGGACAAATTAACTGTTCATCAACTTCTGGAAAGGGAACGAAGTTTATTATTACTTTAGCAATTTAAGGGGATAGATAGAGAAAACTCTGCTCCATTTCCTAGCTCCGATATGATATTTAGTTTTCCTCCATGTTTTTCTATAATAGAGTGGCTAATTGATAATCCTAAGCCTGTTCCTGTACCAATAGGTTTTGTTGTAAAAAATGGGTCAAATAGTCGCTGTTTTACCTCCTCAGATATGCCGGGACCATTATCTGCAATTTGAATAGTTATTGTATTAGCATCAGCCATTTTAGTCCGAATTTTGATTGTGGGTATTTTTGTTTGTCTATGTTCAGTTGTGAATGATAAATCTAATGCATCAATAGCATTGTTAAGAATACTCATAAATACTTGATTAATCTGACTGGCGTAGCAATTAACCTCTGGTAACTGGGCATATTCCTTAATTACATTGATTGCAGAGCGGTGGGTTTTATTTTCTAGCCGATGGTGTAAAATTAACAAGGTGCTGTCGATGCCTTCATGAAGATTGACACTTTTCATTTCAGCCTCATCCAGTCGCGAAAAATTGCGGAGAGAAAGGACAATTTGGCGGATGCGATCTGTCCCTACTTTCATTGATTGCAGCAATTTTTGTAAGTCGGATTTGAGAAAGTTTAAATCTATTGCTTCTAGTTCTTCTTGAATCTCAACAAATGGTTGAGGATAGTAGTGCTGATACCGCTCAATCAAGTGCAGCAAATCTTGACAATATTCATTGGTATAGGTGAGGTTGCCATAAATAAAGTTAATCGGGTTGTTAATTTCGTGGGCAACACCTGCAACCATTTGTCCCAATGAAGACATTTTTTCAGTTTGAATCAGTTGGCTTTGTGTATGTTGCAGTTGTTCTAAAGTTTCCGAGAGATGCTGATTTTTCTCATTCAACTCCAGAGTTCTCTGCTCCACCTTTTGCTCTAATGTATGGTTGTAGTCTTCTAGTTGGGCTTTTGCTACGGCTAGATTGTTATACAACATAGCATTTTGCAGCGAGATGGCAGCTTGGGCTGTGAGCAACCGCAAAACCTCAAGACGGTTTTGGGTAAAGGCTCCAGTCGTCAACCTGTTTTCTAGGTAAAGGATGCCGACGATCTGGCCGCGATTGTGAATAGGCGTACATAGCAAGCTTTTGGGTTGCCATTGAATGATGTAGGGATCGTTGGCGAAGGGGGTTTCTCTGCGGGCATCATCTAGCACTAAGGTTTCAGAGGTCCGGGAGACATAGTTCACGATCGCTTTGGGAATATTCTGACTGTCTGAAAGAGGAAGGGAATGCAGGTTTATTATCTCCAGGTTTTCACCCGTAGGCGTAACTCGTGGTAGAAGAAATTGCTCCTCTTCGACGATCGCTTGGCTGGTTTTTTGAGCTGCAACTACCCAATTATCCTCTTGAAGCAGCAGGAGGATTGATTTGTCAGCCCCGGCATTTTCGATTACAACCTGCATCAGGGTTGTCAACAGCTTTTCTAACTCAATTTCTCCAGCCAGTGCATGAGAGGCTTTCATTACCGTTGCTAAATCTAACGCTTCAGTCCCAGTAGAACTACTCTGGCTGAATCCGATGGTAGTGGTGAGGCTTAAAGAACCAGTTTCATCTTGCTCCAAAACCTTAAGCAATAATTGAGAATATTGCTTTTCTAACTGGTTAACTTTGCCTATCGCTCCCCAACTGAGGTAAGTGTAATAGGCATTTTCTAAGTAAATATGAGCGATCGGCTTCGCCAACGCTTCTTTGTTCCATTCTAAATAAAATCGGGCAGCCAGTTCATTGGCGAGGGCTTCTTCCTGAACGTATCTATTGATTTTTGCCCCAGCGATGGCGCGATCGTAAAGATCCACTGCCTGCGCCATAAGTCCTAACACTCGGCATTCTTCGGCTTTCACCAGTTCAAATTTGTGCAAATAATTCATCGGTGCGTGGTGCGCCCATATCTGCATTTTTCCTTGGTTTTCTGTGACCCGTTCCAGTAATGTTTTTTGGCGAGAGGCCGTAGCTATAGAATACTCTGCTAAAGCCGTCAGGGAATCATAAAAATAAAATATCGGCACAGTGGCATAGCCCGTGCCCGCAACGAGATATTCTCTAGCTTTAGCAGCTATTTCCACTGCTTGAGAGAGATTTTCAAACAGATAACAGAGAATCAGTTTGTGGAGAAAAAAATAGTGGAGTCCAGTCAATTCATTGGCTTGAACCAGTTGAGTCACAAATTCTGTTTCGTTCAGTGCCTCACCTGTCATAATACAGGGATTCTCAGCAAGCCCTTGCAAATTCAAAACTGTTTGCCAAAAGATGCGGCAGTAGTTGAGGGTTGTGACTTGCTTAAAATTTTCCAAAACATGAATGTAAGCCTGGATGTCTTGCTCTAACGAGTTCAACTCTCGACCCAGGAAATAGGAATACTGGCAGATGTCTTTGGTGTTAAAGCCCACGTAGTATGCATTTCCAGTTTCTAAAGCAATCTTGTAACCCTCCTGCATCAGCTGCAAAGATTTTTTTAAAGGAGACTTCAAATAGGTGATGAAAGCACCTACGACATAAAATACCGTGGGTTTGATGTCGCTAATATTAAATTTGTCAGTTAGTGCCAAGGCAAGGTTGCCAACTCGATCGGCTGTTTCAATATCCTGAAGAATTCCGCTCAACAGAATGCCATAACAGGCATAAGAAAAGGCAGAAAATGGAGCATTGCCGTACTTAATAGATGCTTGGACTTGAGACAAGATCAGTAGTGGAAACAAATTTGGCTCGGCAATGTAAACAGCTGGAGCAACGTTTGCCACAAGTCGGGTAACTGCTAGCTTATCTGCGGCTACCATCAGAGGTAAGTCAACCAATTCTGCAATATCACGACCGTTAATCAGGGTAGCAGTTTCTTGGAGAGCTTGCTGAATATCTTGCAAGGTGGGTGTTTCTGGGAAAACCACACCGAACTGACTCATTCCCTGACGAGCGATCGCGATCGCTCCCAACACATCATTTTTAGCTGTATACGCCTGGATTTTGGTTTCGTAAATGCTGACTCGATCTAGGGGAGTTTTGGTTTCCTGGATCGCTGTTTGAGCCAATTGTTCCATCTGTTCATACTCGCCACCAAGATAAGCAGCATCGGCGGCTAATTCGTGCAGTGTCAGAGCCAATTCATACTGACTTTGCCAACAGTCGCATCTCAATAACCGAATCCCCGCAGTTAAATACTCAATTGCTACTTGGTAAGCTGTAGAAGACTTGGCTTTCTTTCCTGCTAGCAGATTGAGTTGTGCGAGTCGATCGCGATCGCTTTGAGATGCGCTCGGTTCTATGCCAATATTCAACTGATTGACAATTTCAAAAATCAGCAATTCTTGCTCAGTTTCTGGGGTATTGCTCGACAGCAATTGACCAATCTTGAGGTGCGTTGCTGATTTCCGAGCCGCCGGAATTAGTGAATAAGCGGCTTGTTGAACGCGATCGTGAAGAAATTTATAGGTAATAGTTATCGATGTGTTGTCATTTGTCAAATCATCCATGACAACAGACTCATCCTGAAAGTATGTATAACCTCCGCCATTGGGCAAAATTAATCCATCCTTGAGGGCTGGCCACAAATCTGCTGCGGTTTCATTTGGAGATTTTTCATAGACAACCGCTAGGGTTTCTAAATCAAACTGATTGCCGACACAAGCAGCCAGTTTGAGAACATCCAGAGTCTGCTGTGGTAATTTTTGGAGTTGCAGCACCACAAAGTCCACAATATCTTCTGTAAAAGATAGCGCCCGGATTTGAGCCAGATTGCACTGCCAATCACCTGTTCTGCTGGCAAAGGCAATCAGCCCATCTTCATGCAGCGATTTGAGAAACTGGTTAGTGAAAAATGGATTACCTTTGCTCTTTTGATAGACCAGATTAGCGATCGCAGTTGCTTGTTCTGTTGAATATTTAAGGGTATCTGCAATCAGTTGATTCAGGTCGGTTTGGGTGAGGGCAGAAAGGACAATACTACTAACTGTAATCCCTTCTTGACGCATTTCCTCAATGGTCAACATCAAGGGATGTGCAGAAGAAACCTCATTATCTCGATATGCTCCAATCACTAGCAAATAAGATTTGCTGGCTTCACTCATCAGCAGGTGCATCAGTTTTAAGGAAGCCGAGTCTGCCCATTGTAAATCATCAAGGAAAATAACGAGGGGATGCTCTTGGGTTGTGAAAACTTGAATGAATTTCTGAAACAGCAAATTGAAGCGGCTTTGGACAGCAGTACCTGATAATTCTGGGACGGAGGGCTGTTTCCCAATGATTCGTTCGAGTTCTGGAATCACCTCAATAATCACTTGACCACTTTCACCCAATGGAGATAAAATTTGAGTCTTCCACTGGTCAATTTGAGCATCACTCTCTGTCAGCAGTTGGGTCATTAAATCCCGAAAGGCTTGCACCAAAGCAAAAAAGGGAATATTCCGATTAAATTGATCGAATTTGCCCTTGATAAAGTATCCACACTGACGGGTGATTGGTTTGTGAACTTCGTTGACAATTGCCGTTTTCCCAATGCCAGAGGAACCTGCTACAAGGATCATTTCAGAATTTCCCTGGCGCACGCGCTCAAAGGTTGCTAGCAGCATTAAGACTTCTAGTTCCCGGCCGTAGAGTTTTTCGGGAATCGTAAAGCGATCGCAAACGTCCCTGTGCCCTAACTGAAACGGGATAATATTTCCACTTTCTTGCAATTGATCTAAACACATTTGCAGATCGTGCTTTAGCCCGAATGCGTTCTGATAGCGGTCTTCAGCATTTTTCGCCATCAGTTTCATGACGATATCACAGAGAATTTGGGGAATCTCTTCTCTTTCCCCTAAAAGTGGTGGTTGTTTTGCTATATGACAATGCACCAATTCCATAAAATCATCGGATTGAAATGGCAATTGCCCTGTTAAGAGTTCATAGAAAGTGACTCCGAGAGAATAGAAGTCAGTGCGGTAATCAATTCCCCGGTTCATTCGCCCAGTTTGTTCGGGGGAAAGATAGGCGAGGGTTCCTTCTAAAACAGTCGGGCTGGTTGAAAGTTGATTAACTCTTGGCAGCAGTGAAGCAATGCTAAAGTCAATGAGTTTAATCTGCTTTGTGGAAGGGTTAATCAGGATATTGGCGGGTTTGATATCCTTGTGGATGATTTCGTGATGGTAGAGATCGGCGAGAATATCAGCAAGTGCGATCGCAATCTGGAGAAACTCGCTCAAAAAGTGAGGACAGGGGTGTGAGAGGTTTTTCTGACTTTCTACATTTTTGAATCCCTGTCTCCAAGAGGCAGAATACTCCTTCAAAGAAATTCCCCCAAAGTCTTCTAAAATCAGGGCAGGCCGATTTTGATAACTCTCCAGACTATAGATCCGAACAACCCCAAGAACATTTAAGATTTTGGCAATGGTATACTGATTCCTGAATTGAGCCAACTCAATCGGACTGGGATAAGAACTTTTAAGAAGTTTGATGACAACAGGAGTTTGATCCGCCTCTCGCCAACCTCGGTAAACCAGGGTGCGAGTGCTGGTGTAAATTTTTTCACCAATCCCATAGCCGGGAACATCGACTCGATTTTCTACCATAAAACTTGCTACTGGATAACCTAAGTTAAGTTTTCCCTAATTAACTTGAAGTATCACAATTCATGATGTGATTTTCTTCAGATGAAGAAGAATTCTGACTCCTGACTCCTGAATTCTGTTTGATAAAAAATTGAGAAACCCGGTTTAGCTAAATAATACCTCCGCCAAAAAAAGACGATGAAGAGAGAGGGCACTCTGTAGTAGAGTTGTTGTCTTCTAAAACGATATATTTAGAACCTAGAGGCAGCTTGTGATATCCGAGCGCTGTTACAATGCTTGCTACCGCACATAAACCCGACAACGAGAGCGGTAAATCGGATCGTCATGGCAATGCTAACAAGTAGGTGAGAGTGACAATATTGGGAATCTACCCTTGGGAAGATATTGATAAATGAAATTAGTACCAGTCTGAAGTTATAAGTAAAAATCGTTAATGGTAGATTGCTAAAATGAATGAGTTCGGCAAAACTTTAGAAGACAAGAGTATGAGCTATGTGGGAATGATTGCAAAATTTCCATTGGATGTTCACGAACTTAAGTCTTTTATTACTCCTGAAAAGGATCTATTCGTTCTCAGTCATTTGGGAATCCCAGCCATTGACATCGATCAATGGAAGTTGAAAATTTCGGGATTAGTAGAGCAAAATATTGAGTTATCATATCAGAATTTGCTGAGTCTGGAATATCGCGAATTAACTGTTTTCCAGCAATGTTCAGGCAATCCGCTTCAACCCAAAGTTCCAACAAGACTTATTAGTAATGTTACATGGGGTGGAGTTTGCCTGAGAGCGATTCTTAATCAATTGCAAGTTAAACCGGAAGCTCGTTATATCTGGTTTGTAGGAGCCGATCACGGTGTTTATGAGGGAGTTTCTAGCGATTCATATATTAAAGATATTCCGATCGAAAAAGCATTGGATAATGATGTGTTGCTAGCCTACAAGCTTAACGGTGAGTTGATATCATCAGAACGGGGTTTTCCATTGCGGCTGGTGGTTCCAGGCTACTATGGCACTAACTTTGTAAAGTGGCTCTCATATATTTATGTCACAGATCGGCGATCGCCAGGGCCCTTTACAACAAACTTCTATAACGATCGAGTTGGAGGCGATGATGGGACTTTAAAACCTGTTTGGGAAGTTGCACCAGAATCGGCGATCGTTTATCCTGCTCAAAATGAAGTCCTATCCCTTCAACCTCAAATACTTTGGGGCTGGGCATGGGCATGTAGGGGTATCCAATCAGTCGATGTTAGTATAGATGGTGGCATCACCTGGCAAAGTGCTGAAGTTGAAGCACGCTTACAATATGCATGGCAACGATTTACGTTTCAATGGACTCCAGCAACGCCAGGAAAATATAGCTTAATGAGCCGAGCCACTGACTGTGATGGAGCAATTCAACCGATTCAGGAAGAGCGCAATGCTGTTTATACAGTAGTAGTCACTGTTAAAGAAGCAATGGTAAAAGAGTCAAAGTCTTTTACCATTGCCGAATGAATGAAAATTGAGCAGATAGTTTAAACAGATATTGGCGATCGCTTTGGTTGGTACACTGTAGCAAAGGGTTGTTGATAAGAATGGGTCTTAATATAGACCAAAAACTCATCAATCAACTCTGTAAAATACTCAAACCCTACATCAATCAACTCAAGTGCTTTTTGACGAATCTCTTCAGACACTTCAATCTCTCTCATTACTTGAAAAGAAGCAGGAGTATGAAGAGTGTGGGTATTTTCTATATGGTTATGACGCATACCAAAGTAACGAAACTCTGCTTGAGTCATTTTTTGCAGTTGCAGGGCCGCAGACATGGTTGAACGGAAAAAGACATTCGCTGTAACCTCAGATACTTCAATGGCAACCAATCTGATAATGGGATCTGCTCCACGAGTATACCGCTCAAAGATCGGAAACATGGAACGGGAAATCTTAGTTTCATCGCTCCAAAGGAATCGCACCGCATCACTGAAGCGCATGGGATAGTCAATCCCCATTTTCTCCATGTCTTCTAGTAACCATTGCCAGTGGAAATGTTCTTCATGGGTGTGCAGATTTACCATCTCTTGAATGTAATTAGTCGTTGGCTCATCTCTGAGAACTCGTTTGCACAACTCACTGAACTCCAGTGCAAGTGGAGCAATTACGGGTGCAAATGCCAGCCTCTGCCGGGGATCGATCGACTCGTCTTCCATATATTTAAAGAACGGCAATTGGGCATATTCCCGATTTTTCTGCTCAATCAGCTCAAGAATTGATTTCATTTCAATGTTCCTAATTATAGACAACAGACAACGGGCTTCTAGCCGATTTGGTTTGGTTATCCAGTCAGCCATAGCACTGCTCAGGCTTTTGCCTGAAAGAGTATTTATTGAGAGAATCTGAAAGTTTATTAACTTAAAATTCTGCCACAGCGATCGCTAGCAGAATAAACAACACACCTCATAAACTGATGACACAAAATGCTCTGACAACTCTTCTCAATGTGCTAAGAGCTGACAAAAACTAAAAACAAACTATTTTATGATGATGCAATCAGGTACACATAAGAGTACTTTATTGCATCATCTACATTAAATAGTAACTTTAAATATTAATTATTATAAACCGTATAATCACGAGTTAAATGAAATATTTATCCTAAAGCTTATTGTTAAAAAACTATTAAAAACTCAGTAATTTCATATTTATTTTTAGCTAAGATAAAAATCATAACTGCGATCGCAATGCCTCAAATTGCTGCCAACAAAGGTACAGTGCACGCGGTACGTGAAAACATCCTTTCCATTTGCCACCTTTAAGGTTTAACAATACTTCACCACGCCGATTCAGGTAGCCAAACCATTCACCGTATTCTGAATCGGCAAAATGTGACCAAGTGTAATCGTGCATCTTTTGATACCATTCCCAACACACCTCACGTCCCGTTAGGCGATAGCCCATCGCTAATGCAACCAAAGATTCGAGGTGAACCCACCACAATTTTTGATCCCATTCCAATTGTTGTGGGGGATGACCGTCTGCATCCATAAAGTAATACAATCCGCCGGACTCCCTATCCCAAGCAAAATTTAGGATATTTAGCACCACATCAACAGCTTGGTTAATAGTTTTGGTGTCGTTTTGGCGACGGGCGATATCCATAATAAACCACATAGCTTCGATACCGTGACCTGGATTAATCAGCCGCCCCTCAAAACAATCTATGTGAGAACCATCAGGGGAAACATTTTCGTACATTAGTCCCCGTTCTTGGTCGAGAAAATCGGTCATTACTTCGCGGACGGTTTCAGCTAAGACATTCTCTAGTGTTTCCTTTGGCAGCAGCCATTCCATTTCTAGAGTCAAGTTGGCTAAAATCATCGGTACAGCCAATGATTTCATCGGGCGTGTGTTGGGATAGGTTTTATTATATTTGCCTTTTGGATTATCTTTGCGGCGTAATACGTTGTTATAAGCCTGCATTGCGATATCCTTTGCCCATTCTTCACCGCTAGCAAGTGCATATTTACTAAATGCCATTGCTGCAAAGCAATCAGAGAAGATATTGTAAGGCTGAACTAATGGTTTCCCTTCACGGGTGACGGCAAAGTACCAGTTACCATCACTATCTCTACCGTGTTTGGCGAGAAAGTTAGCGCCATTACTGGCAATTTTCAACCAGTTTTCGCGTTTTTCTAGCTGGTTGTAAAGCATCGAAAAAGTCCACACCTGGCGGTTTTGCAGCCAGATGAATTTATCTGTATCATAAATTTTACCTTCGCGATCGAGGCAAGTGAAATAGCCGCCTTGCTCCCAATCGAGAGAATATTTTTCCCAAAATGGGAGGACATCGTTGAGGAGAGCGTTTTTGTAAAGTTCAGCGTAGGCGTAGCCACCCGGAGGCATCGCTTGAAAATTATACTCCATAAATTTCTTCCCCTTTTCTGCTCAAGCTAACAATTATCACATTTTGGCTCGAATAGGGAGCGTAGGCGTAGCCACCCGGAGACATCGCGTCAGTCTTTTACAAGATTTCGTCAGCAGCAGTTATACTTCTATCTTGTATCTTGCACCATTCTCAATAACCGTAGGGGAGCCAGTGAGGTTGTTATGAGTCAGATTGAACGAGTTGCGATCGTTGGAGGAAACCACGGTAATGAGTTAACAGGAGTACATCTAGTTAAAAGATTTCAGCAATATCCAAATTTAATTAACAGAGCCAGTTTTGAAACTCTGGCATTACTTGGTAATCTGAAAGCGATTGAAGAAGGTAAACGGTATATTGACAAGGATTTAAACCGTTGCTTCACCAATCAAAGTTTGCAAAATCTCCAACTCTCAAGTTATGAAGATACGCGGGCCAGGGCACTTCAACAAATACTGCAACCGCAAAATCAGCCATTTGTAGATGTAATTATTGATTTGCACAGCACAACTGCCAACATGGGGTTAAGTCTGATTTTTTGTGATCTAAATCCTTTTTTACTTCGGTTAGGTGCTTATTTGACTTCGATAAATCCGATGGTCAAGATTTTTGTGAATCCCCAATCAAGAGAAGGTGGTTTTCTGCGTTCTTTGTGCGAATTGGGTTTTGTGATAGAAGTTGGGGCTGTGGCTCAGAATATCTTAAACGCCGAATTGTTTAAACAAACAGAGCAGCTTATTTATGCAATTTTAGACTATTTTGAAGGGTACAAACAAGGTAGTATTCCGCAGACAAACAACACGCTTACACTCTATCAATACATTGAGACGATCGATTATCCAAGAAGCGATGCCGACGGCGGGCTGCGTCTACGCGGGGAGATTCAAGCTATGATTCATCCCCAGCTTCAGTTTAGGGATTATGAACCTTTGAATCCAGGCGATCCAATGTTTGTGACTTTTGCAGGAAAAGATATTTTTTATCAGGGAGAGTCTACTGTTTATCCTATTTTTATTAATGAAGCAGCTTATTATGAGAAAGGAATTGCGATGTATCTAAGTCAAAAGCACCAAGAGGTAGTTTAATTTATTCGCCCTTGTAACCAAGATTGCAAATCAGCTAAGGTAATAAAATCAAGTAATGCATCACTCAATTCTTCGAGAACAGGAAAAGGTAAACCAGAAATTGAGGAGCGCATTTCTTCAGAAAGTTCTCCAAGCCGCTTAGTTAATTGTCGGGAAATAGTATTAGCCATCGTTTGTCGTCCTTCCTCTCGTCCTTCCTCTCGCCCTTCTTCCTTGATTTCTCGGTAAACTTGCGTTTGTTGTAGTGTTATTCCTAACATAGACTCTACCTCTGTTTGGCTCAATTGTTCAAATCTGTACATCATTATCGTCGTCAGTATCTCTATGATGACGCGACCCTCTGCTAATGGTACTTCTTCATCGGTTCTTGTTAACAAATACCTTGCTCGCCGAATTTCACATCAAGAAATCAAAAACTGCCAAAATCATAAATTTAATCAAAATCCCTTGACCAATAGATTTTATCCCAGAAGATTTCACAAATTATAAAAAAAAATTCGTAATTTATAATTGGGACTCTTAATTACGAATTACGAATTACAAATTAGTAATTGTAAATGCTCACCAGGGCAAACGCATCATGTCAACAAGAAGATTTTATTTTCAATAAGCTCTAAACTACTCGCATTAATCCCTACTTATTGACACAACTTTAGCGATCGCTTTGAGTCTTGAAAAGCAAACCAAACGAGAAATGCTGATTTTGTCGTTGGTTCTTTGCCTTGGTTGTGATCAAGAGTAATTTAGATGCGTTTGCCCTGAAATGCTCACCCCGCCAGCCGATACATAATCACTTTTCCTTTCCAATTTTCTTCCACAAATACTAGATACTCACCATTTGAACGACGAAAAGCGCGGATACCGTAGGGTATATCAATCCAGCCACTTTCGCTACCAACTTCTGGGCCTGGTTTTAACTGTTGTACTTGCGCTCCCGTCTTGGCATTATAGACATATACCTCTGCGGTTTTGACTGTCACGGCAAATACACGATCTCCCGCCACACTTATGGCCGCTGTAGATACTTCACGTTTCCCGGTAGTGTCGTAGGGAATCACAGTTCGCCACTTGGGAGTACGATTTCCTTTACTCCAATTGTCAAAACGGGCAATCTCAGATCCAGCAACTCCAGTATCATCACCGAATGCAGGGCGATTTACTGTGAAGCCTGACAAATACATAGTATCTGTTTCGGGGAAATATTCGATTCGCCGGAAGTCGTTAAATATTTTGGGAGTGGTTTGCTTTTCCATCGAACTATAGCTGTAGATGGGGTTGCCTTTAGCATCTATTCCCTGTAAAGGATAGTGGCGAATGCCATCTTCTGTTCGCAAAGCTTTCCAAACATCTCCTTTGCTGTCTACCCACCAGCCGCCGATATAGGGATAATCTTTGCTGGTATCATATTCATTCTTTTCAAATTTGCCATTACCGTTGCGATCGCGCCAGATCCATTCCCCTTTTTGTGGTTGATTTAGCGGCCAATTTCCAGCGAGAAATGGTTTGTCTGCGCCATTGCTACCGACAAACATTCCGGCTGGGATAGCGATATTACCATCTGTGGCTGGATTAAAACGATATATTTGCAGGAAGCTGTTATACATATCTGTGAGGAACAAAAACGGCTTCCCTTTGATGCGGCGAACAAAGGTTCCATCTGGCGATGTATGCAAACGTGGATCTTGAGGATATTTGAAAGGATTTAAGGTGTAGGCTTTGTAAGTCCATTGCTTACCAGCTGGCTGACTGTAATCCATGAGATAGTGTTCTTGTTTGGTGAATAAATCTACACCATCTGTTTTAGGATCGGCATCTGCATTATCGACGAATATCAATCCCAGCGATCGCCATATTAGTTTTCCCGATGGCGAAAATTTCCGCAAATCTGTTCCCGATTTGTTGAAACCATTACTATTTATATAGATATTACCTGAAGCATCTTTACCAATTCCGGTAAGTCCATAAAGTTTTAAATCTCGAACTTCACCAGCAACTCCTGTATAAATACCGCCTTTACAGCCAAAACTACCTGTCTGCACTGGCTTATCTTTGATGTCATAAACCAACATTTGCTGACGCGGGCCATTTTCTGCCACTAACAGCTTACCTTGACGATCGATTGCGATCGCAGTTGGTTCAACGATATCTGCAATCTGTTGGGGCAATTGCTTTCCACTCTGGGAATAATGTAAAATCTTGGCAGGATTACTACCACTTTTACTTTGAATAATCCACAGATTTTTTTGTGAATCAATAGTTATTGCTCCCGGATTGTTAATAGTAAAGCTGCGTAATTCCTTCATTGTCTCAGTATCGTAGACACGAATGCGGTTAGCAGCAAAATCGCTCACATACAACTCACTTCCTACAGTTGCTAATCCAGTGACTTCACTTTTAGTACTGGTAATTAACATACTTTTATCCCAGCCACGTCCTTCAGGAAACGGTGCAGGTTTTCCCGATAAATCATAGCGTCTAACGCAGTGCCAAGCTGTTCCTTCAGGGGGATAATCTTCATCGGTTTTGCCCTTCGATCCCTGAGTCATGGCAAGGTAAATATATTTACTATTTGCGGTTACAGCTATGCCACCTCCACGACTCCAACCGTGAGTATCCCCAATAGCACCAATAACTTTACCATCTTTATATATAGCTGCCTCCATTCCCGCCTCATCCCAATGGCTGTTGGTATAAACTGTGCCATCAGGTGCAACATACATTGCCTCAATATTATTTTGTACTCGCAGATTTCCACTGCCAATAGTATTACCTATCCACGATGTTTCATAAGTAAGCGTAGGTGTTCCAGTTGTCGCCCAGTCTGTTGTAATTCCAATGTTAGTAACAATTATTCCAACAGTCAGACTGAGTAAAAAAGTGAAAGTTTTACTTCTTTGTAAGTATCTATTCTTAAATATTTTTTTTATTTTCTGATTAAGTTTTTGACGAAGTTTTA
>NZ_JBALDK010000204.1:0-21009 GCF_036917455.1 Nostoc sp. | reverse complement strand
AAAACTTTAATAAAACACTATCCGAATTTGGGGACAAATCTGGTCATATCTCATAAGATATGATCATTCAATTACTAACCAATGTGTATTTATTACTATCTTTAGTTAAATTGACTAAAAGACTCTTGATAATAAAAAAATTCAAAAACTTGATTTGACATAACAGCTAGTTCCGTTTAAGTGCATACTACTACCAAATTCATTAAAAGTTTAAAAAACATGGATAGCGAACAGCATCGACGCTATCAAACCTCTATGATATCAACCTATTATCCTGAAACTAGTTTCCATGACTCTGTTGTTATGCCAGATGGAACTGAGCAATCGCAAGGCTCGGATATCCTTACACGTTTACACAGTGGAGAAGTTTTCGTCGTCAATAGTCGTAGACGAAATGGATTAATCCTCTTTAAACGCTATCATGCAGAGTTTGCTGGTCCTGGGGCTGCTGTGGGTGGGGATTATGATTGTGATTGCCAAAGGGTATTGCCCATAGGTAATCTGTCTTTATTAACTCCCGAATCTAATGAAGAACGCCAGAAGGCTTACTTGATTAGGCGACAGTGGATTCGATTGATCAAACAAATTACAGAAAACTCAGTGCCTGGGCAGCGAGTTCAGAAAATTCTCGATCAGTTTGAGCAATACTTTCCACCAGAAATAGTGGCTTTTTTGCCGGATGTTGCTTTTGCTCTTTTGGTAGGTGTGCTGCCACAAACAGTGGGAGTAGTCCGCCGTTTGGGCAGTGAGATGGACAGCCGATTTAATTATTGAGTAAATTACTAAAATTCCAAATTTGCTAAAACAGCTTGGACTCGATTAATCGTGCGGGCGTTTTCCTCAATTGTCCCGACAGTAATTCGCAATCCTCCGCTAATGTGTCGCACAAGAGTGCCGAGTGTTCTCAGTTTCTGGTGGAAAGTTTTTAGCGCAGCATCTTGTGAATTAAAAGCATTTGGTTTAAGGCGTAGATAGATAAAGTTAGCAGCGCTTGCAGTAATTTGTAATTCTGGTTGCTGAGATAAAATTTCGATGAGTTTAGCTCGTTCGCTCAAGGTTTGGGGAATCGAGTCCAGCAACAGTCTGCGGTTTTGTAAAGCAAATAATGCTGCCGCTATAGAAAAGCTGGGAAGATTGTAAGGTAAGCGAACTTTTTCTAAGATGGCGATCGCTTCAGGATGAGCGACGCAATAACCAACACGGAGAGCTGCCAATCGTAAAGCTTTAGAAAAAGTACGTAATATTACCCAGTTTGGGCGCTGTGTTAATTCACTTACTAAGGTAGTTTGACTGAATTCAAAGTAAGCTTCATCAATTACTACCAAAATATGCTCGCTTAGACTTCTTAACCATGCCAACTCCGCCGCCGTTAAGCTATTTGCAGTCGGCGAATTGGGATGCACTACGAAGACTACGCGAATAGGGGGATTTTGAGTTTGTTCGATCGCAAACTGTGCAGCGCTTATGTCAATTTCAAAATTTGTTTCATTTCTACCCACCGTGATTACAGGAATGCCCAAAGTTTTTGCCAAAATTCCGTACATGGAGAAAGTAGGATTGGCAACGAGAATTGAACCTTCTCCTCCAAGACAAGTGGCGATTAATAAAGAGCGGATTAGTTCATCTGAACCATTTCCCACAGAAATATTGGCAGCAGTATTAGATAGCGAGAGGCCGGCTGATTCATTGACATACTCTGCGATCGCATCCTTAAGTATTTCGTGTCCACCATCAGGATAACGATTTGTTTCAATTACTTGCTGATATGTCCAGGCTAGCTTCTCTTTTAACTCAGATGGTAAATCATAAGGGCTTTCATTTGTATCTAGGCGATCAAACTGTGTGGGGACAGAATTGGCTGTATCGCTGCTAGGATGGGGTTTATACGCGGTAAATTGAGCTAAATCTGACCTTATGAAGGGAAGCATAATTTTAGTAATTAGTAATTAGTTATTAGTCATTGGTCATTGGTTGTTAGTTATTCAAAAGACAAATGACAAAGGACATTAGTTATAAGAGTCTAATATTTTACAACTTCAAGGTAACTGGCAAAAGAGGCGAATTGCCTGCCAAATTTCTTCCATAACATTACTCAAGGCGTGGTCACTGTCGAGTTCGACTAACTCCACCCAAGGACGTGAACGCGCAAAGTCATGGCTAGCTTCGATGGGAATAACTTCATCCTTTTTTCCATGCAAAATTAGGGTGGGGATAGGACGTTGCAAAAAGTTTTCTTGATATTGGGTAGCATCTTTAACGAAATCGTAACTTAAAGGAATCGATCGCTCCTCCCCATAGTGGTAGACCATGATATATTTTTCTTGCTGCCAACGCTGTACTTCTTCATCGCCTAACTTAGGCAACCAATGGGATAAAAAACCAAAGGCTGGTGCTAGCAGCACAAGGCGTTCTACTTGTAAATATTCCTGTCCCAAGTGGGCTGCGGTCAAACCACCTAAACTTGAGCCAATTAGGGTTACTGGCGTAGAATTATGACTGAATTTTGCGGCAACTTGAGCGATCTGACGAGTAATTGTCAACTGCGAAAAATCACCAGCATTCAAATCGGGAATTTTAAATTTCGTTTGAATTTTGGCAAAGCGATCGCCTATATCGCGCGCTTTGGTAGAATTAGGACTGGAAGCAAAACCGTGAAGATATATATATTGCAAAGCTGTAGATGGTTAGAAGTTAGGGCTAATAAGAATTTTAAGTTTTAAGTTATGAGTTTATTTCTTCAACTCATAACTCATAACTTTTAACTCCTAACTTTTTATTCTTACCGCATTGTGACAAATTCTTCGGCTGCGGAGGGATGGATACCAACGGTGGTATCAAAGTCTTTTTTAGTTGCGCCCATCTTCACCGCGATCGCTATACCTTGAATTATCTCAGCTGAACTATCACCCACCATGTGAGCGCCTAGCACTTTGTCAGTGTTGCTATCAACTACTAACTTCATCATTGTCTTCTCTTGTTTACCAGTCAAACTATGGTACATGGCACGGAAGCGAGTATGAAAAATTTTGACGGCATCACCGAGTTTTTCCCGTGCTTCGGCTTCTGTCAAACCTACTGTTGCGGCTTCTGGGGAAGAAAATATGGCTGTGGGAACAGTTTGGTGACTGAATTCGCGGCGGTTATTTCCAAATTCACTATCAGCAAAGGCGCGACCCTCACCAATGGCGACGGGAGTTAAATTGATTCGGTCTGTGACATCGCCCACAGCAAAGATATTCGGTTGACTCGTTTGACTATATTCATTGACTGCGATCGCATTTGTGCTAAGGTATCCAGGCCCTTCGATAGAACTAGCCACAACATCAACCCCAGCCTTTTCTAAACCTAGTCCATCTACATTGGGAGTTCGACCAGTCGCCACTAAAAACACGTCAGCAATTACTGGTTCTTGGTCTTCCCCTGATAAAGTTAGTTTAAAACCTTCTGGCACAGGTTCAATTGTTTTTAACACATTATTTTTGATCAGTCGAATTCCGTGGTTTGTCATCCCCTCTTCAATTTCTGTACGAATGTCTTCATCAAACCCCTTCAAAATCTTTTCACCTCTGGTAATTTGTGTCACCTCTGAACCCAAGCCACGCATGATACAGGCAAATTCTGTGCCAATATAACCAGCGCCAAGAATGACGATGTGTTTTGGTTTTTCTTTTAGATGAAAGATTTCGTCAGAGGTAATGCCATATTCCATCCCTGGTAAATCTGGTTTGATAGGACGACCGCCAACAGCAATTAAAATTTTGTCTGCTGTCACTTTGCGTCCATCAACTTCTACAGTGTGGGAATCTAGCAATGTGGCGCGGCCAGAAATTAGTTCTACTCCGGCTTTTTCTAAGAAGTTTATATGTAGTTGCGACAGTCGCCGAACTTCCTTATCTATAGATGTAATGAAATATTCCCAGTCCAACTCAGCATTACCAACTTTCCAGCCATAACCTGAAGCTTCACTGAATAGGGCGGGAAAATGAGAGCCATAGACCATGAGTTTTTTGGGAATGCAACCGCGAATTACACAAGTACCGCCAACTAAATCATTTTCAGCGATCGCCACTTTTGCCCCATAGCTAGCCGCCCGTTTAGAAGCCGCCAAACCTCCAGAACCCGCACCAATTACAAACAGGTCGTAATCAAAAGCCATAAATTTCTGTTCTCTCTAGCAAAAAGTTAGTTCCTGGGAACTTACACATAAAATGTGATTGAACTATATCAAGGATATCTGGTGAATCCTGTTTAAGTCCTGTCCTTGATTTAATCTAGCGTTAGCAGATGTTCTCTGGTCGTAGGGAATATCACTTTTTGCTTTGGTGGGTGTTTCAGGTGGTTTCTGGAGGTTTTTCTGGAGGTTTGACTGGAGGAATGACTGGAGGCTCGACTGGAGGAATGACTGGAGGATTAACAGGAGGAGTGACTGGAGGATTAACAGGAGGAGTGACTGGAGGATTAACAGGAGGAGTGACTGGAGGATTAACAGGAGGAGTGACTGGAGGATTAACAGGAGGCTCGACTGGAGGCTCGACTGGAGGAGTGACTGGAGGATTAACTGGAGGAGTGACTGGAGGAGTGACTGGAGGAGTGACTGGAAGATTGACTGGTTGCGTTATAGTTCTAGTAGTATTATTTCTCCCAGAGCGTTGCTGAGTATTTGATAGGATTTGTCCTATATCCTCAAAGGAATTTAATGGGGAATCATCCCTAATGGAGTCTACTGGGAAATTGTCTGTAATAATGTCGTTGGTGGAAGAAGTTGAAGGATTAGTAGTTAGCTCTGTAAAAGATGGGTTTTCAACTACTCCTTCACCTCTGATAGGCGACTGTGCGTTCAGAGCCGCAGCAGTTTCAGCTTGAACGCTAGCGATCGCTGGGTCGGCTGTAGGTGTAAGATTTTGCCTAGTTAAATCAAGCCCCCGAACCATATCGCTCGTTTCATAAAAATTTCTGAGATCAAAATCGTATAAGCCCTGAAATTTGCCTTTAACTATAACCATCATCTGTCCTGCTTGCAGCACCTGACTTTGAGAAGATTCCTTATTTGAAACTTCAATACCACTATTTGTCAGCGCACCTACAATCGTGGTATCTGTTTGTTTGTTATAGCGGACAAATAATGCTGAACCACGAATTGCTGCTGCTGCACTTGGTGTTTGTATAAGTGTTTGCCCCCTTCCAGGTGGGATAAGTAGCAATGCTGTTCCATTTGAGAGTCTAAAGCTACGAGTGTTTGGTAAAAATTGAAATATAGCCTGTTCCCCAACCCGTGCCAAAGAGCCGTCGTTAAAGCGTAACTCTGCTAGGGAAGCTCGACCAGTTGACAACCCATCCCCAGGATTTATTGCATCTAATTTGCGTGCAGGACGCTTCTTCTGTCTGTCTCTGGGTATCAGTTGTACCAAGTTGCGGAGGTTTTGAATCTCTGCTCGCGTCAGAGGAGTTATAGCACTTACCCTATTTGGCAAAGGTAGTACTGTAATTCCCCATAAACTAATCACTAATAATGGAAACGATTTATGAAACATAATTTGATAATTTCTGAACTTCAACTAATATCAAAAAAGTTAAAGGTTTAAGCTAGTGCTAAACTATTATAGGAAGTTTCTTTAAGTAAATTTATCCGAATTTTAATCTAGATTAAATACATAAAATAGCTAATATGTAAGCTAAATATTTAGTTTGTTTAAGTTGATATTCTAAAATTGACATTGTGTGCAATCAAGTCTGTGGTAGTTTTAAAAGTTACTACTTGAAATCAATAATTCACAAGGTCATTAGCTATGCAAGATAAGAACTTGCTAGGGATCTGTTGTGAAATTACTCACTGGCTGTATTTCACTAAAGCTCATCAAAAGCCCGATCGGAGAATCTCAGTGTCAAGTAAAGAAATTTGGTAACAATCCGAAGATTATAAATTTTAACTTGTAGTTTCAGTATATACCTACAAAGCTAAAATAGATGCACTCCATTGTATATTCTGAGTCGGAAGTTCCGATACAGCTTGTAGGTCTACATTCGCCAAACGCGATTAACGCGATCTAACTAGATGCGACTCAAGAACTGGAAAAATTTGTTTTTTTGTATTTTCTTAGCGTCCAGTAGTGGAAGCTGGTGTTGCATTAAAGTAAATGCAACAGAATTTACAATTACAGATGCTTGGCATTCTAAGAATTTAGCAAATACACAAGTAAATTATCAGCAATTATGTCAGAAGTTGGAGCATGAGGCAATTAACTCTTTGTGCAAGCAGTTTAATAAGTCGTATCCTTTAGACTCTCAGATGCCGTTAAATCTGACACAGCAAACACCAGAAAAAGCTCAAGTCCCAGACAAAACCGGAGAACCTGGGGATAGTCAAAAGCAAAATGAAGCGCCACAACTAGAATCACAGCCAAGTGTTTTACCTCCATCTCCTTCAGACTCAAAAGAGCAATTGTTGAATCCACCTCAAATAAATCAGTCCCAAAGATTAGAGAGGCTTATGCAGCTATTGCGATCGCCAAAACAGCCATCTCACCCTGATGGCGATCGCGAATTAGGTTTGCGGGTGCGGTTACTACCCCTAGAACAACAGCCACCACCACTTCAAGAAAAACCCGTAGTTAAGTTGAAACCCATAGGCTATCTACAGGCTCATGTCGGCTACTTCCAAACGAGTAATATTTTTTCGTCAAATGATAATCCAATAGAAGATGGTTTAATTTTTTCTGGACTGACACTAGCCTCTGCATATTTCCCTTTAGGATCTAAGACTTATTTAAACGGCTCAATTGATGGCAATCTGATTCATTATATAAATGAGTCACAATATAATTACAACCAGGTGAGATTTAATCTCAGTCTTTACCAGCAGCTATCGCGGCGAATGTACGGAGAAATCAATTTCAGCAATCAACAGTTATTTTATGCTAATAACAGCGATCGCCTGGATAGCTTTAAAGCAGGCGATCGCTTTTTAAATGAAAATTCTCTGCAATTATCTTTGGGACGGCGAGATATCTTAACTCCAAAATTAACGCTAGAGAGCTTCTACGAATTGAGTGTAAATTTTGCCGACCCCCAAAGTCGCGATCGGATAATCAATTTCTTTTGGCTGTCTCTAAATTACTACTTGCAAACGCCTCTCCAGGTTGGTATTGACTACCAGGTGAGCTTATCCGACTTTACACAGCGCGATCGAGAAGACCAATTTCATCGGTTATTCGGGCACTTAAATTACCGAATATCCGATACCACTGATATGAATATTCAAGCTGGAGTAAGTTTAGGTAGTTCAACCGCCGAAAACATTGATTTTGATGGCTGGTTCTTCAGTATTAATTATAATTTGCAATTAGGTCAGTTTTGAAATTAGTCCTTTGTCCTTGCTCAAAAAACAATGACCAATGACCAATAACTATAAATAAGAAATCCAATCGCTCCAGCTACCAGCATAAAGTTTACCTTTGTTAATGCCAGCTAATTCTAAAGAAAGCAAATTTACGCAAGCAGTAACGCCAGAACCGCAATAAACCAAGATTTCTTCGGCTGTTTCTAGCTGTTCCCACCGACGGCGTTGTTCCTCTTCAGGAAGTAAGTAGCCGGAAGAGTCTGTAACTTCTTGCCAGGGATAGTTGACTGCACCAGGAATATGTCCAGCAATTTTATCAATTGGCTCTCGTTCACCTCGATAGCGATCGCTTTCTCTCGAATCCACCAATACTACCTCGTCGCTATCTTTCCGGCTTTTCACCACAGTAATATCTACTACCTTTTCTGTTTGGACTTCAGCTACAAAAGTACCGATCCGGGGTTGAGGAACTACATCCGTAATCGGATAACCAGCTTTTTGCCATCCAGCAAAGCCTCCATCCAATACCGCAACTTGCTCATGTCCGAGATAGCGCAACAGCCACCATAAACGAGATGCAAAAGCAAAGCGCGAATCATCATAGGCTACAACTAGAGTTTTTTGGTAATTTACCCCAATCGCCGCAAATTTTTTAGCGAGATCGTTAGCGTTAGGTAAAGGATGTCTCCCGCCATGTTGACCCACTGGACTGGAAAGATCCTGATTTAAATCTAGGTAATACGATCCTTTAATATGGCTTGTTTGGTATTGTTGTTGTCCTAGTTGTGGATCGGCTAAAGAAAAGCGACAATCCACAATCACAACTTGCGGATCTTCTAGATGTTCAGATAACCAAGCTGGCGAAACAACAAATTGTGAATTGAGCATTGGGGATTATTTTAGAGGATTTACGCAACTGATAACCCAGTTGCGATCGCGCTAATCAGGTCTTTGTCGTGTAGGATGACGTTACCAATGATGACTTTATCATCTTTTGTACCGATGCCTAGCGATCGCTCATAGGTTGGATTAAGGAACGAATACCAAGTAACTATAGCAACCTTTAATATACGTGATTCAGAAATGCGATCGCGTATATTATGTTGTTAAGTGTGAGAAGTGAATTTGATTTTAGTCCAGTGCGATCGCTCATCATGAACTAAACCCAATACCGATCAGAATATCTCACAATAAAGCTCTCAAAGAATTCACATTTTTTATAAAATGTCAGACTTAGAAAATTTTACACCTAAGCTCACAGCAGATGGTTCCTTCACCTTTGTCTCTCAAAAGTTTGGTGAATCCTTTCACAGTCATTATGGAGCGAAGCAGGAGAGTTTTTTCAAGTTTGTAGAACCAACTCAACTAGCTACAGCCGCCCAAAAACCAGTTTTGCGACTGTTGGATATTTGTTATGGTCTAGGATATAACACGGCTGCTGCTTTGCAGACAATTTGGGCAGTGAATCCTAACTGTTTTGTTGAAGTAATTGGTTTAGAAGTGAATCCAGCAGTACCACAAGCTGCGATCGCTTATCACTTGTTCGACAATTGGAATTGTAACTATATTGAAATATTGTCCCAGCTAGCTTTTGAGCATCAAGTCCAAACACCTCAGCTGAAAGCGAAGCTACTAATTGGCGATGCTAGAACTACTATCGCGCTAGTACATCAGTCGGGTTTCTTAGGAGACGCAATTTTCCTTGATGCGTTTTCACCACCGCAGTGTCCTCAATTATGGACTGTTGAATTTATTAAACAACTGTCATTGTGTTTACATCAAGATGGTTTATTATCCACCTATTCATGTGCTGCTGCTGTCCGCACAGCATTTTTGTCTGCTGGTTTGGTGCTAGGTTCTACCCCACCCGTAGGGAGGCGATCGCCTGGTACTGTGGCAGCCTATTCTATCAGCACTGACCATAATAAATACTCTATACCTAATTCCCTCTCACAAGTTGAAAAAGAACACTTACTAACCCGTGCTGCTATCCCCTACCGCGATCCCAAATTAAGCGATTCAGCTGAAGTCATAGTGATGCGGCGACAACAAGAACAACAAATCTCTTCACTCGAACCTACCTCCCGTTGGCGAAAAAGGTGGTTATTGGGAACACAAGGCAGGGATTTTATGGGAAGTAGCTTTTAATTATATCGATTACCTGTGAGGTTTTTCCTGAACAAATTGCTCAAGCCCCAAGTGCGATCGAGCGTGATTTTGAACAATTTAACAAAAAATTAATATTAGACAGCGATCGCAACCTCAAGTATTTCCTCAATCCTTAATTCTAAATAAACTATCTATATTGTCCAAAAATTCTGATTTCTTTTCTAGATCCTCAGGTAATAAGTTTTTCCAATGCAAATAAATAAGATCTATGATAGTATCTAATTTTACATTTCATGTAGCAGTGTTTTTAGATTACGATAACTAAGTAAGTAAAAATATGTATATCTAATGATTACCATAAGGACTTCTAACTAAAAATCCTATATTTTAATACAAAACGAGCAACCACAGTGCTTTCTAGCATTTTTGTGTTAAAAAACCTCCGTAAAAAACCCGATTTAATATTTGTGCAAATTTATCATACTGTAATTAGAAGCAAAAAATGTGACAACAAGACATCCCTTATTCGTAAAATAAAAGATACAAGCTGCAAAAAACTTAGAGAGGCAGCTTTACATACTGCATAATTCCTATGAAAACTCTGATTTAGATACAGTCAAATATTAAATTTCTTTTTGAAATCTAACACTGTTAACTTGTGCAAAAACTTGGAGTGCCTTTGTGATTCAATGGAAATCCAACCATACAGACTTTACAGAACAAATTGTTAGTGGGTCAAAGCCCAGTAGCACAGAAAAGAGTATTGGTTCAAATCATGCTGTAGGCTCGCAAAATGATGTGGAGGCTTATTCTTTAGGCTTATCTCAACAAGACTTGATGCTTGAAGATAGGCAAGCAATGTCTTCTTGGATAAAATCTGATATTAATTATGGTGATGATTCATTGGTCTCTAGAACACTACAAGCCAAAGGTTCTAAAGTGAATGGGTTTGATTTAGATCCGCCGAAGGTTTTAATAGTTGACGATCATGCCGCTAGCCGTATGACTGCTGTTGCCCTCTTGGGGATGGAAGGATACGAAGTGATTGAAGCGGACAGTGGTTCTATTGTTATGGGATTGGTAACTCAAAAACAGCCAGATTTGATTTTGCTGGACGTGATGATGCCAGGAATGGATGGATTTGAAGTGTGTCAATTGCTCAAACAGGATGAGCAGACTAGACTGATTCCAGTGATTTTCATTACAGCATTAAATGACAGGCGATCGCGCATTCAGGGAATTGAAGTTGGGGGAGATGATTTTCTCACCAAACCCTTCGATCGGGTGGAACTGGCGGCGCGGGTGAAGTCTTTGGTACGGCAAAAGCGTCTAAACGAAGATTTAGACCATGCCGAACAAGTACTATTTTCCATTGCCATGTCTATTGAAAGTCGCGATCCCAACACCGGCGACCATTGCGAACGCCTATTAAAACTGGGACAACTTTTTGGTGAATACCTCAACCTCTCACGCTACCAAATTCGAGATTTGAGATGGGGTGGTTATCTCCACGATATCGGCAAGGTGGGTATTCCCGATGCAGTGCTGCTAAAAAAAGGTGAACTCACCTCCGAAGATTGGCAGATCATGAAGCAGCACGTTTTAATTGGAGAAAGAATCTGCCAGCCACTACGCAGTATGCAGGGTGTAATTCCCATAATTCGCCATCACCACGAACGCTGGGATGGCTCAGGCTACCCTGATGGACTTAAAGGCAATGATATTCCTTTTCTGGCGCAAGTATTTCAGTTAATTGATATTTACGATGCCCTAACTAGCGAACGACCTTACAAAAGAGCTTTTACTTTTGCAGAAGCACTTTTAGTGATGCAAAAAGAAGCTGATTCTGGTTGGCGCAATCCTGAGCTAATGCAGGAATTTGTAGAGTTTATTCAATTTTATCAAGAGAAAGAGTCGGGAGGATAATGATTTATCGCTGCTGTCATCATCGGTAATTGGTACTATAATCTTCGCTTTTGAGGAAAGTAGTTATCCTGACTCATTGTATATTTCAGTCTTCTATGATTAGCTGGTATGATTTGAGCCTAAATCTTAAAGTACCAACAGCATTAATCAAAACTTTCACTGATAGCTGATAGCTAATTATGGTAGTTGTAGCAATTCTAGCGGCAGGACGCGGCACACGGATGAAATCAAGCTTACCCAAAGTTTTACATTCTTTGGGTGGGCGATCGCTAGTCGAGAGAGTTCTTGAAAGTGTAGAACCACTTTCCCCCTCACGGCGAATCGTAATTGTGGGATATCAATCCGAGGAAGTGCAAGCCGCCATGCATTCAATTCCCGATTTGGAGTTTGTCGAACAGACTGTGCAATTGGGAACAGGTCATGCCATCCAGCAATTACTTCCACACTTGGAAGACTATACTGGGGATTTGCTAATACTTAACGGCGATTTGCCGTTGATCCGCAGCGAAACCCTTAAGCAGATGTTGCAAACTCATGCCCGAAATCAAAACGCCGCCACTATTCTCACCTCACACCTATCCGATGCCACAGGCTACGGACGAGTTTTTTGTAACGATGAAAATATTGTGCAGCTTATGGTCGAACATAAGGATTGTAATGCTGCCCAAAGACAAAATCACCGGATTAATGCTGGAGTTTACTGCTTCCGTTGGCCAGATTTGGCAAAGGTGTTGCCCCACCTCCAGGCAAACAATGCCCAAAAAGAATACTATCTCACTGATGCCGTGACTCAAGTGGGAAAAGTTATGGCCGTGGATGTAGAAGATTATCAAGAAATTCTCGGCATCAACGATCGCCTGCAACTAGCAACAGCATCTGAAATTTTGCAAAAACGAGTCAAGGAAAAATGGATGTTAGCAGGTGTCACCCTTATCGACCCTACAAGCATCACCATTGATGAAACAGTACAATTGCAGCCGGATGTAATTATTGAACCCCAAACTCACCTCCGAGGAAATACAGTTATTCAAACAGGAAGTCACATTGGGCCAGGAAGTTTTATTGAAAATAGTCACTTAGCTGAAAATGTCACAGTCCAGTATTCAGTAATAACAGATAGCACTGTGCAGACAGGAAGCCAAATTGGCCCTTATGCTCATTTGCGCGGTCAGGTAAAAGTGGGTACTGGCTGCTGTGTAGGTAATTTTGTGGAATTGAAAAATACGCAGTTAGGCGATCGCACTAATGCAAAACATTTGTCGTATATAGGTGATGCCGTTGTCGGCAATCAGGTGAATATTGGTGCTGGGACAATTACTGCTAATTATGACGGCGTAAAGAAACATCGTACCAAAATAGGCGATCGGACTAAAACTGGTTCCAATAGCGTTTTAGTGGCTCCAATCACCTTGGGCGATGATGTTTACATCGCAGCTGGTTCTACAGTCACAGAAGATGTGCCTGATAATTCTCTGGTGATTGCCCGTAGTCGTCAGGTGGTAAAATTAGGTTGGCGTAGGAAGGATGAAGCTAGAGGCTAAAAGAAAAGATCAAAGGTGAAGCATGAAGATATTTCACGCTTCATCCCTATTGCTCCTAGCATTATGTTTAGAGCCGTTGAAGTTGCAAGGTGCGGTATGCTTCTTTGCTAAATATTAAAATTTATTATGGAAGAACTGCTAGAACTTAGGCAATTTCTAGAACAAGGCAAAATCCATGAGGCGTTGCTGTTGGTGGATGAGTTAGAAGAAATGAGCCTCAGTGACAAAATCAATAAAATTGATAGTTATGGTGTGATTCTGCTCATCCATTTAATTAAACAAAAGGCCGAAAAACGTTCTACTCGCTCTTGGAATGTTTCAATAGAAAATACAGTGCGGGAAATCAACAAAATAAACAAGCGCCGCAAATCCGGTGGTTTTTACTTGAATCAAGCAGAATTAATGGATATTCTGCAACAAGGATATCAAGTGGCACTGAAAAGAGCGGCGCTAGAAGCTTTTGAGGGACGTTATGAAGCCGAAGAATTAGCTACAATGGTTGACCGACAAGAAACTTTAGCCGAAGCCCTGAAACTGATTCAACAATAGCCGATCAGTTCGTCGCCAGTCCATTCCAAAGTGTCACCAATTTTTTCGCCGTTGTGGTAAGCGGCGAGTAAGATTTCGCTAGTTTTGCCCCAAGCGATCGCTCCACTCACATCTAAGGCGATCGCTCCTAAATCCCGTTTGTTCTGGTGCGCTTCCCCAAAGGAACGCTCCATAGCCTCTTTCAGGGACATTCCATCAGTGACACGCACTACAATCCGTGGGGCTAAACACTCATCGATGATATCTTCTCCAATTCCAGTACAGCTAACACCAGCATTACTCGTAGCATAATTACCTGCTGGCATCGCAGAATCACTTACCCTGCCAATCCGCTCAAATCCCTTACCACCAGTGGAAGTGCCAGCAGCTAGGCTACCAGATGCATCTAAAGCTACTACACCGATAGTGCCACGTCCAGCATTACTGGTTTCTATCAGTTCGGGTTCTGCTACCACGCCAGCCATCGCACTTTTAAAATTATCCTGGCGTTCTTGTATCCACTCTTGCAACCGCAAATCAGTTAAAGCGTTATAGCTAGGAAGTTGCATTTCCCGCGCCAACTCAGCCGAGCCGAAATCTGATAGGACTCGATCTGGCGAATTTTGTAAAAATTGTGCCAACTCAATTGGATTTTTTACCCGCGAAATATTAATCACGCCACTAAACCGCCCTAATGCGCCATCCATCAGGGAAGCACTCATGCGGATTTGCCCATCAGATTGCAGTACTGAACCAGTACCAGCATTAAAGCGGGGGTTATCTTCGAGCATTTGGCAACCATGCACCACCGCCTCAGAAGCAGTTGCTCCTGACGATAGCAGAGAATAGACTTCTTCTATTACCGTATGGAGCGATCGGCGCACCGACTCTAATCCTCCTTTACCGTGGAGAGAGCTACCAGCCCCTCCATGAATAATTAATTTAGGTTGCACCTGTGACTCCATTAATCCCCTGCGCTATTTGCGTCTGTGTTGCGGTTAGTTTCATTTTGAGCTTCAGAACGGCGACGACGACAACGTTCTGAGCAGTATTTCACATCGTCCCAGCAATCTTGCCACTTTTTACGCCATGTGAAAGGACGTTGACATACCGGACAGATTTTTGTAGGTAGGTCAGATTTAGAACGAACACGTCCCATATAAATACTGTGTGTGTATACGAGAATTTGATTTCTAAGAGAGATGGAAAATAATTATAACCAGTTTCCTACAAAGGAAGTAAACTTTCACAGAAAAAATGTAATGTCAATCTCTCCTAAGATTTATTTTTTAGCTATGTGTCTGGGAACACAAAATTATCGGCAGATAACTCAACCTCAAGTAAATCTATACATCTGTTTAGAGAGAGTTTTACACAGCATAGTCAAGCTTGGGTTAAGTATTTATAGAACTAGCTTTTTCAATGTGACTTCTAAAATCTCTTTTTTCTCTTTGCGCCCATTGCGGATCTGCGGTTAAAAAATCTTTTATTAAATCACAGTCAAATCGCATTAGATTAGAATTAAACTTGCTCATGAAGTGTTAATCAACTTCTCAAATTCAGGACTTACGCAAAACTTTAGCCGAAAAGAAAGATTTTCTTCTTAGAGCAATTCATAAATTGCCCCTACAGCATCTCGTTTTGCGTAAGTCCTAAAATTAACTGCGGTTAAAACCGTTCGTGTCGCTTCCCTCTCAGGTTTAAAGACGCTGAGTTTCTTGCATACTGCGTATTCTTATGACTGATCTACCACCCAACGCTCAGAATCCCGAAGAAAATGCTACCAACGATGTAGCACAAGAATTACTACGAAGGCTGAGGCAAAAACAAGGCAACTGGGTGGAATGGGGAACAGCGATCGCCTCGTTGCTAAAAACCGGTTACAACCCCCAAGACATTTTTGAGGCGACTGGATTTGAGCCAATTCAACAAAATCAGGTGGTTGTCGGTTCCCAAGTTTACAATTCTTTGGAAAACTCTGGAGTATCGGCAGAAACACGATCGCACTACGCCATCCGCGGCAGTGATGTTTTATACGAACTGCGTTTGCTCACTCATGAAGAACGCGCCGCCGCCGCCGAACTGATCTTCCTCCACAAAATCGATGCTGATGAAGTCAAGGAAGTGGCAAAAGCAATTAAAGAGTTCTCTTATTACCGGACTTTGCCAGAAGGGTTTTCTGCCCATCCTGGAGATGCCGTTGCTCACCAAGCTTGGAAACTAGCACGCCAAAATACAGATTTACAACAGCGATCGCGCCTGATAGCTAAAGGTTTGCGTTTTGCTCACACGCCAGCAGCCAGGAAACAAATCGAACAGCTTCTGACTGATTTTACTAGCGTTCCCCAGCGTCCAGCGCCAATTTTACCCTTTTACCGCCTGGAATTTGAAGAACAATTACCCCGAATTTTGCCCGTGGTAGGCGAGTTGCCATTGTCACGAAAAGACTTGCAAGCTGTGCCGATTTTGACCGAAATTGAACCATTTCGCCTGGTTAAGTTTTCTGGAGAGCAAGCTTGGGTACCATTACCAGGTTGGCAAGTGCTATTAGCAGCAGAAGATCCAGTAGTGATTTTAGCGAATAGCGATCGCTTCCCCGTCCAAACTCAAAGCCAAATCGGGCCTGTTGTAGTTGTGGTAGATCGTGCCAAACGAGAATGGGATGCCTCTAGCTATTTTGTCATTGAAAATGGTGGTGAATTAGAGTTTCAGTGGTTTGAAACTGAGCCAGAAATTCCTCTACTAGGACAAATTATTATCATTGTGCGTCCTAAGAAAATTTTGGATGAAGAATTAACTAAGGATTCTTGGCAGATTGATGAATAATTGAAGAAGAATTCAGGAGTCAGAATTCAGGAGTTAGAATTCTGAATTCTGTTCCGATCGACTTCCATTTTAATTTTCTAAATTTTTGCTGCTAACAGTTGCGCTGCTCATTTGTTCTCGCAAAATCGCAACTTGAGAAATCATGATTTTCTCTAGCGCCCCAGTTTCCATCGCTCCCATCCAACGAATCATTGATGAGAGAAATAATTCTTTGAGGTAGGCAAAAGAAAAGCCTTCTGTTAATTCAACTATCTGACTCACAGCATGTTCAGACAAGCCCATCGCACTTTTTAATTTTTCATTCCACAATGTGATGTAGGCTTCTCGTTCGGGGATAGCTGGCAGGTCAAAATGATATTTGCGGTCAAAGCGACTGGGGCGATTGCTAATTGCTGAATCTAAACGTTCTGGATGATTAGTGGTTGCAATGGTAACAATTCCTTGATTAGAGGCAAAACCATCAAGCTCATTTAAAAAGAAAGAGCGGTTTTCATCATTCAATAGAGAATCAATATCTTCTAATACCAAAACACACGGAGCCGACTGTCGTGCTTTGTTAAATATTTTACGGATATTATCGCTATCAGTAGTATGCTCTGATCTAAAGCTTTTAACGTATAAGCAAGGCTGCTGCATTTGGTTAATCAATGCTTTAACTGTATGAGTCTTCCCATTTCCTGGTGAGCCAATAAACAAAATACCACGTTTCCAAGGAACGCTGTAATTTGCGTAAGTTTCGCTGGAAGCAAAGAAGTTTATTAAGTCATCTTGAATATCTTGCTTCAGATTTTTATGCAAAATGAGATTCTCAAAAGTTGCGCTTTGAATGGATTGAAACAGGTCTGGGTTTTTATCCCAATAACCATCTTCAAAAACTAAAAGTTCATCACGAATTTCTGAGTTCCAATCACAAACTGCGGCAAAAAATTTTTCAGCGACTTCTATGCTATCTGCCAAAATCCAAGAATAGCGAGTTTTACAATAACCTTCATTCCAACTCATTAAGAGGATATCAAGTTTATTTCCTTGCCATGAAACTTGAAACCTGGCATTTTCAGTATATTTGTAAATATCGTTTTCCATACCATTCCAGCCAGTCAACATCTGGTTATGGATCCGATCGTCATATTTAATTTTGCAGAAATTTGCTTCAGCGTATTTTTCTAAATTGAAGGAATCATCATTACTTTCCAGTAAGGCTTTTTTAGGATAAATAGCTGCTAGCTCCTGACTAACATGATAAGAGATAGCATTATTAGATAAACTCAGGGCTTGTGTAATTAGTTTTTGGATTTTCATGTTTATTTATTTTTCTGGTTAGTTAAAGCTTAGAAAGATATCAAATTAAGCTAATCTAACATTAAGAAGCCTAAATTGTGAATTCTTACTTAAAGAATTCTTCTTCCAAATATAAAATTTGATATGTCAGACTCTAAATTTACTACTCCTGTGGCTCAAGAATCCCTGCACTCAGAATTGTCTGAGCGATCGCCTGTTTCTTCTCTGCGAGATAAAATTCTCGCAATTCGCAACAGTCTACGCCCCGGACAACAACAAATGGCTGACTGGGGATCTGGCCCTTTGGCTATTTCCGCCGTTCCTGGCGCAGGTAAATCTACGGGGATGGCGGCGGCGGCGGCGATCGCAATCGCCCGTCAATATGAACGTTATGCCCAGTCGCGCCCATCCTCGCGTCGTCATTTGGTGGTTGTCACCTTTACTCGTTCTGCTGCTGCCAACATTAAAGCAAAGATCCGCAAATTCTTACGAGATGATTTATCCCTACCTCAGACGGGCTTTTTTGTCTATACCTTACATGGTTTAGCATTGAACATTGCTAGCCGCCATTCTGATTTATCGGGTTTGCAGTTAGAAAATGTCACATTAATTACACCAACCCAAAGTCATCGCTTTATCCGAACAGCCGTAGAACAATGGATTGTAAATAATCCCGGAATATATTTGCGGTTATTAGAAGGTCATCAATTTGACGGAGAAGAGACAGAAAGGTTGCGTCGCCAATCGGTGCTGCGAACAGAAGTATTGCCAGAATTAGCGAATACAGTAATTCATGAAGCAAAAAGTTCGGGGATATCGCAAGAATTATTGCGGGAGTGGAGTAGACAAACCACAGACGAATATACAATTTTGAGCGTAGCGGCGGGATTATATGAGCAATATCAAAACTTAATGCGATCGCGTGATTTCATCGATTACGACGATATGATTTTAGCCGCACTGCGCGTTTTAGAAAACGACAGCGCCCGTCGCATCGAGCAAAACCAAGTTTTCGCCGTCTTTGAAGACGAAGCCCAAGATTCTAGCCCCCTTCAGACGCAGTTGTTAGAAATTTTGGCGAGTGATGGGGGAGCAGGGGGAGCAGGGGGAGCAGGGGGAGTAGGGGGAGTAGGGGGAGTAGGGGGAGTAGGGGGAGTAGGGGGAGTAGGGGGAGCAGGGGGAGCAGGGGGAGCAGGGGGAGCAGGGGGAGATAATTTTTCACTTTTAACTCTTAACTCAGCACTCAACTTGGTACGAGTTGGCGATCCAAATCAGGCGATTAACTCTACTTTTACTCCAGCCGATCCGATTTATTTCCGGCAATTTTGCGAAGAGTGCGATCGCATCGAACGATTGGCAACGATGAATCAAGCTGGTCGCAGTAGTAGAATTATCATTGAAGCGGCGAACTTTGCCCTCAAATGGATCAATAATCAGTCTTTAGCAAAAACGAATAACGGACAACAGACTCCTGACAACCGACAAGTACCGTTTCGCTTGCAGACAATTCGCCCTGTTGAAACTGGAGATCCGCAAAAGAACGCCAACCCAGCACCAATAGGACAAGGATTAGAACTTTATACCCCGCGTGACATTCATCACACCGTTGAATTGTTATCTAAAAGAGTAGTCGAGTTATTTGGTGAAGATCCTACACAAAATAGTGCAGCGATTTTAGTGCGAGAAAATCGCCAAGGAAGATGGTTAGGAGAGGCTTTAGCACCTGTGTGCAAAGAGCATAACATTACACTTTACGATGTGGGAGAACGCGATCGCCGTTCTCATGTTCCCCAAGAAATTTTAGCATTGCTGCAATTTTGCGATCGCCCCCACTCCCCCGATTACCTCAAAGCCGCATTAGAAGCATTAGTACAGCGCCAGCTAATTCCTACCCAAGACCTCAACACCCTTGCTAGTTTACCAGAAGAATTTTTGTATCCTGGCCCCCTAGCAGCACCCCAGCCAGAAACAGTCCAAAAAGCCGCACGCTTGTGTCGCAATTTACTTCGCGCCCGCTTGGAATTGCCTCTTTACCAGCTAATTTCCTTTCTCGCCTTAACCTTAAATTACGACCAGGCAGAATTAGCAACTGCTGACAAACTTGCAGAACGGGTAAACCAGCAGATAGCTGGCAATAGTTCAATGGGGGGAATGCTGTCAGCTTTAAGTGAAATCGTCAGTTCCGAACGGTTTGAACCAGTGGAAACTGAAGATTCGGAAGAACGTTATACTCGTCGCGGTCAACTGACCATTATTACCATGCACAAAGCCAAAGGGCTGGATTGGGACTATGTATTTCTTCCCTTTCTCCACGAAAACTTAATTCCTGGTAGATTTTGGGTTCCTCCTCAAAGCCAGTTTTTAGGGGATTTTACCTTATCAGAAGTAGCCCGCGCCCAAATTCGTGCTATTCTCCACGGAGAATCTACTATCCCAGATGTCACACAAGCATGGGAACAAGCAAAGCAGTTGAAAATATCTGAGGAGTACCGTTTACTCTACGTTGCGATGACACGAGCAAAGCGTTTGGTGTGGATGTCAGCAGCGCAGAAAGCCCCCTTTACTTGGAGTAAACCAGAGAATTTGCAAGAGCAAGCACCTTGTCCAGTTTTTCCAGCGTTAAAGCGCCAATTTCCTGAATGTGTGGTGAATTTAGCGGTGATGGCTAAATAAACTTTTAAGGTATCCGCTCAGAGGTTGTTTGAAAAGTATTTCGCAGTAATTTTAGGCATTTGTTCATCTTCCTTTAAAAGCGATGGACACGCCGAAATAACAAATGAGTTCGCTGAATCAACAAATGAGTTCGCCAAATCAACAAATGAGTTCGTTGAATCAACAAATGGGTTCGCCAAATCAACAAATGGGTTCGCCAAATCAACAAATGAGTTCGCCGAATCAACAAATGGGTTCGCCGAATCAACAAATGGGTTCGCCGAATCAACAAATGGGTTCGCTGAATCAACAAATGAGTTCGCTGAATCAACAAATGGGTTCGCTGAATCAACAAATGGGTTCGCCAAATCAACAAATGGGTTCGCCAAATCAACAAATGAGTTCGCCGAAATAACAAATGGGTTGGTATAACCTCACTCAATACGGTTCGGTTAAGGCAAGAGACGCGATAAATAGCCGTCTCTACAATCATCAGTCCTTGGTAGAAACGGCGATTTATCGCGTCTTTGTGATCAGGGAATTTTCATCAAAAAACCTTAACCGAACAGTATTGCGCCTTCATTAGGTTTAGCAGCCCGTCCCAAACCAGGCTACCATGTACACACAAGTCTGAAATAGCTGATTAATCAAGGTTTTACCCCACCCTAACCCTCCCCTTATAAAGGGGAGGGAACCGGATTTCCTGTTTCTCCCCTTTCTATCCATTATAAACATCTTTCTTAACAAAAGCTTTGACAAAAACCAGAAATTGTGTATGTTGTAAACGAAAATCCTAAAGCATAGCCAAAGTCA
>NZ_JBALDK010000203.1:0-11867 GCF_036917455.1 Nostoc sp. | reverse complement strand
AACATCCAAGTTTCCTTCATCTGGAACAACTGTTGTAACTGCCAATGCCGAAACTGCGATCGCATTATCTAGCGTAATTACAGGTTCTGCTGGGATAACATCCAAGTTTCCTTCATCTGGAACAACTGTTGTAACTGCCAATGCCGAAACTGCGATCGCATTATCTAGCGTAATTACAGGTTCTGCTGGGACAACATCCAAGTTTTCTTCATCTGGAACAACTGTTGTAACTGCCAATGCCGAAACTGCGATCGCATTATCTAAAGCAATTACAGGTTCTGCTGGGGCAGTGGATTTTAAGCTTTTAAAAATAGTATCTTGGCCATCGGGTGAATTTGATTCTACATTCTCCCCTTGCTCCACTTCTTCTTCCTGGGATAATACTCGAAGCTGAACGCTGTATTGCCAAGATTTACCAAGTAGATCCGACATCAAATCGCCATTACAGCGCAACTCCCAAACTCCCGCATCAAAGTGGGTAAAAGGAATTACCGCCATTAAGCCTTCTGAATTAGTGCAACGCGATCGCTTGAAAATTCGCCGCGTTGGTTGAACTTCCTGGGTTGAAGAGTGAGTTACCCGCACTTCCACGTCTGTATTAGGAAGGCTAGAACGAGCTAAAACTCTATACTGTCCTTCCGAAATTGCCAAATTTGGCGATTCTAGGATATGCCACGAGCGATCGCCTTGCTTCTGTATCAGAAATTGCCAGTGTTCCATTGTGAGTGATGCCCAGACCGACGAGCTGCTGAGTAATATTGTGTATTAACTTGCTTGCAAGTTTACCCCAGTATTTTGCAAATGCACCCCTTAAATGGCTATCTAGTTAACTCAGTTTTACTTACTTGACTTCTAACCCTTTAACTAATCGCATCAAGAGACCTTCAATGGATTGCCGTGGTGCTTGTGGGTAAAGCTTTTGTTGTTTCCTAAATATTAACTTTGACAGTATCCATTCCTAAATTAACGTGGATGCACTAGATCCCGTTGGCTGTCTCTGCTCAACTTAGCGCGAATATTTTTGTATTATTTTTTACTACAATGTCCAATTTGCAATAGACACAACATACAATAAAAAATTAATATTTACTTGACAAGTGTTACTTAATTGTGGTCTTCCACATTTTTGTTAAAAGGTAGGATGTGGTTCTTAAGTTGTTCTGTGCGATCGCTAATTACAAACTTAACCGCGCAGCACGTACACAACCTTACAAAAGCGGTTCAAGGATGTATCCTCACCTGAGTGAAATGTAGGTGACAATAAGGATTTACAGGAGGGATTCGATGCTAGTCATTTTAATGGACGAGCAAATCCTTGCCCCTGAGCAAGTTTGCCAGTCTTGTTTACTCGCTGACAGGAGTGGTCAACCCCGTTGGCGTGGAGGTGAACTACGCTGTGGTCAAGCCATTCATAAACTTACTCAACAGCAGCCAGACCAGTATGAATGCATGATGGGCTTTCTCATCGCTCATATAGAATAGTTTAATTTACCAGCAAGACCAAGCAACTGCGTTATCCTAAGCTCAAGTAACTATAGAAATTTAACCACAGGAGAACGCATAATGTCTTGGCGCGGGTCTACAACGGTTTCAGATCGGATTTTTGCTTGCTTGCCTTATTTGCTACCTCTAATTGAGGTTTTTGTATTTGGTAGATATTTGTTCTCAGACTTTCCACCACTACAACTACTGTTTCTGCCACTTATACCATTGTTGAAAATTTACTACGGTGTGCGTTATGCAGGAATGATTATTTTCTTTGCTTTATTTTTGCTGGTAGTCAGAAACGAAAAAATTAGTCACTTTATTCGTTTTAACACCATGCAAGCAATCCTTTTGGACATCATTATCTTTTTGTTTAACATCCTCACCGATGTTGTGGGATTAATTCCGGTTGGTGGTTTTGCAATTCAAACCCTATCCACAACGATTTTTATCGGCATAGTGGGAGCAGTTGCATATTCCGTCATCCAGTCTGTAAGTGGGCGTTATGCGGAAATCCCGGCGATTTCCGATGCAGTGTATATGCAAGTGCGCTAGTTGTTAACGGGTCGCTACGGTATTTTCCAGGCGACCAATACCTTCAATTTCGACGCGGACGCGATCGCCTGGATGCAATGGACTTACACCCTCCGGTGTACCTGTAAGGATCAAATCACCGGGTAGTAGCGTCATAACCTGGCTAATGTAGGAAACTATCACATCGGGGGAAAAAACCATCTGATCGATACAAGCAGATTGGACTGGGTTAGGGTCATCATTCACAAAAGTCTGCAATCTCGCTCCTGGATTTAACTCCCGCACAATCCAAGGCCCCAAGGGACAGAAAGTATCAAAACCTTTGGCTCGCGTCCATTGACCATCCATTTTTTGTAAATCCCGCGCTGTTACGTCATTGGCGATGGTGTAGCCCCAAATTTTGGTTTGGGCTACCTCTGGTGTACATTCAAAAGCATAATCGCCAATTATTAAAGCTAACTCTCCTTCGTAGTCAACTCTTTGTGACTGGCGAGGATACTTAATTTCCTTCTCAGATGGAATAATAGTCGTGGGTGGTTTGAGAAAGATTAGTGGCTCAGAAGGTACTGAAGTTCCCATTTCGGCAGCATGGTCTGCATAATTCTTACCCACCGCCACAATTTTTGAAGGAGCGCAAGGAGCCAGAATTTGGTAATTTTCTGGTGTCAAAGTTAGATCGGTGGGTTGTCCTTGTAACCAGGGCGGAGCATCTAACACCTGCACATTCAGGGATAGTTGTAGTATCCCATAGTAAATCTGTCCTTCTTGATTTCGAATTCGCACATAGCGCTGCGCCATAACCTTGATGAATATCCTTTTATCTGCAATTAGAAACAGTAAGTGGGTAGCAATTCTCAGCTAGTTTTCATTAGGGACATCCAAAAAATCCAAACTTTGGCGATTTGGCTAATGAAACAAAATTGAAAACTGGTAAGATTATAGTTCCTTGTTGCTTCCGATGTTGATTAATACTGGGATTTTAAATTTAAATCAGGTATAAATTAAAATCAGCAACCGTTTTTGTCCATAAGGAAACTGGAAAATATGACTACAAATTACGAAACAATGTACATCCTGCGTCCTGACCTGGGAGACGAACAGGCAGAGCAAGCAATTGCAAAATATCAGAATTTGCTTCGCGATCAAGGCGCTGAGGAAATCCAAATTCAAAATCGTGGTAAGCGTCGTCTAGCTTATGAAATCAACAAACACCGCGATGGGATTTATATTCAGTTAAACTACACTGCGCCTGCAACTGCGATCGCTCCTTTTGAACGCGCCATGCGCTTGAGTGAAGAAGTGATTCGCTATTTGACAGTTAAGCAGGATATCGCAGAGGAAAAACCTCCTAAAGAGGAAAAGGAAAAGCCCACTAAAGTAGCTACAACGGTCTAAGACTTAAGAGCAGGGAGGGGTAGGGAGCAGGGGGACAAGGGGGAATTATTTAAGAAGTTTCTTCCCCAATTCCCAATTCCCATTCAGTAAAATTTTGTCTTTTTCTTTTTCCGTGACTTATTTGGGAATGCTAAATTAACAAATACTTGCCAAAGGTAGTACTCCCGCAGTTATACCTAAGAGTGGACAAGATTCTGAATGGGAGCTGTAAGCTACTGTGAGCCAATCTGATACACCCAATATCCAAGTTCTCTCTACGGAAGTTTCGCAGCTACGCCAAGAGTTGCAACTCCGCGATCAATTAGTGCAACAACTATCTCAAGAACTCTTCCGCCTGGTAAAGGGTAACACCAGTTTTATGCCCCAACAGCCGGATCTTGAGCGCGATATGAGCCAGTTGCAGGCTTTGCAAGAACAACTCCAAGCTGTGGAGCAGCAGGTAGCGTTCTACCAAGAGCAAATTACAACTCGTGACTCCGAAATTTACCAATTGCGACAGTCAGTTCAAGAACTTACAGATCGCACTCGGATGTTAGAGCAAGTAGTACAAGAGTTACCTCAAATTTATCGGCGGAAGTTTGAAGAGCGGATGACACCAGTCAGAGAAAAGGTAGCAACGCTACAACGGGAAAATCGCCAATTGCAAGCAGAACTGCAAAGTGTGAGTTACCGTTTAGCACTCAAAACTCGCAATGCTAGTCACAGTGGAATTGATTTGCCAAATTTTCCGCGCCCAGCATCCGAACAAACTAATATTTCAACTCCCCAGAATGCCTAAAGTTACCATCATGGTGGAATCAAAGAGGTAAGAAATTGTCATAGCAAAGCATCTTGGAGATATCCAAGTAGTACATCAGGGGAAAATGACTATAGAGTTAGAAATAATGCAAAGACTAGGATTCTAATCTTTCTTACCTCCTACTTCCTGGCGCTAGTTGCATTGGATATAGAGAGAGTATTTAGCTCAGAGTAATAAAGCTAGGAAGAAATGCAAAGAATTGCACTTTCTTTGACTTATTTTGGTAATTTCCTGCTAGATATATATCTTATGGTAGATGTGGTGTTCGACTAGGCAGATTCATTTACCTGTCATTGAAACCACCCAATCAAAGCCGTAAGCTTTCCTCGGCATTTCCGATCTAGACAATATAAAAAACCAGCCTGCTAGCACCAGACTGTTACTTTTGGCAATGTGAGGATATTTAGGAAAATGTGAAAATATGCAAATATTGATTGACTCTACCATCCTTCTATAGGTAGATTTATTATCTAGGCTGCTAGCACCAGACTATTATTTCCGGCAGTAAAAATGTCTTCGTAAGTGGGAAAAATTTCAAAAACTGAATCTAGTTGGGTAAGTTCCAAAATTAGCCGTACAGGAGCTTGCACATTGCATAAAACTAAACGGCAACCGCTCTGACGTGCAGCTTTCAACCCTTTTACTAAAGGAACTAACCCAGAACTGTCCATGAAATTAACTTCTGCTAGATCGATAACCCAGAGTTGATGAGCTTGAGGCACTATTCCAGCCATCTGTTCGCTCAAAGCTTTGCCGCCTTCTAAATCTATGCTTCCTTGGGGTTTAAACAAAATAACTTGAAGTTCTTGTGTGAGAATCATAAATTGAACAGGGTAATTAGAACAGTTGACTAAAAATCGAAAAATGACATAAATACTTCTTCTCCTTCAATGCAAAATGGCTGTTTACCCCGATATTTATGGGATTGCAGCCGTGCAATTGAGAGGAATTATTTCAGTATTCATGTCGTATAATTTGTGATAACTTTCATAAATATAGGCATAACGACCTCATAATTTCGGTATCAACCGTATCTTTTACGAAATTTTTATAATTTAACTAGAAAAATATAAAGTTTTTGTAATTTAATTTTATTTATTTTTAAATAAAATTAAATTGTGGTATCAAATGCTAAGATTTATGCAGTTAATATTTAAAAATTAATAGTTTCCATAGAGTTACGAACTATGGATTACTCAGAATTAGAATGACGACCTAATGAGTCAATGTAGCGGTTTAATTGACACCCCGCCCAAAAACAAGCAAAGATATAGTAAAAGTAAAAATTTGTAAAGACGGCGGTGCGGAATGTCTTTAGAGCTGATTTCCCTAGAAAATATCCAGAAAGTAGCTCATAGTTACGGGTATTGGGCAATCTTTTTGGGCATTTTGCTAGAAAATTTAGGCATTCCCCTTCCTGGTGAAACCGTGACCCTTGTGGGCGGGTTTTTAGCTGGCAGCGATGAACTAAATTTCTGGCTGGTTCTCGGTGATGCAATTATGGGTGCTGTAATTGGCGGCACTTGTGGCTATTGGATTGGTAGACTTAGTGGTTGGCCTTTTCTGGTAAAAGTTGGTAGCATACTTCGGATTTCTGAAGTACGGCTACTGACTATTAAAGATCAATTTAGTCAAAATGCTGCTAAAGCTGTGTTTTTCGGACGTTTCTTGGCGTTATTGCGAGTTTTTGCTGCACCACTAGCTGGTATAGCTGAAATGCCTTTTGCAAAATTCTTTTTATACAACTTATTAGGAGCAGTTGCTTGGGCTAGTTTAATGGTGACATTAGCTTTTTTTGCTGGCAGAATTATCTCTCTAGAACAATTAGTTGCTTGGGTGGGTCAATTTGCGATCGCAGCCTTATTGATCCTCGCTACCTTAATTGTTGTACCCCTGTGGTTAGAGTCTCGTCAAGTGAAGGAAGCGAGTAGTGAGAAGTAAAAAGTAAGGAGTGAGGAGTTAGGAGTAAAGTGAAAAGTTATTTTTTTATTTTTCACTTTTGTATTTTGCATTTTAACTCCTAGCTCCTATTAACTCCTAACTTTTAATTTGCCGCGACCAAATACGAGTTGGTAGCCCCCAAACGTAGATAAAGCCTTCAGCAGCTTTGTGGTCAAATTGGTCTTCGGCTCCGTAGGTTGCCAAATCGGGAGTATAGAGGGAATGATCGCTTGAACGCCCAACTATCGTAGAGTTACCCTTGAATAACTTCACTCGCACAGTTCCAGAGACTCGCTCTTGTGTCTTTTGAATAAAGGCATCCAGGGCAACTTTGAGTGGACTGTACCAGAGACCGTTGTAAACAATTTGGCTGTAAGTTTCTTCAATACCACGCTTGTAATGGGTGACATCTGCTGTGAGAGTCAAGCTTTCTAAATCCCGATGTGCCTGAATTAGCACTAACATCGCGGGTGATTCGTAGATTTCCCGCGATTTAATTCCTACCAGACGGTTTTCAATCATATCGATTCGTCCAATGCCGTGATTTCCTACAAGCTGATTGAGTTGTTCAATTAGCTCAACTGGCTTTTTAGCTATGCCGTCGATCGTCGTGGGAATGCCACCTTGGAAACCAATTTCGATGTACTCTGGCTCATTAGGAGTATCAGCGATCGCTTTGGTCATCTCATAAATTTCTTCTGGTGGCTCAAATGAAGGATCTTCGAGACTACCCGCTTCAATACTACGACCGAGCAAATTTTTGTCAATGCTGTAGGGAGAAGATTTTTTGACTGGTGAGGGGATACCAAACTTCTCACCATAAGCGATGGTTTCCTCACGGCTCATGCCCCATTCTCTGGCTGGTGCGAGGATCTTTAGGTTGGGGTTTAAAGCGGTGACTGAGACATCAAAACGAACCTGATCGTTACCTTTACCGGTGCAACCGTGAGCGATCGCATCAGCACCATATTTTTCAGCCGTTTCTACTAATACTTTAGCAATCAGTGGCCGGGCAAGAGCAGTTCCTAGAGGATAACGATTTTCATAGAGGGCGTTGGCTTGAATCGCTCCAAAGGCGTAATCTTTAATGAAGCTGTCTTTGACATCCGCCACGAGGGATTCACTTGCACCCGAATTCAAAGCTTTTTCTCGAACTGGCTCTAATTCATCTCCCTGACCTAAATCTGCTGCTAGGGTAATCACCTCTTCCACACCCCACTCCTGTTTGAGGTAAGGGATGCAAACGGAAGTATCCACTCCACCAGAATATGCTAGGACAACCTTTTTGGCGCGACCCATTAATTTCTCCACTTAGGACAACAAAGAATGAGTCATTATTATATCTGAACTAATCCAGGTATATTTTATTCATGCAACTGAATAATAAAATTCCCAACATCTTAGAGAAGTCGGGAATTTGAGCCTTACGATTTTCATAAATTAAATAAAATTGCGATCGTTTCTAGACAAAAGTTCAAATCAGGGAGAGGTTCATCGAACTCAAATTAAACTGTATTGACCTATAAATGTTAAAAATTTACAGGGTGGAATTATCCACCCTGTTTTTAATAGATGCAAATCAACTGGTAGGCAGTTTATTCTTGATGATCTGGTTTAAGCTTTTGTGCTTGATGTTCTAGAAGATCCTATCTTTTTACCCAAGAACAAACTCAACCCGAATACAGACAATCCAAACATCAAACTTGGCTCTGGAATACTTGTATAAGTGACAGTTTGAACACCCTCACTAGTTGAATCATTCAAATCGATAAAACTATCGCGGAAGACATTAAAAGTGCTTGGTGTAAAATACAACCCTAACCCGGCTTGGTTAAAAATTGTTCCCGAAAAGTCCGTGAAAACTGACGCTAAAGGATCATCCGCTTCAGTGTATAATTTCCCACCATAGTTAGCAGAAATCTTTAAACCTTCAGCGATGGTTACTTCTTGATCGTCTGCTGCTGCTGCTTGGTCGAATGAAAAAGTGCCTGTGAGAGTTTTATCTTCGTTAAAAAAATTATAAGTTAGGGCTGCTGCTTGAGCGGGGATAGTCTCGCCTAATGAAAAAATCAAAGCAGTTCCTACCGTTGCAGCTGCTAACTTCTTGAAGATGGAGTCAGTCATTTTTTTCTCTTGATAAAAGAACTGGTGCAAAAATACCGCAATAGTTTTATGAGATAGAGACGTGGTAATACACGTCTCTGCAACATAGTTAGTGTTTAGTGCGGTGGATTCAATTTACAGACTTACCTGCGATCGCAGTTTTCATGGCTTGGAAGATATGACTCTGATCGACCACACCCCGAACACCAGGCGCAGTGTAAGTACCAGAACTATCTGTAAACTCAAGCTTTTGTCCAAAGGAGCGAGTCAGAGTTGATGAATAAGCACCTTGGTAATAAACAGGTACAATTCTGCGGCTATGGCTACCCCAGAGGTACTTGTAATTTGGATCGGCTCCCCAGAAGTGACCAGCGTCTTTAGGGTTGTGTTTGTTGAAGGTAATATCCTTAGCGTTATACTTCAAGCCTCTAGCCTGATTAGGATCGGGATTAGGAGTCAATTTAGAGGCAAAGTCATTATTTAGAGTCAAGTAGTGGTCATGGTCAGCAGTTACAAGGAGTAAGTTTTTACTCCAACCACCATGATTCTCTACCCAGGTAATGACCTGTTGGACTGCCTTATCAAAATCATTCATGGTACCGATTAGGTTATCCATGTTGTTGTCATGAGCAGACCAATCTACATCACCTCCCTCAACCATCAGCCAAAAGCCGTCTTTGTCTTTACCTAGAACTGTTAAAGCTGCTTTGGTCAGGTCGGCTAAAGTCGGATTTTCGTTAATCTCTCTGGCGATAAAACTAGCATCGGTTTCACCGGGAGCTAGAGGACGGACTGTATCAGGTGTGGGGCCAGAAATTGGGTTCCCTGCTGCATCGACAACAGGAACACAATCCCCAGATGTACCAGGAATAATCTGACCTGATGGACAGGGACTTACACTCTTAACAACGGAGCTATAGAGCGAGCCGTTGTTCAGACCTGTCAAACTGTAGTCTCCCTTAGAAGAGCTAGTAGGAAGATTGCCTTCTTGTCCACGCGCACCGTATAAACCAAATAATTTGTCTCCCTTATTGGGATCGAGTTTAGCAGCCGTGTTTAGCAGTGTCTGAGTTGCATTAGGGCCACGTTCCACAAAGGTATAGCCATAACGATTGGACGTAGGGTTCTTGCTGAGATGTTGATAAGTGTCTTCTGTTATATACGTATAGTTGAAGACACCCTCTGCGGTACTTGTACTACTTTTATTGTCAAAGTCTTTCGGATGACCGCCACCCAACAAAACATTAGGCTGAAAGTTTAGCAATGTCTGTTGCAGAACACTGTCTTGGTTAGTCTTGGTAGGGTCGTACTTACTATCGTATTTGCTGCGACGATTTACAAAAGAAGCCGCAGCCCCAGGCGTTGCATGGCTAATGGGTACAGAGGTAACTAGCCCTGTAGACTTACTATTTTCCTTGGCAATTTCCAGGATTGTTTTCAACTTTTTCTCGTAAATATCTACACCCATCGCGTTGTTAAAGCTCTTTACGCCAGTATAAAGAGTTGTAGCGGTGTTAGCAGAGTCGGGATAACTGTGTTTGATGTACTCTGTGTCATAAGTTCCAGCATTAGCAGGGGTCAGAGGAATCCAAGGAAGAGGGCCGCCTTTGCTAGGGTCGTAACCTGTGAGATTACCATCTGCCAAACTGTTACCATCAAGGCGATCGCCTGGATTAAAAGGAGTAGGCTGGAATGAGAAGTTGGGACGAACAGGACTTGCACCGGTGAATGTATCAGACCCATCTAGAGCAGAGTTACCTGTTAGGTGGGGCTGACCTGTTGGTTTAGCTGGTGTATTTCCTTGAATTGTTGTGCCGTAAGTAGTCACCAATCCATATCCAGTTAGCTTTTGGAAGCTCAGACCTGAACCTTTACCACTGGTGTAAAAAGGAGCGCCTTTAGCAACGGCTGCGGCCCGGGCCATATTCCAACCCATACCATCGCCAATCATGATAATTACGTTAATTCCATTACCAGCAGCCATAGTCGGCTGAAAAACAGAATTACCAAATACCAGCAGAACGGTACACAGCAAGGTACACAGCAAGCCAGCCATGGCAAAGGCTAGCGATCGCTTGTACTTTCGCAAAAGTGAAATCATTGCAATGTGCCTTCAAGTTAATTGAGTAAGTGTTAGCTGTTAATACTGATAAAAATTTGGTTCTAGGTGAGTAGCACCAAAGTCTGAGGGTGTAGCAGTCACATCTACCTGAGTAGAGGCTGTGGTATGACTTGGGTTAGTAGCTGTTGCTGGTTGTTGATTTGATGTTCCTAAGAACAACAAAACTACCAGAACTACACCAGATATAAACCAAACGAAGGTACGTTTGTACTCTTTTAAGAATGAAATCATTGGGGATTTTTGAATGAAATTCATCATTAGTAAACCTCTTAGTAAATAATCTTTTGCTATGTTTTGACAATTAAAATTAATGCCAAAAAACATAATTTTTAAATCTTAATTTAAGTAATTGTGGGAGAAAGTCGAATAAAAATACTTTGATTTTATTTTGCTTTGTCAGGAGATAGCATTAAAATCAAATCTTGATTAAATAAAGGATGAATTGGCAGTACAGCAGGTTTTGTACTACTAGTTAGCTGCAAAGTTATTTCAGTAATATGAAAACTTTTTCTGATGTGATTTTCCAACTTTTTGAGTAAGCGATCGCGTTCTTGGATAGTTGTACATTCAACCGTCAAATTGGCACAAAGCATGACTTTGTTTAAACTAAGTGTCCAAATGCGGAGTTTTTCCACTTGCACAACGCCAGGAAAAGATTTAATAGATATTTCTACCTCAACGGGGTCAATTGATTCTGGTGCATATTCCAAAAAAATCTTTAAACTTTCTTGCACTAAAGGTAAAGCACTTAAACCCGTAAAGATTGCAACTACTAAACTAATAGCAACATCTGCCCACCACCAATCCCAAAGATGAACTGTTAAAGCAGCTATAATTACGCCCACAGAACTAGCAGTATCCGCAATGATATGAAGCAAAGCCCCCCGCAAGTTTAAATCGTTGTGGGTATGGGGATGAAGCAAAGTAATATTGAGCAGATTGACGATTAAACCTAACACGGCAATCCCTAACATTGGTAAGCCCAAAATGGTTGCTGGATGTTGCCAGCGTTGAATAGCTTCCCATGTGATAAAAGTAGCGATCGCCAGCAAACTTAATCCATTCAACAAAGCTGCTAAAACTTCGACTCGCTGATTTCCAAAGGTTGCTTTTTTCTTAGCTGGTTGCTGTGCTAAAAAACTAGCAATTAACGATATTACTAACGCTGTAATATCCGAAAGGATGTGTCCTGCATCTGCTTGTAAAGATAAACTATGGCTCCATAAACCTACACTCCACTCAGTAACAAAAAAAATAGTAAGTAATCCTACTGTTATCCACAAAATTCTTGCTTTATGCTGATTATTAACTACTTTTACCGAATCATCCACACAGCCACACAATTGAAATGAAAACATTACTTAAAAAGCCTTTTTAGAGTAGATTATTAGCTGAAATAATCAAAGTCTCGTAATTGATATAAATAATTATTAATGTGCTGATGATTTCCGTATATTTTAATAACTAATTAATAATAGAATAATTTAA
>NZ_JBALDK010000202.1:0-26440 GCF_036917455.1 Nostoc sp. | reverse complement strand
TGTTAAATGAAGGAGGCCTTATTATTAAATGGGAGCGCAAGATTAAAAATAAAGGTAATGCTGTTTATTAAATTTAGCTGCGTAGCAGCTTATCCACACCACGAATCTCAGTCGTTATCACAATTTTCTTATCTCCATAGCGCACTAGGAGAAATTCCTCAAGCCATAGATTATGGAGAACAGGCTTTAGCGATCGCTCAAAACGTTAACAATTCTTTATTTAAAGGGATTGCACTTGCTGTTTTAGGATTGGCTTACCTCGAAGCGGGTAAGTTTGTCCATAGCCTACGTTTTATCGTTGCTAGTTTTATCGCTCTCCCTCCTTGGCGCGGTGGAGATAGCAAGTTATTGTTAGCTTTAATTCTCAAAAGATTTTTCAAATATTTGTCAAAACTTAGCTTTATTCATTTGAAGAAATTCATTGAGTAATTTGTTGACTAAGGCAATCTAAAAGCATTTACCAGAGCTTAAGAGCTAGTGCAGCACGGCAGAAATTCCTATCCAGTTGAATTTAAAAAGCTTACTATATAAGCTTTTTTGACTCCTGCCTTCTTGCACTAGTATCTTTGCTATAGCCGAGGACTAATACTACGTGTATATGGTGAGGTTTTCTATATATAGCACAAGCCTTGGTGGTTAGGACATCAACAGATGATGAAACTTAGACACAAAAAGACTTTTCACCCAGTCCCCAGTCCCCAGTCCCTAATCCCTTGCATTTACTAACCTCTTTGAAAACCCTTTGCTGGCTTTTGTTGCCCTTTACCCTTGGGCTTCGATTTGCTAACTTCTCCTAAAGCTTCTTGAAATAAGTTATGCAAATGTATGGGTACACTGGCAATATCTGGTAACTCTGGCTCAATAGGTTTGTGGAATTCTTGCAAAAGCGAATCCAAGTCACTTTCAAGGCGAAATTCTGGACGTTGCAAAAATGTTTGCAACACATTTTCTAATTGAGTCGGATATTGTTGCACTAATCGATGCCAAACAAAGGCATTGATACTTTTATCTTCGAGATAGTAGCGAACTAGTTTTTCGGCCCCTTGAATACTTTGCCAGTCATCTGCCGATAATATTGCTTGTATCTTACTATATGTTGGTAAAAACATTTGTCCCCAACGGGGATGAGAAAGGGCTGTTACCTGTTCAGCTTTCTTGAGTTCAGCAGGCAAATCAACCTTTGGCATCACCATTTTGCTATTGCCACCTTTGCTGTTCAACATCTGAGAGACGACGTTGGAATCAGCACCGAATTCTTGTGCTGCTGCTTTGATTTCCTCGTCTCCAATGCCAGCTGCTTCTGCCACTTCTGCTAAAGATTTTGAAGGATCAATTCCTGCGGCTGCAAGGGTTTTTTCTGTAATTACTTCTTGAAATTCGGCTATCTTTTTATTTAAATGGTATCCAGATAGTGTGATTTCATCAGAGCCAAAAAAGTCCACAAACTGTTGATGATATTTTTCTACTGACTGCCAAGCTTCTTCTAGCAAGTCTGGAGCATCGCTGTAAAGATTACTTTTATAGTTTTCTTTAAAATTACCAATTGCTACAGCCAATTTTGGTTTACCTAATTTGCCCATTATTGTGTATGGGCCAGAAAACATCCAGTAGCTATCAGTGACAGGAGAAATACGAGTTAGTAAAATTTCTCCTACTTTCAACCGAGATATTGCCTGTAATGTTTGGATATTATTTGGCTTGACAATATAACGTTTATCTGTCAGCCAGTTCGTCAATTCAAAGCCATCAGGTAGGATGTTACTAATGGCAAATAAGCCAATAAAACTATGATGCCAGCTTTTGATCAGGTTGCGATCGCTCTCTTCTAAATCTGGATGGCTTTCAATAAACAAGTCTAATGGTGATTTGTCACCGACTTTCCCGCCTGTCAGAAAGCTATCGATGATTAAGTCCTGCTGTGTACTATCGCCACTTCCACGGCGCAACTGTTCTGCTGCATAAGTTTCCAGTGCTTTTGCCAGTTCACCTTCAGCATCAAGGACAAAATCTACTAAGGCTTGTTTTAATTGGTGCGATCGTTCTAATATGACATCCACAAGTTAATCTCTCGGTGCGACAGATGTAGATTATAGCCTTTGAGAGAATTACAGCATCTAGCTATTGCTAGATTTATGGTGCCGTGTAATTAGGAGATTTAGCCGTCAACCTTCTCTTAAACTAGATACAAGGCATCACACAAGGTTCTTAGAAATGGTTGCAATTCCAAATTCTAGCTATATTTCCCCAGAAGACTATCTCAAAGGAAAAGAAACTAGTCCTATAAAGCATGAATACAGACAGGGGCAGGTTTATGCAATGGCAGGAGCAAGTAATACTCATGTCATTATTAGCGGGAATCTCTTTGCTATGCTGAGAAATCATTTGCGTGGGAGTGGTTGTCAAACTTATATCTCAGATACCAAAGCACATATTGAGTCCATTAATACCTATTACTACCCTGATGTGATGGTAAGTTGTGACCAACGAGATAAAGCTTTTAATAATTTTTTGCGTTATCCCTGCTTAATTGTAGAAGTGCTATCTCCGACAACAGAAGCCTTTGACCGAGGTGATAAATTTGCTGACTACCGACAGATGGAGTCACTTCAAGAATATGTACTTGTGAGTCAAACTCGCTTAAATGTTGAATGTTTTCGCCGCAATTCAGAGAGACAATGGGTATTTTATCCCTATGAAAAAGAAGATATCATTCATTTGGCAAGTGTAGACTTTCGATGTGCTGTTGCAGATTTATATGAGGATGTTACTTTTGAATCACCCTAATTGACTGATTGAAATTGAAGGGTTTTGGATAAACTACGTTTTAACAATTTAAAATCCAAAAAGTTGATGATGGGTTTCACTTCCCTACGGGACGCTGCGCGAACGTTCAAATCAACCTAAAAATCTTATTAACTGAGGTGAAAAGCTGGTAACTTTCATCTTCTTACTTATCACGCCTTTTTTCTTAAGGAAGGTGGATTAAAATAAGATGCAAAACTTCGCGATCGCAAATATAAAAAAGCTAGCTATCTGTACAGTTGCTCATTGTGTGTTCTTATAAAGCAAAATAAAAAGGCAAAAGAAAATCTTCTTTTGCCTTTTCAATTTTTACCTTTTAATCGAGACGCGAGATTTCAAGTCTTTATTCGTCGTCGAAATCATCATCATCGTCTTCTTCTTCTTCCTCGAAATCGTCGTCGTCTACTACTTCATCGGCGATTAATTCATCTTCTTCATCTAGAATTGACCTTTCTGCACGTCTGCTACCAAAGCCAGATTCACCAAGAGTCGGAGAATCTAAATTATAGGTGCGGGCTGTGCGGTCATCTAATACCATATCTAGGGGATCGTCAACTTCATCTAAGACACTACTGCTAATTTCCGCAGCATAATCTTCGATCGCACCAGGTTCTTCATAAGTATTGTACCCAGTACCCGCCGGAATCAATCGCCCGATAATCACGTTTTCCTTTAACCCGCGCAGCCAGTCAGATTTACCTTCGATAGCTGCTTCGGTAAGTACCCGCGTTGTCTCTTGGAATGATGCGGCAGAGATAAAGCTGTCGGTGTTTAAGGATGCTTTGGTGATACCCAATAATACTGGGGTATACTGTGCCCTCGCACCGCCTGTAATTGCCATAGCTTCATTCACCTGCTCAACTTGGCGCAGTTCCACCAATTCACCAGGAAGCATGGTAGTGTCACCACCATCATCAATCCTGACTTTGTTGGTCATCTGGCGAACAATCACTTCAATGTGCTTATCGGAAATATCAATCCCTTGAGACTGATATACCATTTGCACTTCGTTCACCAAGAATGTCTGTACCTTCTGCAAAGCAAGGCTAGCACAGGCATAGATTCCGTCTTCGGAACCCAGGCTAAAAAAGATTTCCAAAATTTCGTGGGGATTGGATGGGCCGTCAGTTAACGGTTGTCCCGCTAATACCATTGAGCCATCTGGCACAATCAAGTTTTGCCCAGGCCCCAGAGGATAATCTGTCACCACGCCATTTGATTCTACGACCTTAATAGCGATCGCTTCATCACCACTTTCAGCGTAAACTACTTTAACTTCACCCGCGCGGCGGCATAAAATACACGCTTCTTTGGGTTTACGAGCTTCAAGCAGTTCTTCAATCCGGGGCAAACCTTGAATGATATCTCCAGTTTTGGCGCGTTCAAACACCAGCAACACCAAGTTATCACCCCGTTGTACCAAATCGCCGTCTTCTATCTGCAACACAGCACCAGGACTGACTCGATAGGGGCGACCGATACGGCTAGTAATAGCGTAGTTTTTAGTACTCAAAGCTGAGTCACTACCAGGTGCAGCAGGGGCATTTTTAATATCCACTACTTGTCCTGATTCTTGGGCAAAAACTCCAGGAGCAATTTCTGTACCTTCTACTAGCAAGTCACCCACTTTTACTTTGGGCTGAGTACTAGTATTTGTAACGATCCTGTCAACGTCGCGCAGCACTAAACAGCGACGCACGTTTTCGGTTCCTTTTTGGACACCCCGCACTTCCCCCCCTTCTTTACACAAGATTTGGGTACGTGCTACCACGGCTCCAGGGGCAATGGAAAGCCCATCGTGTACCTCAAGTGTTGTCTGGGTGCTACCTTGGGTGGCATCAGCGGTAATGTCTCGACGAATTACCAAGGACTCCAAAATCACTAGCTGCAAGCGTTGAACTTCTGAGTCTTCGGTATCCTGTACCAATTCAATATCGGCTGCTAGGGGTGAAGCATTGTGGTCTTGTTCGCCTTCTTGCTCAATTTCCAACACTAGCTGGGTTCGCAGCAGTTCTACACCTTCAACAGATTTGACACGTTCCGAATCTTTGTAAGGGAGTCTTTGCACAGCCCGCAGCTGAATCGATCGCCCAGTTTGTTGACTTACCGATGTAGTTGATGGCACATCTGGGTTATCTGGTACAGCAAACTCAACGACTGGACGACTCAACAATGCAGGGCCTTCTGGTGTCTCCACATACTGGATATAACGCAATTCCGTGGCGACATTGCCTTGGAATTCCTCACCTGGTTGAATGAAAGTGTTATCTCGCCCAATTACTGATTCTGGATCGTCCACCATCAGCAGTTCGCCTGGCTTCACCACGACTTCCCGCAGAATGTCGTTTTTCTGGGTTACTTCTATGACACCACTGTTTTGGCAGAAGATATCCTTCACGACTTCGGTACCAGCTTCTACAAACTGACCGTCTTCCACCAACAGCAAGGAGATGTCTTTATTGACTTCGTGGCTTTCTTCGGGAATCCACAACAGTGTACCGCCCTGTACGACTTCATAACCCAGCTTGGCTTTGCCTTTTTTCTGGACTTCAACACCCGCGAATTTTAGGAATCCGCCAGTGGTTGTGCGATAGCGGTCATCAATTAACTCAGCTACTACTTGACCATTTTGCACTTTTGTACCTGGTGTAGCCCGGAGGTTAAATACCTGGTTGTTGCCTGTGGAGACTAAGTAGTTATTGCGACCTTGGGAACTTTGGACTGTCACTGTTGCTTGGTCTAAGACCACAGAAGCAGTGATAATCTCAATTTCTCTGGTACTCTTACCTGGGGTAGCTTCAGGCAAACGCACAACACCGCCGTGCAAACTGCTTAACTTAGTTTCTGCTAAAACTCCATTAGAAGCGATCGCATCACCATTTTTCACCACCAATTCAGCCCCAGGTGGCAAGTTGTAAACTTCCCCAGACAGAATCCAAATCAAACCACCGCGCGCGGCTGTGGTTGTGGTATTACCTTGACGGTCAGTTTTTTGTTCTGGAACTACTTCGGCAAATTGGACTTCCCCAGCTAAGTCAGAAGCAACATCTTTAACTGCTTTTTCTGTATTAGTCCGAGTTGTCCGTCCACCAAGGGCAACCTCTGCCAACAACTGCCCTTGTTTTACCTTATTTCCATCAAATACATATAATGTTGAACCTTGGGTTAGATGAACCTCTTGGTTTTCTGGGGTAACATCACCTACTTTTGTTGGTTCCAAAAGCATGATGCCATTAGCTTCAACATAAAGGGCATCTTCCCCGTGGCGAGTCCGATATGTTCTGGTCTTCAGTTTGCGCGGAAGCTTGACAGTCCCATCGATTTTAGAACGAACTTGTTGCGCCACTTCCCCAGTAAACACCCCACCAGTGTGGAATGTCCGCATGGTTAGCTGAGTACCAGGTTCACCAATACTTTGAGCAGCAATGATCCCCACAGCTTCGCCTAAGTCTACCATCTTGGCGTGGGCCAAACTCCAGCCGTAACAGTGTTGACAGACAGAACGTGCAGCTTCACAAGTTAGTGGCGATCGCACCACAACTTCTGCAACCCCAGATTTTTCAATTTTCTTCGCCAATTCTTCAGGAATTGGGGAATTGCGTGCTGCAATCAATTCTTTTGTTACCGGATGCACCACATCTTCGCCAATTACCCGTCCCATTAAGCGGGTTCCCAGAGGAATCAAGGTTTTGGCACCTTCTGTCATTGGCCCAATAGTAAGACCTCTGGTAGTGCCGCAGTCAAATTCCCGAATAATTACATCCTGGGAAACGTCCACTAACCGACGGGTGAGATAACCAGAGTCAGCTGTCCGCAAGGCAGTATCCACCAATCCTTTTCTGGCACCATAAGACGAAATAATGTATTCCGTCACAGTTAGCCCTTCACGGAAGTTGGTTTTGATCGGTAAATCGATAATTTCCCCTTGAGGGTCTGCCATCAGTCCCCGCATCCCCACCAACTGCCGGACTTGTGAGATGTTACCCCGTGCCCCGGAGAATGCCATCATATACACGGAGTTTAGGGGATTAGTCTTCTTGAAGTGAACGACTACTTCATCTTTCAAGGCTTCACTGGTACCATTCCAAGTATCGATTACCTTTTGAAAGCGTTCTACTTCAGTGATTTCTCCCCGTTGATAACGGGTTTCAGTAGCGCGAATTTCTTCCTCGGCTGCTTCTAAGAGCAATCGCTTAGTTGGTGGTATCATCAAGTCATCTACACTGATGGAAACCCCTGCTTTGGTAGCATAGCGAAATCCCAAATCTTTCAATTTGTCCGCCATCACTGCGGTTCGCGCTGTACCATAATTCGTAAAAGCCCAAGAAATTAAATTTCTCAGTTGACCTTTGTCAACCACGCGATTGCGAAAAATCATTTTTTCGTTAGTCATTAATCATTAGTCCTGAGTCATCAATAATTAATAATTCGTAATTCGTAGTTCGTAATTCGTAATTCATTCTTTAATTACGAATTACGAATTAGAAATTACGAATTAACTTGCTAGTGCTTCCTGAATGGCATTATTGTAAATAACGCGACCAGGAGTTGTGTATATATACTGTGAAAGTACATTGCCCTTAGCGTCTTGTCTGACTCGACGGAACTTATAGAGTAATGTGCGGGTACCATCCTCGTTTTCCGTCACTTTCACGGGTTCTGTATCCGGTTGGTCTGATTCTATTTCACCATCAAACCTTACGTAAATATAGGCGTGCAAGTCAATTTGATCTTGCTGGAAAGCCATAATTACATCTTCTAGCGAAGAAAAGTAATTTCCTGCCCCTTTTGTCGCACCGGGATTTTCTGCTGTTAAGTAATAGGCTCCCAACACCATGTCTTGGCTAGGCGTGATGATGGGTTTACCTGTGGCTGGTGACAAAATATTGTTAGAAGCCAACATCAACAACCGCGCTTCAGCCTGACTTTCTAACGACAGAGGGACGTGTACCGCCATTTGATCCCCGTCAAAGTCGGCGTTAAATGCCGGACACACCAGAGGATGCAGTTGAATTGCTCTACCTTCTACTAAAATCGGTTCAAAAGACTGAATACCTAAACGGTGCAACGTTGGTGCCCGGTTTAGCATTACAGGGTGTCCTTCAATCACCTCTTCCAGCACATCCCAAACACTGGGATCGTTACGTGATATCAGCTTTTTCGCAGCTTTGATATTATTTACCATGCCGCTACGAATGAGGCGGTTAATCACAAATGGTTGAAATAGCTCAATTGCCATTTCTCTAGGCAAACCGCACTGGTGAATTTTCAGCTTTGGCCCGACCACAATAACCGAACGTCCAGAGTAGTCAACCCGTTTACCTAACAAGTTTTGTCGGAAACGTCCTTGTTTACCCTCAATAATGTCGGACAAAGATTTCAGGGGTCGGTTATTTGCCCCTACCACAGTGCGTCCCCGACGACCATTGTCAATCAAAGCATCCACTGCTTCTTGCAGCATCCGCTTTTCGTTCCGCACAATAATCTCTGGTGCCAAAATTTCTTGCAAGCGTGCCAAACGATTGTTGCGGTTAATTACCCGCCGATACAAATCATTCAAATCGCTAGTTGCAAAGCGCCCACCATCTAGCTGCACCATTGGACGCAAGTCAGGAGGAATTACGGGAATAACTGCCATTACCATCCACTCTGGTTTGGAACCAGTGGCGATAAAGTTGTCAATTACCCGCAATCGCTTAATTAGCTTGGCCCGCTTTTGTCCCTTGGCGTTACCAATTTCTTCGCGTAGGCTTTCGGCTTCTTGTTCCAAATTAATATCGGCAAGCAAACGCAACAGCGCTTCCGCACCAATACCTACCTCTACGCCTTGCAGCACAGAATCTTCGCTATAAATTTGGTCTTCTATTTCCAACCACTGGTCTTCACTCAGTAGCTGTTTGTAAGTTAAAGTTTCGGCATTACCTGCACTCAGGACAACATAAGAGTTGAAATAGACAATCTGCTCAACATCCCGTAAGGGCATATCTAACAGGATGGAAATATAGCTAGGAATGCCTTTGAGATACCAAACGTGAGCTACTGGTGCGGCGAGTTTAATATAGCCCATGCGGTGACGACGCACCCGTGACTCGGTGACTTCTACGCCACAGCGCTCACAAACAATACCTCTATGACGGACTCTTTTATACTTACCACAATGGCATTCCCAATCTTTCGCGGGGCCAAAGATGCGCTCACAAAATAAGCCATCCATTTCTGGCTTGAGAGTTCGGTAGTTAATCGTCTCTGGCTTGGTAACTTCACCGACTACTTGACCATTAGGCAATGTTCTTTCGCCCCACAGCCGAATGCGTTCGGGGGAAGCCAAGCCGATTTTTACGTAGTCAAACTGATTAGTTTGGGCAGGTCTCATACTTAAGTGCTGAGTTCCGAATTATGAGTTATGAGTTTTGAGTATATTTAGTTTTACAACATTGGGAACAGGCATTAGGCATTGGGCGTTTTTCCCATTGCCTATGCGCTATACCCCATGCCCTATTGCCTAATCCTTATTCGTCATCATCCAGCGATTCGCGGGAAAGAGATTCATAAGTTGGCCGAGGAGGTGTGCGACGGGCTGATTGGTCTGCCATCAAATCGACTTCCACATCTAGGGAACTGCCATCTGCTTGGGTTTCTACCTTGTGTACGGCAATGTCTAACCCCAATGACTGCAACTCGCGCATTAGCACCTTAAAGGATTCTGGAGTTCCAGGTCTTGGAATTGCCTTACCTTTAACGATCGCATTTAACGCTTCATTCCGTCCTTGCATATCGTCAGATTTAACTGTGAGCAATTCCTGTAAAGTGTAAGCTGCACCAAAGGCTTCCAATGCCCACACTTCCATTTCTCCAAATCGCTGACCACCTTGTTGGGCTTTACCACCCAAGGGTTGTTGAGTCACCAGTGAGTATGGGCCTGTAGAACGGGCGTGGATCTTATCATCCACCAAATGCACCAGTTTCAGCATATAAGCCACACCGATGGTAATTGCTCGGTCAAAGGGTTCGCCTGTGCGACCGTCATACACCATGATTTTGCCGGGATTATCTGGGTTATATACCCAGTCTTTCCCTGTTTCGTCACGTGCTTCTTGCAATTTGCCATGCACGATTCGGCGGGATGTCTCTTCACCGTACATTTCATCAAAGGGAGTAATCTTAAATCGTACTCCCAAGGTCTGACCAGCCCAACCCAAGAGGCACTCAAATACTTGTCCGACGTTCATCCGACTGGGTACACCCAATGGATTGAGTACGATGTCCACTGGCGAACCATCGGGCAAATAAGGCATATCTTCCGCTGGTAATATCCGAGAAATAATCCCTTTATTACCGTGACGACCTGCCATTTTGTCGCCAACTTGGATTTTGCGTTTTTGGGCAACGTACACCCGGACTACCATATTGGCTCCTGGTGGCAATTCATCGCCTTGTTCGCGAGTAAACAAGCGCACATCAACGACGCGACCTTTTTCACCGTTAGGGACTCGCAAGGAATTATCCCGCACATCCCGCGCTTTTTCACCGAAAATCGCCCGCAAGAGTTTTTCTTCTGGCGGTTGGTCAGATTCACCTTTGGGTGTTACCTTACCCACCAAGATATCTCCAGCTTCTACCCATGCCCCAATGCGGATAATTCCCTGTTCATCCAACTGGCGTAAGGCATCTTCCCCAACGTTGGGAATTTCTCTCGTTATTTCTTCTGGTCCCAGTTTCGTTTGTCTAGCTTCAATTTCATATTTTTCAATGTGAATTGAGGTGTAGACATCATCCTGCACTAGTCTTTCAGAGATTAAAATTGCATCTTCGTAGTTGTAGCCTTCCCAAGGCATATAGGCAACAACGATATTTTGTCCTAGCGCCAATTCACCGCCTTCGGTGGAGGAGCCATCAGCCAGCACCTGACCAGCAACAACCTTTTCGCCAATGCGGACGAGGGGTTTTTGATTTAAACAGGTGTCTTGGTTAGAACGTTGGTACTTGGAAAGGGTGTATTTAATTTCTGAGGTATTAGGTTTAGGACGGACGCGAATTTCTGTGGCATCCACATAAGTGACATCACCATCGGTACGCGATACAATTACCATCCCGGAGTCTCTTGCTCCTTGCGCTTCCAAACCAGTACCCACCAAAGGACGTTCTGGTTTCAGCAGGGGTACTGCTTGCCGTTGCATGTTCGATCCCATCAGCGCTCGGTTAGCGTCATCATGCTCCAAAAAGGGAATCATGCTGGTTGCTACCGATACAATCTGTACGGGAGATACTGCTACGTAGTCAACTTGCTCTGGTGTTGTGGTGGAAAATTCTTGCCGATAACGCACAGGTACTTGGGGGCCAATAATATGCCCAGTTTCATCTACAGGAATATCCCCAGGAGCAACCCGTAGATCGTCTTCTTCATCGGCTGTCATGTAGGCTGGAGGCAGATCGAATCTAACTCGCCCATTTTCCACAGGTCTAAATGGTGTTTCGAGGAAGCCGTATAGGTTAACCCGCGCATGGGTTGCTAAGGAGCCAATCAATCCGGCGTTGGGACCTTCTGGTGTCTCAATGGGGCAAATGCGCCCATAGTGACTAGGATGGATATCCCGTACAGCAAACCCAGCGCGTTCGCGGGTTAGACCACCAGGGCCAAGGGCGCTTAGACGGCGTTTGTGTGTCAGTTCAGCCAGAGGATTGGTTTGATCCATGAACTGACTTAACTGGCTGGAACCAAAGAATTCTTTAATTGCTGCTACTAATGGTTTGGGGTTCACCAAGGAAGCGGGGGTTAATACTTCGGCATCGGATACGGTCATCCGTTCCCGAATAATTCTTTCTAAACGGTTTAAGCCCACCCGTACTTGGTTTTGCAGCAATTCCCCGACACTTCTCACTCGGCGGTTGCCTAAGTGGTCAATGTCATCGATGTTACCGATGTCATATTCTAGATTAATTAGATAATCTACGGCGGCCAAGATATCGCCAGCAGTCAATACCCGCATGGTGTCGGGGACAGAAAGGCGCAATTTTTTGTTGAGTTTGTACCGTCCAACGCGACCAAGGTCATAACGTTTCGGGTCAAAGAAACGAGAGTCTAAAAGTTGTTGTCCACCTAAAACTGTGGGTGGTTCACCAGGACGCAGTTTTCTATATAACTCCATCAGGGCTTCTTCTTCAGAAAACTGCCCTTCTTTTTCGATGGTTTTTTGGAAATATTCTGGATGGCGTAAGGCATCAAAGATTTCGTTGTCTGATAACCCTAAAGCCTTTAGAAGTACCTGCGCTGAGAGTTTGCGGGTTTTGTCAATCCGTACCCACACCAAATCGTTACGGTCTGTTTCAAATTTCAGCCATGCTCCCCGGTTGGGAATTAAGCTAGCTGAATAAGTCCGTCGCCCGTTTTTATCAATTTCTGATTTGTAATAGACCCCTGGCGATCGCACTATTTGGTTGACAATTACTCGCTCGGCCCCGTTAATAATAAACGTGCCGCGATCGGTCATCAAAGGCAAATCGCCAATAAATACCTCTTGCTCTTTGATTTCCCCGGTTTCTTTGTTAATCAGGCGTGTGGGGACATACATTTGGACGGCATAAGTACTGTCCCGCCGCTTGGCTTCTTCGACGCTGTACTTTGGCTCTTTGAGTTTGTAGTTATGACCCAAAAAGTGCAATTCTAATTTGCCCGTATAATCTGTAATAGGACTAAAGGAGTTCAGTTCTTCTATCAGCCCTTCTTCCAAAAACCAGCGAAAGCTTGCTCGCTGGATTTCAATCAAGTCGGGCAGCAGAAAGGCTGGTTCCATGTATGTTTCTTTAGTCATGCCTCTTCCTTTGTCAACCTGGTAAAATTTTCCCTTGGACACTGCTGTTTGACTCTTCCCACTGCTAGCCAGTGTCCTTAGCTGTTTGGGAACTGATTCTTACACACTTGTTATTTACAACAGGTGTGGGCAAACGCAGCGATTAAAGCTGGAATGAGCGATTTGGACAAGGGGGTAATTGCCCCTAATCGGGTACTCAGACACCAAAAACCCACTATATTCTTGATTTAAGAAGAATATACAGTTTAGATATTCCTGAGTTTTATCTACTTTCTTCATTTCCCCTCCAAAAAGCGCGTTAATTTGCTGACGCAGCTCTAGACGGTGTGTTTTAAATTCACCCCGCTATTTAGACTCTCAGTGATATCTTAGATATCCTAAGACTGAGGGAACGATCCGCACCTTGTCGGTTTTGAATCAGAATAACTTCGTTTTGCTGGATTGTACTCACAAGGCAATTTCGTTTAAGGATTTTGTATAGGTTAAATACACATCAAGCCGATTTTGTGCAAAAGTTTAGCTAGCTCAACCTGGTTTGGTACGGTTAGTTATGTGTGGAGAGCATCCGCTTGTAGAGATATGGAGGATGGCCAAGCCGATAAAATCACGGAAAATTAGGCTCAGAAATTTTAGGTTCCTTCCTTTATCATTATGGCGCAAGCAAAATGTTTTTGAGGGAATAATATTACCATATTTTCCCTTCCTAGAGTTTTATTTTTTTTAGCACAACTGAATTAAAGAGATTAGATCCCACTTTATATTGACAGACCGAATAATTCACGGGCATTCTGGGTGGTTTGATGGGCGATCGCTTCTACCGTTTCTTGACGCAGTTTAGCTACTTGCTCGGCTACATAAAGTACGTAGGCAGGCTCGTTCCGCCTTTCACCCCGTTTCGGAACTGGGGCGAGAAATGGGCAGTCTGTCTCAATTAGTAGACGATCGCTACTTACCATCGCAGCTGAGGATTGGATCGCTTTGGCGTTTTTGAACGTTACCGTCCCGCTAAAGCTGATGTAGAAGCCTAGATCGAGAAACCATTGAGTTTCTTCTGGCGTTCCTCCCCAGCAATGCATAACGCCCCGCACTCTTTCTCCTTTGAGTTCCCGCCATTTTTGCAACACTTCCCTGGTTGCCATAGCAGCATCGCGGCAGTGGATAATCACTGGTAAGTTGAGTTCAGAAGCGATCGCTAACTGCGACTCAAACACCATAAGCTGATGCTCATAGTTATCAGCTTTGTAAAAATCCAGCCCCATTTCTCCAATTGCGACTACATTCGAGTCAGAACTAGCTAAAGTTTTGATTTTCCCGGCTGTCTCGCTATTCCATTTATCAGCATCTAGAGGGTGTAATCCCACAGCAAAGCTGATTTCGGGAAACTCGTGGGCGATGGATTGAATGCTAGAAAACTCATCAGGGTGAACACAGGAATGTACTAAATGTACTACTCCTGCTTCTTGCCACCGCGATCGCACTGTTGCCAAATCTGGCTGAAAACTATCAAAGTTGAGATGAACGTGCGTGTCTACCAGTTGCATTCTTTGTTCTTTGTCGTTAGTCGTCATAATATTGTTAGCCGTGAGCGCGACTAAGGACAAATGACCCTCTAGATAAATCTTTTTCCTATGCTAGCCGCTACGCGATCGGCTGATATTTAAGAGGAAAACCACGCCTGTCACTTGTTTTAATTGGTATAAACAAAAACAGTTTCTTCTAAATAAACCCTGCCTAGATGGGTTAAGAGCCATAGAACAAGTGGCGTGCAAACCCTTTTTACTACACTAGCTTTCCATAAGCGACTAGCCTTTTACGCCAATTACTACAACTTTAGGAAAGTTACTAACCCAGTGAGTCACTGAGTTAGAGTATGTACTGGCTCACCAATAATTATTCAGCTGCTGTTTGAGTTACAGGCTTTAGTTTATGAGCCAATCTCGACTTTTTCCTTGCCCCGTTGTTGGGGTGAAGGACACCCCGTTTGACTGCTTTATCGATTTTGCCGTAAGCCTCGGATAACCGAGCCTCTGCTTCTTGTTTGAATTCTGGGGTAGGATTAGCTGCATATACAGCTACCGCACTAGAGTATTTCTTCATCAGCGTCTTGACTGCTGATTTGTAAGCTTTATTACGCAGTCGGTTACGTTCTGCGATTTGGGCACGCTTGAGAGAAGACTTTGTATTCGCCACAGTCAATTCCAAAAATACTATTAATATGTACACACACTATTAGACTTACTAATATAGCATCTCAATTGCCAATGTTATAATTTCCTAAAAAATTAATTATTGCTATTGGGGAATAGTTATTCTCGTGCTTCCCAATCTCTCCAGTCCCCAATTTAGTGTGTCGTCAATTGAGGAAATGCGTTAAAATAAGCGATATAAAATAAAATAGTGACCCTAACTCACTGGTCTCTAGCTGATAAAACAGTACGATTGTCAATGTAATCTGTCCTGAATTTAGGATGTATTGTCAGAGGCAAAAAACTGTAACCAGCTTTTCAGGAGGTTTGAAAGTACAGAAGCGATATAAAATCGTGTCTGTATTAGGAGATGTTAAGTACTAATAAGTTAGGAAAATAAGTAATAACTATACTCAGACCCTATCCCCTGTAAATCAGGGGAATTTGATGTACAAACAGATCACCTGCACCCCGCAAGGAGTGATGGGAAGCGCAAAGGGGTAGTGGAAAATGGCACACCCACTTATTGCCGTCAGCCTATTAAGGTTTGTCGGACTGAGCAATTAAGTCGCCTTCTCAAGTAAACCATCTATTGGCAGCCTTGAGAGTATCAAAAAAATCCAGGTTAAGCTAGAGAAGAGAATTAGAGTCAGCTTGCATACCCCAGTGGTTCAAGAGCAATACTAAATCTCAGGTGTGAATATTATAATTATTGGCATTGTCCTTACTCCATGCTGCGAATCATCACTCAGCAGGCAGACGTTAGAGCAGAACTGCAACGGATCTGCGATCGCACCCATGACGAACAGGTGCTTCACAAAGAAGCAACGGTACGCGAAGTTTTGCAAGCAGTGAAGCGCCAAGGCGACAAAGCTGTATTGCATTACACAGCCGAATTTGACAAACAAACCCTGAAAGCAGAAGAACTTCGAGTTACAGGCTCGGAACTAGATGCAGCCTATCAGCAGGTGTCAAAGGAGTTGTTGGGCGCACTTCGGCTAGCTTGTCGCCAAATTGAAGCGTTTCATCGTCAACGAGTCCCAAAAAGCTGGGTACACTTTGGCGACGATGAAGTAGTGCTGGGCAAACGCTACACTCCCGTAGATCGAGCGGGGTTGTATGTGCCTGGTGGCCGTGCAGCCTATCCCAGTACAGTGCTGATGAATGCAATTCCGGCTCGTGTTGCTGCTGTACCCCATATAGTGATGGTGACACCACCAGGGCCAGGGGGTGTAATTAACCCAGCAGTCTTAGTAGCTGCCCAAGAAGCAGGAGTGCAAGAAATTTATCGCATTGGGGGCGCACAAGCGATCGCCGCCTTAGCCTATGGCACAGAAACGATTCCGAAAGTTAATGTGATTACTGGGCCTGGTAACATTTATGTCACCCTTGCGAAAAAACTTGTCTATGGCACCGTCGGCATTGATTCTTTGGCAGGCCCTAGCGAAGTGCTGGTGATTGCAGATGAAAGCGCAAATCCGGTGCATGTAGCTGCTGACTTGCTAGCCCAAGCCGAACACGATCCAATGGCGGCAGCAATTTTACTGACGACAGATGCAGCGTTGGCGAAAAATGTGCAATTAGCCTTGGAAAGACAGCTAGTGGATCATCCACGGCGAATAGACACAGAAAAAGCGATCGCTCATTATGGGTTGATTGTCCTTGTGGAATCCCTCCAAGCAGCAGCAGAACTCTCAAATGAATTTGCCCCTGAACACCTGGAATTAGAAGTAAAAGACCCGTGGGCACTTTTACCACAGATTCGCCACGCTGGAGCAATCTTTTTGGGTTACTCCACACCAGAAGCTGTGGGAGACTACTTGGCAGGGCCTAACCACACCTTGCCAACTTCTGGCGCTGCCCGCTATGCCTCGGCATTAGGGGTTGAAACCTTCCTGAAACACTCCAGTATTATTCAATACTCCCAAACTGCGCTGCAAAATGTGGCTGGTGCCATTGATGTCCTAGCAACAGCAGAAGGCTTACCTTCTCATGCTGATTCAGTCCGCCGCCGAATTCAGCAAGAAGAGTGATTTGGAATGGTTAAGTTTTTACTAATAGTATTGACAAAAGTCACTCTGTCGGTAGCGAGTAAAAGTTTGGATGGCGATATCTGACGACAAGTCGCTACCCTGCTTAAGCCTTTTGGCGGGCATCTACAAATTAGGCATTGCCCGCCTAATCCACTGGCTTATTAAGGAAAGAGTTATTTCTGTAATAAGCTAGTAAGCACACCCTAAGTCAAAGTTGGTGAAACCGATTTATGGCATAGCCTCCAATACATAAACTAAATAATCAGATGGGAAACAATTTAGTGTAACTGCCAACAAGTTTTACTCCAGTTTTACTACATACTTATTTAAGGGGTCTACTCTTATAGGAGACGAGAGCGGTGCTAAAGAATATTTTGGTAGCTCTAGATGGTTCGGAAATTGGAGAACGAGTAATTCAAAGTTTAGATAATTTGGCGTTGTCAAAAGATACCAAGATTATTCTCTGTCATGTATTTCCCACGCCAGAGTCAGAGATGGAAGTACCCGCAGATCGTCCTCAACCAGAGTCCCCAACATTTTCTTATTTTCAGCTTGAAAAACAGTTGCAATCCTATCAGGAAAAATTATCAGTCACAAGTGAGTTAGAACTGGTAACTGGCGATCCTGCCGAAGAAATCATTCGTCTTGCTAATATTTACAAAGCTGACTTAATCCTAATTGGTAGTCGGGGGTTGATTGGGATGAAGCGAATTGTCCAGCGTTCTGTTAGCAGTCAAGTTGTAGAAGAAGCAAATTGTTCGGTGTTGGTGGTAAAGCCGAATTAAAATCAGGTAAAGGCAAATCAGACGATTGTGCTGTGACTACAACCCCAGCAGTTACTAAACGACTTACCTCTGAATTTCAATTTTTCGTTTACCATCGTGCAAATCGTCAGGTGACTCAAGACCAAAAATACTATTAAGTTCCAGAAGATTTATCTGCATTGGTAAAAATTTTTCTCAGTATTATTTCTGGTTTTGGAACTGGAGACTGGGGACGCAAAGAATAACCAATGCCCCATGCCCCAATTCTCATTCCCTTCATCTCCAGTTAATTCAACGTCCTTGAGTTGCCAGAAATTGACGCAAGCTCAACAAACTCAAAGTTTGACCCAAATTCAAGGGCAAAAGTGAAACTCCTTCCAAGCGGGATTGTACCCAACCTTCTCCCCAGTACCATTCGTGAAACCCGTCAATACCTCCACTGAGTAGCAAACGGAGACAGTTGGATTTTACAACGTCTACTTGATGATGAACCGAGACTGGCCCAGTCCAGGTTGTAAACTGAAATCCAGGAAGCAGTTCTTCTGGCATTCCTGGTGCAAAGCGTTGCCCTAAGAGCCATTTTTCTAGTTGTACCGGATGCAGCAGACTGTCACGAATTACATCTGTTGGCGCTTCAATTTCGATCCGCAGTTGGCTTTGTTGAAAATTACCCAGCATTTTTCTAAGATTGCCTAAAAGTGAGACATCGCTATTTCTAATATTGCAAATAGTTTTTGTCATTAGTCATTAGTCCTTTGTGCTTTGCAAATAATCTAATGACCAATGACCAATGACAGCCGTTTATTTGCTTAACACTCCACTACATTACTTTTCTTGCAGCAGAGAACTTAGAATAGAAAAAGTGAACTTGTTAAGAAATGTAAGGTTATTCATGGCGGATCAGTTAATTCGTGCAACAGCAGCCGAAGGTGGAATTCGTGCCGTAGGTGCGATCGCCACACGTTTAACAGAAGAAGCACGGCAGCGCCACAAACTTTCTTATGTGGCAACGGCAGCACTGGGACGGACTATGGTGGCGGGTTTGTTGATGGCTTCTAGTATGAAGCGAACTGGGTCAAGGGTCAATGTCCGGGTAAAAGGCGATGGTCCTTTGGGCGGCATATTGGTAGATGCAGGCTTAGATGGTACGGTACGCGGGTATGTGGGGAATCCATCTGTAGAATTGCCTCCCAATGCCAAAGGCAAGCTAGATGTTGGTGGTGCAGTGGGTGGTGGCTACCTCTACGTTGTGCGGGATGTTGGTTATGGTTATCCTTACTCCAGTACGGTAGAACTAGTTTCTGGGGAAATTGGCGATGATGTGGCTCATTATCTGGTGAATTCCGAACAAACACCTTCAGCTTTAGTTTTAGGTGTGTTTGTGGGAGCAGGCGGAGTAACTGCGGCTGGAGGATTACTAATACAAGTGTTACCAAAAGCTGCCAGAGATGAAGCCCTAGTAGAAACCTTAGAATCACGGGTCGCTAGTCTGGCAGGATTTACGCCATTGTTGCAAGCTGGGAAGAATTTGACTGAAATCTTTACCGACCTCTTGGGCGACATGGGACTGCAAATCTTTCCCGAACGGCAAATATTGCGCTTCCACTGTGGTTGTTCTTTCGATCGCGTTTTGGGGGCACTCAAAATTTTGGGAGAGGCCGAACTGCAAGATATGATTGTTAAAGATGATGGTGCTGAAGCAACTTGCGACTTTTGTGGCAATGTTTACCAGGCAAGTAGCGAGCAGTTAGCTCAACTAATTGCCGATTTGCAAGCTGAATCTACTGTTTCAGGATAAAGTATAAAATAGCACTGTTTTTTGAGATTGATAATGCTACTCTGTGGAGAGAGATAATCAAAAAAGTAGCTTTTTAATCATGAGAAAGTTACTATGTCAACAATGGAATTATCGACCTAAAACAGAGCGCTATTCAATTATTTTGGTGTGAGAGATGACAGAGCGGGATATTCCAGACAGTTGGTCTTCAGCCAGTGGAAGAAAGCCAGATCAAAACAAAAGATTATCCCGAACAGAACAATTCGGTGAAACTCAACCATTTGATGTCCCAGCTACTGGTTCTACCTCCAAGTCAGTGAAGCGGCGAAAAAAAAACCATCGAGAAGGATTACCTGTAAATAGTAATTCAGAAGAAACTGCCCAACTCAGTAGTACTTCTGGGAAATGGCCACGCTGGATGAAAAGCTGGACATTATGGCTAGCACTACTACTGTTGATTCCCGGCAGTGTGGGATTTTTGGCAATGGCAATGCTGTTAAAGTTGCCAGCTGCTCCTAATTGCCCCTCGATTTTCTGGCCTTTAGCTAGTGCTTCTGTACGGTTACACTGCGCTCAACTGGCGGCTTCTAAGCAGACAGTAAACGACCTATTGCAAGCGATCGCTCTGGTGAAGCAACTACCAGCAAATCATCCATTGCATGGAGAAATCGATCGTTTCATCGGAGAATGGTCGCGGGATATTTTAAAGCTAGCCGATCAAAGCTTCCAAACAGGAAATTTAGAGGAAGCGATCGCTACTGCTCGTCAGATACCGGAAGATGTGGCAGCCTATAAATTAGTCGATGAACAAGTTGACAAATGGCAGTCAATTTGGTCAAAGGCTGAAGCCACATACAACGGTGCGATCGCAGAAGTAAAGGAACGGCGCTGGCAATCGGCCTTCATGTTATCCGCCAAAATGCTGCGCGTAGACAATCAATTCTGGGCGGGTACTAAATACGACCAATTGAATCGTCTAATTGCCACAGCGCGTGAAGATGGCGATAAGTTAGGAAAAGCTGAAAGTTTAGCAAATAGCAAAGTTGTCGATAATTTACTGGAAGCCATCAAGCTAGCTGAATCCATTGGGCAGGAAAGTTACCTTTATCAAAAAGCTCAGGAAGCGGTTCCTGCATTTGGACGCAAAATGCTGGAATTGGCACAGGCAAAACTAGACAAGCGGGATGCCGATGAAGCACTGAATATTGCTCGACAAATTCCAGAAAGTGCGAAATTACAGGGCGAAACAGATGACTTTATCGCCATAGCTGACGCAAAAAGAAGTGCTTGGATAGGTAATGTTTCTGGTTTAGAGGCTGCGATCGCTCAAGCACAACAAATCGATCCTTCCAGACCAGTGTATAACGAAGCACAGCAACTAATTGCTCGTTGGCAGTTGGAAATTGAAGATGTTGCCCATCTGGAAAAAGCAAGAATATTGGCTAGTCAGGGAACAGTCCCTAATTTAACAGCAGCGATCGCTCAAGTGGAACTCATCCCTGCTAGTAACCCTAGAGGCGCAGAAGCTAGGCAAGAGATAGGTCGCTGGAATGCCCAGGTGGAGACAATTGAAGACCAACCTTACTTAGACCGCGCCGAACAGATAGCAATATTTGATGATATTAACTCCTTGCAAACTGCGATCGCTCAAGCCAGCGAAATTCGTAGAGGTCGGGCATTATATCCAGAAGCACGGAAAAAAATTCGGACTTGGGTAGGGAAAATTCAGCGAATTCAAGACCAACCCTACTTGGATCAAGCACAAGAACTGGCTCAGAGTGGAAATCTCACCTCTGCCATTAGCGCCGCCCAACAAATTGCCTCGTCGGGAAGGGCGCTTTCTGGGGAAGCACAAGCTGCGATAAATGACTGGGAAGGTCAAATCCGCACAAAAGAAAACTGGAAAAAAGCCCAGGAAGTGGGCGCGGCTGGCACGCCAGAAGCTTTGATTGAAGCAATACGGCTGGCAGATCGGGTTTCAAACAATAGCATCTTACGTATGGATGCGAATGTGGCTATTGACCAATGGAGTCAGCAATTGTTAGAAATAGCCCGCTCTCAAGGTCAGTCTGATATTGCCAGAGGGATTGACATTGCTAAATCGATTCCACGCGGTAGTGCTGCTTATAGTGCGGCGCAAGAGCAAATTAAGACTTGGCAAGACTTTTTGAATCCTCAACCTGAACCTAAGCCTCAGCTTCAGCCCCAACCCCAGACTGAATCTCTACCATTTCCTCAATCAACTACTAATACTACTGATGGGCAGTAATATCCTTATTAAAGATTAAAACCTTTCAATTCAGCATTTTCAAAGGGTATATCAGGGATGCTGGGGTGTAAGAAACTTTCTTCAATGTGTCTTGCAACATTTTTTAAGTAGGGTAGCATAGCTAGCTGTGCTACTCTACGAATTATTTATTCCGCCATCACTCTCCCCATTCTTTAATTACAGAAAACAGTGATGAGTAGTCATCATCAGCAAATGACATTTTCACGGCTGTTTGCAAGATTTGCCGAACACCTTTAATACTACTGAGATCCAAACTTCGGGATTTCGCTTCCGAGATAAATAATTCTGTATCTTTGAGTAAATGTTTTGTGGGGAAGTTCGGATCGGCATAATTGCCATCCAACATCCGTTGTAGCTTTTTGTCAAAGGTAGGTGCGTAGAGTGGACTGTCGCGTAAAATTTGCATAAACACATCGACATCGACACCCTGACGCTGGACGAAAGCCAGACTCAGAGCAAAGCTAGTTGTTAGGGAAGCTATTAGTTGATTTAGTGCCAATTTGAGCGCCGCCGCAGATCCCACAGGCCCTATAAGTAAAGGTTCTGTCCCAAAATTTTGGAGTAATTTCAAGTGGCGTTGATATTGTTCTGGCTCTGCCCCTACCATAACACTCAACTTGCCAGCTTTTGCTTCTGGAATACTCCCTAATACAGGTGCTTCTAAATACTCACCACCACCACCAACAACTGCATCTCTTATTTCCTGGCTTTCTGTGGGAGTAATTGTTCCCATTTGAACGATTGTGCGTCCTTCCAGAGTTTGCCAAGCAGTATCTGAAAGCAACACATTATAAATGGCCGGGGCATTAGTAAGCATGAGGATTACGCACTCAGCAGCACGAATAGCATGGCGGGGATGTGTAGCAATTTCAGCCCCAGCTGCTTGTAGTGGTGCTAATTTTTCTGGGGTGCGATTGTAGGCAACTAGCTGTATATCTGCGGCTAATAACCTTTGAGCCATTGGTAGTCCCATCAGTCCAGTTCCCAGAAATGCCACCTTCATTTTTCATGTTCCTTTAATACAGCGTCACCGATAGCGAGTCTTTGTTCGCGCAGCATCTCGTGAATAGCGTCACAGCCCATCGCGAACATCGCGTTTGCATTATTTGATTCAATACTTAGTTGGAGAGTAGTTATTTGAGACTTAAGATACAATCCTAAATCTCAGGTTTTCTACTCCCCACCGCTACTCTGTAACTCTGGCAATCAACCACCAGCGGCAAAAGTCACCATAATTATCACTGAAAGTAAAATACCAGGGGTAAGTAGTGTTGCTAGCATTAGCAGGTCATGAGTTGACATAATTATTACTTTGGTAATGTGTTTAACTTTACAGTATTCACTGTTATGCTAGTCTAAATAAGATTGATACTGCATTCTTAAATAGAGTTTTAACTTTTCAAATATACCTTTACTTTGGCAGGGTCAATCCTTTTATTGGTTGAGAAGTTTCTGTATTGTTCAGACCTTTGCTCTGAACTAGGACTCCAAAGCCGCCTAGCCCTGTAGGATCTATAAGTTGGTGTAGTGCGTCGCGTCGCTGTAGTAACTCCGAGAGGGGTTGCTTTTGATAAGAAAGGGCTGCAATGCGTTCGCCTAAACCCAACGCCATCAAAAATAATCCCTGCTGGATAAAACCAATATTCTTTAAATTGCACTTTTCGCCCCAGCGTTCCAAAGCCGTAAAGTCAACATGGGCAGTGATATCTTGTTGCCCAATATTAATATAAGGGTTGTCATGGAAACGATGCTGATAATAACACTGTAGCGTTCCTTGCGATCGCCTGGGATTATAGTAACGACTGGCGGGGTAGCCATAATCAATTGTTAACACATAGCCACGCTGCAAGCGGTCTGCTACTATACTCAACCAGTCACCAGCCGCTAAATTAATTTCACTGCGGTAGCCTTCTGGATATGCACTTTGACTAAAGTCCATTTCCACCAAGTCTAAATATTCAGCTAGTTTGAGCGTTGAAGGTTCCCCTGTGACTTCTACAAATGATAAGCAGGTTTCTTTTTCATTACTATCTGTGGTTATATAGATTTCTCGGAGTTCTCCCGTTTCTAGGGTGAATTGATGCACGGGGAACGCATCTACTAACTCGTTGGAAAAAAAGCAGCCTACGATCGCATTTGGTGGTATATCCTCTAGATTGCACCAACGCACCGGTAAATCTTGTAAGCGTTGCTGCTGTTCTTGTCTTAAAGTTGGGGACTTTTCAACAATGATGTACTCTAGGGCGGTAAAAAACTCTGGGTAGTGCTGTTGATGATATTTGAGGATATGCAATGCTAGCAGCCCTTGACCTGCTCCCATTTCTACTAGAGAAAAGGGTATAGGTTTTCCTAAAATTTCCCACATTTGGAAAAATTGTTCTGCAAGTAACTCGCCAAAGTCAGCGCAGAGGTTAGGAGATGTGAAAAAATCACCACCTTTAAAGCCAATTTTGAGTGCATCGCTGGAATAGTAGCCGTATTCAGGGTGATATAATGCCAGTTCCATGAATTGGGCGAAAGTAATTCGCTGCTGGGGACTGGTGGTAATATGATTTGCGATCGCTGCACACAATACTGGATTTGAATCCATAAAATTTGGAGATTGGGGAGAAAAGAAAATAATTGACTTATGAATAATGCAAAACAAAATTCATAATTTCCCTGTTCAACATCTATGCCTGTTAACCCGGACGAGAAGGATCAACTGTCTTTAGAACAATTTTCACAGCATCCATGATGACATCAGGTTGATCTACCCATATAAAATAACCGCTATTACTTGCTTGAAGTTGAGTACAGTTTGTTGATAACTTCAGCAATTCTACATGCATCTGCTTCCGCAATTGGTTAGCACCTCGTAGAGGAATAAAAAGAGTCCAAAAAGAAGGTTTAAAAAAAGAATTTGCTTTGATATTAACTATAGGCAAATCGCCAAATTGGTTAGCTATCCTAACCTCACATCCACTAGCACTTAGATTTAACATTAGCTGCTAGAATTGCATTCGCTTGGGCTTAAGTTGGCTTGCTAGCCACTCACCAATGACACCAACACGCCATTGGGATCGCGGACACGAGCGATAGTTTGTCCCCCATGAGTTTTAGGGGCATCTAATGCTTTTGCACCTGCTCCGATCGCTCTCATATAAGCGCTGCCAACATCAGGAGTGATAAATGATATCTGGATTAATGGTGGTGGTTGTGTGGGATCGTTGGGATAGAAACCGCCAGAAAATAACTTTTGTGCTTCGCTACTGGAAGAGAAAGCTAGTGTGGTGTTTCCAGTTTCGATTTCGGCCCAGATAGATTGCCCTTTATCCTGGAGAGGACGACGAACTAGACCAAAAGCTTTTTCGTAAAATTCAACAGTTTTAACTACATCTTCTACCCAGATGACCGTGTAACCAAATTTCACAGTTTTTTCTCCTTATTTTCAGGTAGGGGAAATTCATGAATTGCTCCTACCGCGTGTAGTTTTGCGTAAATCCTATTTGTAAGGTTTTCTAACCCAGGTCGCTGGGTAAAGTCTCGTGTAGACAACGTTTCTAAGCGCCCTTTAACTTTCTAGTATGTAAGGGGCTGTTGCTAGAGTTTGCGCCCCTGCTTGCATCATTTCCATATTTGATGGCGACCAATGATGAGAACCTTGACAGTGATGTGCTGCTAGTAATCCCCATAATCCTCTGGGAATCAAAATTGGTGCAACCAGGTTGGCACGAACCTGCATATTGCGGAGAAAATCTCGGTGACAAGATTCGATTGGCTCTAATTCAATATCAGCGATCGCTTTTACCCTTCCTGCCAAGTATAAAGCAGCATACTCGTCGTTAAAACAACCATCTGGACCAGTAGTACCCAGTATTGAAAATTCTTGAGAACTCAAGGATTCAAAAGTAACTTGTCCTTGCCACTGTCCGTAAAAGTAATACAATACCACCCGATCAACCTGAAGTGATTCTCTGAGTTGATTGGTTGTTTGCCGGACTAACTCATCGCGCTGCATTGTTTTAACAAGGCGATCGAGCAAATTTTGCAACCCCTGTTCATAGCGATCGCGGCGATGGTTAAATTCGGAGTGAGGATGAATTTTCACGGTTCTAAAATGATGACTAAGTAAATGCTGCCGGATTTATATAGTAATTTATTCGACTTTATTTAAATGCATTGTTGTATTTATAGCAGCAATTCAATTGTAACGAAATATAATACTGGTGAACCTCTTCCGTGAATTTAAAATGAATTATTAAGAAGTTGCAATTTTTAATCTGCACTAGGGATGATTCATAATTATAAATTTAAAGTTAAAAATTTTGAAATTTTACACATAATATGTGCATTGAGTTTTTGATAACATAAATATAGCGATCGCTCGTTTGTATGCAATGGACTTTGGGAGCTTCCCAAATGTGCAAGTTTAATTTACATCCGAGATTCTGGCTTATCCCGGAGAATAAAAAGCGAGCTGCATACCCCTGCGGGGAAGCAAGCTACGCGCAGCGTCTCTTAGAGAAGGACACATAGACGCAAAGCGGCTTCCCGCAAGTTAGGACACAAAGAGAAGAGGATTTAAAAGGGTTTTTACGTCAGTTCCGTATATTTTTGCCAAATTGGGATGCTCCCTAGACTTTTACCTCTCCTAAAAGACTATGGTATACAGACTATTATGTGACAAGTCAGTTTGTATTTATATAGGAATCATATTTGATTTCTGAAAGAAACTACGAGATAATACGTATGGATATGTCTGTCTAATAGCTAACAATGATAAACCAGCATATACAA
>NZ_JBALDK010000201.1:0-121826 GCF_036917455.1 Nostoc sp. | reverse complement strand
TCAATGTGCTTCAGTATGTCACTCATATTTTTGTGTCAAAAACTTATCGCAATCTTCTTTTACCACAGAATATTACTATTTTGGAGATGTCTAATTATTTTAACGAGCCGCAAAGAATACGAAGAGAATAAATAGTTAACTAAATGCTATTGACTTATGGTTAGATTAGGTATATTACAGAGCCTTCTCATAAGCATTTTTAGCTTCTATCTAAGAATGAGAGAAATAAGCTATTATTAGCTATAGTAAGCTAGCAAATTGCTATACGCTGCCTCAATTTTTTGCAATTGAGCGATTACATTTTCCTGTAAGTTTTTTAAACGATTGAACTCACTCTCACGATTTATTTCGCGGGTTTGTTTCTGCTTGACCAGATTATCTAATTCAGATTTCCGAGAGACAATATCATCATTAATCCGCTTACCCACTTCTCTTTCGTAAGAGTCAAAACACTCTTTCACAGCATTGTATACAACCTGAGATTGCTCGTGTGCTACTTGGGGGAGATGTTTAACTAACTCTTTCTTTGCTGTTTTAACTAACTCTCTACGCGCCTGATCTGCTTGCAAAAATCCTACTCCCAAACCTAGCAATGCAAACCCGATTGGCCCAAGCAAAACACCTGTCATTGCTGTAATTATCCCACCGATTCCAATTACAGTGAAGTAGTTTAACAAGATATTTTTCCAATCAAATCCAGCGCCGGCTAGTGCGAAACCAGCAAGATTTCCTTTAGACAGTGATAACAATCCCATTGCCCATTTTGCCCAGCCGGGAGAGTTATCTTCTTCAGCAGTAGTAGTGGTATTTACCTTTACGTCTTGTCCTGTGAGCTTTTCTGTAATTTGGTCTGTGATTTGATTGTAAGATGCGCCATATTGGGCAGCACTGCGAGAAAGTTCTTTAAAAGCTGTATTAATATCTTTTTCAGCAGTTAATGTCCAAGCAGCAGATTTATCAGTGATGTATTGCTCAAAGGCTTTTTGCAGTGCGGTGTTAAATGCTTCTCGTTTACCACTGCTGAGAAAATCAAATAAATTTAACTCTGGCTGATAGCGTAAGAAGTCGGTTTCAAAGGTATTACCTAAGTTTAAAACATAACTGCGAAAAGATTCAGAAATTTTTCTTGCTTGAGTGTCTCTGGTATTGATAATTTCTTTTTGGAATTCATCTCGGATACCTGTGAGTTTGTTAAACTCAGGTTCTACTGAATCAATCCGTTTTTTCAATTCATTTACATCTTGATCGAGTAATGGTATGCGTCTTGCAACTGCTTCGCGGGTATGATTGCAGGTAAGTCTTGCTAAAGTTCTGACTTGACGGAGTTCTGCGATCGCACGTTCTCTGGTAAGAAATGTATTAAGGGAATCCATAAACTTCGGAAAGCCAGTCCCATCTAAATCAGCTTGGGGGTTCTTCAAGCGTCGTCTCAGTGCTTGAATTGACGAAAGCTCAAATACCCGTTCGTCATAAATATTCTGACCTTCTACAGTACAATATTCTGCTAAATTCGCCTTAAATACTTGCCGCAATCTATCTTCAGATGCTTTTAATTCTTCGATATCATCAGGATCGATTAATGATTCCCGCACCTGATCCCAAGCGTTAACTAAGAAGAAAACTGTTAATCCTCGACCTTTGATATAATTTTCTAGGTAGCGACGCTCACCTAATGTACAAGGTTGAGAAGCTCTCATCACAAATAGAATTGCATGGCAATTATTTACATAACCCAAAGATAATTCGTTTCGCGCTTCTGTATCATTCAACCCTGGGCTATCGACAATTTCAATTCCCTTTTCTAATAGCGTTAAGGGATACTCAACAACTGCATAATCGACATCTGGAAATGCTTGTTTTTTCTCCTGCTCTAATTTTTTTGCCTCAGCCGGATCGATAGTATATTTATATTTAAAGTTTTGAAAATCTAGCTGTTGTGGACTTTTCCCATCATTAAAATGAATAGTAACTTTCTTTTCTGGCCCATAGCGTAAAACTGTTAACACTGCGGTACAAGGGTTAACATCACTCGGTAATAAGTTTTCCCCAATTAAGGCGTTGAGGAAAGTGCTTTTTCCCCGTTTCATATCGCCCAATACTAAAAGACGAAATACACCTTGGCGGAGGTTTTTACTAGCTACTGTAATATCTTCAATATCTCGCTCTAAACTGAGTTTTCCTGATGAGGAGTCGCCAGCCAACTCTGCTTGATTAATTGTTTCAGCCAGTTTAGTCAAACATACAGACATCTCTGAGCGCACTTGAGCAACCCGCTCTAAATCTTGGATAAATCTGTCAGTTGCTACCTGATTTGTCATAAAATTTACACCTTTATTAAAGATTGGTTTTTTTAGATTCCAAAAATAGTTTGTAAGACACCCATCCCAGCGCACCAACAATAATTAACCCAGCTGATACTGAGGCTATTCTTACTGCAACTAGCGCTACCACACCAAGAGTAATCCCGTCTAAGACAATGAAAAGATGTCAGCATTTACTTATTAGCTATGCTGTATACTAACTTACGTAAATATTGGGCAACCCCAGTAAATTTACTATTTTGCTTTTCATAGCCTGGTAAACTTGAGCTAGAGTTAGATACCACAAAATGCACTTTCTTATCGGAAATTTGTAGCGAAAACAAATATTAGGGACTGACAAATAAAAAAATATCCCAAATTTTCTTGTGGGATAGGAGAAAATGGAGGAATATATGAGGGAACCAGGAGTACAGTTAGGCTTGTTAATTGACCGCAAGCATCGCCGAGTCTATATTTATCGTCCTGGTGTATCAGAGGAATGTCTGGAAAATCCCGCCACTGTTAGCGGTGAATCGGTATTACCTGGGTTTATTTTAAATATGAGTAAAGTTTGGTAGTGTACGCATCATAGAATTTTAGACAAATTAGATGTAAATCATGCGATCGCTATAAGCCCAAATTTTTATAGATACTCACATAGGTATAGTCAAAATGGATATTAAAAATGGCTTCGTTGGGGCTGTTGGTAACACACCCCTGATTCGCTTAAGCAGTTTCAGTGAAGAAACAGGGTGTGAAATCCTCGCGAAAGCTGAATTTCTCAATCCTGGCGGTTCCGTCAAAGACCGCGCCGCACTTTACATCATTGAAGATGCCGAAAAGAAAGGTTTACTCAAACCCGGTGGTACTGTTGTAGAAGGAACTGCTGGTAATACTGGCATTGGACTGGCGCATATTTGCAATGCCAAAGGCTACAAATGCCTAATTATTATTCCCGATACTCAGTCACAAGAAAAAATAGACGCACTGATAGCACTAGGTGCAGAAGTTCGTCGCGTTCCTGCTGTAGCCTACAAAGACCCAAACAACTACGTCAAGCTATCTGGCAGAGTCGCTGCTGAGTTGGAAAATGCTATTTGGGCGAATCAGTTTGATAACTTAGCCAATCGCCTCGCCCACTACGAAACCACAGGGCCGGAAATTTGGAAACAGACAGATGGTAAAATAGATGGATGGACATGTGCAACTGGTACTGCTGGTACTTATGCTGGTGTGGCCTTGTACTTGAAAGAACAAAATCCAGCGATTAAATGCGTTGTAGCCGATCCTCTGGGTAGCGCCCTCTATAGCTATGTCAAAACCGGCGAAATCAATATAGAAGGAAATTCCATTACCGAAGGCATCGGTAACGGTCGCGTCACAGCCAATATGGAAGGCGCACCTGCCGATGATGCTATCCAAATCGATGACAAAGAAGCTTTGCGGGTAGTTTACCAACTGCTAAGGAAAGATGGGTTGTTAATGGGCGGTTCAACGGGTATTAATGTTGGCGCAGCTGTCGCCCTTGCGAAGCAATTGGGGCCAGGACATACCATTGTCACGATCTTATGTGATAGTGGTTCTCGGTATCAGTCACGGATATTCAACCCGGAATGGCTAGCTTCAAAAGGACTTTCAATAGATTAGTCATTGGTCATTGGTCATTGGTAAAAAATAATATAAAAGATAAAGGATAAATGACCAACATCACTCAACCATCAAACTTGCCCACAATAGACCAACCCTCTTCTTCTAAATGTGTGCAGGTTTGTCAAAATCGTACCTGCAAAAAGCAAGGTGCGGCTAAGGTATTAGCAGCTTTTACGGCTTTCCCAATCCCTGATGTAACGGTAACGGCTAGCAGCTGTTTAGGACAATGTGGCAATGGGCCGATGGTGCTGGTGTTACCCGATATAGTCTGGTATAGCGGCGTTCAACCCGATGAAGTATCTCTACTGATAGAAAATCATTTACTAGGTGGTCAAAGAGTCGAACAGATGCTCTATTATCGGTTTCATCCCCAGAGATCAAATTAATTAGCAATATCAAAGTCTGTAATCTTGTTGACTGAAGTGAGGCATCCAATGAATATCCAACAGCTGCGTCAATCCTTAAAACAAAATTGGCTTGTTTACTACAGCCAAAATATTACCTGGCTGGTGAAAATGCGAATTTGGGGGACTTACGATGGTCTACGCCGTCCTTTGTCGGGTTTTATTTTGGCAACACTCTCTGTTTTAGAACCCCAGTTTGATGAAATACTTGCTTTTATGATGGATTTGAATAACGATCCAGATAAAATAGTCGCTGCTTTAGGTCTTAACTTCAATCCTGATGAAGAGTTACGTTTAATAAAATTAGACCATTCTATGACTACAAGCCAAGTGGCAAGTGAGTTCCCAGATGAGAAGCATTCTGAGGATAAACATCTATTATCATCTGTAACTGCCAGCAAGATTGCGCTTCATTCTCTTGCCAAGACTTTAGACTCCAACTTGTCACGGGCTAATCAAGTAGTGCCATTATTTACAGTTAACACTGAAGTAGTTCGCACCCGCAAACCTGAGTTGGTAGTAGCAAATGCCACTAAGATTGCTCCAGATACTCCGATAAAAACGCCATCCCTCGGTTTTATAAGGGAATATCAACCCATAGGATTGCACTCTGCGCTGACAATGATTACCGAAGTTAACAGCAAAGCAAAAACTATGCCATCTGTGGCGTTAGCTAGTGAGGTTAAAAGCAACGCGCCATCTGTCCGAATCCCTGTAGGCGCATTGCTGGCAATTACCACCGAGATTAACAGTAATGGCAAATCAGTGCGATCGCTAGCAATTACTACTAAGGTTAAAAGCAACAGTAGACAACCGAATATTCAACTACAAGAGGTTAAAAGTAAAGTTAATTTATCAACCACTAATGCCCGTAGTTTAGCTTCTTGGGTGGATGAATTTTGTTACGGCACTAGAAAAAAAGAAGAAGATATTTTGACTTGAATTACTTACGGGTATTCGTGAGAAACAAAGGGGATTTCTATGACTTCACCTTCAGTTTCTCCCACTTTAACTTTTAAGCCTATGCCACCAGCTTTGGTGCGAATATAACCTAGTCCAAAATAACCATCAACCGTTTCTGTGAAACTGGTAAGTTTGCCGACCTTTTCATCTCCAACTGCGATCGCACTTCCAACTTCTACAGGGGCACTGAGGCGGATACCCAAAAGGTGTTGTTTTACACCTTTATATGTATTTAATCGAGCGATGGTTTCTTGCCCAATATAGCAACCTTTAGTAAAAGAAATTGTTTGCCACAAACCAACTTCCAGAGGATTGTAATCATCTGTGAGTTCGGAATCTGGCGCGGGACGGCCTTGTAAGATTCGTAAAGTATCCCAAGCGCGATCGCTCATTTCTACCGCCCCAGCTTCTAACAATTTGTTCCACACCGTTGCTTTGTCAGTATAGGGGAAAGTTAAGGTGTATCCGGGCGTAGCTAGCCCACTACCCACGGCAATCCGCACACCCTCGGCGGGAGCAATAGTATATACCTTATGACTCCCGTAAGGTTGGCCGATGAGTTCGCCAATACCCAGCTTTTCTAAAACAGCGTCGCTTCCTGGGCCAATCAGGCTGAAGGTGTTGGTATATTTTGTGATATCAGATAATTCCACCTTGTCAGCAAAGAAAATATATTTATCCAGCCATTCCATGAGATATTGGCGGCGGTTGGGTGAAACCAGCAGGATTACCGCATCTTCTCTCACATAAGCAGTTACTAAATCAATTGTTCTGGCTGTGGAAGTGACAAAAACCGTATCACAACCTTGTCCTGGCTTGAGTATTTGGAAATTGTTAGTACTTTGATTGTGTAAGAAATTGAGGCGATCGTCGCCAGCCACTTTGATACGTCCCCAAGCGGTGCGATCGCATATTGCAACCCCAACTCTAGCGGCTTGGATAGCTGCTGCGTCTTTATCGTCAATTGTAGATGTTGGCATGGTAGTGAGAACTTGCCCTGTTTTAATGTTGTCGCACTGGAAATCTTAGCAAATAAGCGTTTCCGGCTTCAATGTACCTCCGGTTTTCTTGTCACTGAAGTGCATTGGCAAAGTACCTTGTGTTAATTGCGTTCTGGTCACTTCCATAGAAAAACACAGAGAGATGATATAGGACGGGAGCAATGCTCTAACAGTGAGATGGGTAAGCAGGGGAGGCAGGGGAAGAGAAAGAAAAAAGTGTAGAAGCAGTCTGTTTCGGTAGTAAAAAATACTAAAAATGCCTCTTTACTCCCCCTGCTCCCCCTGCTCCCCCTGCTCCCCCTGCCTCAAGAGCCTATTTCACGAGGATCTCACTTTTTCGCGTTGCTCCCTATAGGACTCATATTTGATTTTTGAACAAAACTCAGTATACCTTTATTCCTTCTTCCCAGTCCCCAATCCCCAGTCCCTTACCTCCAGAAATCAAATCGGATTGCTATAGTACCTTTTAGAAGGAGACAGAACAAGGGTGCGATCGCTCTCTGCTATCGATTATTTAGTAGCTCCCCAACTTTAAATCTGCTGTATCTCTTGTTTTTGAAAGCGTTGAGCTTCAGAACTCGGAACTTGAGCTTTAGAACTCGAAATGTCAAATTCTTCACTCAAACTCCGAGTTTTGAAGCTCTAACTTTCAACCTCTTAAGCAGATTTTCTGCACTATTGATGCTTATGGCTGTACTATTGCAAGATTTACAGACGAAATTGCACCTTTCTCAAGTTTTAGTTTCTACCTTTAAAAGAGTTTAGCCATTCTTGAACTTGCTCGCGGGCAATATCGCGTCCACCAAGACCAAAGGCTAAGGCAATAGCAACTGCGATCGCACCTAATAAAAGTCCAAAGGCTAAATTTACAATATCACTGGCAACTCCAATCTGTTGCAGTGCCATTGCAGAGACTAAAGCAATAATCGCAATTCGCGCTACTTGTCCCAAAATCTCTGCCTGACGTTCGCCGGAACTGGTAATGATATTAAAAGCCAGATTTGCCAAGAATAAGCCAATGGCAAAGATTACCAATCCCGCCAAAATCCGCCCAAATATAATTACAATCCCAGACACTAATGCTGTCAGGGCTGCGATATTCAAGATATTCACCGCCGCCACCGTTGCAAACAGCATGATACCCACTAAGGCAACAATACCTGCAATTTCAGATGGAGTCCGGCTTGGGGTGTGGGCAATTGTTGGTTCGGTTGAAATTTGGATGCGTCTAGCTGGTGTTGTTAGACCCAAAATAGTGAAAATGTTATTAAAGCCTAAATTGGTGAGGATACTTATAACCAAATCTGCGACAAACCGCCCCACGAAATAGGCAACAATTAAAATTGCCACGGCTGTAAAGATGGCAGGGAGAGCGTTAAGAATCTGTTGCAGCATAGCGATCGCCGGGACAGAGATCGCATCAATTCGCAAAGCATTAAGCGCTGCGATCGCCACAGGAATCAAAATCAAAACATAGACAATTGTGCCGAGAATATTTGATAGAGGTTGCACCCCCGCAGCCGCAGATAATCCCAAACGACTACCTAAATGATCGATCCCAGTTGTCGCCAACAAGTTCGTCACAATCCGCCGCACCACATTAGCTATAAACCAGCCAACTAAAGCAATTAGCGCGGCAGCTAAAATGTTTGGCAGAACTAGCAGAACTTGTGTAATCAGAGCTTGTACTGGTTGTAGAGCCTGTCTTAGTCCAAGAGTATCTAAAACTGGGGCGAGAAACAGTAAAAATATAAACCAATACAGAGCATTACCAATGGTGTCACTCAGAGACAACTGATTCAGGCTAGGTGTCCTGTCTTCTGGTTCTGGATTCAAACGCTCATCCAGATTAAATGCCTGTAACGATCGCACAGTGATAATCTTCACAATGGTCGCCAAAAACCAGGCGGTTGCTAAAAGGATTCCCGCACCAACCAAATTTGGCAAAAAGCCAATAAGTTGATTGAGAAAATTATTTAGGGGTCGAGAGGCTACCTCCAGATCCAACGTCTGTAAAACAGCTACCGCCGTCAATAGAATAATGCTCCAAAAGACTAAGCTGGAGATTAATTTCTCCACTTGAGGAACATCCTGACGACCTGTTACCCCTGCGGCAATGCGATTATCTATATTTGTGCGATTGAGGATTCCTCGCGTCACCGCAGCTGCGATCGCTGCAATTAGCCAACCTACTAACAAAATTGCTACTGCCCCCAGTAGACGGGGCGTAAACAGAATTATCTGTTGAACAATACCTTGTACATTAGCGATTCCTTGATTCACTACTGGTTGTATCGGTTGCAGACTGGGCGATTGTGCCAAAAATTGCTGCACTCTCATGGGCAAACCAACTCCTATCACCTGGGTTATTCCTTGCCAAGTTGTGTTCATTTCGGAAATTAAGCTTAAGTATTCGCCGCAAACACTGAGTAAGTGTTTTGCCTATCAATTTACCAGTAAAAACATACATCTATCGCATTGATATCAAGAGTAATTTTTGACTTTGTTACTAAAAATTTGATTTAATCTACTGACAATGGCAAATTTTGCGTTACTCTAATTGCAGCAACAGCATCGAAGATGTGGAATGCCCCAAGTTTTAGAACAATCAATTCAAATTAATGCTACAGCTACGGTGGTGGAGCGCTGTATTAGCGATTTAGCTCTTATGCAACGCTGGCTCAACCCCGTCCTGCGTTGCGAACCTGTGGGTGAAGCTTGGAGTACCGATGTCGGTAGTAAAAGTCGTTTTATTATTCAAATTCCTCTGCTGAAACCCACCTTGAATAGCGTAGTTGTAGAACGACAACCGGGTTTGGTAGTCTGGGAATTCCAGGGATTTTTTCAAGGGCGCGATCGCTGGGAATGTCAACCCACAGAAAAGGGAACGCTTCTACTAAACCGTTTTGAGTTCGATATTCCTAACCCTTTAGTAGGTTGGGGTTTCAACACCTTTGCTGCTTCTTGGACAAAAGAAGATATGCAAGCTCAACTCCGCCGCCTGAAACGAGTCGCAGAAAATTCGTAATTCGTAATTCGTAATTGGGCACAAAAGGCAGAGGGGCAGAGGGGCAGAGGGGCAGAGGGGAAAGAACTTGGTATTTGAACTCTCCCCTGCTCCCCTGCTCCCCTGCTCCCCTACTCCCCTGCTTCCCTGCTCAAGCACAGGCTTAATCGAGACATGGTGAGAAATCCGGGCCTAGTCCTTACCCAACTCGGTAAGTAGCCGCCGAATCATTGATGCATCCTGGGCATCAGGAACTGCTGCTAAATAATTTTGTAAGTCGTTTACTGCTTGGGGGTAGTGACCGAGTTGATAGGAGATTAAGCCGCGATCGCGCAATTCTAAAGTTAAATTAGGAAACAGTAACAAAATTCGTTCAATCGCTGCCAGCGTTTTTTCTAACTCTTGTTGTTTGAAGTAGATAAGTTTTATATTTGTCAGCATTCGGGCCAAAAATTGCCGATTACTGACTACAGCTAAAAATTCTGGTTGTAGCGTTACAGGTTGCTGATAAAGTTGAGACAGCAGTTCTTCGCAATCTTGGGCAAATATTATTTCACCGCCATTGAAGGCATCGACAAAAATCTCTATATCTGGAACATCTGGACGAATTAGAAAATGTCCTGGCATCCCTACACCCACCATCGGAAAATCAATCCGTCTGGCAACCTCCACGTAAACCAACGCCAAGGTTATGGGAATTCCCAATCGGCGGTCAATGACATCATTAAAAAAGCTATTGCGCGGATCGTAATAGTCAACTTTATTACCAGAAAAGCCTAAATCATCGTAGAGATACTGATTAATGCTTTGAACTATCCGCAGAGGATATCGTGAATCAGGCAGGCGTTCTTGAAGCTCCCATGCCATTGTATCAAGGGCATTAAGATATTCCTCTGGGTCTAACTTAGGATATTCTTCTTGGGCGATATACAAAGCTGCCTTTGCTAGGTCAATGTTTTCGTCAGCCTGCTGAATCTCCTGATAAAAATATTGTCGCGGTGACGAGAAATTCATAAGCTGTTGCTCGGTGAAAGTGTGATGAAACTACAGCCAAACCCAATCCTGGATTAGGTTTGGCTGAAAAAAATTTTATACCTAAATACTTTATAATTCTAATAAACTACTGAATTGCACTGGTGTAGGCGATCGCAATTCTGAGAAAGCCTGAAACACTAATTCTGCCTTCAATAATTTAAACCGTGAGATCGAAATAAGGGATTCTACCGTGTATAGTTTTGCGTAATTCCTAAGTCCTGTGTCTAAAATCATCATGACACGCCAGTTTTAATTTTGAGTCTTTCCTAGTCCCCATGCTAAAACTTACCTTAATTTTGATCCCCAAGCCCCAGTCTTAAAGATCAATTTAAGGCGAAGGTGGGGGCGTTCAGTGCTAATCTGAAAGGTGACATTGCTTAATTTTATGTCTTCTCCGACCTTATCTGAAATATAGCTTCACTCATTAGGCGCAGCATGGTCACAACCGCAGAAAAAACAAACATTGGCTACATTACCCAAATCATTGGCCCAGTTGTAGACGTTAAATTTCCCGGCGGGAAATTGCCACAAATCTACAACGCTTTGAAAATCAAAGGCACCAATGAAGCTGGACAGGAAATCAACATCACCATTGAAGTACAGCAACTGCTGGGCGACAATCAGGTGCGGACTGTTGCGATGAGTTCCACAGAAGGCTTAGTGCGCGGTTTTGAAGTTACCGATACAGGCGCTCCTATCAGCGTGCCAGTTGGTAAAGCCACCTTGGGTCGAATTTTCAACGTCCTTGGCGAACCTGTGGACAACAGAGGCCCAGTAAATGCTGAAGCAACTCTACCCATCCACCGCTCGGCTCCCAAATTCACTGACCTGGAAACCAAACCTTCGGTGTTTGAAACTGGGATTAAAGTTGTTGACCTTCTGACTCCCTATCGACGCGGCGGTAAGATTGGTCTATTCGGCGGCGCTGGTGTTGGTAAAACCGTGATCATGATGGAATTGATCAACAACATCGCTACCCAGCATGGTGGAGTATCCGTATTTGCTGGCGTGGGTGAACGCACCCGTGAAGGCAATGACCTCTACAACGAAATGATGGAATCTGGGGTTATCAACAAAGACAACCTCAACGAATCAAAAATTGCTCTAGTTTACGGTCAAATGAACGAACCACCCGGAGCGAGAATGCGGGTTGGTCTTTCGGGATTGACAGTAGCAGAATACTTCCGGGATGTGAACAAGCAGGATGTGCTGCTGTTTATTGATAATATCTTCCGGTTTGTACAAGCAGGTTCTGAAGTATCCGCGCTATTAGGTCGGATGCCTTCTGCGGTAGGATATCAGCCCACATTGGGAACCGACGTAGGTGAACTGCAAGAGCGGATTACCTCGACAACAGAGGGTTCCATTACCTCCATTCAGGCAGTATACGTACCTGCGGATGACTTAACCGACCCCGCACCTGCTACCACCTTCGCCCACTTGGACGGAACCACAGTACTGTCTCGCGGTTTGGCAGCTAAGGGAATTTATCCCGCAGTTGATCCCCTGGGTTCAACTTCCACCATGCTCCAACCAAATATTGTCGGTGAGGAACACTACAATACTGCTCGGGCGGTGCAATCAACTCTGCAACGTTACAAAGAACTCCAAGACATTATCGCCATTCTCGGTTTGGATGAATTGTCTGAAGAAGACCGTCTAATCGTGGCACGGGCGCGGAAAGTTGAGCGCTTCTTATCTCAGCCATTCTTTGTAGCAGAAGTATTTACCGGTTCTCCTGGTAAGTATGTGAAGTTAGAAGATACCATCAAAGGCTTCCAAAAGATTCTGTCTGGTGAGTTAGATGCTTTGCCAGAACAGGCTTTCTACTTGGTTGGCGATATCAACGAAGCGATCGCTAAAGCTGAAAAAATCAAAGGTTAGTCATTAGTCATTAGTCATTGGTCATTAGTCATTAGTCATTGGTCATTAGTTCAACTGCTAATGACTAATGGCAATTACGAAAGACATAAATGACAAAGGACAACAGACAAAGGACAAAGGACAAAAGACAAATGACATTAACCGTTCGGGTAATTTCTCCAGATAAAACAGTCTGGGATGCTCCAGCTGAAGAAGTAATTTTGCCTAGCACCACTGGTCAACTAGGTATCCTCACTGGACACGCACCACTTTTGACAGCCTTGGATACTGGTGTAATGCGAGTCCGTGCTGCGAAAAATCAGAATTGGGAAGCGATCGCTCTTTTGGGTGGCTTTGCCGAAGTCGAAGAAAATGAAGTGACAATTCTGGTTAACGGCGCTGAACGTGGCGACAAAATTAACCTAGAAGAAGCTCGTGCTGCTTACAACCAAGCAGAAGCGGGACTCACTCAAGTCTCAGTAGACGATCGCCAAGCCCAAATTAAGGCAAATCAAGCCTTCAAACGCGCCCGCGCTCGGTTTCAAGCGGCTGGCGGTTCGGTCTAATTTAACTTTTTATTTCAAATTTGTAGGTTGGGCAATGTCCAACCTACAAATTATTTATTAAATTTTTAAAAAATTACGTCAAGTTTAAGAAATCGAGGCAAGCTTTGTTGAAGTGTTAACTTAGCTAATTAGTTGCCCAAATGGGCACAAGTTATGAAAAGCTTTTCATCTTTGCTTGGTACTCGTAAAGAAAATAAGGTAGCTCGTTTTGCAGCATCTATCGTAGCAACGTTAGCGATCGCTGCACCAACGTCTTTGACGATCGCTAGCAGTATTCATTCTGCCAATGCTACTCCTGTAAAAACAACTACTGCAAAAGAAATAACTTCGGTATCAGTCCAGCTAAATCAGACTACACCAAATATTGCTCAGTTACAAATTAGTAGCACTAAATATCAAGCTGCTGGAATTAATCCTTTTGGACTGGTTCCCATCGTCCTTGTCGGTGGTTTAGTCATATTCGTCCCCCTATTCTTTGGCGGACTAGTGGTTATTGGCGAACGTGAAGTTGGCATTGTGGTCAGAAAATTTACCCTTTCCGGGCGCGGAATCCCAGCCGGAGGATTGATTGCTCTTAATGGTGAAGCAGGTTTACAGGCAGATACTTTGCCTCCTGGTTGGCACTGGGGCTATTGGCCTTGGCAGTATTCTGTAAAAAAAGAAGCGGTAATTGTCGTTCCCCAAGGGGAAATCGCTTTGATTGTGGCGGCAGATGGGGCATCCAACCCACCAGAGCGGATTTTGGGTAAAATTGTGACTTGTGACAACTTTCAAGATGCTCGAAAATTCCTTATCCAAGGTGGGGAAAAAGGGCGGCAGATGGGTTTTCTCACCGCAGGTACGTACCGGATTAACACCGCCCTGTTTAAAGTCATCATGGCATCAAATGCCGGCGCTCATGGCATGACTCCAGAACAGTTGCGAGTATACAGTCTTGCATCTGACAAAGTTGGCATTGTCACTACCTTAGATGGTGTACCAATTTCTGCTGGTGAACTCGCAGGCCCCGTAATTGACGGACACGACAACTTCCAAAATGGTTATAAATTTATTGATGGAGGTGGACGGCGAGGTTTACAAGAACAGATTTTGCTTTCTGGTTCTTGGAACTTGAATCCTTGGTTTGTTCAGGTTGAACAAGTACCTATGACGGAAATTCCCATTGGGTATGTGGGTGTGGTGATTTCTTTCGTAGGTAAGGCACATCAAGATGTTAGTGGTGCAGCTTTCACCCACGGTAACTTGGTGAATCAGGGACATAAGGGTGTGTGGGTTGAACCGCTATATCCTGGTAAGCATCCGATTAATTCCCGGATTATGAAGATTGAACTTGTGCCAACGACCAACATCGTTTTAAACTGGTCGGGTCGAACTGAACGCCACAGCTATGATGCTAAACTGGCTTCTTTAACAGTGCGATCGCGTGATGGATTTGCCTTTGATTTAGAAGTAGCGCAAATTATCCATGTGGGTGCATTAGATGCCCCGAAGGTAATTTCTCGCGTTGGTGTAATGCAAAATCTCGTAGACCATGTATTAGAACCAACTATCGGTAATTATTTCCGCAACTCAGCCCAAGACTATACTGTACTAGACTTTTTGACGGCTCGGAGTGAGCGACAAGCTGAAGCTGCTGAGTATATTAAAACAGCATTGCGGGCTTATGACGTGCAAGCGATCGACACCCTGATTGGTGATATTCTGCCACCAGCGTCGTTAATGCAGACACAGACAGACCGGAAAATTGCCGAAGAAGAACGCAAGACTTATGAAGTCCAGCAGATGGCGCAAACTCAACGCCAGCAGCTTGTCCGGGAAACGGCACTGGCTAATATCCAGCAAGAAATGGTGAAATCGGAGCAAAGTGTGCATATTGCTGACCTAAAAGCCCAAGCCCAAATTAAACAGGCGAACGGTGAAGCTGAGGGGACAAAACTCCGGGCAATTGCTGAGGCTGAAGGTATTCGGGCCACAGGTAACGCTAAAGCTGAAACCTACCGCGCTGGTGTGGAAGCTTTGGGCCCACAAGGTTATACAGCAATGCAACTAATGCAGATTATAGGCGATCGCAATGTCCGCTTGATTCCAGATGTCTTAGTTGGTAGTAACGGCAGCAATAATGGCTTAGTGGATGGGTTACTATCGATGATTTTATGGAATCAAACTGGTAAAGGTGAATTGATACCAACACCTTTGCATCCACAACCAGTAGTTACCAAAGGAGAACCAACCACAGAAAATGGTTATCCACCTATAGTTGTGAATTTTCCTGTAGATAAGTAACATCCAGTTGGACATCACATCTGTCCATAAGTGTCAACTTAGAGCCAGGGCGAATAGAATAGAGCCTCCGGCACGCTGACGCGAACGCGGCTATACAAACGAAGTCCACCTCCGCGCACTAAGGAGAAATGGAGGGTTTGAAACCCACGGAGGTGGCTTTTGCCTGTATAGACGCGGTTTCTAACCGCCGATTTAACTGAAAGGAAAGTTTTGTTTTTACAAGAGCGCTATCGTTTAATCAAGCAGATTCGTAAAGGGGGAATCTGTAAAACCTTCCTCGCTGTAGATGAAGGTCAGTTTCCTCCAATTCCTTGCGTTATTCAAGAATTATCGCTGCAATCCGAAACGTCTAAAACTTTTCAGCAAAAAGCGCAAAAGCTAGAGGAATTAGGAAAACATCCGCAAATTCCGGCTTTATTAGCTTATTTTGAGCAGAATGAGCATTTTTATTTAGTGCAAGAGTTTATTGCAGGCACTAATTTAGCTCAGGTGGTTGAAGAGGAGGGCGCTTTTAATGAAACTCAGATTTGGCAACTGTTAGAAGATGTGTTGCCAGTTTTGCAGTTTATTAGCGATCGCAATATCATTCACCGCGATATCAAACCCCAGAATATCATCCGTAGATCCCCAATTACCAAAAAAGGGGATTTCGTCATAGTCGATTTTACCACTGCGAAAATCGTCACAGAAATCGATCGGTTAACATTTGAAACCAGTATCGGCAGTCCAGAATATGCCGCACCAGAACAAGCTAGAGGAAAAGCAGTTTTTGCTAGTGATTTATATAGCTTGGGTGTAACTTGTATTTACTTACTTACCCAGATTCCACCCTTTGATTTATTTGATATTGCTAACGATTGTTGGGTCTGGCAACAATATCTTACGACCAAAGTTAGCGATTGGCGACAAGACTCAAAGAGTCTACGCTTGACCCAAATCCTCGACAAGCTGCTGCAAAATGCTATTAACCGCCGCTTTCAATCAGCTAATGAAGTTATGCAAGCAATGGGTATGGAATGTAAAACTCAAATTAAATTACCAAATCCTCCTTGGCGATGCTTGCATACCTTAACTGGGCATTCTGGGACATTAAGTGGTGTGAATGCCCTTGCCATCAGTCCTGACTATTACACTTTAGCCAGTGGAAGTGATGACAAAAACATCAAATTGTGGGATTTAAATACCCAAAAAGTTCTAGCTACCTTATCAGGACATTCTCAAGCTGTAAAATCAGTTGCTTTCAGTCCTGATGGGAAAATTCTGGCAACTGCTAGCGATGATAAAACTATCAAATTATGGCAGATTGAGACATTAAAGGAAATCTGCACCTTAGTGGGACACTCACACGCTGTAAAATCAATTGCTTTCAGTCCAGATGGGCAGATTCTCGCTAGTGGTAGCTGGGATAAGACAATCAAACTCTGGGATGTAAATACTGGCAGAGAAATTTACACCATCGCTGGACACCAATTACAGGTAAATTCAGTAGCGTTTAGTCCTCAAGGCCAGATTTTAGCCAGCGCTAGCTATGACAGAACGATTCGCCTGTGGCAATTGAGAGCATTTGGAGAGTTTGAGGAAAAATTTGAAAACCGCCCATGCTATAGCTTGTTAAGCACCCTTTCGGGTCATGCATGGGCGGTTTTGACAGTCGCTTTCAGTCCCGATGGGAAAATTTTGGCGACGGGTAGTGATGATAACACTATTAAATTGTGGGAGGTAAACACTGGTCAGCTAATTTGCACACTTGTTGGCCATTCTTGGTCTGTGGTGGCTGTGGCTTTTACTGCCGATGGCGAAACACTCCTAAGTGCAAGTTGCGACAAAACAGTTAAACTTTGGAGGGTAAGCACAGCAGAAGAGATTGTTACTCTCTCTGGTCATGTAGACTCAGTATCTGCTGTTGCTGTGAGCAAAGTTAGACAATTAATTGCAAGTGGCAGCAGAGACAAGACTATCAAACTGTGGCAGCTTGTAGAACAGCGCGTAGGCGTAGCCCATCGTAGACATAGTTAATATTGTAAGATCAGGCGCTACCTGTGAAGGCAACTTCTGGAAATTTCAACTGAGCTTCTGCCATTGGACGGTTTCTGCCTTCCTCTTGCCAGTAGTTAATCACTTCTGTTGCTTTGTTAAGCAACTCGACACGATCTAAATCGGTAATCCAATGTTTGGATTCTAATTCCTTTTTTAATTCTTCCCAGGCATCATTTCTGGGCCAAAAAAAGTACTTAGTCAAAGGACTGGTGCCTTTGCCTACAACTTGATCCACTGCAAGAGCAACGTTTTCGTCTAACCACAGAATTTTCAAAATAAACTTGGTCAATCACACCTCCGGGAATTTCCGGGCATTACTGAACTAGGATAGCGATCGCTTATTTTAACGCAATACCCTATCAAATGACCAAACTGTGATTGGATTGGGTTAGCATAAGGTGTAGTTGGCCCTAGCTACAGAGGCTTATGACCGTCAAAGACTGGAGATTATTAATTTTGAATTTTGAATTCGGAGCGAAGCGACGTGACTGCCCAACTGCCCCAATCTCAAATAACATCTAATTCAGATTTGTATGAGCAAGACTTTTACCTGTGGATTCAAACCACAGTAGAACTGCTCAAACAAGGTCGGCTCACAGAACTGGACTTAGACAACCTGATTGAAGAAATTGAAACGATGGGCAGAAGTGAAAAACGTGCATTAGAGAGCAATCTGGAAGTATTGCTGATGCATCTGCTCAAATACCAAATTCAAACTGAAAGGCGCTCAAAAAGTTGGCAGTACACTATTTTGGAACACCGCAGGCGAGTCCAAAAGGCACTCAAGGAAAGTCCGAGTTTAAAGCCTCACTTCGATCGGGTTTTCGACGAAAGCTATGAAACCTCTAGACGACTGGCTGTAATTGAAACTGGATTAGCCATTGCTATCTTCCCCGAACAATCTCCCTTCACGCCAGAGCAAACCCTCGACCCCGATTTTCTACCTGAGTCATGAGCGTATTATGATGATGTAAAACTCTTTTGCTTCCTACTCCATGACTCAACAAACTTCTGCAAAAGCGATCGTTGTTTTCGATATTGATGGCGTTGTACGCGATGTTAGCGGTTCCTATCGCCGAGCGATCGCAGATACGGTAGAATATTTTACTACCCAAGCATATCGCCCAACCCCACTAGATATTGACCAACTGAAGTCTGAAGGCGTTTGGAATAACGACTGGGAAGCATCGCAGGAATTAATTTACCGTTACTTTGAAACCCAAAAACAGAGCCGCGAACAACTGCAACTAGATTACAGTGCGATCGTTGCTTTTTTTCAATCCCGTTACCGCGGCCCAGATCCAAGTAATTTTACTGGGTATATCTGTAATGAACCATTATTATTACAACCTAGCTATTTAGAGCAACTTACCCAAGCTGGGATTGCTTGGGGATTTTTTAGCGGCGCAACTCGTGCTTCCGCGAACTATGTCTTAGAAAAACGCCTTGGCTTACAATCTCCTGTATTGATTGCGATGGAAGATGCACCAGGTAAACCTGACCCCACTGGACTTTTTGCTACAGTTCGTGAGTTAGAAAATGGAATTGAGCAAAAATCAGCGATTGTGTATGTCGGAGATACAGTCGCAGATATGTATACCGTCGAGAAGGCACGAGATATAGATTCTTCTCGCCCTTGGCTTGGAGTAGGAGTTTTACCGCCCCATGTGCAGGAAACAGCAGCCCGTAGTGATGCATACAGTGAGACACTGCTAGCAGCAGGAGCAGCAGTAGTTTTGCGTAATGTGCAAGAATTGACCCCAAGACAGATTCAAGAATTGGTAAGTTCATCTGCCCAATCTGTGTTCTAAGATCAATCAAGCTAGGGGTGCATGAATGACTAGCTGATAACAATCTTGCTTTAATCATTGGGAGATTAATAAAAATGTCTGCACTTCAACTTCCTAACGGCCCTCAAACTCACCCTTGGGTACAGACGTATCAATGGCTTACTAACCCCGTGGAATATATGGAAGCCTGTGCTAAACGCTATGGTGATATTTTCACTCTGCGGATTGGCCCAGTTTTTACGCCTCAAGTATTCATTAGCAATCCCCAGGCGATTCAGCAGATTTTTACCACCGATCCCAAACAGTTAGATTCTGGTGCAGCAGCAGGTTCAGGAACGCCTTTATTAGGGCCAAATTCTCTACTATCCTTAGAAGGAAAACCTCACCAGCGCCAGCGTAAACTGCTGACACCTCCTCTACATGGGGAAAGAATGCAGGCTTATGGTGATTTAATCTGTGAAATCGCCAAGCAAGTAACTAATGAGTGGCCAGTCGGGGAAAGCTTTACAGTCTTGCCATCCATGCAAGAAATCTCCTTTCAGGTGATTTTGAAGGCTGTATTTGGTTTAAAGGACGGACTTCGTTATGAAAAACTCAAAGAAATCCTAATTGCTATCCTGAATCCAAAAAAGCCTATCTTGCGGGCAATATTCCTCCTGTTCCCATTATTACGGCAGGATTTAGGGCCTCGCAGTCCTTGGGGAAGTTATCTACGTTTGCGGCAGGAAATGGACGATCTCATCTATGCTGAAATTCAAGAGAGGCGATCGCTTGGCGACCAGTCTCGAAGTGATATTCTGTCTTTAATGATGGCGGCTCGTGATGAAGCAGGTGAGCCGATGACAGATTTGGAATTACGTGATGAGTTGATGACTTTGTTGGTTGCAGGCCATGAAACTACAGCCAGTTCTTTGGCATGGGCGCTGTACTGGATTCATCATCAGCCTGAAGTCCGGGAAAAACTGATGCAAGAACTTGATAGCCTGGGTGAGAACAAAGACCCAAACGCCATTTTCCGATTACCTTATTTGAATGCAGTTTGTTCGGAAACAATGCGCCTGTATCCAGTGGCAATGTTGGGATTAAATCGATTGGTTAAATCACCTTTAGAAATTGCAGGCTACAAATTTGACTCTGGGACTATATTAGTTCCTTGTATTTATTTGAGCCATCATCGAGAAGATTTATATCCTAATTCCAAGCAGTTTAGGCCAGATCGTTTTCTAGAAAGACAATTTACTCCAACAGAATTTTTGCCCTTTGGTGGTGGTAATCGTCGCTGCATTGGCATGGCATTTGCCCTATTTGAGATGAAACTGGTATTGGCAACTGTACTATCTGATTGGCAAATGAAATTAGCTGATACACAGCCAGTACTGCCAGTTAGGAAAAGCGTCCTGTTAGCACCAAGCAGTGGTGTACCAATGGTAGTAATTGGAAAGCGTCAGCAAAATCAGCGAGTTCTTGAGACTAACTTAGTGTAAAAAGTCTCAGAATCAGGTGGGAGCGATCGCTTCGCTTTCCCTTTAATGTACCTGCTAATTACTGGAGTTTCAAAAATTTATCTAAAGCTGATACCATGCTGGGAGGCCAACGGCGGATATTTTTTACCCAATCAATATCCTTATAGCGGCTATCCAGCCCATAAGCTGCCACCCAATTACTCTCGGCTTCACCTTGTTCTCCATTTACCCAATATGCAGCTGTGAGGGCGGCACGCATATCAGCAAATTTGGAGTATTTACGGGCGATATTTCGCATTTCCCGGATTGCTTGCTCTTTTTGACCAGTTTCATAGAGGGCGAGGGCATAGTTAGCACGGGCAAAGGCAAAATTTGGGGCTATCTCATTAGATTTTTTGTAGTCCGCGATCGCATCTTCCCATTTTCCTAAACCTGTTTTGGCATTTCCCCGATTGTTATATGCCATCGCATCTTTAGGATCTAGTTCTAAGACATGATTATAATCTGCGATCGCATCATCCCATTTTCCCAACCCTTCCAACGCCGCCCCCCGATTCAAATATGGATCGGTGACATTCGGTGCTAGTTCTATAGCTTTGTTATAATCTGCCAGCGCTTCTTGTAACTTATTCTGACTTACCCGCGAATTTCCCCGGTTACTCCACCCCCCTGCATTAGTGGGAAATTGCTCAATAATCTTTGTCCAGTAAGTTTCAGCCGTCGCAAAATCACCTTGATTCGTCGCCATAAACGCCTGGTTTGCCCACTGATCACCTTGTTTTAATTGTTCTTCTGTAATCTTGTTGGACGTTTGAGATTGTGCCATAACTGGTGTAACCCAGCCAAACACGAGTAATAGACTGAGAAAAATACCAATCAACTTAATCATTTTGGTTTACCTGTGTCTTGAAGGTGGGGAATGAGGAATCGGGACTGGGGAACAGAGGGGAGCAACGCGAAAAAGTGAGATCCTCGTGAAAAGAGCTCTTGAGGCAGGGGAGGCAGGGGGAGCAGGGGGAGTGAAGAGAAAACTTTAGTATTTTTTACGACCTTTATAGCTATAAATACACTTATTTCTTTCTCTTCCCCTGCCTCCCCTGCTCCCCCTGCTCCCCCTGCTCCCCCTACTCACAAAATCGCATTGCTCCCGGAACAGACGGGAAAGAGGTAATTCTTAATTCTCCCCCTTGGCCCCAAGCGCCCCTCTGCCTTTTGTGCCAAATGCCCAATTTTCCATAATTACAATAATGACAACTGTTCATTAGGCGGCGTGAATCCCAAATGCTTATACGCTGCTTTTGTCGCCATCCTCCCACGATGAGTCCGAGTTAAATACCCAATCTGCATGAGGTAAGGTTCATACACTTCTTCAATTGTTTGAGTATCTTCACCTGTCGCTGCTGCCATTGTTTCCAACCCCACTGGCCCGCCGTTAAATTGTTCAATTATCACACTCAGCATCTGGCGGTCTGTCCAATCCAAACCGCATGGATCTACTTGGAATAGTTGCAGAGCTTCAGATGCAATGATTTCATTAATTTCACCAGATACTTTTACTTCCGCATAATCACGGACTCTTTTTAGTAGTCTATTAGCAATCCGTGGTGTTCCGCGCGAACGACGGGCAATTTCTGTTGCACCATCTTCTGTAACAGGGGTTTTGAGTAATTGAGCGGTTCGCAGTACAATTTTAGTCAGTTCGTCAACTTCGTAAAATCGGAGTTTTTGAATTAAACCGAAGCGATCGCGCAGTGGTGAAGTTAAAGCACCAACACGGGTTGTAGCTCCCACTAAGGTAAACTTTGACAGTGGCAAACTTCTAATCCTAGCGCTAGAACCCTTACCAATCGTAATATCTAAGCGATAATCTTCCATCGCCGGATAGAGAATTTCCTCCGTCATCCTTGAGAGGCGATGAATTTCATCCACAAATAAAATATCCCCTGGTTTCATGTTCACCAGTAGCCCGACAATATCCCGTGGACGTTCTAGGGCTGGTGCACTAGTAATTTTGTAATTTACCCCCATTTCCGATGCTAAAATCATTGCCATTGTGGTTTTACCCAATCCCGGCGGCCCGTACAACAGCAAATGATCCAAAACCTCACCACGAGACTTAGCTGCTTTAATGGCAATATCTAGCACATCCTTTAAATCTTTTTGCCCAATGTAATCGGCAAATCGGTGCGGCCGAATCCCTTCTTCCTGCTGTTCTTGTTCATCAACAGCAGCTTCAGGCTTCAAAATATTTTCTGTGGATGGTGCTTTCGCCGACTCCCGACGCTGCTTTGGTTCTCCGTTGGGTTCTGGAGGCTGTTTTTTCGAGGAGATTATCGCCATAATTTCAGCTATCTACTTTTAAGGGACTGGGGACTGGGGACTGGGGACTGGGGACTGGGGACTGGGGAGTAGAGAAGGGAATAGGTTACAGGTTATAGGGTACAGATTATTCATCTACGACCTGTCACCTGTCACCTCTGGCCTAATTCCAATGCCTCATTCCCCATGCCCGTGAAAATTTTCGTTTGGAAATACCCGCGCCAATTTAAAATTTAAATTCCGGTCAATTACCCAGAAGTACAAAAGTTATTATGTTATCTAAAAGAATCTTACCGTGCTTAGATGTGAAGGCGGGACGGGTTGTAAAAGGAGTTAACTTTGTTAATCTCCAAGATGCGGGCGATCCGGTAGAACTGGCCAAGGTTTACAACGAAGCCGGTGCTGATGAGTTAGTATTTCTGGATATTACAGCTACTCATGAAGACCGAGCTACTATTTTAGATGTCGTCTACCGAACTGCTGAACAGGTCTTTATTCCATTGACTGTGGGTGGTGGGATTCAATCCTTAGAAAATGTTAAAGCTTTGTTACGAGCAGGCGCAGATAAGGTTAGTATTAATTCTGCGGCGGTGCGCGATCCAGATTTGATTAATCGGGCCAGCGATCGCTTTGGTAATCAGTGCATAGTTGTTGCTATTGATGCCAGACGCAGAAATAACCCGGAAAATCCAGGTTGGGATGTGTATGTGCGGGGTGGAAGGGAAAATACAGGCTTAGATGCCCTATTGTGGGCACAGGAAGTTGAAAAACGCGGGGCTGGAGAACTTCTATTGACAAGTATGGATGCCGATGGAACCCAAGCTGGGTATGACATCGAAATCACACGGGCAATAGCCGAGGCTGTAGAAATTCCAGTTATTGCCTCTGGTGGCGCAGGTAATTGCGAACATATCTACACTGCCCTAACTGAAGGCAAAGCTGAAGCCGCACTACTAGCATCCCTATTACATTACGGTCAGCTAAGTGTAGCAGAAATCAAAAATTATTTGCGCGATCGCAACGTGCCAGTCCGAACATTATCTTGATCCACGAATTACTAGTTAATGACATCCATCTGAGGTTAGACACACTTCCTAAAAAGGGTGTTAATATTATTTTACAAGTATTAACAAATATTAAAAAATATGTTGCTTCCTATTTTACTTTTTGATGTGGCCCTAGTAGCATGGTCGCTGCACTTAATGGAAAAAGCCTACGAGAGTAAAGAATTTTCTCTAATGTTGGCTGGTACATTAGTTGCTCTGGCTGCTGCTGCTATGTTAGTAGTTTACTTTTTGATGGGGCACTGTATGACCTATTTATTGCAAGTGTCCTTGTGAGGGTTAAGTGGTAGAGGAGATATTTAAAATTTAGTTTCTACAAAAAGCTTGACAAAATACTAATAACTAAGCCATTATGTATAATGGATTTTAAGGGGTTATAGCGCAGTTGGTAGCGCACCTCAATGGCATTGAGGGGGTCAGCGGTTCGAATCCGCTTAGCTCCATCCTTAAACTTTAAGTCTCGTTATAGCTGTTTGTGACTGGAAGCATAATTTTTCTGCGACGAAAAGCTTATGCTTCCAATTTTTTAGACTTAACAAAAATGCGGACTAAATTTTTATCAAAATAGAATTCAGGAGTCAGAATGGGCTAAACCTTAGCTATCCGCTAACAGGATGAATTCTGTACGAGTGGCGGATAGCGACGCGAGAAGCGAGTCATCCAGCGTCTGAATAAACGGGTTTAAAACCCCTACCAAATTGAAAATTTTGTGGTGCAACAATTCAGTAGCGGGTCTGAATCCCCAACTGATCGCGAGTCTGCTCTGAATTCTTCTTGAATGTCACCTCGGTTTTGCAAATAAATTTATCTTTGGCTAATACTTCCTCTCTTTTGGCTCAAACATAGTAATCGCCACCGGTCGATATTGAATATCAATTCCTGCTGGTGAATAGTAAGCCATTGTGTGTTTGAGGAAATTAGCATCATCTCGCTGGGAATAATCTTCGCGGAAGTGTGCGCCACGACTTTCCTGACGATTTAGGGCTGATGCTAGAATTGTCTGTCCCACGATCATCAAACTTCGCAATTCTAAGGCTTCGACAAGTTCTGTATTCCAGCAAGTTCCCTTATCATCTAAATAAATTTCAGGGTATTGCTGTTGTATTTCTGCTAATTTGTGTAAGCCTTCACTCATTAATGCCTCAGTGCGGAAAACACCGCAGTACTCAGTCATACAATCTTGGAAAGCCTGACGGACTTGGTTAATCCGATATTGTCCTGATTGTTCTAGCAAAGCTTGGATTTCATGCTGAGCTTGCGTTACATAGCGTTGCTCATCTACAGAGGGTAACTTGCGTTTTTGGACAAATTTGGCGATCGCAGCCCCAGTTCTCTTGCCATAAACGACACATTCCAGTAGAGAATTACTCCCAAGGCGATTGGCACCATGTACGGAAACACAAGATGTTTCGCCAGCTGCAAAGAAAGCATCTACAAAACCATCACCACTGCTGCGGACTTGCCCATCAGTATTAACTGGGATACCACCCATACAATAGTGAATTGTCGGACGCACTGGCATCGGTTGAGTTACCGCATCAACACCCACCAAACGATGTGCTTCTTCCCAACAAAATGGGACGCGACTCATAATTTTTTCTTTGCCCAAATGCCGCAAATCCAAATAGACAAAAGGGCCACCAGCACTACCGTCGAGATGAATACCACGACCAGCGCGAATTTCATAAGCGATCGCTCGTGAGGTAATATCACGAGGAGCTAATTCCATGCGACTGGGCGCATAGTTTGCCATAAAGCGATCGCCTTCACTATTAATCAGATACGCCCCTTCGCCCCGAACCGCTTCCGAAATCAGCACCCCTACGGGATATAAACCAGTGGGGTGAAATTGGACAAATTCCATATCTTCAAGGGGTAAACCTGCGATCGCAGTCATTGCCAAACCATCACCCGAAGAAGCGTAATCATTAGAGGTGGTATTATAAACGCGACCATAGCCCCCAGTGGCAAACATCACTGCTTTGGCCCGCACTACCTCTATATGTCCATCCAAAAGATGGAACATCACCACACCCTTGGCCTCATTTTCTTCCAAAATGAGACGCATCACATACCATTCTTCATAAACTTGCACCCCATAACGCCGCAAATTGTTAACCAATTCGTGCAAAATCGCGTGACCGGTCTTATCGGCAGCGTAGCAAGTGCGGTTGTGGGAATGTCCGCCAAAAGCTCTTTGGGCAATCCGACCATCGGGTAAACGAGAGAACAAAACCCCTAGATGTTCCAAATCAATTACCACATCTGGCGCTTCTTGGGTGAGAATTGCCACAGCATCTTGGTCTGCCAAATAATCAGAACCCTTGACAGTATCAAAAGCATGTGCCTCCCAACTATCTTGTGAATCAACATTTTTCAGCGATGCAGCCATACCACCTTGAGCCGCTACTGAGTGGGAACGAATTGGATGGGTTTTGGCAACCACTGCAATATTTAAACTGGGGTCAGTGCGGGCAATTTCCACAGCAGCACGACATCCCGCCAATCCACCCCCAACAATAATTACATCGTGTTCTAGCATAATTAGCCCCCTGATTGCAAACCACTGCTGTTCTATTGTAGAGAGGTGATTAATCAGGTAGTGCGTTGCGATCGCGTCTCTACAAAAAAATTCCCTGCCTATAGACAGGGATATTATTACAAATTTTTAAATTAGGAGTGAAAAGTCAAAAATGGAAAGTTAGGTCTTCACTCCTAACTTTTGTACAAAAGCAATTAATCGCGTTTCCTAATTCTTTAGCTAGCTGCTTGTACAGGTTGTTGTTGAGACACATTACCTGGTATAGGTTCCATTTTGGTTCCCGGTCCTACAGGACTGACTTCAATATGATTTAACAAGGTAGTGACAAACGCAAACAACAAGAAAGGTAGCGATAGCAGAACGACCAAACCCGCAGTTGCTAAAGCGTACACAGGACGCTTGGCACCCATCAGCGCCAAGGCAGATGCCAAACTTAGGGTAATTGTAATTAACCAAACAATTATTTGACCGTAGATGTCACCAAAAGTCAGGGTACAGACAAACCGATACTTTTGAATATTATTTCCGCTCATTACATTTGCCTCAAGTCTCTCCTATATAGGTTCTACGTTAGAACCATGTTTGCTTTGTAGACAATTTCTAAATATTTTTGCAAGCTTCGTAATATAACTTCGCAATCATCTTTTTTTGTTACAAAGCGCAATTCCTAGTGCAGCACAGCGTAAATAAACTAACCAATACCCCACAGGAACCTCCTCTTTTATAGTAGTCGCCGCCTAGAATTTCCTATTTTCTTTATACTACGGTGGAATGGCACTAAGAAAAGGGAAAATCGTTGAGGCAGCAGAGGTGCAGGGGAGAAAGGAAAAATTTTAAGCAATTTTAAGTATACGAACAGAAGAGATAGAAATTCCCCTCTGCCCCCCTGCCCCTCTGCAATCCTTACGCCGCCTAGCCTTCAGCTTAACTTAGTGCCATTCGTACTACGGTGTACATACAACTTCTAAAAACCGTAATTTTGTAGCGTGTGTTATGCCGTAGACCAACGCACCATCCGAAATTTTCGGTGCGTTAAAACTATAGATAAATCCAGCAAAGTCAGGATGTGAAATCCGATTTTTTGGTGTTAAATTTTGAATGTTGCCCGAATTTGTTGACTTAAATCAACAAAAACCTTTATTTTTCGTGGCAATTTTGTTTTAGGAGTGAATGTGAATACTATTTTTCTTCGTAAAGGTGTTTTTTGGTTGCCAGGTATAGCTGCTCTTACAGTCCTGAGTAGCGGCTTATCTGCAAGTGCTCAGACGGTAGATAAGGTGAGCAGTCAGGCATTAACCGACCCTTCCGCAAGCGTAGCGTCTCCCAATGAGTTTAGTACAGAACTAGACACTGTAAGCCAAAAGCTTTCTACAGAAACAACTGAAACATTTACAGCAACAAATTTAGCTGAGGTACAGCAGCCCTCAAACGCTGCAAATGCCAGTGCAACGTCTACGCCTGTTCCAGGCACAGTAGCAACCTCATCTGCGACCCTGACCTCTGAATTTGTACAACCGACTTCTCAAACTACTTCTGAACCATCTGCTACCAAAGTGGCGCAATCGGATATTGATTTAGGTAGAACAAACCGTGGTGGTAGTAGCTATGTTGGAGTTGCTGCTAACATAGGTCTAAATGGTGGTGACACGTCTTTGGGTGATGGTAACTTCGCAGTAGTCAGTAAAATCGGGCTGACAAATTCTATATCGGTGCGCCCTTCAGCCATATTTGGGGACAACACCACAATTTTACTGCCGATCACCTACGATTTTACCTTCAAGTCAGCAGATGCTTTTAGCGAACCGTTAGCGATCGCACCTTACGTTGGAGTCGGTGCAGCTTACAAAACTGGCGATGATTCGCAATTTGCCTTTTTGGCATCTGCTGGTATTGATGTGCCTCTAACTCCTCAATTCACAGCAACAGCCTCTGTCAATGCAGGATTTTTCGATCAAACTGATATCGGCTTGTTGTTAGGAGTTGGTTACAACTTCACCGGGTTATAAGAGTTAGGAGTTAAGAGTTAGTAATATTTTATTCATAACTCTTAACTCCTAATTCCTAACTTTCTACTTAGGGGTAACTTTGTCAATTACCTTAATTTTGCCGTCGTCTCCTACTGTCCAAACGTCGTATACACCAACAACATCGCCGTTAGCATCAACATCTACGTTGCCACTGGCTCCTTGATAGTTAATCTTCTTACCATCTTTAAGTAACTTCAGCCCCTCGCAGACATCGGTAACTTCTGTACCAGGCCCATCTGCGACTTCACGGATTTTGCCGGCTATACCAACACCTGTATTCTTTTTAGCAGCTTGTGCTGCCAATGTCAATAACGCAGCCGCATCCCAAGCTTGAGGAGCGTATTCTCCTGGTTCACCACCCTTTTTATCCTTCCACAGCTTGTTGAAAGCTTCTAGTGCTTTGCCATCGGAACCGGGTACTGTACCGATCGCTCCGGTTAAAATATATTTACCATCACTGCCTTTGCCAACTTGTTCTGGAAAAGTCGGTGATTTCACTCCATCTGTAAGCAGAATCTGTACTCCTTTAGATACACCTTGCTGATAAGCAGCTTTCAAGAATAGACTGCCAGTTTCAGCGTAAAGTACAGCTAGGACTGCATCTGGCTTACCAGCAAAGGCAGCAGATGCTTCTGTATCAAATGTCTGCGCTTTCGGGTCATAGCGGACAGGCTTATCTTTATTAACGATAGTTCCACCCAATTTTTCAAAAGTTTGCACAAATGCTTTTTCAAAGCCAACGCCATAGTCGTTATTAATCACGACTGTAGAAACTCGCTTGAAACCTTTTTTTCTGGCAAGTTGGGCTAAAGCTAGTGCTTGATAGGTATCAGGGGGAGCGGTACGCGCCCAAAAGCCTTTAAAGTCGCCTTTTTGGGCCTTATCAGTAAATACAGGGCTGGTACTACCAGGAGAAACCAGCATGACTTTATTCGGTGTGGCAATGGAGACTGCTGCACTAGAAACGCTACTGGCAAAGGAGCCAACTACACCTGCTACTTTATCTAAAGTTGCTAGTTTGGTCATACCGGCAGCACCAGCTTTCGGGTCGGTTTGGTCGTCTACTTGCACCAAGCTAACTGGTTCGCCATTAACCCCACCGCAAGCGTTGACCGTATCGACGAGTAAGGGGACAGAACCTAGCATCTGCTGTCCTACAGAAGCCAAGTCGCCTGTTGTGGGTAGCAGGGAACCAATTTTTAGCCCTTTAGCAGTGTTTGTTGTAGTTGAGTTCGCTGCTGGGGTAGCGGTACTTCCGTTGGTAGCTGTCCCATTGGGGGTACTGGTATCACCACAAGCCCCAACTAAAAATCCAGTTGCGATGGTAGCTATACCGAAGGTTAAGGCGGCACTAATTTTTCTCATAAATAACTTTCACTCCTCAAATATTTAGGAGCCTAAAATTAAGATTCAAACTAAATTCTTAAGTTAGTTGCATCTTACCAGGACTCCAAAGGATAAATCATATCATCCATCTTTGGGAGTAAAAGTGTTTACGCCTATATTATTTTTTACTTTTGGACACAGCAAATATTCAGTGTGTTAAAAGCTGGAAAACGGAGAGGGAGGGATTCGAACCCTCGGTACGGAGTTGCCTGCCGTACAACAGATTAGCAATCTGCCGCTTTCGACCACTCAGCCACCTCTCCATGACTCACGAATATCAATGTTACCAGACTCGTTGGGAAGAGTCAATAGTTATTTTTGGCAATTGGACATCAGTCATTGGTCGTTAGTTATTTACAAAATACAAATGACTAAGGACAAATGACTAATGACAAATTCAAAGAACTTGCGATCGCATCCAAGCTAAGGGTAAGGTGCGTAATTTTTTCCACTGGGGAACGAAAGCCCGTTGACTGAACACATCGTAATTGTTGCGTTCAATCACGTCCAAAATCTGACCGTACAGCATTGATGCTGCCCACACGGGCCAACGGGCATCTGATGATAAATAAGTAATTCCCTGATCTGAAGTAGTATAGAATTGACGAGCCCGGTCAATCTGAAAGCGCATCAATGCCCGCCAACGGTCATCTACCACACCTTTGAAGAAGTCTTGCTCAGTGTAGTTGAATTTTTCCAAGTCCTCTAGGGGAATGTAGATTCGTCCCCGTTTGGCATCTTCTCCCACATCCCGCAAGATGTTGGTGAGTTGATTGGCAATTCCCAGGGCGATCGCTTCTTCTGTGGGAACATAAGGTTGTTTGTTCTGCTGCCACGGAGCGGTGTACGTGGTGCTATCCACACCCATGACTTGTGTTGACATTAAGCCAACAGTGCCAGCAACGCGGTAACAGTAGAGGTATAAGTCCTCAAAGGTTTCATAACGACTGCGATATAAGTCCATGCGCTGACCGGCAATCATATCCCGAAAGGGCTGAATGTCCATCGGAAAGCGCTGGAGGGTATCAGCTAAAGCGACATCGTAATTTTCTAATGGGTGTCCCGCAAAAATCGATTCCAGCTGCTGTTCCCATAGGTCTAGGGTTTCCGGCGTGGTAATAGCAGATGCGGGCCCATCCACCAATTCATCTGTACGGCGACACCAAGCGTAAATTGACCAAATAGATTGACGTTTTACCGGACTCATGAGCAAAGTACCCAGGTAAAAAGTCTTGGCATACTTTGCTGTGAGATGTCGGCAAAGTTTGTATGACTCGTCTACAGAGACCAGCGTTTTCATGCGCGGGGGGGAATCAGGCAGTTGCAGCATTCGTTGCGGGCGGTCGGGTGAGCGTTTGCAGGTTTGAGGAATTTGCTACCGGGAGAGCCTCAGAAATTGCCTGCGCTGTCAGCTTACCAGAAAGTACGGCACCTTCCATACTGCCTAAGTAGCGTTGCATGGTATAACTTCCGGCTAAATAGAAGTTGGCAATGGGCGTAACTTGTGCGGGACGGTACTGTTGGCGGCCAGGGGTCGCTTTGTAAACTGAACGCGGCGTTTTCACCACATGAGATTTCAGCAATGTTGCTGGATTGTCTCCTCCAAAATGGTCTGGGAAAAGTTTTTCCAACTCAGCAAGCGTTGCAGACACAATCTCCTCATCGGATTTGGCAATCCAATCTTTTGCTGGAGCTAGAACTAATTCCAGCATTGAGCGATTGGGGTTGGCGTATTCACGGCAGGTATTGCTCATATCAGCATAAACGCTTAGGAGGGGCGATCGCGAAAAAAGTAGGTGATCGATGTCTGTAAGTTTCCGATCAAACCACAGATGCAGGTTAATCACTGGTACTCCTTCCAAACCTTCTAGCTTTTCAAAAAACTCCATCAGCTTCCAAGGTTTAGGTAACATGACTTTCAAAGGGTCAACTGAAATGGCAGATACGTAAGCATCAGCCGTCACAACTTCATCTTCTGCGCCATTTAATCCTCTAATCAAGTATCCCTTCACCGTGCCATCGGCGTTGAGTAAAATTTCTTTCAAGGGGACATTTAACCGCACTTCTCCACCGCGTTCTGTGATGTAATCTACGATTGGGCTGCATAGACGTTCTGTGGGAGAACCATCCAAAAATGCAATCTTTGAGCCATATCGTTCTTGCAGAAAGCGATTTAGTGCAGTTAAGAGAATCGTTGCTGAAACTTCATCAGGATTGATAAAGGTGAGGGCTTTACATGCGGCGATAAAAACGTCACTAGTTACCCGCTCGTCAACACCTTGCCTTTTCAACCAATCTAAGAAGCTGTATTTATCCATCTCTTCAACATACTTTTGACCCCGAACCACTGCGGGAAGTAAGCCAACTGCAAACCGAATCTTTTGCTCCCAAGTCAACATGTCTTTGTTGCGAAGAATCGATGCAATGACGTTGAAAGGAGATGGAATATCTGGAACATCAAAACGTGAGAGTGTCCCAGGTTTGTCTGGTTGATTGAAGATGAGTGTATGCTCTTTCCACTGGAGTCTGTCTTCAATGCCCAACTCCTTAAGCAATTGGAGCATATTCGGATATGCCCCAAAGAAGGCGTGTAAACCGGTTTCGTACCAGTCGCCGTCAGAGTCTTTCCACGCCGCAACCAGCCCACCCAGTACGTCCCGGCTTTCCAAGACAATGGGAGTATGACCTGCGTCCGTGAGATATTTCGCGCAGGAAAGTCCTGCTAGACCAGCACCCGCGATCGCTACTCGCATTTAACCTTAATGCCCTTCAATATTTCTTAATGGTTTTATCGTTCTCATTATACGTTGCAATCCGTTACATTTGGCAGTTATTGTGCGATCGCTTCCCCAAAAAATTTTTGCCGAAGGGAATTTTCCCTACATACACCTGCCTAACAAAATTACCAATACCATTATTAGCAATAGGTTTTAGCGAATATTTTCTCTAAATTTACGTGTAGGAAATTTCGGTAAATAAAAGTAATTCTTTTGACTGAAAATATCTAATATCAAAAGTAGTTGATTTCTTTTGAAATCTGTGTATCTAATCTGAGAAAATATCTATCGTACTGGTTATAGACTGCTATTAAAAAACTCAGTTAGGTAAAAAATTATGAGTGGATCGCAGGAGTTAAAACGCTTTGGACATCACCTGATTCTGGGGATTTCTGGCACGACATTAAGCGATGACGATAAACGCGCCCTCAATGAATTAAAGCCGATTGGGGTGATATTTTTTGCTAAGAACTTTTTGGATGGCACTCCATATCAAGTTTGGCTAGAAAACTTCAAGGATTTAAACAGCCAGATACGAGAATATACTGAACGTGATTCGATGTTTATAACTCTGGATCATGAAGGAGGCCGTGTTATTCGCACACCATTGCCAATTACGCGATTTCCTCATGCGTTGTTGCTGCGATCGCACGCCCACGAAATAGCAAAAGCCACAGCAGTAGAATTAAAATCACTGGGAATAAATATATCCTGGGCACCTGTCGCAGATGTTTTTTCCCATCCCCACAACCCCGTCATTGGGTCTCGCGCCTTTGGTAACACTCCCGAAATCGCCGCAAAATATTCCCGTGACTACTACTTTGGACTTCAAGAGTCAGGAATTTTAGGATGCGCCAAACACTTCCCCGGACATGGAGATACTAGTAAAGACTCTCACATTGAGCTACCAATACTGGATTTAACTTTAGAAGACCTGCGACTTAGAGAACTCATACCCTTCAAAGCTCTAATCGAAGTACAGATACCTTTAATAATGACTGCCCATATTTTATTTCCTAAGATAGATGCTGATGTACCAGCAACGCTTTCCCAAACTATCCTGAAAACCATACTTAGGGAAGAACTTGGCTTTGAGGGAGTAGTTGTATCTGACGACTTGGATATGAAAGCGATCTCAGATATGTTTATGAAACCCGGAACTGTGGCGCGGTCATTCAATGCAGGTTGTGACCTATTTATTGTCTCGCGCAATATTAATTCATCATCTCTTGAAAGAACCTATCAGATTGCTGAAGATTTCGTTGATTCCCTCAGTAAGGGCAGCTTAGACGAATCAGTAGTGGAAGCAGCCAGAGAAAGAATCGATAAATTACTGGCAGTAACACCGCAATATCCCGTAGAAATTTTGGATAAAGATATACTATTGCAACATGCTCAATTAGCGATCGCTAGTTCGTATTCATAAGCTAACGTGCCTTCAAATGACACATTAGCAATTGCCAAAAAACTTGCTAGGATTGCATTTATTAATTTTGAATTGCTCAGTGGGTGGTATAGGGGTCGAACCTATTTCTGCGAGTTAAAAGCTCGCTGCACAGCCGGTATGCCAACCACCCTAGTTGATTTAAATAAGAAATGAGCAAGTGCGATCGTGTGTTTTTTACATCGCAAGCCTTACACCAACACTAGATATAAATCCACCTGGGAGGTACTGCCCCTCCTATTTCTGTGTTATCAGCACAGTGCCTCGCTTTTCGGCTTCAGGTGGAAAAGAGGAAGATGGAGGAATCGAACCCCTACAGTTGCCTGTACCCCAAGGTTCAAGCTTGGTTGCGGACTCTGATTCCAGCACGTATGCCAGTTCCGTCACAGGGGCATATCGGGATGGCAGGATTTGAACCTGCGACTCCATGCTCCCAAAGCATGGCTTCTGGCCACTGAATTACATCCCGTGGTACTCCTGATGGGAATCGAACCCACAACTAAACAGATTTTAAGTCTGCCACCTCTTCCAATTGGGCTACAGGAGCAAGTTTTGGTACTCTTGGTGGGAATTGAACCCACAACATACCGTTTTTGAAACGGCAGCCTCTTCCAGTTGGGCTACAAGAGCAAAATTTGGCAGCCCCACCAGGACTCGAACCTGGAATCTTCGCCTTCAAAGGGCGCTATGTTGCCAATTACACCACAGGGCTTTATTGCCAGGGCAGGGTTTGAACCTGCAACCTCATCGTTCAGAGCGATGCGACTTACCAATTCGTCCACCCAGCAATGAATGGCTGCCTCAGTAGGACTCGAACCTACAACCGCGCGGTTAACAGCCGCTTGCTCTACCATTGAGCTATGAGGCAACAAAGCCCCCCAGGTCGGAATCGAACCAACGACCTCCTGTTCTTCAGACAGGCGCTACTACCAACTGAGCTACCGGGAGATAAGAACGAGAGCGGAGGGAATTGAACCCTCAATTCTTCAGTTTCGTAGACTGAGATGTTATCCAGTTACACCACACTCTCAAAACGGAGAGGACAGGATTTGAACCTGCGACGGGTTATACTACCCGTTTCCTCTTAGCAGGAGGACGCTTTTAGCCACTCAGCCACCTCTCCATAGTGGGTCGAGCAGGATTTGAACCTGCGTGCAAAAAAGAACAGTTTTACAGACTGTCGCCTTCAGCCAGACTCGGCCACCGACCCATAAATCATTCCCTCGACGAGAATTGAACTCGCATCTGTGCTTTGAAAGAACACTGACTTAACCATTCGTCCACGAGGGCATAATACCAATTCAAAATTCAAAATTCAAAATTCAAAATTAAGAAAGTCAGTCATAATAAGGGTTTGGCTGTGTGTATCTGTGCATTCTTTTTTCAAATTGGTATAATTTGCAGAATTTTAGATTTTGGATTAGATTTTTTAATCTAAAATTTAAAATCCAAAATTGTCTGACACAGGGACTAGGATTTGAACCTAGAACATCGGATTTGGAGTCACGAGGTGTTGCCGTTACACCATCCCTGCATTTGGTGGCAGTGGCGGGACTTGAACCCGCGTATACCAGGTTATGAGCCAGGGGCTTTACCATTAAGCTACACTGCGATCGCACCAGAGGTCAGGGCGGGATTTGAACCCGCGCTAATTAGTTTTGCAGACCAACGCCTTCAACCACTTGGCTACCTGACCATTTGGGAGTCCCGACGAGATTCGCACTCGCAATCTTCAGTTTGAGAAACTGACGGCTTAAACTATTCGCCTACAGGACTGCAACCAGGGTGACGGGACTTGAACCCGCAACATTTCCGCAGACAACGGAACGCTCTAGCCAGTTGAGCTACACCCCGATTTTTTTGAATCTGTGCCTAAAATTTTAGGTTTTTAGGCACAGAATTTTGGTGAATTTGCCCATTTCTTATTCAGTTTTCAAGGTTCAGAAAGTTTACTTTTTACTGTTAGAAACTGTTAGGAAAACAACCGAAACTCTAGGTAGCAAGCCTGTTGTGTATTACGGATGTATTCTGTGGTTTTGCTAAGTGCAAACTTAAAACTTTTTTGGTTGATTGCCTCTACTTCAGATGGTTTACAAGTAGAAGCGGCTTTCTTAATGGGAGACTCTGGTTGATTCCAGCGTCTCTGTTTGAGTTGTATGTAGAACATGACTTTGACCCTTGCGAAGCTTTGTCTTTTGCTTCACTACAAATATACTACAAAATACTACAAGAGGTGTCAAGGGGTTTGAGAAAGTTTTTTTGAAATTGTCTAAAAAAGCTTCTGCACTTAGACTTGAACTTGCTCACACCTCTTAAAAGTCAAACTACAGCTTATGATTGGGTGAGTTTTTTAAAAGCCTGACGTGACAGACAACTACCTCAAGCGACAAAAGATAATTAGTATTGTCGCGATCGCCTCTACGATTACAGCTTGTAGTATTGCCCCTAGTACTTCCCCACAATTGGGGCTAAACCAGCCAATCAGCAAAAGCCATGCTGCACAAGTTCAAAATCCAGCAAAGGGACAAGTTAATGAACTACCGCCATCAACTAAAGTAGAAAACCTTACATTTACAGTTCCAGCGAAATTTCAAGGAAAAACAGTTTATAAGGTTCAACTGAGCAGCAACGAAAAGGTTATTGCTCTAGGCATTGATGATGGGCCTTGGCCAAAAACAACCCTAGAAATGCTGGATATTCTCAAGCAAAATGATGTTAAAGTGACATTCTTTTGGGTAGGACAAGCCTTACAAGCAAATCCCGACCTAGCTAAACGAGTGGTTGCTGAAGGACACGCTATCGGCAACCATACTTGGCATCATTGGTATCGGCGAATGGATGAAGCCACAGCTAAGAGTGAAATCGATCGCACATCTGACCTGATATACAAAACTACAGGGGTGAAAACTTCTCTGTTTCGTCCTCCTGGAGGCTTTTTAAATAACGGACTAGCCGCTTATGCTAAAAGCCAAAAAGATGCTGTCATTATGTGGTCGCTAACTTCAGCCGATACCGATCCTCACGCCAAACCGCAAGCATTTGTAAATAATGTCTTGAAAGGCGCAAAACCTGGTTCTATTGTTTTGATGCACGACGGTGGTGGCGATCGCCACAGAACTGTAGAAGCTTTGCCACAAATCATTAGTGGACTCAAACAGCAAGGCTACCGATTTGTGACAATTCCCGAATTGCTGCAAATGGCGCAATAAAGGGTGAGAATTTCTCACCCGACTATTTCGTTTATTCGGTCATGACAGAAGCACAAGCTTGAGCTTCTTGCCAAAGTTTGTGCAAAAAGAACTCAGCGCGATCGCTCATCGTGGTGAAAAACACCCCTACAGCATCCTTAGAACTATCTGATAGCCAAGAACCTTGCAGAGTGACTTCTAGATATTGGGTATCGCAGGCACAGAGGGCAATGATTTCTCTGTCACCTCTTTTTACCTCAACCTCAAGCACTTCTACTCCTGGTAAATCAACAGGAAGTAAAAAGGAAGCGGTACTGGGTTCAATGCACAAACTTTGCCCAACTCGCAGGGCCAAAATCACTCGCTGCGCTACCCATTCTTCTAGCGACAGAGTGACACGTTCCAAATCAAAACTGCTTTCAGTGTAAGTTAATTTCAGCATTCCTTATGCTCTCCTGCTATTCCAGGCTTCCTTGCATATCTATCCAAAACTGTTCGGCAAAAGAAATCGCGGGGTGAATTGGCGCTTTTGGTTTGGTACGTAATTGCATACCAGATTCAAACAGGGTGCGATCGCCTTTACAGGAGTTACATCTCTCACAAGCTGTGACTACGTTATCCCAAGTGTGAGAACCGCCTTTAGAGCGCGGCATCACATGATCTAGCGTTAGATGTTTGCCGCTACCGCAATATTGGCAACTGTAACGATCTCGCCGCAACACTTCCTTTCGATTCACTGGCGGAACTTTCCACATCCGCTCATTAGAAGCGATCGTTAAGCGAATATGTTTTGGTACATCAATTACCAAGTTGGGTGAGTGAACTTGCCATCCGCCTTCTGTGGTCAAACCTAACGGTTGAGCTTTGTTGGTTACTAACAGCACAATTGCCCGCTTGATATTAATCCGACATAGTGGCAAGTAATTTTGAGAAAACACCACCACAGATTGCTCTAACACTTGCATTGCGTTCGCGCCGCGCAGAGAAGATATCGTCACAGCTTCACTCCTTATAAAAAAACCCCCGCTTCCTGTTTTGGTGAAGCGGGGGTTAGAATTGACCGGAAAACTTTCTGGTCTCATATTGGTACAGTATTCCTTTGCCTGTACCCCCCGCTTTCTTCATCTAGTTGTGGTTTCGCAATCAACCCACTTATGCTGAGATGTCTAGAATCATAATTACCCTCTGTGATTTGCCCAGGATCTCGGCTACCATCGCCCATAAATAAATACTCCACTTCCATAGCAGCTGATTCCCAACTGATTCGGCAATTGGTAGCGCACAAAATTGAAGTAGAGATCGGGCAAATGGGTTTCACAGAAAATTTCACCTATTGAAGATTCCTTTAAACATACTACACTTGTATTACTATCCTGTCTATACTTTAAGGAGAAATCAGTGATGCATACGATCGCCCGCACCCCAACCACCGATATGGAAGTTACCAGCATCCGCTTAGAGCGCGAACTCAAAGATAAGCTCAAAGAAATAGCTGGGAATCAGGGATATCAAGCTCTGATTCGAGATATCCTGTGGAATTATGTCCAGCAAAAATCAGGTGAATGGAAGCCTCGATTTTCGCGAGCGGACATTCGAGCCAGCATAGCTGCCACAGCTCAACAGGAAGAACGCTGTGTACTCACAGGTCAACTAATTCAACCCCAAGAACCGATGTTGTTAGGACTAACGAGGAATGGCGATATGGTTCCTCTGAGTGTCGAGAGTTTGGCTGGATAGTCTTAATATTCAGCTAATGCAGCCTAGTTATTTTATTTAGGACTTACGCACAAGAGTTCCCCCAACCCCCTTAAAAAGTTGGCTCTTTCAGATCCCTGCTTTTTAAGGGAAGTCAATTGCTTCACTTGAATATCTCTGAGTGGAGCAATTGTCGTTTGTTAGGGAGAGTGGGCGACGCAAACGAGGTTTCAAGTTTTCAGTGCGTAAGTCTTATTACTGAATAATTGGGCTGCATTCAGAATTAAGCTTTATTTTCTCCAATGAGTAGAACTTTTTGTTAAAATTTGTAGCTTATATAGCAAGGGACTGGGGACTGGGGACTGGGGACTGGGTGAAAAGTCTTCTTGTGTCTAAGTTTCATCATCTGTTGATATCCTAATCACCAAGGCTTGTGCTATAAAAGGAAATTTGGTTTTACTACGAATTTTAGATTTTTTAGTTCATGCCCCAAACCTCGTCCTGTAATTAAGGCAGTATTCTCTTTCAATCCAAAATCAAAAATTGGTTTGATGCTCCGGCTTAGTTATATTTGATTGAGAGCAACACAGATCAAAGGATGGCTGGCTAAAGGATTAAAATAAAAACAAAATTTTACAAAGACCTTAAAATATATTCAGTGTTATTACGGGTATAACTGGGGAATTACCCTGAGATTCCAGAGAAATTACGGTTTATGTATACTTACAGACAGGATATTCTGAGTCGAAGTTAGTTAATTATCTAAATTTAAAGAAGATAAAGCAGCCAAAAATAATCAGGCTAAGTCATTTTAGAGTATCCTAAGTATCTCATTACCCATGTAGCAATTTGCTTTATATAGCAGCAACTTGGGCATCTGCCAAAGAAAAGGGCTATAACAGGTGAGAGAAAGTATTCATATAAAATTTGTCAATTATCAAGGTGTAGCAACACAACTAACGGTGAAGAATATGCCAAGGGGTTGGGTGCAAAAACAATGGGTTTATTATCCAAGGGCGTGCCAAGAATGAAAAAGCCTTTATGGTCGCCGAAACAGTACGTAGATGACATAGATCGACTACAAACTTACCAAGTCAAGCTGATGCAGCATCAGGAAGAAACTGCCCGCCAGTTGGTACAAAAGATTAATCAAGTCATTGCCAATACCTCCGCTACGGCATTGATGTTGCAAGATATTGCCCAATTGCTAGGATCTGCTTTTCAGGTAGATTGTTGCTGTTTGGTTTCAGCAACGGGTGATACATCCGATGAAGTGACTACTATTAATTGGTGTGCTGATGAGTATCTAGGGTTGCCACATCCAGAAGAGATGTTTTCGATGGAACAGTTGCTTATGCACTCGCCAGTGCTGCAATGTGCTGCTGAACCATTGACTATTGAAGACATTTCGATCGTTCAGAATAGTCTGGTAATTGGCTGTCAGTATTTACCGCTACCCATAAAAGCGGTTTTGGCAATTCCCACCAGGTTTGGTGAAAATAATAATGGGGTGATTAATCTGATTAAATTCCAACCCTATGATTGGAGTGAATCAGAAAAACAACTACTCAAAGAGGTAGAGTCTGCTTGTGCGATCGCTTTTTCTCAAGTGGCACAAGCTAAACTAATTACTCATCAACAACAGTATCTGCAAAAAGGCGATCAGTATCAGAGCTTGATTAAGCAATTAACATTACTGAATCGTAGCAACTTGGAGCTTAATCAAATGCTCCAGTTAGTCATCGCCTCTACTGCCGAATCTCTACAGGCAGATCGGGGTTTACTGATACTACTAAAATATACAGACCCACTGTTTAGGACTCAAGCTAAAAAACAAATTCCCCAAGCGAAGGCTAGAGTGAACAGTGAATGGGCTAAGGCAACACAAATTTCCCGCACTACTAAAACAGATATCTTAGAAGATCAGTCTTTCTTGGTTTCGGAGTGTGGTTTATGCCAGCGTGCCTTTATGGATACTGGGAAACCAGTCATTTTCGATAACTATACAGAGCAAAATGATACCTCCTCAGCAGTTCCATTATTTGCAATAGAACAATTGCCTGCGGTCTTATTAGTGCCATTAGAAAGTCAAGGTAAAATTTTAGGATTCTTGGTGCTACAGCAAGCCACCACTCGCAGTTGGCAAGCAGCAGAATTAAATCTTGTGGAAATGGTTTGCGCTCAAATAAGTAACGCCATAATTCAGTCACAGACATTGCGCCAAGTGCAAACCTTGGTAGATGAACGGACGGCGAAACTTCAGAGTAGTCTGGAACTCCAGGCAAAGTTGCATGAAAGAACCCGGCAATATGTTGAGCAACTGCGGAAACTCAATGAACTCAAAGATGAATTTTTGAGCAACATGAGCGATCGCTTGCGTTATCCTTTGACAAACATGCTAATGTCCATTCGGAACTTACGTTTGCCAGGAATCGCACCAGAGCGTCAAATTAGATACATGGATATCCTAGAGCAGGAATGCACAAAGGAAATCAACTTGATTAATGACTTGTTGACACTCCAGAAATTAGAGTCGCCTCACGAAGCTCCACAATTAGAATCTATAGATTTAAATACTAGAATCCAGGCCATAGCAGCATCTTTTGAGAAAAAACTCACAGAGAAGGGATTAAAGATTTCTGTAGATTTACCAGAGAAATCGCTAAAACTGCAAACTGAACTAGAGAGTTTTGATCGTATCCTGCAAGAATTGTTAACTAATGCCTGTAAATATTCACAAAATAATACCACCGTCAATTTGGAGGCTGTTCACCAACTCGATCAACAAATCGATCGAGTTATCATAAAAGTGACGAATACAGGACATGCCATCTCCGAAGAAGAGGCAACTTATATCTTTGACAAATTCCGTCGCGGAAAAGGGCGTTGGACTCCTGGGACTGGCTTGGGACTTGCTCTAGTCAAGTCTTTAGTGCAGCATTTGAATGGAGCGATCGCAGTTGAGAGTCTCCCAATATCAGATTCTGAACAAAGCGAAATTTGCTTTACCCTGACTCTGCCCCAATTTTCTGACGAAAGCAAACTATAATTCTGAACGTGATTAAAGAACAGAACGCAACAGAGAACCCTGATTTCAAGTCTGCTAACGATGACACCAACCTCGAAGGGGATTTAACTGCTGATGCTGATATAGTCGCTTTGGCAGCTAAGGTTGAAGTTCAAATTCAGAAAATAGCAGAGCGACAGCGACAAATCAGCGCCAAAGTTCAAATCCCCCAACCAGTGGAACAAATCTGGAAGGTTCTGACAGATTATGAAGCCTTGCCTGATTTTCTACCCAACCTCGCTAAAAGTCGTCTAATAGAGCATCCCAAGGGTGGAATTAGACTGGAGCAAGTAGGCTCCCAACGCTTACTTAATTTCAACTTTTCGGCGCGGGTGGTTCTGGATTTGGAAGAATGCTTTCCCAAAGAAATTAATTTTCGTATGGTAGAAGGAGATTTTAAAGGCTTTTCTGGTAGCTGGTGTTTAGAGCCTTATTCCCTTGGTGAGTATGTAGGAACAAATCTTTGCTACACAATTCAAGTTTGGCCGAAACTCACTATGCCAGTAGGAATCATTGAAAACCGCCTGAGTAAAGACTTACGATTAAATCTTGTGGCTATTCACCAACGTGTAGAAGAGTTAGCTAGCAAAGAACCGTATGTATAATTAAACGGTCATTCAGTATTATCTCTGAATGACCGTTTTCATTTATCAACTCGTAGAAAGATAATTCTACTTTTTTAGTACCCCCAGGGGAATTCGAATCCCCGTTACCTCCGTGAAAGGGAGGTGTCCTAGGCCTCTAGACGATGGGGGCATTGGACTTATGACCTTTTATAAGTTAACTAATTTTCCGGCTGTTGTCAACAGCTTTTGCGAAAAAAAGTTTGTGGCAGCTAAACTGGGTGGAGGTAAAAGCTTGAAGAGGATACAAAGAGATGAAAACACAAAAAGAATTTCGTAGATACTCCTGTGGGAAACCACAGGGGAGGTCAGCCTCTGGCGCTGGAAATTTAGAGAGAAGTTCAGATAGAAAAAACGGTACATTCTGTCAGGGACAAAGGGTATGATGTTGTACCCTGTAGAGTTAAATCTCTACGATTTTTTACCAAAGATTTTGAAATAAATCGCTCAAAATCTACAACATGGAAGCATCTTTTGAAATTACCTTACAGATGGCGATCGCAGTTTTTGCAGGCATTAGCGCTCAAGTGCTGGCTGCATACTTTCGCATACCCAGCATCGTCTTGTTATTGCTGTTAGGCATATTGTTCGGTTCTGATGGCATAGGGCTGTTGCATCCCCATGCGCTAGGCACTGGATTGGAAGTTATTGTCGCCCTAGCAACTGCAATAATTTTGTTTGAAGGCGGACTTAATTTGGATCTGCGAGAGTTAGGCAGAGTTTCAGTCAGCTTACAATTGCTCGTCACTCAAGGAACGCTGATTACACTGCTTGGTGGGAGTATGGCTGCCCATTGGCTGGGTGAATTTCCTTGGAATATAGCTTTTCTCTATGCTTCCATCATTGTGGTGACAGGCCCAACCGTCGTTGGCCCTTTGCTGAAACAAATCAATGTAGATCGGCAAGTAGCAACACTTTTGGAAGGCGAAGGGGTTTTAATTGACCCTGTAGGAGCGATTCTTGCCTTCGTTGTCCTCGATACCATTTTAAACGGCGATGCTGACCCGATCAATGCGATCGTCGGTTTACTTATACGCCTGGTTGTTGGTGCGGCAATTGGTGGTGCTGGCGGTTATCTGATGAGCTTGATTTTCAAACGCGCCAGTTTTCTCTCATTCGAGCTAAAAAACTTAGTGGTGTTGGCGATACTTTGGGGTTTGTTTGCCTTATCGCAAATGATCCGCAGTGAATCGGGAGTCATGACGACAGTTGTTGCAGGAGCAGTCTTTGCTAACTCCTCAGTCCCAGAAGAACGTTTGTTACGGAGCTTCAAGGGTCAGCTAACAATTCTCAGCGTCTCGGTGCTATTTATCTTATTAGCTGCCGATTTATCTATTGCCAGTGTGTTTGCTTTGGGTTGGGGTAGTTTATTCACTGTTTTGGTATTAATGTTTGTTGTTCGCCCAATTAATATCCTCTTGTGTACCTGGAACAGCGATCTAAATTGGCGACAGAAACTATTTTTAAGCTGGGTTGCTCCTAGAGGAATTGTTGCCGCTTCTGTAGCTTCTTTTTTTGCGATTTCGCTAACCCAACGTGGTATTAACGGCGGTGATTCCATCAAAGCTCTAGTCTTCCTGACAATTATCATGACTGTTGTCTGCCAAGGTTTAACAGCTGGCTGGGTTGCCAAATGGCTGCAAATCACTTCCAAGGATGTAACTGGGGCAGTGATTGTAGGTTGTAATCCGTTGAGTCTTTTGATTGCCCGGTTCTTTCAAGAACGGGGAGAAAATGTGGTCATGATTGATACTGACCCCGAATGTCTTGTTCAAGCTGAGGCGCAAAATCTGCGGGTGATTGCCAGCAGTGGACTAGATGCTGCTGTTTTGGAAGAGGCGGGACTTGCTTCGATGGGGACTTTTTTGGCGATGACAAGTAATGGCGAGGTGAATTTTGTTTTGGCTCAAAGAGCAGCTGAGGAATTTAAGCCACCGCGGGTTTTAGCTGTTTTCCCCCGCGATCCGCAAGCGAGTATTTCGGTTAGTAGTAAAGTTAATCAAGCTTTTATCCCAGACTTAGCGATTAAGACTTGGAATGAATATTTGAATGATGGGCGAGTCAAGCTGGGCACAACTACGCTAAATGAGTTGGAATTTTCCACTCAATACGATCGCATCCAAGAAAAAATTCGGGCTGGGGTGTTGATACCGCTACTGGTAGAACGAGAAGAACGCTTACAGGTAATGCCAGTTAACCAAGATTGGGAAATTGGCGATCGCATTATTTACCTATTGCATGACCCCAGACCTAGCCTTTTAAAACGCTTATCTGGTGCTACCCAATCCACTCCCCTGTCTCTAGAAAAGTTACCAGAGGTTGAAGACCTATCCCTAGTCCAATTGTCTCAACTTTCCGCTACTGAAGCTTCTGGGGGATGAGGCAGGGGGAAGAAGAATTCAGAAGTCAGAATGGGCTAAACCTTAGCTATCCGCTAACAGCACTCAGCTTTGGGTAGGAACAAATTCGCCTTCTGATGGTTGTGGCAAATTATCAATTTCTGGTCTTGGTCCTTCTTGATACATTTCCCATTCCTGCCACAGTAAAGCAGCTAAATGAACTATGGCAAGAGTTAGGGTCGCCACCAAGATCAGATAACTGTGTATTGTATAAAGGTGTTCGACAGTAACTGTATTAATTGCTCCACCCCCAGTTAGGATGTCGCGCAGCTGTCCACCAATAAAAGGAATGGCTTCGATGGTTCCTAATTCAATGTTAAAACGCCAGTATCCTTCCTGAGTCCAATCTAAGATCATCGCTGTCCAGTCCAGCCCGATCGCACTTAATGTCAACAAAATCCCACTAACCCAAGCAGTTAGCCAACTCTTGCGGAATCGGCGACCTAAAAACATCACTACAATTTGAATCAAAGCGATCGCAATTACTGCGTTACCAGCAACTTCATGCGCTCTCCAAAACAACCAGCCGTATGGCACTTGTGTATTAATCATCTTTAAGGAGTTATAAGCACCCCCTGCTGTCGGTTCATAGTAAAAAGACAGCAAAACTCCTGTAGAGACATAAATTAAGCACAAAGCAAGTATCACGACTGATAATATCGTCGCTATTCGTCGCATAATCTTATCGAACTGGGTGCTTTGCATGGCTCACCCCTCCTGTTCTTAACTAAGTATTTATTCTTTTCCCATTTTAACTAAGAAATATTAATAGATGTTGCAGTTCTTAAAGAAAAATAAATTTTTATAATATTTTCGAGCGGGTAAGTACAACCATTAGCCTTGCAACTGTTTTGATTAAATCTTTCGTAAGTTCTCTGGTGTATTTAGAAAGTAAAAAAGAAGTTTTGTTGTCTGCCAATCTTTGATTTGTTCTATGTATTATTATGCATCAAGTTAAATATTTTGAATCTCACATAATGTTAGAAGACTTATGTGTACACCGGAGCCTTTTTAAAGGTGCGCTCTAGGTTTGAGGTTTTCAGTCCGTAAGTCCTGTGGTCTAAAGACGACTTTAACTCTTAGCGCTAGTAATTCATTGCTAAACAATTGTTGAAAATAACGCAATCTATTAGATTAAATCAAATATTTCACCCAAGCTTTTAAGGGTTCTGGTGAGCCATACCAAATTCCAGGACTTCTAGGAGAATGTCTCACACCTTCAATTACCAGATTTTCTGCGCCTTCCAAATGAGCAGCTTCAATTGGTGTGATTCCATCTCCCCAAGTATTGCCTTTACCACAGGTTAATTGGTAACTACTGTAAGCTAACCAGCTACCACGCCGCCTTTGTCCAAAGATAGTTTTGCCAGCCACACAAATGTAACGAACGTTTTTGTAAAAAGCTCCTGGGTAGTTATTAGTGACAAAATCTAGATTGGAGCGTGTCCAGCGTTCTTGGCTAATATGGGGTGTGCCCAAGGTGATGAGAGTAGCAACTAAAGGATGCGCTTTCCAGAGGGAAGGTTTAGCGTTACTGCTTACCCAATATGGCTTTTCTCCCATGTAGATGCGGGATATCCAACCTCCGGCAGAGTGACCAATTAAGTTAACTTGAGTAGCATTATATTGCTGCAATGTATGCTTGATTGTCAGGTCGAGTTTTTGTAAAATTGGTGTTACTGGTCTTCCGCCAATAGTGGGTAGCCAGTCGCGCCGTCGCAGTGGGACTGTAACTGTAGGAAAATCTAACTGTTGTAAGGATTGTTCTAGTTGGCGGTAAGCGATCGCGCTTTCTAGATATCCCGGTACAATAACTGTCGGTAACGGCATTTCATTTAAATGTTGGATGGTTAGCTGCAATGATTCAGGGTTTGAAACTTTTTGACGAAGAAGTAGTCAGAATTTAAAAGCTAGAATTGCGATCGCACAACTGAACTCCCGATCAGAAAAGCCTAAATGGCTTTGGTGGGGTTTAAAACTGAAATGTCAATAAAATTGTACAATTTGCAACAATTTTGAGGCTGCTAGTATGGTAGTATTTTCACATAGGGACTAGTTTAGACAAGCAAATGTGCCATCTGTTACACAAGCCTAGTTGAATAGAAAAGCGGAGAAAAACAAGGCAACTTCAGCAGATGTTTTGATGTACTCAGACTTGTACCTTGACTTCAACTTTAATAAAGATCCCAGATATTAATTTTAATTGTGTGCGTCACAAAATAAAAAACCAAAAGTAGTAATTTTTCAAATATCTCTTTAGCAATCTCAAATTTAAAGATCCGATCCAGTCTCATTAAACAACTACAAACCTGAATAAATGGCAATTTTGGCGTTTTGATTGCCATGAAAGGAAAATATTATTTCCTTAGAGGGACGCGTATATTGCGATATTTTGCAATATAGTTCGGAAAGAGAAAATCGCTAGTCAACTGCAACTGAGCCGAGTGAACGATAACAGCTATGTCTTACGTCTCCGTGTTTAAAAATATACCAGAAGTTTTAAGCCAGCCAATTGGGATAGCGGCTATAGCTTCTCTTGGCATCCACGGTGCGATCGCCATGATTGTGCCATTGATGCCTATGGATTCTAGCAAACCCAAAGATACAGCATCATCCAAAACCGTTGGACTTTTGGAATTGAGCCAAGCTGATCAAAGCCGTTTGCCACAAAGCACCCCCCAAATTGGTTTACAACAACTTCCTCCAATAGCGCCACTTTCTGCATCTAACTTTAACCCCCAAACCACATTGCCTCCATTGGCAGCACCGCCATCTAGCAGTCAGCTAGTACTGCCTCCGCTACCCCAATCATCGAATAACTATCGAGTCTCCTCCGTGCCTACAAGGCAGACTTTGCGGATGATTCCTAGTGATAATTTGCGATTTGATAGCTCTAAATTTGACAATTCTAAATTCAATACCACCCCCAAATTTTCTCCATCAGTTCCTCGTGTAAATGTCAGTGATAACAAATACCAGGTATCTAAGTCGTTGGATGTAAATAGATTGCCATTGCCAGTATTGCAGTCGCAGCAAATACCTAATGATATTCTGCAAAATGCTCAATCTCCGAACCTCTCTGACACTAACCCCATTACAACAGCACAGGTAAATACCACTCCACAAACGATCCAGTCGGGTAATAATGGGTCTAGAATTGCTCAAAACTCGCTAATAAGTTCTCTAAAACAAGCTCCAAGACCTGGGGATAGCTTAACCCTAATGAGGGGAAGCACATCACAACAACCCAATTTATCTCGAAAAGGAACTGATTTAGCAATTGCACAGCTAGATTCCTACGCAAACCTGAGAAAAGAAGTTCAGCAAGAATACCCCAACGTTGAACAAAAACCAGTCATTCGCCAAACATTACCTACAGATAAGCCGAATCTTGAAGGCGCTGTTTTGGGGGTATTAGTAGTGGATCGTGATGGTAAGGTCTTAGATATCAAGTTTCAAGACAAGCTAATTTCCCCTGAATTGCAATTAAAAGCAAGGGAATACTTCAATAAGCAATCCCCCAAGGGAGATAAACAGATTAGTTCCTACCCATTTAACCTAAGTTTCCAAAACAACACTGGGACTAGTCAACTATCTGCACCAGGAATCAATAATAAGCTTACCCCCTCACCAGCAGCCACTTCTAAACCATTTCCCGATCTGCTAATTAGAAGTAATCAGCCTACGCCTTCTTCAAAAGGTACTCTTCAACCATTAACTGCACCAGGAGTAAATGGCAATCAGCCTCAGTTCTCACCGACAGCTACTCCCAAACCATTATCTGAACTCCCAATCAGAAATAACCAGATCGCACCTTCATCAGCAGCTACAACTTCGGAACCCTTAATACTGCCAAAAGTCAATCAGATTGAGTCTACTCTCTCTGCCGAATCGGATCAAAAATTAGTAGAACAGTTGCGCCAAGTGAAGGAAAAGAGAGAAAAATCTAATCCAGAAAAATAATTACTTACTGGTGATTTTGGATTAAAAAAAGTTAACTTAACTTTACAAAGGCGGTTAGAAACCGCATCTACAAAAACAAAACCTACTCGGTAGGTTTCCAATCTTCAATTTTTCCTAAGTCCGCCTCCGCGGACTTAAGTTTTTAGCTGCGAATTCCATGCCTCTTGGCTCTAATATTTGCATCTATGAGTATTTCTGTGCCTCTGAGAGGTTGTTTGAAAAGTCTAATTTATTTACCGAGCGACTGGAAGTCACGGCTACACGAGACTTTACCCATTGAACTGGGTTAAAAGCCTTGCTTTTTCGTTAGTCCACCTCCGTGGACTAAGTTTAGTGTAGTAGCGAATTCTATTCGCCCAATACTTTTCAAACATCCTCTAAGAGTGATCTATATTCCATTTGGCTTGAGAACCGCGATGGCTAACTTTACCAGCCTTGTTCTGCATTCTGAAAAACGTAAGCAGCTACCTCCAGAATCTCTTCAGCACTTAACTTTTCTTTAAAGGCAGGCATGGCATTTTTACCATTTTGCACTTGGTGGATAATCGCCTCGATAGAGTCGCGATTATAATTTTCTAGGTACTTTGACAATGCTTCCTTTTTCAAGGTTTTCTGGCTAATAAGGATATTGCCGCCACCTATATGGCAAGAGGCGCAGTTAGCCTCGAAAATTTTAGCACCGTTGGATGTTTCGGCAGCTAGTGCTGGACTAATGAATGTCAATTTGAATAGAGCGATCGCTAACATTAAAATTAATAAAAGTATTCTCAAGAGAATTTCCTCGCAACAAGCCTCCAGGAAGAGTATAAACGCGATTAATCCCTGATTAAGTCAAATTTGATCAAAATTGGCGGTAACGAGTTCATCCCTCAATCGCTACAGGTTGTTTAGCGTCTTAGGGGTGGGGTAGGACTCGTTACCGCCATTTATGCATTATGTGCGTCACTCTAGGAGTGTAGCGTGTTGCTATGAGGTAATTTCACAGAGAAAGGATCTTGTTTCAATGAGAACGTTTCTAGCTTTGGACAGTGATTGTACCAACCATACCAGCACCACGGTGAGGTTCGCAGTAGAAGGTGTAGTCACCAGCAGGTGCGTCTGCGGGGAAAGTGGTTGTTTCCTTTTTACCAGCACTCATTAGCAACTGCTTATGAGACAGAGATTTTGCTAAAGCGGCATCTTTACCGGGGTTTTTGGCTGCATCAAACACAACGTTGTGGGGAGGAACTTTATTGTTCACCCATTCAATTGTGTCACCTGGTTTAATTGTCAACTTTTTCGGTTCAAATGCTAGCAGTCCTTTATCGCTACCCAATTTCACTTGGTAGGTTTCAGCAGAAGCGCTGGGAGTAAAAACTGCAAAGCTGCTAACAACTAAAAGGATTGTTAACACAGCTAAACTAAAGCGTCGCAAGCTTGCCGAAATAAATTTCATGGCTCTCTCCTAACAAACAATTTTTTTTTCCTTTCTCATTTTAAATAAAATCAACACCAAATATGACAATCTGTCATAGATACAATTTTTTTTTAAGATATGGAGAGCAATTTATTGCAAAAAGCTGTGGAATCAGTAATGTGAGGGACTGGGGACTGGGGACTGGGGACTGAATTCTTCCCAATCTCCAATCCCCAATCCTAATTCCGGGATTTAGTAATAGATTTTTCCGCCTCCCCACTTAGTGCCAACGATTTTGGGTTGGATGAGAATATGACCGGCGATCGCCTCCAAGTCATCATCTGTCAGATTTCGCATTGCTGTGAAAATATCTGCACTTTTGATACTGGGGTGAATTTCGGAAATCTCTTCTTCCCCGTCGTAAGTAGTGGGATTTTTCAGGTAATCCACCAAGCCTTCAATGTTATTACGGTTGGGTGTTGCCAGTGCCAGATCGTCTGGAGTCAGTCCCACGTTTTGGTTTGTCTTGGTAACTCCCCCAGCATGACATTGGGCGCAAGCGTAATTAAATAAGCGTTTGCCTTCTTTGACTTGTTTAAGGCTAAGTACGGTAACTTCACCTTCAGTATTTAATGGCACTGATCGGGTAGCTTTGTCTAGTTCCACTGCTGTCGCGCTACCGACAAGCAACTGAAAAGAGAGTAAAACAGTGACCACAACAACGCCAATTAGTCTTCTAAACATGTTTCCCCTTAAAAATTTTTACTCTCAACACAGCTAATAAAGCGATTCTCAATCTCCAAGCTGCTAATTACTAATGACTCATTGTTTTTTGTCATTAGCTATCAATGATTAGCTCAAGCCCAAGATCCACCCTTCAGGTGTCCTCGTCATCACCCAATAAGTCGCTAGTACCTTTTGGGTGTGTTTCAAACGATATTTGGGAAATAATTGCCTTTGCATCTTCTAACGCCAAACGGGTCTTTTGGTGTTTGTAGGCGATTCCCAGTTGGTTGCACAGAGAAAACACTTTTTCTACAGGTATGCTGTAGTCAGCTGCTATCTCTGCGATTGATAGGTCTGCAAAACCCATAATGCTTGTTAACTGATAGATAGAGATTGAGTCGCTGTAATACCAATATCACGTTAGGAGTGCAATTTGTTGCCCAAAATACTGTTTGGGGAATGGGGAATGGGGAATGGGGCATTGGGAATGGGGTTTAACCTTTTCCTGCGGTAAAAATGACGCTTTGAATAAAGTAACGATTAAAAAAGGGGTAAAAACCATAGAAGCTGCCATAATGTAGTTCCAATTGCTGATGTATTGACCTTTGAACGTGTTCAGCGCCAAAGGGAGGGTAAACATTTCTGGGTCAAATAGGATAACTATAGGCAGTAAAAAATTATTCCTACTTCCCATGAACACAAAAATAGTCTGTGCTGCTAGCACCGATTTTGCCAAAGGTAAGACAATAATATCGGAAAATTCCAAAGGTATTTAAGCCATCAAGTTGAGCGGCTTCTTCTAGTTCTTTAAGAAAATTAACAAAAAATTACCGCATCTTGAAGATGAAAGTGGCATTGACCATGCTAAGAACAATCATGCCTTGGTAAGAATTTAGCCAGGCGATCGCTTTCAAAATCAAAAATGTCGGATACTGCCAATAAGGTAGCGTTATTTGGCCCGCCAGTACCGCCAGAAAAGATGTAAGACTGGTCAAAAAGTTGAAAAGTCCCAATCACCCCCACTGTTACCACAAAGAAGGTTACAGGCTTAAGCAGTCCCCAAAACTAGTATGGTGGGCATCATGAACATATACCCAGCCAAGTCTTCTGTGATGTTCCACCTGGGGTTACTCCGTCGCCTGTTGATTTCAAACATTACTGAACTTCCGTTTAATCCTGCACTAACCCGGCTGTAGGGATGGGTTGTGTATGATGATTTATCGTACTGCTGTAAAAAGACATTTAACTTGATTAAATAAGTTTGAAAGCGTAGACCTAAAATGGTGATTTACGAGATATCGGTTGTATGAGTTAGCTACTTATGTAATTTAGGGAACTATATATTTAGCTTCCTTGGGGATGCTAGTTAAACCTATTCAAGCAAGAGGACACAAAATGTCATATACAGCGTACTTACGTTCGATTAAAAGTAAACTTCAGAGAACTGGTAAAACTCAAAAAAGCCTACGGGTTAAAACTATCATCGAACAGTTTGGCTATCAGCGTAGAAGTCAATCATTCATAGATGATTTTAATGCTGCTCTTGATGAATTGGGACTTTGTGCAAATCCTCCTTTGGATTTGTATATTCCCTTAGATACAAAGATAGCTATTTCTATTAAAGGTATAGCTCCAACTAATCAAGTAGCTGAATCTGAATCAATTTCAGTCAAACGACAAGAGACGATTTCAGTCAAACATGATTTTTTCTACTACTTGTTTGATTTTGGCTCCGAACAAGAATATGAACGATTCCAAGCATGTTTGGATTCCCACCAGCCAGTAGGGATTTTTTTGATTCCACAAGTAGAAGATTTCTTCTCTGATATTGTTGTCAAAATCTTTAATTATGAATTAATTAGAAAGCATCAGTATAGTGATTATAATACTATACCTAAAGCTGCCACTAGGAAAATTCCTACAAGTATTGTCTCAGAAGATAAAGATTGTCAAGACGATCAAGAAAATCCTATCTCTGATGCTAGTATTTTTCAGTTTTATCGCTCAACTATGACCAGTATTATACTTGGCAACACTGGTTTAGAGTTGCTTGATTCGGAAAAATTTGACCAGCAGTTTGAACAGATATCTCTATATGCCAATAAATATAATTCTGAACAGTTTTTTATTTTATTTCATTGCCCATCGGTATTAGAAATCCAAGCTCATCAGCAAGAAGATGCTTTAGGATACTTGGTAGATAGAGTTGCTAGTAAAATTCCTTTTACTTTTACTCTCAGGTGTAAATATCCAAATGAAGCCTCTATTGAACAGAAAGAGGAAGTATATGCTCATTTCCGTCTACTCTTGGAACTTCCACATTATGAAATTCAGGAAGATGATGTATCTTTAAGAGACTATTTTTTAGATTTACAAAAAGCTCAGATCCAGGCAGAATCACAGTTATTGCTGAAGATAAAACCAGAGCATTTTTACAGTTTAAAGTGGCAACAGGAAAGTAAAGAATATATCTATCTTAAGTATTTTGCTATTAAAACCTTAGAAAGTCTAGGATATAAATTGTCTAATATTGGCTGTGAAGTTGAGTTGACTTCCAGGGATGAGGAAACAACAGATGAAGATACATCAGAAGAGGATGAAGAGTACCAAAGCGAAATCATAGAAGTCTATGTAAAAAATCAGGTAGTGGTTGAGATAGAAACTCTAAAATATCAAGAGTTTCAGGATAATAATCTCTTTTTAGATCCCCTAAAAAGAGTTTTGAGAAAATCAAAAGTATGGCCAAATAAACTAGAAAGTCTTTGGCTGGTAATTCCCGGTTTTGAGATTGCACGCAACTATTACCAACTAAAAAAAGCTAAGGAAATATTAGAATATAAGTTGTCTGGATATTATGGCGATCGCTTCCAGGTTGTAATCATGGCTCCTGATTATGAAAAACACCAATTAGTCCCAGTATCATTTGATTCAATCGACTATCCATCTTTTGCGTATAGGGCTAAAAAACCTAGTTTAATACAAGCATATCCAGTTACTAACCGCGTCAAAGAATTTAAGCTTGACTTTAGCCAAGTAAAAGGTTTGAACGAAGAAAAAGAAAAACTGACTAGACTCCTGAAGCTTCAATCTAAGGGACACAAGGGTTCAATTGGGGGAATTCTTTTCTATGGATTACCGGGATGCGGTAAAACCCTACTAGCAAATGCCTTTGCTAATGAGTCTGGGAGATATTTCTTTAAATTCTCTCCTGCTGATATTGTCAGTGTTTGGATAGGTCAAAGTCAAAAAAATATTCGAGATATCTTTGCTCAAGCTAAGAAAAAAGCTCCTTCAGTTTTATTCATTGATGAGCTAGACAGTATCGGGTTTAATCGGAATGAAGACAACGCACATACAGACCAAAAAGCAACTATTAACCAATTACTTATAGAACTAAATAATCTTCAAAATAGTGATGTAATTGTCATTGCTGCTACTAATTATTTGAGTTGTATTGATAGTGCTTTAAAACGTTCTGGTAGATTTGATTGGAAGATTCCTGTTTTCCCTCCGGCTCAAATAGAAAGAATAGATTTATTCAAACACTATCTGTTAAAAATTGATATAAATCAGCTAGTTAACTTTGAAATCCTGGCAGAAAAAAGTGTGAGATTTACTTCATCAGATATTGAGTTGGTTTGTCGGGAAGTTAGAAATGCTATTCTTCTCGAAGAAATAAGTTCGGCTTTAACAACTTCAGATGTCATTACTTATATCAATAATCTGCAAGATGGCGGTTTAAGTCTTAACGAAGAATAAGTCAAGGAATTTATGGAAGAGTGTAAGAGAATGAGTGTAAAGAATCCTAAGTTAGAAACTCTGAAATTAGAATGGGCTTTGTATTAGCAATAGCTCAATAAAAATGGCGATCGCTACTTTTGGCAGTGTTGGAAAATAACTTTTGGAATATGCGATAGGTGAAATTATTTATACACCCAGTGGTGATGTACCACTCCATAGGGAGCAATGCTCTAACAGTGAGATGGGTAAGCAGGGGAGGCAGGGGAGGCAGGGGAGGCAGGGGAAGAGAAAGAAGTAAGTGTAGAAGCAGTCTGTTTCGGTAGTAAAAAATACTAAAAATGCCTCTTTAATCCCCCTGCTCCCCCTGCCTCCCCTGCCTATTTCACGAGGATCTCACTTTTTCGCGTTGCTCCCCACTCCATAGTACTTTTCAGCTTAATTAACCTCAAATAAAGCACGAGCTAATCCTGATTGGCGAATAATAGAGCGCAAAGTACCAATCCGTAATTCTTCGTAATTAGGGATAGGAACAGTAATTCACTAGGCAGGAAGCCAGGTGTGTAACCAACTATCTCGGCGCTTGGTAAAGTCGTAAAGCAAATCTGGCCGTTTCTCACGTAAGCAAGAGAGGGCTTCATGTTGGGGCATCGCAGTGCTGGCCAGACCTTTGAGAATTGCCATTTGGCGTTGCCAAGTCGCTGGATCTTCGACAGGTTCCATAAAGCGGGCGGGTACTTGTTGCCCAGCTAATAGTGTGTCATAGGAGTGATCGTCAGAGAAAAAGTCTGGAGGATGTAGTGGATAAAACAGGGAATTTCGGTAAGAGAGGGGGGCACGCTCAGTAAATAAGGCTAATCGCTCTATTGCGCCAGAGATATCTGTATCTCTATTGGCTGCTTGCCAAAAGGGAGTAGATAGACGGTGATTGAACTTGTAATGAATTCCAAGAAACCAACGCAGGGCATCCCAACGATCGCTCATCTTGCGGTTGAGTACGGATTTAACCCCCTCATCTCGCTTTGATGCTGGAAAGTTGGTAAGTAAAAGTTCTAATTCTAAAACAATCGTGTGGATGGCTGTCGATTCTAACGGTTCAACAAAAGCATAGGAATTACCGATCGCTACAACGTTGCCTTTCCAAAAATCCTCATGTCGCCCAGAACGAAACTTCACAAGCCAAGGGTCGCCCATCCCCGGATTTTTGGCACGCATTTCCTCTAAAGCTTCGTCGTCACTACAAAATGCTGAAGAAAATACGTAACCTCGATGATCGGCATCTTCAAAGGGAATATTCCAACACCAGCCATTATTCATGGTTTCGGCTAAGGTGTAAGGTTTAACTGTACCATTATGGGGGACAGTAGCAGCGATCGCTCGATCGGTGCTGAGGGTATCTTGGTAACTCACAAATTTTGAGCCAAGTTTCTGTAGCAACAACGAGCGGAAGCCTGAACAATCAATATATAAATCGTAAGTTAGTTGCCGCCCATCCTCGGTAATTAAATGGGTAATGGTTTCACCATCGGCAGATATCTGGGCATCAGAAATTTGCACATCGATATGTTCTATCCCGGCAGCGATCGCTTCTTCTTGGAGGTAACGAACGAACCGCCGATTATCGAGGTGATACGCCCAGCGAATCTGGTGAAGTAGAGACAAGGGAGTACCATCGCCGCGATCGAAAATGGGAGCGCGATCGGCACTCATCAGCATTGCCCCCAATGATTGATTGTTCAGTGTTGAATCATAGAGGAGAGATTCTAGCAAGCGTCCACGCTGAAATGGAAACGTAAATTCATAATCATCAGGCAGTCCCCACTGAAACTTAATCCCTAACTTCCATGTAGGACGAACTCTCTCATAGAAATCAACGATATCTAGCCCTAAAAAGCGGGGACTATGGAGAAACTTAACGAGTTCTGGAGTAGTCGCCTCGCCCACACCAATCACCGGGATGGCACTCGATTCTAGTAAAGTCACCTTGATGTCTGGTCTGAAAGCACGAAAGGCTAAAGCTGTGAGATAACCAGCTGTGCCGCCCCCCAAAATGCCCACAGTTTGGTAAGCATCAGGGGCTGGGGGGATTGCAGCCTTGGGTGAATTTGGCCAGATCCGCCCAATTTCTTCAGCAGCAGCAGCGATCGCACTTCGTTCGATAACTCCCAACGGCTCATCTAGCTGTGGGACACACTCGTGACACTCACCGCTAGGGAGAAGCCGCTTAATGGTGCGATCGCCCTCCTCTGTAATTTTTAAAACGCTGGTTGCCCGAACTGGTGTTAAGGTCGGTCCTAGAAGGGAAATAGCTTCTTCAAGACAAGCCTGGGCTACAGAGGATAAAATTTGGCTATCCGCCTTGGCAACGATTGGGGTTGAAAGTTGCGGCCAAATATCTTCAAATATCGGTGGTAAGCCTTCTAAAGTGATGATTCGACAGCCAAAACAAGCGGTTGCACCTCGAATAACTGTTGGGCCGATGAGTGCTGTTTCCTGGGAAGCCGTGACAAATAAACATGGAGTGCCACTGGCTAGCGCCGACTTATTGACATCTAACAATGCTTGAAATGGTATACCTTCCAAAGCACAAACAACAAAGTCAAATTCTTTAAAGAGTTGAGATAAGCCAGAAATACTAACAGAGTCTAGACTATCTTGGTATACTGTCGGCGCTAGGGATGACAGATATTTTGAAGTGCCGTTGACGAGTATCCGTTCTTGGTGAAGGGCGCGAAACTCAGGCGTTTGACAGGATGCAAAATTCTTCAGGTAAAAAGCGCGACGATTATCAAAACCTGCGGCAGCAAAGGTTTTAGCGAGAGTATTAAGTAATTGGTGATTGCCTAGTAAAGCGATCGCCTTTTGACCTAACTGCTTAGAGACTATGGGCAACTCCCAGCGATGATTTTGGGGTGCGGCTTCAGTTACTACCTCTTCAATAATATCCAGCTTACTTAAAGCCAAGACAATCTCGTTTAAGTAATTGCGATCGCCAGAATCTGCAAGTTCAGCATAAATTTTTTCAAGCGGACGAACTCCATCAATCAGCGCCAACAGTTTGCGGATAATGCTGGGCTGAATGCCTTCAAGGACGAACGCTTCGCCGCCCACCCAACTACAAACCTCACCCGCTTCACTGAGGATTAAATGGGCATTGGGATTAATTCGAGGCACCTGGGGAATGTTATTTATGAAGTCAGCCATTGAAATTTTCTTTCTTTAACAACCTGAATCGCCTCCTGAATTGGTAAGGCGTTAGCACAATTCTTGATGAAATAGTTTTTGACTTGTCGCCAATTATCTAAATCCAAGGTGTCATTGTTGCTTTGATACTTTGTGGCAACCTGTTGACCCATAAGTAGATAGGTACTTATGTAGGGGAGCAACGCGAAAAAGTGAGATCCTCGTGAAAAGAGCAGGGGAGGCAGGGGGAGCAGGGGGAGCAGGGGGAGCAAGGGGAGCAGGGGGAGTGAAGAGAAAATTTTAGTATTTTTTACGACTTTTATAGCTATAAATACACTTATTTCTTTCTCTTCCCCTGCCTCCCCTGCCTCCCCTGCATCCCCTGCTCCCCCTGCTCACAAAATCGCATTGCTCCCCTTATGTAGAAACCAAGGTATCCAGGCGGTGGTCGCTTCACCCACTACGGGAATGTTTGTGGAATGCACTACAACCACATTAAACCAGGGCATCTTCACCTTCAACGCTAAGGCAGAGAGAAAACCAGCACTACCGCCGCCCAAAACTACGACATTATGTATTGTTTTTTCCACATGAATGAAACTGTTTGTCAGTAATGTTCTGTATTCTAGTATGCAAGCTTCATGGAATTTGGGAATTATTTGCTACCAATCTTAGCAATCGATCCTTCGCTTCTTAAATTCCTTAAAGATTTTCCCCTTCTACTGTTCAAATCGGCTAGGATTTTCTGACAGTACCAACAACGGAAACAATTCTCATGCGTGTCACTATCTGTGGTCATGCTGCTTTATACATCGAAACTATCGATCAACGCATCCTGCTCGATCCATGCTTCTCGGATACACTTGTCGGGGGTACACTTACTTACCATCCTGGTCGGATATTTGAGTTAGACAAACTACCAAACTTGACAGCTTTGGTGGTGACTCATGGACATTTCGATCACTTTCATTTAGAAACCCTCCAAAAACTGCCGCGCGAACTGCCTGTAATTACTGCGGATGAACCGGCACTAGTCGAACAGCTGCAAAAGATCGGATTCTCAAAAATCATAATCTGTCAGCCTTGGCAGGCGATCGCTCTCGGAGAAACTCACTTACTCCCGACTCCTTCAGACCACGAAGAACCAGAGTTTGGGCTGTTAGTTCGAGATGCAACTGGCACATTCTGGCACATGGCAGATGCAGAAGTAACGGCGGAAATTGGAGAAAAAATCACCCAAGAATACGGCGCTATTGATTTAATTTCAACCAAGTATCAGCCAGTTGTACGTGCCAGTATGGGCTATTTGCACGGCATGGGAGCAACATTCGATCGCCAAGGGGTAGTTAGTTGGCTGGAAGCGGCGTGTGCTTGCAACCCGGCTTTGGTGTTCCCTTACGCTTCAGGTTTGTGCTTTAGTGGTCGGCACGCCTGGTTTAACCGCTATGCGTTTCCCTTAAGTTCAGAGGAAACGGTTCGCTTGTTGCAACGTCGGCTTGGTTCCCCAGAACGAGCGAAAACCGTGCGTCCCGGTGATGTGATTGAACTTCAAGCTGGGCAACCTCCACAACGACACGAACAGTCAGCTGATTTCGTTAGAGAAAAGCCATCTCCTGGGTTGCGTTGGGAACCAATCGATATCAGCACCCTCACAGGATTGTCTACACCAGAAGAACGGCGTAACTTGCAACAAAAGCTAGATGTATTCCTGGCAGGGACGTTGGTTTCGTGGCTCAAACATCAGGTCAAACAGACTCACAGCAGTTGGACTAATTTCCCTGCCGAGCAGGTTGTTTGGCAGTTGGTGGTTCATGCTGGAGATGGAGAACGGCTAAACTATGCCATTGATTTTCGTTCAGAGGATTTTTCTGTCTTCTCGGGCGAGCATCCAGAAGCAAACTTTTTTACCCACGTCGCCGGACAAGCTCTTGACGATGTGATGACGGGCAAAATGCCGGGGCTAATTTTTTGGCTGGCGGGTGAGGCTCGTAGTTATGAAAAGGTTATTTCTGTACGCAATGGTCGTTTGGAGTGTCCAAAGTGGCCAAAGACACCCGAAGATTTCCCCTCAGACCCACTGACTTACTATCTCCGTCATTTTGGGACTAGCGAAACTTCTCTTGTTCAGGCTGATGCCCAGTCTGAGAAAGCACCATCACCAGAAAGTGCCAATGATATTCAGATTCTCACCCGCTTAGGGGAGAACGAAGAAGTGATGAACAAAAAAGTTCTACTGGCTTATTTGGCAGTTCAAGAAGCAGAGCGCTTGGGGCTGAAGATTTCTGAGATGGAAATTCAAACAATGTCCGATTCCTTTCGAGAGCAGTTTGATTTACTCGATAGCCAAGATACAGAGCAATGGTTAAAGGAAGCAGGGTTGAGTCTTGAGGGATACTCAGCCGTGATGCGAGATTTCACCGCAGTACTGAAGCTGGAGCAACATTACACTAGGGTAATTGAGCCACTGCTGACCAATCATCGCCGTGTGGCTACAGCTAGATATGCCCGTCCACGAGGGGATACCAACGATTGATGAATCATCCCAAAAAGCAATTTGAGCTTGCCCCCGTTGGTATCTTGCGGGCTGCTGCTTGGCCAATCGAGAGTATTCAGAGTTTTGGGAATCAGGAACTTGCTAGCCTAGCGTTGGCAGCGAGCCGCACAAAGGATGCTCATACCTGGAAGGAATATACAACAGCCTATCAGCAAGTGCATGAAGACGAGCGCGATCGCCTTTGGCAGATGACCGCAGCAGATTCATGGTTTATGAAAGCGCTGCTGTTGTCTAATCCGTCACTCGTCACGGAGGTACAGCGTGGGCTGCCACAAAGACAGGGAAAACGCACTAAAAAAATCCGCCATCTGGAGACAGCGCTGTATCGTTATCTAGCACGGGCTGCGGGACGGACAACACCTTATGGCTTATGGGCTGGTGTCAGTTTAGTCGAGTTTGCTAAGACAGCGCGGCACGATCCGGCTGCGGCTGAGTATTCATTTACACCCGACCTGCGTCCTTTTCAAACGATATTGCGATCGCTAGCTCAACGTTCAATTTATCGTGAAAATGCAACTTGGCGATTAAATCCTACCTTGAGACGACAAGCAGATGGTTCCTGGCTCTTTTGGGGTCGCACTCCACAGGGGTTAGTCGAGCAGCGTGAGATTGAATTTCAAGAAGTTGTGGACATTTTATTAGCAGAACTGACGAAACTGGATCTGGGAACATTAGACGAACTAGCCAAAACAGTAGTAGCCTCACCTAGCTGGAACCATGCAGCAGGAATACAGGATATTTTAAATATCTTCATTGATGGGGGTGTGCTTTTAGGCGGACTCGACCTACCCCATCGTTTTGAAAATCCTTGGGAAGCGTTAACAGTGGTGGCAGACAAGCTAATTGAGTCAGATCGGTGTCTCTGGAATAGCACTATCCAAAAACTGCATTGTCTTTGTGATCCTCTCGCGGCAAAACTTGAGGTGATGTCTGTGGATGCACTTGCAGATTCTCTGCAACAAGCAAAAACGTTTATTCAAGAACTCGCTCAAGCCCTTGATGTTTCCCTCGTCCAGCTATCCGAGCCAGTATTGCATTGCGATTTGGGGCTACCCTTTCGGATTACCATCGATGAGGCGCAGCAAAACGTTTTGTTGCAAACACTTGCAGATTATGAGCGCTGCTGGATTAATGATGCAAGTCCAGCCTCGGCAATGCGGATGGCGTTTCGCGAGCGACTCAAACAAGAATTTGCGACGGGTGTTGCACTAGGGGATCTCAAATCCACCCTGGTTTCTGAAATGAGAGCGGCTCATAGCCATCCTGAAGTTGTCACCCGGTTAGAGGCATGGGAGCGATCGCTATCGCAAAATACAGAAATAGTCGTTCTCGAAACCAACAGCAATACGCCAAAGTCGGTGTCTACGGCTCCTTTCGGTTGCTTGTTCGCGGGTCTATTTGAGTCTTTCCAACTGGTAGTTCACGGCATTAGTGACGATCCGGTGCGAATCTTTGCTCGGTTTAAAGACTTATTGAATGAAAATAATTTATTGCATTCTTGGTTTCAAGAAAAGCTTGACTGTTTGGCAAGCCAACATCAAATTCAAATCGCAGAATTAAAAAGTCCCTTTGAGTCAAATCCAAATGTACTGGCTCGTCCCCATTTCAACCTTCTTCCCATTGAGTTATGGGGGGCGAGTCAAGATACTCCATCCCTCGCCGATGCAGAAATCTTTCTAGACCCAAAAACACAACTACCTTTTTTAAAATTGCGTTCGGCTTCGCCGCGCTGTAAGCGTTCGCTCCCCAACCCAGTAGCAGTTTTCTGGTTTTCCTTGGCTGCGGTTAATGCCCGTGACCCCATCTCTGAACAATTACTTTGGACTACCTTTCAAGATAATCCGACGGCGATCTTTCGTGCTGCCACCTTGCCGATGCAGATTGAACTGACTGCACCTCGTTTCACTCCTCGCGTTCAGCTGCCAAAAGCAGCGATATTACGTCCTCGGAGGACAGTTTTGAGTGGGCAACTATTAGCAGAACTTGCCACATTATCTGCAACAGAGTTGTTCGCAAGGTGGCAGCAATTAGCTTCTGAGTATGGCTGGCCGATGCTGCTCAATCTGCAAATAGAGGGCAAGCATTCACTTATTCTGCATCGAGATAGCCCTTTATCTCTTGAGTCGTTTTTCAAAAAAGACCTGCAAAAACAAACCCGATGGCTAATTGTAGAAGAGTTGGTCAATCAATCTTGGCTAGTTGACCCAAAAGGACAGCATTACATGGCAGAACTGGCCTTACCCTTTGCCCGTACTGAACATGGGTGGTCGTCGCGTAGAGGAAATAGCTTTATATGATACGTCGAAAATTAAGCAGCACCATTGGATTTCAACTCATCTATCAAGACGAAACCCAGTTTGGCAGTGCCATAACCGGACAATGCGACACTATCATCCGTCGCTACTGCACTGATATCACAGCACACCGCCATCAATACGGGCTTGCAGATGTGGTAGCTCATTCGCGGGAATTGCTGGCAGCGACAATGGTTCCCGGTGGTCTTGCAGATTTGTATCAGCGTCCTGGTGTGCTTTTGGAAGATTGGCTTTATCCCGATACCAAAGCCGTTAAACCTGTTGCGCTTCAGTTGGAACGTAATATTGGCGAAAGTATCGTCATTCTCGAATTATCACCTCATCTCCTGTCCGATTTGGCTTTGTATTTAGGAGAATGGCAACAAGGAAGTACAACTCCGACTGCAACCATTGCCCGCGAGTTATGGAACGTGTTGAGTGATTATGGCGCACTGGTTGAATTCAATGAACTATCCGTCAAGCCACAACTTGGCCATGCTACCTTTGTTGGTCATTCAACCCTGCGGCTCAGTGATGGCAACTCTAGTATTCTCTTCGATCCATTTTTGTTGCCCAAGTCTGAGGTTTATCCGCCAAACTACCAACCCCTCAGCTTAGAGGAAATGGGACAACCCGATGCTGTATTCATCACCCATTCTCACCCCGATCATTTTGATTTGGGAACCTTGCTGCGACTTGGTGCAAACACGCCAATCTTCCTTCCCGAAGTCAAGCGAGAATCTGTATTGGTGATCGATATGGCATTGCGGCTGCGTCAGCTTGGGTTCAAGAATATTCACACACTTGGCTGGTTCGACGAAACCCAAATTGACAGGATGCGAGTTATTGCCTTACCCTTCTACGGAGAACAGCCAACTGTTGCTGAAGCGTTACATCCAGATATTCGCAATGAAGGTAACACCTACCTTGTTGAATACTGCGATCGCCGTGTAGCACTGACAGCAGACTCAGGGACTGACTGCTTGGGAGATGTCAAAAAACTGGCAGCCGCAGCCTTAGAACGTTATGGTTCCCTTGATACTTTATTTGGAGGATATCGAGGTTTTGGACTGTATCCAATTCAATATCTCTTTTCATCAGTCGCTCGCTATCTTCCTTTTGTACCAGAGAAAAGCTGGCAAGTCCGCCAAAAGATGATGTGCGATGCTGATGATTTAATTGATGTAGCGGAAATTTGGAATGCCAAACGAATTGTACCGTACTCTGATGGTGGCGCTCCTTGGTATTGGCAGCGCGGTCTTGGCCCTTGCCTTGATGGATCGCAAGCACACATCATGGCAGTCGATCCAACCCCAGAGCATGTTTGTCAGGTAGCAACTGTGCGCTCTGGAACCCGCAAAGATGGAGCGATCGCTTCTCCTGTATCGATTTGCTTGCTTCGCCCTGGAGATGCTCTTGCGTTTGCTCAAGAAGATACGCAAGTAGTTCAAAACCAATCTTGGCCATATTTTAAGTCGCTAGGGGAGCAACTCTTGAGCTAAATATGACTTACGCATGAGTTATGGAATAACGAACCGCAGAGGCGCAGAGGACACGGAGAAATCAGAGTTTGAGAGATATTTTGCGTAAGTCCTACTAAAGAACGAATTAACCTTTCAATTGTCGGCTTGGAGGCACAATATAGGTGAATTTTCTTCAGCAATTTTTGTCTCGGCTTTTCTAATAGTCTCTTACAAGAGACAAAAACAACGTTTATTAGTGTTGGACATAGGGAAAGTCTATTTGATTATCACCAATGGGTTTTGGAACTTTCACAAGATTCTAGTTGGCAACTTTTGACTGTCCAGGATTATCGAAATCAAAAAGCAAGCATTCCTAAACCCTCTGCAAATACTCCAGCTAAAATAGATGATTTTTCTTTAGAAAAATCTCCAAACAAGTCAGAAATTAGTACAATTGGAGGGCTTTCATATAAAGAAATGAATGCCTTAACGCCATATTCTCTTAGCACTATTAGAAGCAAGGCAAGTAAAGGAGAGTCGATCGCTACTACGGACGGCTTTATCTACCGCTATGACAAAGACCCAAAGGGATCGAAATGGGTTAGAGTTTAGCCCGCACTTACACAGCTAATTTAGGTATTGTATAAGTACAGATTAGTAGACAAAGAAGTCCTGAACATAATAAACGATCTTTAAGAAAAAATTGAGGGTTTTAAATCCACAGAGATGGATTTTGCCTGTGTAGTTACGCTTCCTAACTACCCTTTTAACTAAATCCGCCTTTCTGGGTCGGTAATTCTGCAATCATTTTGCAGTAGAATTAATCGTCTAGATACAGGAGGGCTTTAAAATGACTCGTGTCATCATTGTGCGCCACGGTCAAAGCGGTTATAATACCGAGCGGCGTATTCAGGGACGCACTGATGCGTCAACATTAACCGAAAAAGGTCGTAACGATGCAAGTATTGTTGGCAAAGCCCTCAGCAATATTATATTTAATGCTATTTATAGCAGTCCCCTGCAACGAGCGAAACATACAGCAGATATTATCCATAGTGAGTTAGCTACTCATCCTGAACAGTCTGCCGTAATCCAAGTTTCTAATTTGCTGCTAGAAATTGACCTGCCTTTATGGGAAGCACTGCTAACTTCTGAAGTTAAGCAAAAATTTGCCGAAGACTACCGCACTTGGCACCAACGGCCTGATGAACTGCGGATGCTGCTAAATGATGCAGAGGGAACAAGAGAACATTTTCCTGTTCTTGCTTTATACGAACAAGCGCGGCAGTTTTGGCAAGAAACTTTGTCTCAACATCAAGGCGAAACTATTCTGATAGTGGGACATAACGGCATTAATCGCGCTCTGATTAGTACAGCTTTGGGAATCTCTGCAAGTCGCTACCATTCAATTCAGCAATCTAACTGTGGCATCAGTGTACTTAATTTTGCTGGGGGATTGGGTGAACCAGTCCAGCTAGAATCTTTAAATCAGACGCAACACACTGGAGAGGCTTTACCTTCATTGCGACCGGATCATCAAGGAATACGTTTATTACTAGTGCGTCACGGCGAAACCGACTGGAATCGCCAAACTAGGTTTCAAGGACAAATTGATGTTCCCCTCAACGACAACGGTAGACAACAGTCGCAAAAAGCAGGCGAATTTCTCCAAGAGGTAGCGATTGATTTTGCTTGCAGTAGCCCAATGCTGCGTCCTAAAGAAACAGCAGAGATTATTTTAAAACAGCATCCTAATGTAAAGTTAGACTTGCAAGATGGTTTAAGAGAAATCAGCCACGGACTTTGGGAAGGAAAATTAGAAACAGAGATAGAACAAGAATTTCCCGGAGAGTTGCAACGCTGGCGGTTAGTACCAGCCCAAGTGCAAATGCCTGAAGGGGAAAATTTGCAAGAGGTGTGGGAACGGAGCGTTGCAGCTTGGAAATCAATAGTAGAAGCCGCATCAACTAATCAGTTCAAAACTGTATTAGTAGTAGCTCACGACGCAACTAATAAAACCTTACTTTGTCACATTTTAGGTTTATCGCTGGAAAATTTCTGGAATTTCCGTCAGGGTAATGGCGCAGTCAGCCTTATCGATTACCCTTCTGGAATCGATGGTTTACCAGTATTACAAGCTATGAACATCACCACTCATTTTGGTGGTGGCGTACTAGATAAAACAGCAGCAGGGGCATTGTAAAAAAGTTAGTAGTTAGGAGTGAGGACTTAGAAATAAAGTTAGGAGTGAAAAATTATGAGTGATGAATAAAGTTAAAAATGATGAGCAAGGAACAAATAACTGATAACTCCTAACTTATAACTGATAACTCCTAACTCCTAACTCCTAACTTTATTCTTAACTCATAACTAAAAAGCTTTATGACTGAACTGCTGCAAAAAGTACGGGTAATTGACCCAGTTTCTAAAATTGACGAACTCTTTGATGTGCTAATTGCTGATGGTTATATTAAAGAAGTAGCTTCGCACATTGCTGATATTCATTCCGATACTCAAATTAAAGATTGCCAAGGATTAGTTCTTGGGCCTGGGTTAGTGGATTTGTACAGCCACTCAGGTGAACCAGGGTTTGAAGAACGGGAAACTCTCTTGTCTCTTTTACAAGCTGCTTCTGCTGGCGGCTTTACCAGAGTTAGCATTTTACCCGATACATCTCCAGCTATTGATAACCCTGCACTTGTGGCACAGTTGCAGAATAAAGGTGGAGAGATAGGGAGGATGAGGGAGAAAGAGAAAACTAATTTGTCTCCCCTGCTCCCCTGCTCCCCTGCTCCCCTGCTTCATCTCTGGGGCGCTATCACCCTAGATGTTGCTGGGAAGCAAATGACGGAATTAGCAGATTTAGCGTCTGCTGGAGTTGTTGGTTTTAGCGATGGTAAACCCTTTGAAAATTTGGCGCTGGTGCGGCGAGTGTTAGAGTATCTCCAGCCGTTGGGTAAACCAGTCGCATTTTGGCCTAGCGATCGCCAGTTAACAGCAAATGGTGTAATGAGAGAAGGGGTAGATGCTCTCCGTTTCGGTTTACCACCAATACCCGCCAGTGCAGAAACCACTGCGATCGCAGCTATACTTGAATTGGTTGCAGCCATCGGTACACCAGTCCATATCATGCGCGTCTCCACATCTCGCAGCGTGGAATTAATCGCTTCAGCCAAAGCTGCTGATTTACCCATCACCGCCAGCACCACCTGGATGCACCTTTTACTTGATACAAAAGCAGTTAAGAGTTATCACACTAGCTTGCATTTAGACCCGCCTTTAGGCAATCCCAGTGATGTCGTGGCATTGCGTGCGGGGGTACGTACAGGCGTTATAGATGCGATCGCGATCGATCACACACCCTACAGCTACGAAGAAAAAGTCCAAGCCTTTGCCGAAGCGCCTCCAGGAGCAATTGGTTTAGAGTTAGCATTACCTTTGCTGTGGCAATATCTAGTTGAAACTGAAGAATTTACAGCATTAGAGTTATGGCGAGCATTGAGTCTTAGTCCAGCAGAGTGTTTGGGGCAAAAAGTCAGTGCGATTCTACCTCATCAACCAGCAGAACTTACTTTATTTGATCCCCAGCAAATCTGGAAAGTCGAACGAAAAAATCTTTATACACTTTCACAAAATACACCTTGGTTGGGACAACAAATGAAGGGTCATGTTGTGCAAACCTGGTGTTAAAAAATTGTTAGACTTGGCACGATAATATTTTTCACATCTTCCAGTACAACTTTATACTCATCATATTCATATATCTTCTAAATATTACGGAAAAAATTTAATAGAAATTTCCAATAAATAGTCTTTTATTCAGTTTCATTTCTATAAATTTTTGTGTGCTGAATCATAAATTAATAGTAAAAATTGTGACATCATATTCTAGCCAATAGTATAGTTTCAAACAACATCAATTTTTAGAATGATGTTTATACTTAGAAGTAAGTAAATGAAAGCAGGTGCATAATGAAACTACAAGATTTCTTGGGAAAAGATGAGAAATGGTCATTTGATGCGATCGCTCAAGATGCAGACTTAACTCGTCAGATTCAGATATTGTTAATCGGCTTAGGTTTGCTAGAACCTCCAGCCGATGGGATATTTGGCCCTGTTTCTGTAATATCTCTCAAAAAATTTCAAGAATTAGCAAAGACTGAAGAGAGTGGCTTTTTAGGAGCAGTCACAGCCAAGAAACTGATTGAAACAAAAATAGACGATCTTCCTAAACAACCTTTAAAACTTGGTAATGACATTGCTAGTAGGATTGTGAAATACTTGCTATCCAAAAATTATCAAGTATTCACCAATCCAAAAGAATATAACATTGTTTATATTGAAGGTATAAATGCAGACTGGAATCTCAATAGTGATACGCCTAATCAATTTAACGATCGCCGGATTGTCATTGAAGTAGTAAATGGCGTTCCCAAAATCGTAGATCACTGGGAAGCTACTACAGAACCAGGGAAGTACTACACTTATAATCCGATGAATCCCAAAGGAGCAGCAAGAATTCAGTTTGGGCAATACAAAGCTTGGTCTGTTGGCATCCACGGCACAGCAGAACCTCACGAAGCATTAGTACAAACTGGAGATATAACTGTTTGTAGAGATTTCAACCAAGATTTTAAACGGACTGGCGACAAGCTTGATACAGGTGATAATTTTTATGTGAATCAACACTATGGCTTTGATTTCCCCAGGAATGATATTCGCCTTGCTAGTGCGGGTTGTTTAGTAGGACGGACTCGTGACGGACATAGAGAGTTTATGAGGATTATTAAACAAGACCGGCGTTATGTCGCTAATCGCAAATACGCTTTTTACACTAGCGTGATTCCTGGAGATGATTTCGTCAAAACTTTTCCAGCTTAAAATATCCTCTTAGGGGCAGCATTCTGCCCCATGTGGAAATACCCAAATATTACGCAGTCACCGCCTCGCGTCGGTTGTATTCAGAAGCGTCTCCCTTGATAGCCTCACTTTGTTTACCATCAATGCCAACTGGGAGATCGCCGACAATTGTCACTCGTTGAACGCGGCGGGGCTGGTTTTCGTAATCTGCGATCGCATAATGTTGAGTAGCCCGATTATCCCAAAAGGCTACATCACCAACTTGCCAACGCCAACGAACCGTGTTCTCAGGACGTGTTATGTATGCTTGCAACAGCCGGAGAATATCATCCGATTCAGTCGTTGATAAGCCACGGAACTGGCGCACAAATCCACCGATAAATAGCCCACGCTCCCCAGATTCAGGATGGATACGTACAACTGGGTGCAGAGTCTCGTATACAGTCGAGGTGAAGACAGCCCGTTGAGCTTTGACATCTTCAGGTAGGTCGAATCCAGTTGCATAGTCGTAAGCGTTGCTGTGTACTGCCCAAAGTTGATCGGCGAGACTACGCAGATGAGTGGGTAAATCTTGGTATGCAGTCACAGAGTTTGCCCAGATTGTATCACCACCCGTTGGGGGAATATCAAGCGCTCGTAAGATAGAGCCGAGAGGAGGACGGTCTACAAATGTCACATCGGTATGCCAGTTATTGGCGCGGGAAGTGGTGCGCCCATAATTCAGGTCTAAAACTTCTGGGTTTTCTGGAAGCGATGGTACGGTGGGGTGAGCTGTAGTCAGTTTACCGAAACGACGAGCGAAGGTAACTTGTCCATCAGCATCGAGTTGTTGCTGATCGCGAAAAAAGATCACTTTGTGTTTGACTAAAGTCTTGCGAATATCGCTGATAATGTCATCGCTAAGGTGAGAACTCAGGTTAACACCAATAATTTCAGCACCGATCCGTCCTGCAACTGGTTTGATATCAAAGTATTGAGAACCCATGTTTTTATCTCCAAAAAGTTTATGTTTAGGATTAGCCTTTTCAAGTTGAGTGAAAATTTGCATCAATAAATTACAATCTCTTGACTCTGTGTTCTCTGTGCCTCTGTGGTTAAATAAAAAATCTTTTATTTAACCACAGAGACGCGGAGGAAGACACTTGCATGGGCGGGTTTCCCGACTTGAGCAAAGTGTCCGTGGTGCAGAGAGAAAAAAGAGATTTGATAAATCAACTTGCAAAGACTAATGTTTTTACTTAGAGGTTGAATGAACAAGTATTTCACTGTCATTTTAGGCACTTTGAGATCCCCCCTAACCCACGCCAGTCGCTCATGGGGGAAACCCCCAAGACCACGCTGGCTCCCATTTTCAAGGGTGGAACTGGAATCAAAGTCTCCCGATAAATTGGGAGATTTAGGGGGATCTAGAACTTTTTATACCAACAACAGGACTTTTCAAATAACCTTTTATGTTGTCAGCATTCATTCAATTTTGGATTGAACGAAAAATCTGCTGATTTCTGATTCCTTTTATCTGCTAAATACCAGGAGTAGAGCCGCCATCAACGATAATCTCTGTTCCTGTAATCGATGCAGCTAGATCGGACACCAAAAATAACGCTAACGCGGCAATTTCTTCTGGCTGGGCGATTCTTTTTAAAGGAATATTTTGGATGTTTTGTGCCTTTACTTCCTCGACAGTGATTCCTTGTGCTTGGGCGTTTTGCTGAGCTAAAGTCTCGGCACGCTCAGTAGCTGTAGCACCGGGTGATATGGCATTTATGCGAATCTTATACTCAGCTAACTCTTTAGAAATACCCTTTGTAAAGTTGAGCAAAGCAGCATTGCTTGTACCACCAGCGAGGAAGTTAGGGCGAGGTGTACGTCCTGCACCGCCAACTATATTAACAATCCGTCCATCACCGCGACTTTTTTGATGAGGAACAACGGCTCTAACTAGGCGGATGTAGCCCAATAATTTTAAGTTCCAAGCATCCAAAAATAAATCATCAGTGGATTCAAGGAAAGATCCAGCACGGGCTGAACCAGCGTTATTAATCAAGATATCAATCTGATTAAATTGTGCCAATGTTGTGGAGACAACTTTCTCAATATCTTCTGTTTTTGTTAAATCAGCACTGATGGCAATAACTTTCGCGCCTGATGTTGGTAGCGACTGGATGGCAACTACTGCATTTTCTAGTCTTTCTTGATTACGAGCTGCGATCGCAACATTTACACCTTCACTATAAAGGGCTTTGGCAGTAGCTAAACCAATTCCTGCACTTCCTCCTGTAACGATCGCAGTTTTACCTGATAGTTTTAGTTCTAAACTCATACAAATTCATCCTCATAAATTTAATTTACTTGCGAACCAATAATATTGCCGATTGAGAGCCTGTATTATGGATATCTAAAATGGCTTGTCTTTCCTCAGATGTACAACCCAGAAGTATCTTGATTTCTGTATCCCACTTTTCTAAATCAATACTACAAATAACGGCAGTTACTGTTTGATTTAACAAGCTCCCTATCCAGAGATCAATATTATTTCCGTCTCCAGATTGAGTATCTTGTAAATACCCATAATCCAGTGGATAAACGAAAGATGGATAACGTGGATGTGATGTTCCTTTTGGGCGATCTATCTTGAGATTACTAGCTGCTACAAGTTGATATAGTTTGAACCAAAAGTCAGCATAATTCGTATTTATCACCCCACTAATAAATCTGCTTGATTGCAATAAGCAAAAAATTAGTCTTTCTCCATAAATGAGTGGATGAAAAGAGAATTATTTACAAATTATTCGGTAATACTCAATTTGAAATGTGCAACACAGCCTTACCAGGAAAACGCCTGTCAAGTAGTTGCTGCGCTACATCAGCTATTTGTGTCCAAGAAGCTTCTAAATCAATGTGAGGATGCAACTGACCAGTTTCTACTAGACTCAAAAGCCGTTTTAGACCGACTGCGGCTGATTCAAATCTCAATTCATCGAATAGACGTAAACCATACAGGCTCACACTACCAGTCCCGAAAAATTGGGCAGCGTTGAATGTCACCTCTGCTCCCCCAGATACTCCATACAGAACAGTTTTGCCATCCTGTGCCAGTAAGCCAAGGGCTACCCCCAATGTCTTGCCACCCACTGACTCAATAATTAGATGATAAGGGCCATACTCACTGGCAGGTGAAAGGTCTTCGCTAATCACTACTGATTGTGCCCCTGCTTCTCTAACTAGAGTTTCATAGCCAGCTTGACGAATATGTGCCACAACTTGCGCCCCTGACAGTCGCGCCAATTGGATAGCGAAGTAACCAACCCCTCCTGATGCACCTGTTACCAAAACTGCACGACCTAAAAGCAAACCACCTTTTAAAACTGCATGGTATGCAGTTAGACCAGCTACAGGCAGTGTGGCAGCTTGAGCAAAAGATACCGATGGCGGCAGTTCTGCTAAGGCGTTAGTAGGAACAGATACAAGTTCCGCCCAAGCACCGGCGCGGCGTAAGCCAACTACACGCGCCCCTTGGGAAGGCCCTGATCCATCAGCCGCAGAGATTTCCACTACACCTGCCAAGTCCCAACCAGGCTGCCAACCAGCCTCAGCAGTGGTTGAACGTTTTATTTCTCCCCGATTCAGAGAAATCGCCGCTACCCTGACTAGAGCTTCATCTGGAGCAGGCTTTGGTGTATTCACTTCACTCAGTGCCAAACGCCCTGGCACATTGGGGTCAACAATCACAGCACGTATTTTGCTCATAAGGTTGCCCTGGCTTAGAGATTAATTTCTAGTTCGTTGGTTCGTAATGTACTGCGTGCAATAGATAAACTCGATTCCAAATCCTTGTAACTAGGTTAACGAAATTCCCTAAAATACGGTAACCTTATTGTGTTACCGTATTTTAAGGTGTAAAAAGAAAGCTATCACAGACAGCCAGAATAATCAAGCACTTTGCAAAAAGATTTGTTTCATCAATAGTTACATCTATTGCTGTGTTGTCACCTAGTCGCTATCAACCTCCTACCTGGCTGTATGACTAGCTGCTTTCCAAGTTTCTCTAGATTTTGCTGGGCAGTATGGGAAAATTCAAAATTAAGAACTTTTATATCTTTGGTGTGATGAAACTCAGGCGTTATTTCTGGATAACTATTTTAACCATCACTGCATTATTAGTTTCTATTTTCCCAGCGATGACTCAGCAATACACGTCATCAAATATCCTATTTAAAGCATCTACAATTAGCCCTCTCGCAGTGGGAATTTTTGACGATACTACTAATTTTAAGCAATTGAAAAAACACGGTAATTTTGGTTTGGGGACAGTAAATTCTCTGGATGGAGAAATGGTGGGATTAGATGGTAAATTTTATTAGATAAAAGTTTTAGATCCCCCTAAATCTCCCTTAAAAAGGGGGACTTTTAGAGACTTTGCCCCCCTTTTAAGGCAGGGCTGTTTCATTCCCTAAAGAGCGCTAAATATCAAGGGTTCTAGCGATTTAAAATTGATTATTTTGTTACCAGCGTGCCAAGAAAATGAACAATCTTACTGTTGTTTAAGTGCTTAAAAGTTCATCTTCTCGTCACTATCACTTACAATTTTCTCGCTAACCATCTTGATAAATCCTGTTTGGAATAGAATGAATCAGCTCTGGGGGTTGGGGGGAGCAATAAGTGCCTAAAATTACAGCCAACCACTTTTAAAACATCCTTTTAGATGGACAATTCCAAAATGCTAAAGTAGAACTAGATCCTTTATCAAGGGTTGAGATAAATTTGCCTAAGACTGCTGAATTTAGCCAAGCTGATTTGGGAGATGGCAGATCGGCTGAAGTCAACAAAGTTAAAAGGTAACTAAATATTTTTGGATGAAAGCTATGTCACTACCAGAAACTATTGCAAAAGAAAAGGATACCCGTCCGCCGGTGGCGATTGGGCATGTGAGATTATATGTGAGTAATGTAGCGGAGGCTAGCGATTTTTTTGTCAAGATAGGGCTGCGGCCGATCGCCCAATCAGAACAATTAGCTGTTTTAGAATTGCGGGGAGGAACGCACTTAGTTTTAAGAACAAGTTTAGAAGCGATCGCTCCTGGAATGAATGCGCCTTTCGATCTGATGGTAGATGATGTTGTCGCTACCAGAGAGACTTTTAGGAAGTGGGGACTGACTGTTTCTGAGATCGAAACAGGTAGAATCCACAGTTCATTTAGTTTGACTGGGCCGGATGGCTATTTATTGACGCTGACTTCTTCACACACAGGCGATAGAGAAGTTTAACAACAAAGGTGTCATCTGTCAGAATTGGGCATGAATTAGAGTCAGACTTAGGCATAGGTGCGTGAGTTTACCGTTTTTTCTAATCTCAGTAGAATCACAGTATGGACAATACACAGTAGAACACCTTAATTCATTCCTCTATTATGCAACGCCCATTTTGTCTGTCACAACAAACTAAGATTAGGTGTAGCTGTGATTTTAGTCTGATAAGCCTTTTTGACACCAACCCAGTTACTAGCAATTGGCATTCGCCAACCAGTCCCGAAGGCGCGATCGGTGATTTTTAAACCTGGGGGTGCTTGTCGCCGTTTAAATTCAGCCCGCGCCACCATTTGGATTACTCTATCTACAATCACCGAATCGTGACCGACTGCAACAATTTGCGCTGCTGATTGGTGGTTATGAACTAGGCGTTGCAAAATATCGTCCAAAATTTCGTAGGGCGGTAGAGAGTCTTGATCCACTTGACCTGGTTTGAGTTCAGCGCTGGGTGCTTTAGTCAAGACGTTTTGCGGGATGATTTCATTATTGCGATTTAACCATTGGCAAAGTGAATACACACGGGTTTTCGGAACATCTGCAATCACTGCTAACCCGCCATTCATATCGCCGTAGAGGGTACAGTAACCCACAGCCATTTCTGACTTGTTACCCGTAGATAAAAGCAGGTAGCCAAATTTATTAGCGATCGCCATTAATAAATTACCGCGAATCCGAGACTGGATATTTTCTTCAGCTAGTCCAAACTCAGTACCTGCAAACAAATCGTCTAAAGTTCGATCGAAGCCTTGCATTAACTCGCCAATTGGTAAAAGATTAGTCTTAATCCCCAAATTGTCGGCTAATGCCACAGCATCACTGATAGAATGCTCGGAACTGTAAGGGGAAGGCATGAGAACACCGAGGACATTTTCTTTACCAAGTGCAGCAGCTGCGATCGCAGCTACGATTGCCGAGTCAATCCCACCACTTAAACCCAACACTACTTTAGAAAAGCGACACTTGCGAGCATAATCTCGCACTCCCAAAACCAAAGCTTGCCAAATTTCTTCATCTTCTGATTCATCCGCAGATACTACAGAACCCAACTGGAAATCGCGTTGTATTTGATCAAATTCAACTACTAATAAATCGGTGTCAAAACCACGGGCGCGACATATAACTTCACCTTGACGATTTAAGGCAAAACTACGCCCATCAAAAATTAGATCGTCATTTCCCCCAACCTGATTAGCATAAATAATTGGCTGTTGAAAACGGACTGCACTATGCTTGAGCATTGTTTCTCGAAGCTGCTGCTTGCCTAGCGTGTAGGGCGAAGCAGATAAATTCACAATCAAATCTACACCCAAAATTGCTAAATCAGCAATAGGATTTACTGCATAAGTTCGTTTGCCCCAGAATTCCTCATCATTCCATAAATCTTCGCAAATAGTTACGCCAATATGGATATCATCTAAAGTGAAATAATTAGCTTGTAACCCTGCTTCAAAATAGCGACGTTCGTCAAATACATCGTAAGTAGGCAAAAGTCGCTTGTGAAAAACTTGCTTGACTTTGCCATCTTCTAACAAAGCTATGCTGTTAAATAATGTTTTCCCGCCTGTAATAGAGGCTTCGAGATTTTGTTCAACAGTTCCTACCAACACAGCTAAATGTGGCGGTAAATCTTGAGCCAAGTTTTGTAAAGTGATACCCATTGCTTCCACAAAACTAGGATTTAGTAATAAATCTCTAGGTGGATAGCCACATAAAGAAAGTTCCGGTGTGAGCAACAAACGCGCCCCGCTAGATGCCGCGCGTTGTGCCGCCTCCAGAATTTTTTGGGCATTTAAAAGCAAATCACCAATTGTCGGATTAATTTGAGCGATCGCAATTTTCATATTATTTGTCATTAGTCATTGGTCATTTGTCAAGAGTCAAGAGTCACTTATGACTTATGACTTTGCAATCCGGTTCGGTTAACGTTTTAATATTTTGAAGATCCCCCCAACCCCCTTAAAAAGAGAGGCTTATAACCCTCTTCTACCCCCTTTTTAACCCGGATTTCTCACCAAGGGGAGAGGGGGAGGAGAGGAGCAGGGGAGCAGGGGAGAGTTCAAATACCAAGTTCTTTCCCCTCTGCCCCTCTGCTTCTCTGCCCCTCAAGCTTGTGATAAATGCGGGTTTAAGGGGGTCGCCGCAGCTAGGGGGATCTTAACCGAAAGGTATTGCAGGAATTTGGACTCTGTAAAGTGATTAGTTAAATAAACACCAAAGGTTTATCTTTCAGGGGAGCAAAAGCTTCCGCATCAAACTTATACAAGCTAGCAGGACGACCAGCACCCCGTGATACCTTAATTCCGGTATCGCATAAAAAACCTAACTTGAGTAGACGCGCCCGAAAATTAGAATAATCGGAAAAGTTATCACCTAAAACTGTGGCGTATAACTGATATAAATCGTTTAAGGTAAACATTTCTGGCAAGACTTCAAAAGCTACCGGGCTATACTCTAATTTATTACGCAACCGCCTGTGGCCATAAGCCAGAATTTCATTATGGTCAAAAGCTAATTGCGGTACTTGTTTTACCGGATACCAAGCTATGCCAGTCATGCGATCGGCAATTAATTCGGCTTCCTCAAATCGCACTAGGGCAAAGTAACTAACTGATAGATAACGCACACCATAACTATCAGTTGCTTCCCGTGGATCGCGATTTGGTCCGCCAAATGTATAGAGTTGTTCTAAGTAGAGATTGTTGACCTTAATTTTCTCTGCCATAATGCGATAGGCGGCATCTTCTAAAGACTCTCCGGGACGCACTAAAGTACCGGGAAGACTCCAATGATTTAAAAATGGTTCTTGCTGTCGCATTACAAGTAGAACTAACAGCCGATTTTGTACAGTATCTACAGAAAAAATTACATTATCAACACCAACCTTGAAATCGGCCAAAGGTTGTTGGTTTAACGGAGTTGGTATATTTTTTTGTGAACGTCCTGGCATTCGTACAAATGCTCTTGATTAATATAGGCAACTACAGGGGCTGTGAGGGCTTGAGAATCTCCATGTTCGCGGTATGCTGTTGAGGAAACATCTAGACCGGTCAGACTAGCGATCGCAATTTTCCCTCCCAGCTTTTGCACTACCTCTGAACTAGACTCATCTATTACATATCCGGGTCGCGGTACAATCAGTAGTTGCACTTGCTGTAACAAATCTTCAATGCGATACCAACGTGGTAGCTGACTCAGTAAATCTGAACCAATAATCAACGTCAATTCAGCGTCTTCACCCCAAGTAATCTTCGCTTTCTCAACTGTTTCCAGTGTTCGGAAGCTACTTAATTCTTGTTCCAAAGCAATATTGTGCCTTAGCGCGTCTATATCCGCAATCAACAGTCGCAACATTGCCGCCCGATGTTCTAGGGGTGTTTGATGAGACTTAAATGGATTATCTGCTGCCCAAACCGCTACCCAATCATAACGCTCAGACAACCAACTCAGAATTTTTTCATGTCCCGCAGTTGGTGGATCGGCACTAGTACCAAACAAAGCAACTCTCATAGTAATTCGTAATTCGTAATTAAGACAGACTGAAAAAGTACTTTTAACTCTGTGTTCTGTGCGCCTCTGTGGTTCGTTTCTTAGTTTCTTCAGTCAACACCCGTAACCCCTCAGAAATCTCCACTTCTACAGCTACAGGACCATCTAAACACCGTGTCTGTTGTGGCAAACTAGCAACTGAAGCGGCGGTACGCTGACGAATTGTTGCCAACGATTCCAGTGGTTGCACCTGTTTACCTTCTTGTACTACCAACTGCAACAAAGGTTCCTCATCCAGAAGACTTTCACCTAAAAGTCCCAATCTGTCTGCTTTTACCTTACCTCCTGTAAACGAGCGAAAAATCTGCTTGCGCCCTGGATAAGTAACCTTACCACTTGACTGCTTCATGACTGGGATACCATCAATGTCTACGAGTTTATAGACTCCATTTACAGGCGAACCTGTAACTAGTCGCGTTCCCAGCCCGTAACCATCAATTTGCGCCCCAGCAGCTTTTAACCTGGCAATTTCCCACTCATCCAAGTCGCCACTGGCAAAAATTGGTACACCAGGAAGGAGCGATCGCACCTGTTTTGATAAAGTAACTAAATCTCCTGAGTCCAATCGCACTCCTGTTAATTGCATTTCCTCGGAATTTACTTTTTGGGCCAAGTGCTGGGCAGCAGCAACGGTATCGTAGGTATCAATCAGCAACGGCGCACCCGGAAAATATTGATGAAATGCACTAAAGGCTTGTTCTTCAGTGCCTTCTATTGCTGACAACGCCATCACCAGGGCGTGTGCCATCGTACCACTTGGCTGTTGGCCCAGTTGTAGCGCCGCTAACACATTAGAAGTGGAATCTAACCCACCTGCCAACGCCGCCCGCGCTGCCCACAAAGACCCTTGGGGACTAAATGCTCGTCTTGTGCCAAATTCTAAAAGTGTTGCTGATTCCCCCGCTACATCCCGCAACCTTGCTGCTTTTGTAGCAATCAAAGTCTGGTAATTAATCGTATTCAGAAGGTAAGTTTCCACTAGTTGCGCTTGCCAAAGCGGTGCTTCCACCCGCAACAGTGGTTGATTGGCAAATACAGCTGTCCCTTCTGGTACTGCCCAAACATCACCAGTAAATTTACCCTCAGCTAAAAGTGACCAAAAGCGATCGCTTACATGAGCGAAAATTCCCGTCGCCTGTAATGCGGCAATTTGCGATGGACTAAAGCGGAATTTGGCTAAATATTCCAATGCCTGCGTTAGCCCCATTGCAATTAAATAACCAAAACCCTCTGGCAATCGTCTGACAGACAACTCAAAGCTGGCCCGTCGTTGTTCGATACCTTCGCCTGTGTAACAAGCCGCCATCGTCAATTGGTAAAGATCCGTCAGCAAGCTGTAGTCTTCCGCAGAGAGGTTTAGTTCCTGGTTCTGCTGGCTTTGCTGTTTATATACATAGTCCAAATCTGGCAAAGTTGTCATGCAAGAGATTCCTTACAAGATGCTTCTTTTATTTATGGTAATATTCACCATAAATAATGTCAACTACCGTTAAGGATATTTCAGAGATTGCTCTATAAAGTAGGTTTATGGGCAAATTTATACTAGCTTTATAAAATACTTAATATTTTTTAATAGTAAAAGCTAGTAATAATCTTTATCAGACCTCTTGTAAGAGGTCTAATCCCGGATTTCTCACTACATCTCTCAAAGCCTTGTGCAGGGGAGCAGGGGAGCAGGGGAGCAGGGGAGAGTTCAAATACCAAGTTCTTTCCCCTCTACCCCTCTACCCCTCTGCTCCTCTGCCCCTCTGCCCCTCTGCTCCTCTGCCCCTCTGCCCCTCTGCTCCTCTGCTCCTCTCTCTGCCCCTGAAGCCCCTCTGCTCCTCTCTCTGCCCCTGAAGCCCCTCTGCTCCTGAAGCCCCTCAAACTTGTGAGAAATGCGGGTAATGACTAATGACCGCTATTCAACTTTTTCATACCAGATACCTACTTTCTCAAAAGCACCATAAGCAAGCTTGAGAAAATTCACTACTCTCTGTTTCCCAATTATCCCAAATTCTTTATACTCTCTAGCCTCTGCAAACGTTAGGCGATTTTGGTCAATTATGTTTCTTTCTCTGTATGCTAACTTCGGAAAATCTATAATTTTTATCGGATATTTATTTACTATGTTCTGAAAGTTGGAGTCTGACTCTAGATGCTCCCAATCATCACATAGCCCTAAATTCCTCACCAGAATATGAGGGATTTTCTCACCGTAAGTATTCACTGACTGATTAAACAGGTTGATGCTGTCGTATCCTCCTGTCGATACAAACCATTTGCAAAACATCACTCCTTGCGAACTTCCTAGTTCAAGTAATTGATTAGATTCAATCCACCCTTGTACTGCTCTATGGGATTGTGCGGATAAATTCACAATTACTGGCTTCTCTACCGCCCACTCAAATATTCTATCTGCCTTATTTGCCTGTCGTTCATTCTCACTAAACACAGCATACTTACATATTTCCTTATATACCCCTGCCACATCTGGATTCGATCTATCTGTCTCCACTGGTACAAACGGGATTCTCTTATCTAGACAATACTGAATCATTGTCCTGGCAAAGAGAGATTTTCCTACCCCGCCTTTTTCACCATCTATAAAATGAATCGTTGGCATTACAGCGACCTCTAATATTTATTAAAGTCTGATACATCTTTCCCAGGCTAAGAACTTTTTGGCGATCGCCGCCTAGTTGTTTTCGTAGTTTTGTGAGAAAGTATAACCTTTCTTCAGAGCCGATTGAAGGTCAATTTCGTAGAAAGTAAACGCTTTCTGGTGGTGATAGTTCTTTTTTGTCCTTCTCTTCTAGCTTGTCTAGGAAGTTAGAGTCGCTTAAGGATTCGTAATGCGATGCCTGTGGAGGGCTAGTCCTACGTAAATCCGCACCCAATCGAGAAATATTTCCTCTCCCAAAGCATAATAGGGTGGGCATTCAATGCCCACCCTATTAGCTAGCTTTTCAGCAAACAGACTTAAGATTAGCCCAAATCGAAAAGCAAGATTTCGCCGCCGATGTTGGTGCTAATTTCTAGCTGTTCTTCGCCATTGATTTGCACGCCATCACCTGCTCTAAGTTCTTCACCATTTAAGTTGACTATACCTTGGGCTATTTGTAACCAGGCATAGCGATCGCTTTTGACTTGATAATTAACAACATCACCATCTTCTAAAACAGATGTGTATAAATCCACATCTTGGTGAATCGTCACAGCACCATCGCGCCCATCTTTAGAGGCAATTAAGCGCAGTTTACCGCGCTTTTCTTCGAGAGGAAAAGCTTTTTGTTCGTATCTTGGCGTTATTCCTTCTCGATCGGGAAGAATCCAGATTTGTAGTAAGTGTAATGGTTCAGTTGGTGAGGGATTAAATTCACTGTGGCTGATTCCAGTTCCAGCGCTCATAATTTGGGCATCACCGGGGCGAATCACCGAACCAGTACCCAAGCTGTCTTTATGCTCTACAGCACCTTCTAAGACATAAGTGAGGATTTCCATGTCACGATGACTGTGGGTAGGGAATCCTGCTCCTGGGGCGATACGATCGTCGTTAATCACGCGCAGAGAGCGAAATCCCATCCGGTTGGGATCGTAAAAGCTACCGAAAGAAAATGTGTGATAGCTATCGAGCCAGCCCATTTTAGCGTGACCGCGAGAATTGCGATCGTGAATTAAGTGGGTAATTGTATTTTGAGACATAAATTTACCTCTTTGTTAATGAGTATTTAGTTAGGAAGCGCTCAATTTTTGATTTTGGATTTTAGATAGCGGAGTGTCTTTTGGATTACAGGAAAAATTTAAAACTGGCAGACTTTGAAATCAAAATGGAATTAGCATACCTTTTTACCAACCTAATAACTTCTTCAAGTTTAAGTATTGATTTTGATGGAGAACTTGTAGAAGATATTTGGAATTTCTTGACTTCCTTTTGAACTATTTCAATAGTAAAGTATATACATATAAATGAAAAGTACGCACTTAAAAGTGACGTACTTACCAAAAAGATACTATTAGATTTAAGAAAGACTACTTTTCTCAAAAGTGCTTATTTTACACCAGCAGGGATCTTTTGAGTTTTAGTAATACCAGCTTTGCCATTGCCATTCTCTGCCTTAATTTCTGCTACTTGCAGATGAGCTTCTAAGAACCAGAGACGTTTGTCAATGGTGCGGGAGATTTCGGTGTAAAGATCGGCAGTATCGAGGTCGTCTAATTCATCAGTTTTAGCGATCGCGTCTCTAAGATGTTTAGCATAGATGGCATAACGATCTGCTAAGGCTGTTACATGGTCTTTACCATCCAAAATATCTAATGCATATTCTGGCAAAATTGAATTACTAGCTGCGGCCCGGGCTGTTCCAAAAGCGTATCCGCCTAAAGCTGTAATGCGTTCAGCTACCAAATCGATATACTCTTCCAGTTCGCCAGCCAGTTCATCAAATAATAGGTGTAGCTGGTAGAAGTCAGTCCCTTTAACATTCCAGTGAGCTTGCTTGGCTTGGGTTTTCAGATCCGAAGTAGCTGCCAAGCTTTGGTTGAGAAGTTCCACGATTTGGACTCGCGCTTCGGCAGGAATGTCAATGCGAGTAGGGTACAGACGTGATGTAATGCTGTTGTCGCTCATGAGTCTACGTTGTTAATGCCTTTTAAACCTAACTTTACAGATATTAGTTGGCTGTGCGAAACTCTCTGACGATGGATTATATTAACGGCTGAATGTGTTACTGTATATAGCTTATACAATTTTTAATTGAGAATTTTTCGGCAAAAGGGTCAAACGATAAATGACATTAGATGTGATGGTTTTCTATGGTATTAAATGTACTACCGAAAAGGCGATCGCTAATTTTTATCATTTGGCAAAAAGTCATGAGCAACACTCAGTTCAATTTGACTCACTTCATCTAACGGTTGCAAATGTTCAGGCGAGAGACTGAGATACAAAGAAGCGATGTAAAGTACTTTACCTGTATCCATTGGCAGAAGAAGCGATCGCTAAGTGTTACAATATTACAATTGGGCTATTCAAAAACATAATCTTGAGCCACTTTCCAATAGCGTGAGAACCGCTTCAGGTCAATATAGCCATCATAATCAAAAAATGGTTCAACCTCTACGACTTCCACTGCTATAGAACTCTCTATTTGATTGCAAATGTCATTAAATCGGGGACTGGGACTGTTGGCTGTGACAACTAAATTCGCATCATGTTCTTTCGCACAAGCTAAAATTTCTTGTGCCACATCACCACGACGGATAACAACGGGTAACTCTAGCAAGCATTCGTAAATAAACGTGAGGCGTTTAAGACTCAGTTGCCATTCATCTATCAAAGCCTCGTCCCAAACCCAGATAGCTGGGGCATCAGGATATTTTTGCAATCCGGGGTTATATGGACTGAGGCAGTCTCCATGTACCCAAACAATTGGTTTAGTCATTTGTTATTTGTCATTTGTCAAGAGTTATTATTCTCTTCCTTGTCCCGCTTGTCCTCTCCCACTCCCCCTGCTCCCCTTCCCTTTTTTATCACGCTGCCAACTTTGGCTATTGGCTTGTTTGCTAAATTCCCCTTTAGGAAAAAGTCGCTGTTCTAATTCTTCATAGCTGTCTTCAAAATCACAATGGCCGTAAAGGGGACATTTCTGGCAATAAATACTTTTAGTGTAGCGTTCCAAATTTTCACGGTTGAAAAAATACGGTTTATGACTAAAGGTGCTAGCAACCCACTGCCAGGACATATTATTGCTAGCAGGATCTCCATCTAAAAGGTGTTCGAGAAACCACTTCGCTCCCGCTTGCCAACGAATCCGCCGCCAATGGACAATATAAGCGGCTAGCCACATCCGCGCGTGGTTATGTAAATAGCCAGTTTCTTTTAAATCATGGCTAAAACTGTCAATGCAGACTCTGCCTGTGGTTCCTTGTTTGATATCTTGCGGCAATTCCAATGTATATTCAGCCACAGTGTAACCAGTTTTATACTCTTCCTGGTCTTTCCAGATTCCATCCCCTAACTTCACATACAACCGTTGCCAGTAGTCGCGCCAACCTAACTCGTTAATTAGTTTCGTCGCATCGTTTTGGTGCTGTACCCGTTCAAGGACATAATCTCGAATTTCTCGCAAACTCAAAACGCCATAACGAATGTAAGGCGAAAGTCGCGTGACTGCACCGATGAAAAAATTACGTGTTTGCGCGTACCCTACTGGGTCGATTTTTTGCAGCGCTTCTTGTGCTGCTTTGCGTCCCCCCAGAGTTTGGCTGATGTGGCGATCGCGTTCTGCTGCACCTGGGAATTGTTCGCGGAGGTAAGCTACCAACTCATCGCGGTTGGTAAATTCGCGTTGCATATCTTTAGACATTATTAGTTTTGACTCTCGACGATCGCTACTTTAGTAAATCTTAATCTTAAGCGACTTTTCAAAGCTTCAATTCCAACTTTCATGACTATCAGCTTGCTAAAGTATAGGACTCCTATTTGATTTTTGAACAAGATTCAGTACACATCTATACCCTTCTTTTCTGTTGCGTATTCCCTACCTACGCAGATAATTATGGCTACGCCACGCTACGCGAACAGGAATCAAATCGGATCGCTGCTGATGCTGGTGTAGCCATTGGAAATAGAAAATAAATCTCTAGCGACTGAAATTACAGATTCGGTCTTTAAAATTTTGGAGTTTTACCCCGATTTATCGAGCTGTTACTGAATAAGTCTTTAAGCTAAGTAACTCGTTATCAACGCTATTAGTCAGTAGTGAGTGGTGAATTGTACCGACTACTGACTACTTTTTAGCTGTCGCTGAATATCTCAATAATTATGTTGATTGATACTCAGTTACTTATCTTAAATTTTTATACATTTCTAAAACATTATGCGAATCATACATATTTTAAACCACGTTCAAGAGATCGGTAACGGTATTGTAAATGTGGCTGTGGACTTGGCTTGTTTACAGGCAAAATCTGGTTATGAGGTAGCAGTTATTTCTGCTGGTGGTGAATATGAAAAATTACTAAATGTATGTGGTGTCAAACACTACCAATTAGACCAAACGAGGAAACCGATAAGTATTATCAAAGCGGCTAGGCGTTACCGAGCGATCGCAGCAGAATTTCGGCCGGATATTGTTCATGCTCACATGATGACGGGAGTAATTCTAGCGCGCATTTTTAAAGGCAATAAATATACTTTAGTTTCCACAGTCCACAACGAATTTCAGCGTTCCAGTGTGCTGATGGGTTTAGCTGACAGGGTAATTGCCGTCAGCAAGGCGGTGCGAGATTCTATGGCAAAGCGCGGTATCCCAGGAAACAAGTTGCGGGTAGTATGCAATGGAACTTTGGGCAGTCCCCGTACCCGGCCAATACAAGATTATCAGCCTTTAGGGTTACAACGTCCAGCGATCGCTACTGTAGCCGGAATGTATCAACGCAAAGGTATTGCTGAGTTAATCGCTGCCTTTGAACAAATTGCCCCAGATTTTCCCCAAGCGCACCTTTATTTGGTAGGAAATGGCCCGGATAAACAGCTATTTGAGGCACAAGCACTAGCAACTTCTGTAAAAGAACGGATTCATTTTGAAGGCTTCCAGCCAGAACCTCAACGCTACCTGATATCTTGTGACATATTTGTGCTGGCTTCCCATCGAGATCCTTGCCCTCTGGTACTTTCCGAAGCCAGAGAAGCTGGAATTGCGATCGTTGGCACTCAAGTAGATGGGATTCCTGAAGCTTTGGACAATGGGCAAGCAGGTCTTTTAGTGCCAGCAAAAGAGAGTAAGGCTTTGGCTGGGGTTTTAGTGCAATTACTGAATAATGCCGATATGTTGTCTGAGTGGAAACACCGGGCAAATCAAAACCTCCAGTGGTTAAGTGTTGCCCGCGTTCATCAGGAAACATTGGCAGTGTATCGTGAGTTAATTATAGATTAAAGGGGATTGGGGATTGGGAATTGGGGATTGGGTATGGATTATTTATTCTCCTTTTCCCTAGTCCCCAGTCCGAATGGCACGCTTGTAAAGGGAAAATCTTTGAGGCTCTTGGGTGCAGAGGAGCAGAGGAGCAGGGGAGCAGGGGAGCAGGGGAGAAAGAAGAAGTTTTAGGTATTGCGTTTGGATATTTAGAAATTCCCCTCTGCAACCTTGCCCCTGCCCCTCTGTAATCCTTACGCTGCATACTCTTCAGCTTAAATTAGTGCCATTCTCCCCAGTCCCTTGTCCCTAATAACCATGTAGCGATCGCTTGAATTTTAAAGCTACACCTAAAGCACCAAGGACTAATACACCCAAAACGTTAGTTGATTCAGGAATAGCGGTATAAAAAGCAGCAACTCTTATAGGGCCATCTTTATCTGTTTGTTCTGCTGGTATTGGTGGAACGATTCCACCACCTGGGGCTAGATTTGGTAGTGTAGCAAAGGGATTGTAAAACAGGCTTCCCTTTGGAATTACGCCACCACTAAAAGTAATAGTGCTACCACTGATGCTAATGTCTGTAAAAATATCCTTTAGATCGGGGTTATTAGAGTAACCAACTTTTCCATCTTTATTAACATCTCCCCACTCCACAGGCTCATTATTATAAGACAGCGTTTTTAAATCAAAGACTAAGCTTTCAATATCGTACCCAGTGTTATTTTGAAAGTTATTAGCTACATCTGGCACACCATATTCTATTACTTGCCCTGGTTGATAATCTGTAAGAATTCTTGGGTTTTTTAACTTGAGTATGTCTTTATTTTGAGTCGTTACAATGGGTTCTACCAAGATAACGGCTTTCGCTGGTGTCAAAGACAAAAAACTAATTCCTGCTGCTCCTAGAAGAGACAAGGCTATTTTGGTTACTATTGTCATATTTCTGTCCTCTTCGATATTGATTGAGAAAATGCTATGTCGGGTGGATTAAATCAAACAGCAAAACCTCACTTTTGAACTGCTATATACTTGCTAGGTAAATAGCGGTTAATGTGTGCTTGCTCAGTGAGTTTACATATACTCGTATGTTGATTTATAAAGCAATTCTGGTAATGCTCGATCGCAATAACTAGTAATTTCACGCAATCTTTATAAAAAATCTAAGTCAGAACTTATGTATGTGTTGACATATTAGACAATGTGTAGAGAGAGCAAAAAAGCTTAGTTAACGCGATCTGCCAACGAAAAACTTGTTGAAAGATCGCGTTAATTGAAATTTTAGTGTCTGGCGTGTTGAAAAAATTAATCCCTCTCAGGAACTCAAATAAATTTTTTCGTAAATCCACGCAATCGGATTAACACTGGCTTCGCCCAATTTCCACCTAGCAAATCGTGCAGCAGGATATAAAAACAGGGGATGATAAATAGTGTCAGCATTGTAGAGATCGCCATCCCAAAGAAAACTACAATCCCTAAAGGCTGCAAAAACTCAGAACCTTCGCCAATGCCCAATGCTAAGGGGCACAGTCCCAATATAGTGGTGACTGTGGTCATGATAATCGGGCGCAAGCGTTGAGGAGCAGCTTTCACGATCGCAATTTGGCGACTACAACCTTCCTCATCCCGAATTTGGTTTGCAAGTTCCACCATCAGAATCCCTGCGTTCACGACAATTCCCACCAGCAGGACGACACCAACAATTACAGTTGCGCCAATTGCAGTTTGGGTAATGTAAAGCCCAAAAATTCCCCCAGCTAACGCTAGTGGTACGGTGAAGATAATTACCAACGGGTCAATGAGCGAATTGTATTGCACCGCCATAACTACAAAGATTAAGAACACCGCCAACGCCCCCAAAGTTTTTAAAGCATCTTGAAGTTGTTGATTAGTTTCTTGGGCAGAACTAGGCACAATTGAAACGCCATCAGGTAAGTCTACATCCTTAAGTACCTCGTTGACTTCTGCGATCGCCTCACCAAGACTAGCTCCCTCGCTCAGATTTCCTGCGACAATAAAAGCTTGGCGCTGATTAATCCGTTGCACTTCACCAGGCGCTTGACCTTCTTGAATGTTCGCAACATCTGAAAGACGGATTAGTTGATTGTTTTCTGTAAATAGCGGTAATTGCTTTAGCTGGGAAGGACGCTGAATTGCTTCTTTATTTAGCTGTACCCGCACATCAACTAAACGATTACCGCGTTGAATTTGTGTAGGAACTGAACCTTCAATTGCTGTTTGAACAGTTGCACCAATTTGCCCGGCGCTCAATCCTAAAGCCGAAACCCTTTCCCAGTCAGGGTGAATTTGGATTTCTGGTTGTCGGGGGTCAGCATCTGGTCGGAATGTCGCTAATTTTGCCCTTTCTTGCAATGCTTGCAACACTTGCGCCCCTGCTTGCGTTAAACTTTCTTCTTTCTCACCTTGCAAAATCACGTCAACTTCCGATCCTTGCACTGGAGAATTACTCAAGATTAAACCCCGCACCTGGCCGGGATTGAGGCGCAGCAGAATTCCTGCTAAGTTGAGTTTGTTAAATTCCTGAGTTACTTTTTTGACGAAGGCTTCGACATCTGTACCTGGTTTAAGATTGATGGTGCTACTGGCACGTAAAGGATTTTCTGTAGTATTGCTACCAAACAAAGAACCACCCACAGTTGTAAAAGCAGACTCGGTTTCTGGTTGTTTGAGCAAAATGTCATCGACAATTTGCATAACTTTTTCAGAAGTTGCTAGAGGTGTACCGGGTGGAAACTGCGCTCTCAAATTAGCTTGACCAGTACTAATGCGGGGTAAAATTTCTTGGGGAATTTGACCAAACATCAAAAAGCTACTACTGCCTAAAATCAGCAAAGCAGCAGTTACTACAATGAGACGATAGCGTAAAACCCTGGTTAGGAAGCTACCATATCCCCGCGTAGCATCTTCAAATCGGTGGTTAAACTGTCTAAGCAACCAAAATTCCCCGATCCGACTAGACCAGGGAATTCCCAAAAGTCGAGAAGATAGCATCGGCACTACTGTAATCGCAACTACAAGGGATGCTGCAACTGCGAAGCTAATTGTCAGAATCAGTTCATTAAATAGCAGTGCAATAAAGCCGCCAATTAAAAGGAATGGCACTACAGAAACTAAGTTTGCCCCTGTAGCAGCAACTAAAGCAGATTCTACTTCTTGGGAAGCTGCGATCGCACTGTCAATAAAGAATTTGGAATTTTTCTTCTGTCCCTCTGCCTCCATCTCTTTCTGATTGGGAGTCATGCCCGTTTTTTCGGAAATGTTCTCTAAGATCACAACCGATGTGTCAATTGCTTGACCAACTCCTAATGTCAAACCTGCCAAACTAAACACATTCAAAGTCAGGCCAAAGATTTTCATTAAAGCGATCGCAGCCAGAGTACACAATGGGATGGTCAAACTGATAATCAATGTTTGCCTAAACGATCCCAAAAATAACAACACGGCTGCTGCTGCTAGCAATGCCCCAGAAATCCCCGAAAAGATGACATCATTTAAAGAATTGCGAATAAAGACAGATTCATCTGTGGTGGGACTCAAAGTCATGTCTGCTGGAATTAAACCCGATTGCCGTAATTGTTCAATTCGCTGTTTAACAGCATCTACAACTGCGATCGTGTTGGCTTCAGGCTGCTTTTGAATTGAAAATTTCACCGCAGGCTGACGATTGAGGTAAACAAATACTCGCTGCTCTTCTGTATCGTCAATTACCTCAGCAAAGTCTCGCAAGTAGACGCGGCGGGAAGGAGTAGGGGAGGTAGGGGAGGTAGGGGAGGCAGGGGAGGCAGGGGAGGTAGGGGAGGTAGGGGAAGAAGAGGAGACTTCTAAGGAAAGGTTTTCAATTTCCTTGGCATTTTGGAAGCGTCCAACAGTTCGAGTCAATGGCTCGGAATTTTGTCCTAGAATCCGACCGCCAGAAGTATCTTGGTTACGGGCTGTTAATTCATCTAAGACATCATTTAGCCCTACACCCAAAGCTTGCAATCGGTTTAAATCAACAAGCACGCGTACTTCTTCTTCTGCACCACCAGATACATCAACTGAGGCGACTCCTGGCACGACACTAAGTTCGCGGTTTAATTCTTCATCAGCAAATATACGTAATTCTTTGCCTGGCAAAGAAGCAGATGTCAGCGCTAATTCATAAACCGGCAATTGAGAGGGATCGACTTTAAATAATCGCGGCTCCTCTATCGTATCTGGCAGTTGTCCTCGACCCCGATTAAAAGCAGCAGTAGCATCGTTTAGGGCTTGGTCAATATCGCCTCCTGGTTGGAAGTATAAATCGAGGCTTACCTGTCCTTCACGGGTACGGGAGAAAACTTGCACTACATTTTCGGTTGCAGCTAAAGCTTCTTCTAAAGGTCTGGTGATTTCATCTACTGCTACTTCTGGGGAAATACCAGGAGCTTCTAGCCGAACGCCAATTCGGGGATAGGTAATTGATGGTAGAAGATCGACTTGGATGGTTGTGAGAAAAAATACCCCTATGACAATTACTGCCACAGTGAGCATGAGTGTGCCAATGTGTTGGCGGATAGCGATCGCACTAAGACTAAATCCGCTATTGCCATTATTATTTGCTTGTTGCATGATTCTAAGTGCTAAATGCTAAATGCTGACTACTGAGTAGTTTTTTCATTGGTATGGTGGTTATTGCAAATTAAAGGGTTTAAATCCCCTTATGTAACTCTTTTCAATTTTGTTAGCGCAGCCTTAGCGAGTCCGCGTACCCCTGCTCTTAAGCAAGCTAGCAAGAGCGTCTCGTAGAGAGCGTCATTTTGAATTTTGAATTGTTATTGCTCACCCTACTATTGCTTTTCTGAAAGAATTGAAAGACTTACAGTGTCACCTTCTTTTAACGGTTTACCACTCCGAACAACATAGCGCTCTCCCGCTTGCAAACCGGATAAAATTTCCACTCTACTATCAGCCCTTTCTCCCAACATTACGGCTCGTGTTGTTACCTTCGTTTTGCCTTCTGCGTCTTTGACAACAAATATTGTCCCACTTCGGTCTTGTGGTTTTACCTCTGCTCTACCAGATGTGTTAGGCGCGGAAGATTCCTGCCGGACATTTGTTTGCGTCTCCCCTATACCCTTAGAGTTATTACTGGCTGCTTGTTTTTGAATGGCTGTTTGTGGCACGACTACGCGCTGTTGAGTCTGGTTTTCAAAGTTGACTCGCGCTAGCAGTCCACTGCCAATTTTGCCTTGAGCGTTGGGAATTACAACCTCTATAGGTATTAATCGAGCGGTGGCATCGGCAGCAGGAGAAATGCGGGTAACTCTCCCAATTAATCCTTGATCGGGAAAGGCATCTAAGCGAACTTGTACAGACTGTCCAACCTGAATTTGTGCTAGTTCTAATTCGGAAACTTGCACAACAACTTTTACACGGTTAAAATCGCCAATTTTGAGGACTTCATTACCTGCTTGTAGAAGATTGCCCGGTTCTGTCACCTTTTCTGTAACTATGCCAGCGATCGGAGATGTCAGCCGAGTGTAAGACCTACGTTCTTTGGCTTGGGCAACCAATGCTTGCTGGGCAAGTACTCTACCTTGGGCGGCGGCGACGGCTTGCTGTTCTGTACGGACTTGCTCTTGGGCTGCCCGCAGTGCCTGGGCTGCTGTTTGCGCCTGGGTACGTGATTGTTGGGCAGTTTGTTCAGCGATCGCTCCAGCTTTAAACAACTTCTGCTGCCGTTCTGAATCTGCCTGAGCTTGTAGAACCTCTAACCGCGCCCGTTCAACGTCTGCACGGGCATTACTTACCTGATTATTTGCCCTAGCTACTTCTGATTTCAGGGCTGCTAGTTCGGCTTCTGCTTGCTTTAATTCGGTCGAAAGGATGGCATCATCCAACTGCCCGACGTTTTGCCCAAGCTTTACTGTATCGCCCACATCTAAGTTCAAAGCCAACAAGCGACCTTCTACTTGCGATCGCAGCGATACGATGCGGAAGGGTATTGTATTACCTGTATATTCTGGTTGTTTTTGTAGCAAGTCAGTTCGAGCGATCGCCACATCTACAGGCGTTCCGCCACTCCGTTCGCTACTTCCAGGACTCTGAGATTGTGCATCTGCTGATTCTTTGGGCGATGAACCGCAACTCACCGTCAGCAATCCTATACCTAACAAACAGGAAATTAATAAACTTCTTACAGAAGCGGAGGTAAGGAAATAGTTTTTCCCTTTCGCTTTTCCACCAGTTGCACAAGTATTGTTTGCAAGAAGTCTACTCTTTAAATCTGCGTAGGCGCAGCTCAACCCAGGCATCACTACCCCAGTCTTTACAACTGAATTTAACTGGATATTTATTAGTTGGTTAGCGACTACGGGATCTTTCCTTTTAACCTGTTTGTGCGGCTTATTTATGTCCAAAATCATTTGTTTTTCTCCTATTGGGGAGCTTTTGGGGTTAAACAGCCGTGTTTTACCAAGTAATTTTGAGAGATATCATTAACAAAAAACGGCGAGAATTCATAAGCTGTCTGACAGTAATTTTTTTGATTAAAAACTACTGTTTTCCCACAAAAGTCCAAAATTTCTCACCGTTCTACTTCTTACGCAGAGGTAGATAATCTTCTTGCAGTTAATAAATTATAAACTTAGTATAAAGATTTGTCTGTTTTCTGGAATCTACCTATAGGAGAAACCTGGTTTTTTCTCAAGATATGAAACTTTTTATCTCAATACCATAATATTAGCGATATTAAAATAATTATTCTTAGTTTTACATATTTTTTTGCTCTTACTATAACTACTGATAGTTACAGATATTGTTATTTATTACGAATATTAAAGATTTATTGCTTTTTTATGTCTATAATGTAGTGGAAAACACTATTTTTTCTTAGCCTCCTTGCGTAATATGGCAAGAAACAGGGCGATAAGTACATAACAACAGGTAAGAATGAACTTTTTTGCCAGAAATATATTTGCATTAGGTGAGGAAGGTAAGGCGTGACATCTCTGTTCAAAATTGCACAAACCACTGATGAATCTCAGATTTCCGAATTTTTCCATGAATCAGCAGGTAAGTGGCGATCGCAACGACGCTACTACACGCTACCCGAAGGAGAAACTAAGGAGATAGAGAGTATAGTTACAATCAATTTTCTAGAGCAGGGTTGTGATGAATTGCAAAAGCTAGCTCAGATGCACGATTTATCTGATGTAGGGAGTTTAATTTGTGGTGCGGCAGTTGTCTGGGAAAGTACGGACGTGCTGAAGACAAAGAAAGAATCGCAAGGTTCAACAATATTTGGGGTGATGGGAAATACCTTGTATCGCGATCGCGGTTTTGCCATATCTAAACCAGTCACCGCCCATTATTATTTCTCCAACCCGAAAACACTGTGTTTGCGAACTGAATACAACGGCTCAGTATTTGAGGAAGAGTTAAAGCTAATTGGCAGCAAATACCGCACTAGACAAACCATTATCTCTCGTGCTGGCGAGCAGTTGATGATTGGTCAATATTTAGAAAAGAGAGTGGAGAGTTAGTTTATTGGGTGGCTATGGCTGGCGGCTATAGCTTCACCCATTTTAGAACTACACGGTACCTAGCTCTTAAATGGCAATATAACTTTTTATAACATTTTATCAAACTTCCTCCCTGAAAGTGAATGGCTATGCAATCATGGGAGGTGAAATGAGAATTAATTCGGCGACAGTGTTTGTTTTTAGTATTGACAGGCTTTTCCCTTTTGGTATTACAGACTTCTCTCCGAAATCTAAATCTCTACAAACTTATGATTTTGGAGACATTTAATGTCAATTTACGTTGGTAACCTCTCCTATGATGTTACACAAGATGCGCTGAGTACTGTTTTTGCAGAATATGGTTCTGTAAAGCGCGTTCAGCTACCTACTGACCGTGAAACAGGTCGTTTACGCGGCTTTGCTTTCGTGGAAATGAGTTCAGAAGATGAAGAAACCAAAGCCATTGAAGCCCTTGATGGTGCTGAATGGCTGGGTCGTGACCTTAAAGTGAATAAGGCCAAGCCCAGAGAAGACAGAGGTGGTTCCTTTGGTGGTGGTAATCGCGGCGGTGGCGGCGGCGGCTACAACCGTGGCGGTGGTGGCGGTGGTGGCCGTTACTAAGCTAAATAAGCGAAAATCATTTAGTTGAATCTAAGAAAGGCTCAGGCAGAAATGCTTGAGCCTTTTTTATCCAAAACCTGCACTACACTATGATTCTCTAACCAAAGTCCCTTGATGAAAAATTATTTTCCATCGATCGTTGTTAAATTTCCAGATGGAACTTCGCAGTGAATGAACAGGCTGTTCGCCAGATAGATATCTGACTATATGATAAGTTACTAAAATAACCCCTGTTGCCAAAACTAAGGTTTTGAATTCTGTTATCGATCTTTGAGTCACGGGTTCGATGGGTTCATTTTGCAAGCTCTCGATAATTTGCTGTTTATTAAAAACACGCCCTGAGCTTCCGAACTCAATGAACTCGTCAGCAAGTAAATCCATAACATCCTTAGCTGACTTTCGGACATCGGGTTGAAGCAAACGTTCCTCCAACTCACGGAGTAGCGATTCCTCTAAGTAGTCTGCTTTCATCTACTTGCTAGGGTTGATTATCCCTTTGATAAGAGGGCTTGCAACTGTCCAATACAACGAGGTTATTAGACTGTCTTGCCGTTTGCGGCTTGTGGCATTGACTCAATCAACGCCCTTGGGGCTTTCCAAGAAATCGAAGCAATACTCAGCTTGAAGCCCGTCGTCAGAATTTTGCGATTTTTCAAAAGGTGTTTCGTTCATAATCTTCACGTTCCTTTCGAGTAGCTAGACGGGCGCTGATGATACGGATAGCATTGGAACGCTCAGTGAAGCAAATCAATAGCAACAAATTTTGTTGAGAGTAACCAATAATGATTTCTCGCTGCTCGTTTATAGAGTGCGGTTCATCATCAAAGCTAACACCATGCTTCTTCAAATTTGTGGCTGCTTTTGATTGTATCCTACTCGAATTCCATGACCAGATCGTATCCGATTAGCTATGCAAAGTTAATTAATAATGAGTTGCCGACTTACGATGATGCACAGATGTAACACCATCTTGATTTAGCACTTTGCCATTCTCAACAGTTGCATAAACCAGCCAATGGTCGCCAGATTCCATCCGGTTTTGTACGGAACATTCCAGATATGCTAGGGCATCGGTAAGTATGGGAGAACCGTTTTCAGCAACTTCTGCGGCGACATCGGCAAATCGATCTTGTCCTGGGCCGAAGGGTTTGAGGAAGTGCTTCATTAATCCCAAATGATTGCCTTCTTTGAGAATGTTGAGGACAAATTTGTTTCCTGAGTGTGTCAATGTTTCTACTGCTCGGTCTTTAGCGACAGCTATGGTTAAACCAGGGGGATTAAAGCTAGCTTGAGCCACCCAAGAGGCTAACATAGCACTAGAGCGATCGCCTTCTTTGGCTGTGAGAACGCACAGAGAACCAACAATGCGACCAACTGCTTGTTCTACAGTAGTAGCAGGAATGCTCTGCGATCGCACTTTTCTAGCTTTTTTCAATGCTTGGGCAAAGTCAGTTCCAGCTTCTTCACACAATTGTAAGGTGGCATCGTCGGGTTTGAATTTTACGCGAATGGCATCAAAACCAAACCGATAGCCAGCATCTTTTAATTTCCCTTCAATTAAATCAACCGCTTCCCCACTCCAGCCAAAGGAACCAAAAACACCAGCAAGTTTATTGTTTGTTGCGGTGGATAATACAATTCCTAAAGCTGTTTGCACCGGTGTAGGTGCATGACCGCCGAGGGTAGGAGAACCCATGATGAAACCACCGGCTTTTTCCACCGCCGCTCGGATTTCTTCTGGTTCAGTAAATTCGCAGTTTATCGATTCTACAGCAACACCAGCTTTGGTGATCCCACGAGCGATCGCTTGGGCTAATGTGGCTGTATTTCCATAAGCTGAGGCATAAATTAACGCCACTGTCAAGTCAGCAGATGTTTGCTGTTGACTCCATTCTCGATAAGCTTTGGTCAATTCGATTAAGCCATAGCGCACCAAAGGCCCGTGTCCAGTGGCATACATTCTCACAGGAAAATCGGCTAGTTTATCCAACGCTGTTTCTACTTGACGAGCATGGGGAGCCATGAGGCAATCAAAATAATAGCGCCGATCTTCGTTATATACTTCCCAGCCTTCATCAAATACCTGATCTCCACAAACGTGGGCCCCAAATAACTTATCTGTGTACAGAACTTCTGTTTGCGGATCGTAGGTGCAAAGTTGATCTGCATAGCGGGGATTAGGGGTGGGAATAAATTGTAAATTATGCCCATTGCCCAAATCTAGGGTTTCTTCACCCCGCATGACAAGAATTTGCAAATCTGGATTTTCCAGCGCACTACGTAAATTTATCGCCCCTGGATTAGAACAGACAAAGGTGATTTGTGGAGCAATTTCTAATAAAGCTTTTAAAGTTGTAGCGCGGTTAGGATTTACGTGTCCCAAAATTACATAATCTAAGTCTTCCAGATGGAAACGTTGCTGTAAGGCTTCTAAATAAATGTCTGTAAACGTTTCCCCTGGAGGGTCAATGATAGCAGTTTTATCGCTTTCGATTAAATAAGAATTAGCTGTTGTACCCTTAGCAAGAGCATATTCAATTTCAAATCTGAGCCTTGACCAACTGCGCGATCGCAGTATTTTTGTATCTGTCGCTATTGGATAAACTTGAACATCACGGGGTTTATTTGTTGACATAGCTTTATTGGGGATTGGGTACTGGGTACTGGGTACTGGGTACTGGGTACTGGGTACTGGGTACTGGGTACTGGGTATTTGGAAAACTTTTTCCCAGTTCCTAGTCCCTAGTCCCTAGTCCCTAGTCCCTAGTCCCCAGTCCCTAATAGTGATTTCCAACTTTGCGATGATGCACAGCAGTTAAAGCATCGGGTTTAGAAACTCGTCCGGCGTAGACAGTGCTATATACTGCCCAATGGTCGCCGCAATCCATTCTACTGACGACTTCGCACTCCATGTAGGCGAGGGCATCGTTGAGGATAGGCGCACCATTTTCGGCGGGCTGAGTTCTCACTCCTTGAAAGCGATCTGCGCCAGGGCCGAAGCGTTTCAAAAAGTGCTTCATGAGTGGTTGGAAATTGCCTTCTTCTAAGACGTTGAGAACAAAGCGATCGCCTACTTGCATAAGTGATTCAATTGCCCGATCTTTGGCGACTGCAATGGAAAATCCCAAGGGTTTAAAGCTGGATTGAGCAACCCAGGAGGCTAACATAGCACTGGATACATCACCTTTTTTGGCAGTAATAATATACAGTCCGCCGCTAAGTCTACCAAGGGCTTTATCTAAGTCAGCACCGAGGGATTTCATGGCTTTGATGCTGCGATCGCGTGTTACCCATTGAGCTAAGTCTGTACCCGCTTCTTCACAAAGCTTGTAGGTATTTTCTGTAGGCGCTTCTTTAATCCGAATCGCTGGAAAAATTGTAATCAAGCCCAGATTGCGGAATTTACTCACCAAAGGATCTATCGGTTCATCATCGCCACCGCCACTTTCAAACACGCCGATGGCTTGCTTTTCTTTGGCAGATCCTAAAACTGTGCTGAGTGCAGATTGAATACTCGCAGCGCCAGAAGCCGGAGGTAGACCAACGATCAGCCCTGTACAACGGCCAACTAGTTCTCGCAGTTCTTGTAAATCGACTTCAGAACCCAAATCGACAATTTCCACGGCGACACCGGTTTTACCGATACCATTAGCAATTGCTTGTGCGAGGCGATCGCTATATCCGTATTCGGAAACGTAAAATATCCCAATTATGGTTTCTGGCTTGGCTTGCGTTTTGCTCCAAGCGCGGTAACGTCCAACTAATTCCTCAACATTGTGAGACAATAATGGACCGTGTCCTGTGGCAATCATACTAATGGTTTTCAGTTCCGCCATGCGTTTAAGGGCAGACAAAACTGACCGAGCATTCGGCCCCATCAAGCAATCGTAGTAATAATGGAAATCTTCTTCAATCGCCGCCAAGTCTTCATCAAAGGTGCTATCTGAGCAATAGTGCAACCCAAAAGCGTCGCAGGTGTAGAGAGTTTTGGTTTTGTGGTCGAAGCTGAAAATAGTATCCGGCCAATGTAAATTTGGGGCAATCACAAATTCAAATTCATGACCATTGCCCAAATCTAAGCGACCGCCATTTTTTACAATCCGCCGTTTGAATGGCTGATGTACGAAATCTTCAAGAAACTGAATCGCTACTTTAGAACCGACAACGGTAATTTCTGGAGCCATAAGCAGCAAATCTTTAACCAAACCGCTATGGTCTGGCTCAGTGTGGCTGATAATTAGATAATCAATATCTGTTGGCTTGATTAGTCCGGTGAGCGTATCAAAATATAGCTGACGAAACTTTTCGTGAGAGGTATCAACTAAAGCAGTCTGCTCTCCACGGATGAGAAACGAGTTATAAGTAGTACCGTTTTGCAAACCAAACTCAATATCGAAGCGATCGCGATCCCAGTCCAAAGAGCGAATAGCCGTCGTCTCTTGACCGATTTCCACAGTCTGTATGGTGAGCCGTTTTTCAGTTTTTTCGGTGAGCGCTACCATAACTCCCTCCTTGATACAATGAGTATTTGTTCCTCTATGTTTATTGTTACACGGCTTGAATGTTAATTTTTATTAAAAAGTATATAACTGACTTAAAAAAGTTAAAAGTGTGAAACCGCAGAGGCACATAGAGGAAATTTGGCTAGGGTTGGAAATTGGTAATTCCCGACTGCATTGGGCGTTGTTTATTGGTGAGACGCTTTATTCAGCTTGGGACACTGACTATCTTCCTGAATCTGTTATACAACAGTTGGCTGAATATCAAACCCTGAATGATTTACTAAAAAAAATTTTTCCACAAGGTGAATTTTTCACAAATACTCTGCCCCTTTGCCCTCTCTTCGTCGCCTCCGTAGTTCCCAGCCAAACTGCTATTTGGCAAACTTACCCAAATACTCATGTTATTACATTAGACCAAGTACCACTAAAAGGTGTTTATCCCACACTAGGAATTGACCGCGCCTTAGCTTTGTGGGGTGCGGGGAAAATGTGGGGTTTTCCCATGTTGGTAATTGATGCTGGGACAGCGCTAACTTTTACGGCTGCGGATGCTAATGAGTGTCTAGTTGGAGGGGCAATTTTGCCGGGATTAGGCTTACAATTTACAACTCTCGATCAACAAACAGGACAATTACCATTAGTAGAAACGCAAACTTTTTCGCCTTTGCCACTGCGTTTTGCTCTTAATACGAAAGAAGCTATTCAAAGTGGAGTTATTTACACTTTAATAGCTGGGATTAAAGATTTTATTGAAGCGTGGTTGCAATTATTTCCTCATGGGAAGATTGCGATTAAAGGGGGCGATCGGACTGTGCTAATTAACTATTTGCAAGCTTTATATCCTGAGATTACAGCAATTTTGATTGTAGAACCAAATTTAATTTTTTGGGGAATGTATTTAGATTAGTTTAGAACATGTTTTAAAAGTGGTTAGCTGTAATTTTAGGCACTTTTTGATCCTCCCACCCCTCCCTTAGCTCGACTTTATCCAAAATTATGAACTTGGTTTTTTTTATCCAGCAAAAAACACGTTTGTTTATAAATATAAGTTTTATAAACCCACTTTTCCCCAATTACTAATTTCCTTTAAGAAACTCCTGAATCTCAACCGCCACAACCCCAGCACAAGATTCTGGTAAGTCGTTTCCGGCATGGGAAATCATTTTCAATTCAACTTTCGGCATCAGTTGAGCATAAACTCTACTTTTGGCTAAAGCATCTGGTGTATCTTGGCCACCTTGTAGAATAAAAACCGGCACATCTATCATATAAAGCCGCTTTTGCACTAATTCTGCATCAATTTCTATTTGTCGCCGTTTGAAAAGTAACTGACAACCTATAGGATAGGGCAATAACGACTGACGCAGCTGCAAGTCTTGGGCAATTTTTTCATGCCAACCCAGCATTTTAGTTAAAGGAATTAGCGATCGCAACAATTTAACTATTAGTGGTGGATAATTCAATAGTCGCCGCATCTTTCGGCAATACTCTTCAAGTCCAGCTATCTCTACACCCTCTGGTGCAACCAGCACCAAACCAGCAACTTTCTCTGGATACTTTAAAGCATAGCTAGCAGCAATCCAACCCCCAAGAGAATGCCCGACTAAATATACTTTTTCTAGCTTCACAGCTTGCAAAAATTCTGCCAAGCACTCCACTTGTAAATCTATCGAATGATGGATATTCGGATTTTCTGACTCACCAAACCCTAACAAATCAGGTGCGAAGCAATGAAAATCTTGTGCAAGGGACTCCATCACAGACAACCATTGACTGCTCTCATTCCAAGCACCATGTAAAAAAATTATAGGAGTTTTTTCACCGACTTCACGCCAAAATATTAGCCCTTGAGAGAGCTTTATCCGGGAGTTACGGAATAGTGTATCCATTTTAATTTAGATTAGTCATTGGTCATTGGTTATTGGTTATTCGTCATTTGTCATTGGTTATTGGTCATTAGTTTTGGGCAAATTATAAACAGAGAAGTCTGAGTCATTCGCGTAACGTCTTGTTGGCGCAGCCTCTTGTAGAGAAGAAAGGCTTTCTTAAATCAGAACCTTGGCGGCAAATAACAAATGACAAATGACAAATAACTAATGACAAAATATTATTATGCCAATGTTGTCAAGCCATTCAAGTAGTCTTGCAACTGCCGAGTATGGTCATGAGACATCTGTCCTGAAGGTAACAAATTGGGAGAGAAAGCTTGGATTTCCATGACTTCTAAAGTATCCTGAATTTCCATTGTCCCATGTACCTCGGCTTCAACCGCAATACAAATTGAGTGGATTCTGGGATCGCGGTCTGGTGCGGAGTAAACTCCTACCAAACGGTTTATTTTCAGCAATTCTAGCCCGGTTTCCTCCACCAATTCCCGGCGGACTGTGTTGGGAATATCTTCTCCCCAATCCACTATGCCTCCAGGTAATGCCCAAAGACCATCATCGCGCCGTCGGATCAGTACTATTCGACCATCGGGTAAAATTGGGATGATACTAGTGCCAGTAATGGGATGACGAAATATAATACCCAATACTGTTTGTCCAATACGCCATAAGCTACGTGTGGACTTGACTGCTGCCGGAAAAAAAGCAATAACGTTCAATCTTCAAAATTTATATGTTGTATTCTATATTTCTCTACCACTTACATAACTCAACTCCTAAAATTTTCGTTGAGTTTTGTTTTATACAAAAATGTTTGTGGTTTGAGATTTTATTCTGACGATTTACGTAGAATATTATTAATCTTAACATCAAGTTTCAATAGAAGCACTGTATTTATATATACATGATATTTTTAATTTAAAAAACTTTTCAATTTATAAATAACATTAGCCTTGCTAAAACCAGCTATCATTAATATTTTTTCAGCAAACTTTCAAAAAATTAATCTGAATAAGTTAAGTCTAAATTCTGAATTCTGAAGAGGTAATTAAGCCGCACTTGAGATTGCGACCAAATTCTTGATAATTAAGCTTAATATACAAAAATCCTTGGCAAAAACTGCGATCGCCCAAATAATCTCTATGAAAAATCTAGCTCTACTATCTGCCATAGTCCTCACCATCACATTTGGATTGGTTTTCGGTACAATGGAAGCGGCCTCTGCTTTAACTTGGAAATGGAATTATTCTGGTACTGGTATAGAGGCAATTGGTACTTTTACCACTAATAATACTCCTAACGATTTGGGTTTTTATCAGATTTTGGAAATTACTGGTACACGAAATGGTGAAACAATTACTGGTCTCCAACCTGTAGAGACTCCAATCCCAGGAAACGAACCTTTTGATGTTGACAATTTAATTAGTCTTAATACTCAGCAGTTAACGCGTGATGGTTTTGGGTATTCTACATCGGAGGGAAACTATTCTAGTCCGCTTTTCGCTAGTTTCTTACCAACACCAAGTTATTTAGAAGTTTTTTCTGTGCCACCACTGACACCAGGTTCTGAAAATTTTGGCACCGAAGATAGTGAGTTACCTATTAGTTTTTCTGCAACCATAATCACCCCTTAACACACCTCTATCTTTAGCTGATGGTGCGTTACGCTACGCTAACGCACGTCAAAAATCAACTATTAGTCTTAGAGGTTGTTTGAAAAGTATTTGGCTGTAGATTTTAGGCACTTAGAGATCCCCCCTAGCCCCCCTTAAAAAGGGGGGAACCGGAATCAAAGTCCCCCAATTGAGCGGGGGATTTAGGGGGATCTGAAATGTTTTGCTACCAACGAGAGGACTTGTTCATTCATCCTCTTATAGCGAATAAAGTAGCAAGGACAAAATTTCAAACCGCCTGACGAATTATTGGTTTGTTCTAAGAACGATAACTAGTTAGGTAATTTACATCTCTCTAACTAACATATTTGAATCTAAAAAAAAGGTATTTTTAGTCTACCTGGTGGGGACTATTTAAAATTTTTATTGACAAAACAAGGGAAAATACGGTAGACTAGTACACTGTTTAAAGTGTATTGATTGCTGCACTAGGCTACAAGTATATCAATAATATTGGTAGCTAATATTGCCTACGTGATGCCTAGTTGCTACTCTTTTGTTGTTTATTAATGAGGTGAACATGGCCAAGCGCCGTAACCCGAAAAAAGAAAAGGCGCTACGGAACCAGGCATATGCCAGAAAGTTTCGTAAACGAACTACCACAGGAAGAATGCAGAGAAGGTTCCAACAAAGACCACCGAAGAGTGAAGAAGAAGAAGGCGCAGCAACAGCAGCTGAAACTGACTAAGCTATCTGCTTAAAGCCTTTTTATTTAGATTATTTATCTTTTAGGGCGTACAAATGTACGCCTTTATTTTTGGGAATTGGGAATTGGAAATTGGGCAATAATTAATAGTTTTTCTTCTCCTGCTCCTCCTATTGCTCGATTTGAGCGCGGGCGGTGACGAGTGCTTTACTAACCTGTAAAAAGCCAGTACCACCATGACTGTTGCGGGCGGCCACAACTTGACGAGGGGATATCGCCTCGTAAATATCTGCTGCAAATGCTGGATGTAGTTGTTGCCACTCTTCCAATTTCAAATCTTTTAGGAGTTTACCTGCGGCAATACTAGTCTTTACCACCTTACCTACAAGGTTGTAAGCTTCCCGGAAAGGAACGCCCCGTGCTGCAAGATAATCTGCTACGTCGGTAGCGTTGGAAAAATCTTCGGTTACAGCTTCTGCTAAACGCTGGGTACGAAATTCTAAACCCTCCCTGAGCAAAATCGTCATTGCTTCTAGAGAGGCTTTGACTGTGTTGACGCTATCAAATAGACCTTCTTTGTCTTCTTGCAGGTCTTTGTTATATGCCAAGGGTAGACCCTTCATAATTACTAACATCGCCTGGAGATGACCAAATACACGCCCTGTTTTCCCCCGCACCAATTCTGGTACATCAGGGTTTTTCTTTTGGGGCATGATACTAGAACCTGTGGCACAGCTATCTTTAAGGGTGACAAAGCGGAATTCTTCAGATGACCAAAGAATGACTTCTTCTGCAAGGCGGCTGAGGTGAACCATAATCAAGCTAGCAGCACACAAGAATTCGATCGCAAAATCGCGATCGCTCACTCCATCAAGGCTGTTAGCATAAATATCGTCAAAATCCAATAGTTTGGCTGTGTAGTGGCGATCAATGGGGAAAGTGGTTCCCGCCAAAGCACCGCATCCTAAAGGTGAGATATTGACGCGGCGAGAAACATCTTTTAAGCGTTCCCAGTCGCGTTGGGCCATTTGAAAGTATGCCAAAAGGTGATGAGCCAAACTTACCGGTTGGGCGCGTTGTAGGTGAGTATAGCCTGGGATCAAGGTTTCAACGTGTTTTTCGGCTATATCCAGTAAAACCCCTTGGAATTCTCGCAATTCACTTTTGATTTGCTGGATTTGGTCGCGCAGGTAGAGTCTAGTATCAGTACCAACTTGGTCGTTACGCGATCGCGCTGTATGCAGCTTTTTACCCACATCACCGACAATTTCTGTCAGTCGTTTTTCAACTGCAAAATGTACGTCTTCAGCATCGACACCAGGCTGAAATTTACCTTGGCGGTACTCTTGGCGAATTTGTTCTAAACCTGCAACCAGTTGCTCACCTTCTTCTGAGGAGATAATGCCCGTGTGAGCTAGCATTTTGGCATGAGCTTGAGAACCAGTCAGATCGTATTCTATTAATTCAATATCAAAACCTATACTGGCATTAAAACGAGCGATCGCTGGATGCAATGCTGATTCAAACCTCTGGCTCCAAGTTTGTTCTTTGGTCATAAATCTCTAGGGATTGGGCATCAATTTTGGATTTTAGATTAATCATCAATCTAAAATCCAAAATCTAAAATTACTTTAACCGTAGCTAGTTAGATTCCGAATCATATAGCCAATGATTACACCAATCAACAATGCCCACACTTGACCTGTCTGTATAAAGTGGCTCCAAGCTTTTTGCATCTGACCCATGACGTTTGGATCGGTAATTGTTTGTGCTAATGCCGTCAAATTTACAGGCAAGTGCCAATATAACTGAGATATCAAATCGCTGTAATGGCTCATATTTGGTAATTAAGAGGTTGGGGCTGGCAAATTTAATTATCAGTTTATTTTTTACATAAATTACTGATAATCTACTGAAATACTGGGTATAACTTTAATGTCTTAACTCAAGATTCAGCCGATGCCAACCGCAATTTCTCGGCAGTTCGCAAAATTTGCCCCGCCAGTACTGCTGCGCCAAAACCATTATCGATATTTACTACGCCTACTCCCGCAGCACAAGAGTTGAGCATTGTCAATAAAGGTGCTAAACCGCCAAAACTTGCCCCATAACCGATGCTGGTGGGTACAGCAATCACCGGACAACTTGCTAAACCAGCGACAACGCTGGGTAAAGCGCCTTCCATCCCTGCCACGACAATTAATACTGATGCCGACTCAATCAGGTGGCGGTTGCTTAATAAACGATGAATCCCCGCAACACCAACATCCCAGAGGCGCTGTATCCGAAAACCAGAAAGTTCGGCAGTGACAGCCGCTTCTTCAGCAACAGCTAAATCGGCAGTACCAGCAGAAAGAATGCCTATTTCACCCTGGAATTGTGGTTCGATGGTAGGGGGAGCGATCGCACAAATTCGCGCCGAATCGTAATATCGCAAACCGCTAACTTTTGATTGCAGTACGGCATAAACTGCTGGTTCAATGCGAGTTGCCATCACCACCGGATTGCGGAGGCGCATCACCTCCATAATTTGAACAATTTGTTCGGGCGTTTTACCAGGCCCCCAAATCACCTCTGGGAAACCAGTTCTTAGCTGGCGATGATGGTCGATTTTGGCAAATTCACCTACAGACTCATAAGTTAAGTCTTTGAGTGAGTCTAATGCCGTATCTGGCGTAACTTTACCATTGGCAACCGCAACGAGTAGTGATCGCAAAGTTTTTTCATCGGTCATTGGTTTTTGTCCTTTGTCATTTGTCCTTTGTCATTTGTGAATAACCAATGCCCAATAACTAATCTGTTACTTTGATTTGTTCAATATTCCAGAATGCACCACCCAGGGCAGAGAATTTTATGCCTTCAAAACGATTACGCACGGCTGACATGGAATAAGGATTAACCAGGAAAATAAAAGGTAAATTTTCTTGAGTAATTCTCTGTGTTTCGGCATAAATTGCTTTAACTTTAGCTTCGTCTAATTCTCGTGCAGCTTGAATGTAAAGATTCCCTATTTCTGCTTCCCAAGGAGCAACTTCCCAATCCTGAATTGGCTTTTGTCCTGCTTGTGGTTTCTGATTAAACATGTGTAATCCGCCTTCAGGTGCCCAAACATTAGCACCATCATTCGGTTCTAATCCGCCAGTCAGACCCATTAAAGATGCTTCCCAGTCCAATGAGTTAGAAATTTTGTCAGTAAAAGTATTCCATGCCAACGGGGTGAAATCAACTTGAATACCGATTTTACTCAAGTCTTGTTTAATCTGCGATCCCATTGCCTCACGGATTTTATTTCCAGCATTGGTAAGCAAAGAAAAACGGACGCGATTTCCCTGAGCATCTACTAACTGATTGTTGTTGTACTTAAATCCTGCTTTTAGTAGCAATTCCTTAGCTTTTTGCTGATTATAGTCGTAAACTTTTAACCCTTCTTTAGGAGAAAGGTAATAGGGACTTTGCACAGAAATGGGTGAATTTTGCGCTACACCCAAGCCGCGAAAAGTGTTATTAATCATCGTTTGGCGGTCAATTGCATAAGCTACAGCCTGCCGAAATTGCACATTATTGAACCACTGAGACTTAACTGGATCGACCAGTGGTTTTCCATTCCTTTTACCTTTGTTGAGATTGAACCAAACAAACGATGTACTGGATGTTGGCCCACCATTATAAATGGTGAAATGACTCTGCTTTTCTTGTACCTTTAACAAAGAAAAGTAATCTGGCGATATTGCCACAGTATCTAATCCACCAGAACGAAATTGCAGCAAGGAGGTATCTGTAGATTCCACAATTTGCCAAATTACCCGTTCAATGTAAGGCTGGGAATTGCCTTGAGCATCCTTACGCCAGTAGTAAGGGTTGCGTCGGAAGGATACACGCTGACTCGTGTCGTAGCGTTCTATTTTGTAAGGGCCGTTGACAATAATTTGGTCGGGAGGAGTATCAACGCCCCATTGTGTTAGAAAAGTCGGCTTTCCATCTTGGTCTTTCGTTTTTACCCATTTTTCCAGTACATGAGCAGGCAAAATTGGAGAACCAGTACTCAGCAGAAAAGGTCTAAAGGGTTCTGGTACGCTAAACTCAACTCGACGTTCATCCACTTTTTGCACAGTGGGTAGCTTCCGACTTTCACCAATCCTCAAGCCATCTCTCACATCTGTAGGAATCGCTTCGTTAAGGTAGATATTGTTGTAGGTGAACACCACATCATCTACTGTTAGCGGCTGACCATCAGACCATTTCAACCCTTGGCGTAGAGTAAAAACAATCTTTAATTTATCATCGGAAATTTGCCAGGATTCCGCTAAGGCTGGTTCGACTTTAGCAGTTATCGGGTTTTGGCCAATTAGCCCCTCATAAATTAGAGGAAAAACATTTGGAGATTCTTGACTAAGAGGATAATTAAAAGTTTTAGGATCGCTGAGAATGGCGCTTACCAATTGCGGCACTTTAGCGGATGCACTTTTGAAGTTAGTGGGATTACATGCGGTAATTGTAAGTGCTGTTGTTAAAGTCAGAATTATTGGCAACCAAAAATATTTGATTGCCACAAGTATGTTGCTAAAAAATTTCATAATTTCAAATTTATTTCCATCCTAATCAGTCTTCAATATCCTTATCGGAGGCTAAAATAAAAGTCATTCGGAAGCAACTAGCAAGACAACAGCATAAGCACATATCCCTTCTTCGCGGCCAACGGGGCCTAATTTTTCGTTGGTGGTAGCTTTGATGCCAATTTGATTTGGTTGTAATTCTAAAATCGCCGCTAATTTGTCGCGCATCTTGTTAATATGCGGCTTTAATTTTGGACGTTCTGCTACTACCACCGAGTCAATATTTCCTATCTGCCAGCCTTGATCGCAAATTAGTTGATGTACTTGAGTTAATAGTACTAAACTATCTGCCCCCGCCCATTGGGGATCGCTAGGCGGAAAATAATGACCAATATCCCCCAAAGATAATGCCCCAAGCATGGCATCCATAATCGCGTGCGTTAGCACATCAGCGTCACTGTGTCCTAATAAACCCAGTTCATGAGGAATTTGAATTCCACCTAAAATCAAAGCGCGATCGCTCACCAGTTGGTGAATATCGTAGCCGTTACCAATACGAATTTTTGTCATTTGTCATTTGTCATTTGTCATTTGTCATTTGTCATTTGTCATTTGTCAGGAGTTATTCTCCTCTCCCTACCCCCTGCTCCCCTGCTCCCCCTGCCTCCCCTACTCCCCCTGCTCCCATTTCTCTAGCAGATCAGGGCGGCGATCGCGGGTTTTTTGAATTTGTTGCTCGTAACGCCACTTAGCGATCGCTGCATGATTGCCACTGAGCAAGACATCAGGCACTTTCAAACCACGAAAATTGGCAGGACGAGTATATTGGGGATAATCCAATAACCCTTCTTCAAAACTTTCTGCTGTCAGGGATGCGGTTTTGGCCACGGTTCCTGGTATTAGTCGCACTACACCATTAATCAAAGCCATTGCTGGAATTTCCCCGCCAGTCAGAATAAAATCGCCCAAAGACACTTCCCGAGTTACCAAATGCAGCACCCTCTCATCCACTCCTTCGTAATGCCCGCAAATAACTACTAACTGGTCATAATTTGTCACCAATTCTTTCAAAAGAGGTTGATTAATTGTTTCACCCTGTGGACTCATCAAAATTACTTCTCTTCGGGGAAGAGTTGGCAGCGACTCTACAGCCGTAAAAATCGGTTCTGGTTTCATTAGCATCCCCACACCGCCGCCGTAGGGTTCATCATCCACCTTGCGGTGCTTATCAGTGGTAAAGTCCCGTGGATTAACCAGATGCACTTCGGCAATCTGTTTAGCTAAGGCTTTACCCAGTAACCCAGAATTGAGAACAGAGTGAAAACAGTCAGGAAAAAGTGTAACTATATCAAAGCGCACAGTTATTCGTATTCGAGGACACTAATCTTAAATTTGGATGTCTAGCAAACACCGCCAAGCAAAGGTCGAGTCAAACTCCAGTTAAACTTTATCAATAGTATCTAAAACTACCAGGACTCTTGGATTTTAGATGGGATCAAAAGTTTTTCTAATTACTTAATTTATGTTTAAATGTTGTCACAAGTACATTTAAATTAATAATCAGATCGAGTTAACAACTTCCAGGATGCATCGAGCCAGCCTCAGAAAAAAGCGTAGTCTTGCCTGCTCGTCCCCAGCCTTAGAGGGGGAATCTAGCCCCCTAAAGACTATTTTGCCCTGCTGCAAGTGGACAGGTGAAAAACAAGGCCCTGGCTTTGAAGAATGGGAACAAAGACGTTTAGACTGAGGCAACGCGAGCGTTAAGCGAGAATTCGGAGAGTGGCTGCCCAGTTTCAAAACTTCCAAAAAGTGTCCTCTCGAAAGTTGCAAAGCGCAAAAATCATCAGGCAACTGATCCTTGTTAAATTCACCTGAAGTTGTTGACAGGAGAAACAAAATGCCGCAATTACAAGCTAAATCGCTAGAAATGAGGACACCCCAAGCAACTAAAACCGCCGTTCTGGTTATCGGAGGCGCAGAAGACAAAGTTCACGGGCGCGAAATCCTACGAACTTTTTTTGGACGTGCCGGTGCTAGTAAGGCTTATATTACAATTATTCCATCTGCCTCTCGCGAACCTGCCATTATCGGTGGTCGGTACATTCGCATTTTTGAAGAAATGGGTGCCCAAAAGGTAGAAATTCTAGACATCCGCGAACGCGAACAGTGTGAAGCCTCTCAAATCAAAGCATCCTTAGAAGCCTGTAGTGGAGTATTTTTGACAGGAGGAGATCAACTGCGTCTCTGTGGCGTATTGGCAGATACGCCAGCAATGGAAATTATTCGGCAGCGGGTGAGGGCAGGGCAACTGACGTTAGCAGGCACCAGTGCCGGAGCGGCAGTAATGGGGCATCACATGATTGCTGGCGGCGGGAGTGGAGAGTCGCCAAATCGTTCTTTAGTCGATATGGCAACGGGTTTGGGATTTATTCCTGAAGTAATCGTTGACCAACATTTTCACAACCGGAATCGGATGGGGCGGCTGATAAGTGCGATCGCAGCTCACCCCGATCGCTTAGGCATTGGCATTGACGAAGATACTTGTGCAGTGTTTGAACGGGATGGTTGGTTACAAGTTATGGGTAAAGGCAGTGTCACCATTGTCGACCCTACTGAAGCCACCCACACCAACGAACCTCATGTTGGTGCTAATGAACCATTAACCGTACATAATTTACGTCTCCATATCCTCAGCTACGGCGATCGCTTCCACCTGTACCAGCGCACTGTATTGCCTGCCGTACACCGGATATCCAGCTGACGGGATAGAGTATCTGAGGTTACACTGACGTTGACCACAAATTTTAGATTTTGGATTTTGCGAAAAGTTGTAAGGAGGGTTTCCCTCGGTAGCAAACTTTTCAAGACGGATTTTAGAAAAAGAAGAGCTTTTCGGCAGATGCTGCCAGAAAGTGGGCGAAACAAATCTAAAAACCTCTTGATGACTCGTTGACGCTAGGCGATCGTAAATCTAAAATTACCAGAGCTAAGTACCCTAATTGTCTCTTTTAATCCAAAATCATAAATCTAAAATCGGTTGACCGCACATTTATTTCTTGTTGTAGAAAAATGATGAGAATACTATGTAAAAAGAAAAAACTGTTCGTTGCAAACAGTTTAGCGGTCAATTTCAGTAAGAAACTAGAATTTTGGTTCCGAATCTCCATCTACCTATTCCCATGAGAATCCTCAAGATCCAGACCTTACGCGGCCCAAACTATTGGAGCATTCGACGCCACAAGCTGATCGTCATGCGCCTCGATTTAGAAACCCTTGCCGAGTCGCCCTCGAATGAAATCCCTGGCTTTTATGAAGGACTAGTTGAGGCGCTGCCGAGTCTGGAGGGTCATTATTGTTCGCCTGGCTGTCGTGGTGGTTTTTTGATGCGAGTCAAAGAAGGCACTATGATTGGCCATATCGTAGAACACGTAGCCCTAGAACTCCAGGAATTAGCTGGTATGCATGTTGGCTTTGGTCGCACCCGCGAAACTGCCACACCCGGAATTTATCAAGTAGTAATTGAGTACCAGAATGAGGAGGCGGGACGCTACGCTGGACGAGCCGCAGTCAGGCTATGCCAGAGTATCGTTGATCGAGGCCGTTATCCCAAGGCAGAACTAGAGCAAGATATCCAAGACCTGAAAGACTTCACCCGTGAAGCTTCTTTAGGCCCTTCTACTGAAGCGATCATCAAAGAAGCAGAAAAAAGAGGTATTCCCTGGATGCCCCTAGAAGCCCGCTTTTTGATTCAGCTAGGCTACGGCGTGAACCAGAAGCGGATGCAAGCCACAATGACTGACAATACCAGTATTTTGGGCGTAGAACTAGCTTGCGACAAAGAAGCCACTAAACGTATCCTCGCTGCGGCTGGTGCGCCAGTACCCAGAGGTACAGTAATCAACTTCTTAGACGATTTGGAACAAGCCATTGAATATGTTGGCGGCTATCCCATCGTTGTCAAGCCACTCGATGGCAATCATGGACGTGGGATCACCATTGACATCAGAACTTGGGAAGAAGCCGAAGCTGCCTACGAAGCTGCTAGACAGGTTTCCCGGTCAATTATCGTTGAAAGATATTACGTTGGGCGCGACCACAGGGTGCTGGTGGTAAATGGCAAAGTAGTCGCAGTAGCTGAACGTGTCCCGGCTCACGTCATTGGCAATGGCAGATCCACCATCTCCGAACTGATTGAGGAAACAAACCTCGATCCAAATCGCGGTGAAGGACATGATAATGTCCTGACCAAGATTGAATTAGACCGCACCAGCTATCAACTATTAGAAAGGCAAGGCTATACCCTAAATAGCGTTCCACCCAAGGGTACTATTTGTTATCTCAGGGCAACAGCCAACTTAAGTACAGGTGGTAGCGCCGTAGACCGTACCGATGAAATTCACCCAGAAAATCTGTGGTTGGCACAACGGGTAGTCAAGATTATCGGCTTAGATATCGCGGGACTCGATATCGTTACTACGGATATTGGCCGTCCTCTGCGGGAAGTGGATGGCGTAATTGTCGAAGTTAACGCCGCTCCTGGCTTTCGGATGCACGTTGCTCCAAGCGTGGGTATTCCCCGCAACGTCGCCGGCGCAGTGATGGATATGCTGTTTCCCAACGAGCAATCTAACCAAATTCCCATCCTCAGCATTACTGGTACTAATGGTAAAACCACTACTACCCGACTACTCGCACATATTTATAAACAGACGGGTAAAGTGGTTGGATATACCACTACTGACGGAACATATATCGGTGATTACTTAGTGGAAGCTGGCGACAATACAGGCCCTCAAAGTGCCCACGTCATCCTCCAAGATCCTACTGTGGAAGTAGCGGTACTGGAAACGGCGCGTGGTGGTATTCTCCGCTCTGGATTGGGCTTTGAAGCCGCAAATGTGGGAGTGGTCTTGAATGTAGCCGCCGACCACTTAGGGATAGGCGATATCGATACCATTGAGCAGTTAGCTAACCTCAAGAGTGTAGTAGCTGAAGCCGTATTCCCTGATGGTTACGCGGTACTGAACGCCGACGATCGCCGCGTCGCCGCTATGTCAGAAAAAACCAAGGCTAATATTGCTTACTTCACCATGAACCCCGACTCAGAATTGGTGCGAAAGCACATCCAAAAGGGTGGAGTCGCCGCAGTATATGAAAGTGGCTATTTGTCAATTGTTAAAGGTGATTGGACACACAGGATAGAAAGAGCAGAAAATATACCTTTAACAATGGGCGGACGTGCGCCGTTTATGATTGCCAATGCTTTAGCTGCAAGTTTGGCAGCATTCGTGCAAAACGTCACAATTGAGCAGATTCGTGCTGGTTTGAAGACCTTCCGAGCTTCAGTTAGTCAAACGCCGGGACGAATGAATTTATTTAATTTAGGCAACTACCACGCTTTAGTAGATTATGCCCACAACGCAGCCAGTTACGAAGCTGTAGGTTCCTTTGTACGGAACTGGACTACAGGACAACGGATTGGCGTAATTGGTGGCCCTGGCGATCGCCGCGATGAAGACTTTGTGACTTTGGGCAAGTTAGCAGCACAAATCTTTGATTACATCATCATCAAAGAAGATGATGACACACGGGGACGTTTACGGGGTTCAGCCGCCCAGTTAATTATTCAAGGCATCACCCAGGTGAAGCCTGATAGCCGCTATGAATCAATTTTGGATGAAACCCAAGCCATCAATAAAGGCTTAGATATGGCTCCTGATAAGAGCCTGGTGGTAATTTTACCAGAAAGCGTGACTAGGGCTATTAAGTTAATTAAGCTGCGTGGTTTAGCTAAGGAAGAGACACATCAACAAAATACTGGCACAACTGCTATCGATTCCCCAAATGGGATTGCACCTTCTTCTGTAGTCAATACACTATTGTAGTGAAAAGTCAAGAGTCTAAAATTCAGCATTTACAAAGTCTTTGACCCTTGACTCTTGACTATTGTTTTTCTTCTTCTGGATTGGTTTCATCACTGGGGGTTTTCATCTCCTCCTTAAAACCTTGTAGGGTTTTGCCTAGTGCAGTACCCAGTTCGGGAATTTTTTTCGGGCCAAAAATTAGAATAGCGACTATGGTAATTACAGCGATTTCTGGCCATCCTAGTCCAAACATAGACATTTCCTCTCAATAATTTTTAAGCGGTTTCTTTCTTGGATTCATCCCAAGATATAGTATCGTTAATTTTTGCGTTTGCTATTTCAGCACGAGCATTTCTAATATCTTCTTCATTTTATTTATTCTCGCTTAATTGGGATATCCAACCAATCACTTAATTCGTGAGCTAGCCACTCTAGTTCCGCTTCAGAGATGAAGCAATGGGTAACACCCTTAACACTAGTATGGTTAATACCACTAGTACTAATCTTATATTTTTGTACTCCTACCCAAATATCTAATCCCGCCGGCACTTGAATTCGTTTGCCCTCATCGTCTGTTGTATGGTGTGTTGGCACATAAACCAACTTGATGATATTTTCTCTAGGCAATTGACAGGGACGGTGAAATTTAAATCCCAATAATTCATGGGTTAAGGCAATTTTCTGCTGATTTATATGCAGTCGAAAACGTCCATAAAGATTAAACAAAACGGTATGAACCATTGACAAACCCACTCCCCAAAAGGGAAGTGAGAACAAAGCAAAGGGAATGTTTACAGGAAAAGGGGTTGAGAGAGCGCAAATTGTCCAAAAAAGGATAAATGAATTCCAAATGGTAGCAAACATACCTATAAAAAATAGCGATGAATGCAAACGAGGTGGAACAATAATTTCTAGAGCATCTTGATTTTTGCTCAGTTGAATTTTGCTACCAGATGGTTGGCTAACACTTAAAGTTCTAGTGCTTTCAATTTGCGGTTTATCCAAAGCTGTTAATGCAACATGGGCAGAACCCAAACGCCGTTCTAAACTGGGTTCAGTTATCGACTTCAACCAGCGAGTCAATCCAGGACTGACATTAGCCACTTGTTCAAACTGAATCCGAAAATCTTTTTGGGGTAAATCGGCTGGATGAGTACCCGTCACTAAATAAATTAAAGTTGCACCTAAGCTATAAAGATCGGAAGCGGGGACAGTGCGACCGCCAAATTGCTCCTGAGGCATATAGCCATAGCTTCCCACCAGAGTCCTAGTTCCACCTTCGGTAGCGAGGACAGTTTGCACCGAACCAAAATCTACCAGGTAAACTTGACCAACACTGTTACCTGAACGCTCTCCCAATAAAATATTGCTAGGCTTAAGATCGCGATGGATAACAGGCGGATATAACCCATGTAGGTAAATGAGAATTTCTAAAAGTGCTTTGGCTATCTGTTTGACTTCTGCTTCGGTAAAAGTCCGCCCAGATTGGAAGTATTGCTCTAAAGTTTTTGCTGGGATATAAGTTTGTACTAGGGCAAATCCTTTAATTGTCGCTGAATTTACCTCAAAATAGTCTAAATAGCGAGGTATTAAGGGATATGACAAAGATTTTAGAGTTTCAGCTTCTCGCTCAAACAGCTTGAGATCGTCCCATTCAAAGTCACCACCAAAAGAGAGTAACTTGATAACGACTAATTCCTGAGTATTCAAATCACGAGCTACAAGTGTTCGCCGCCCTGCTTTTTTACCTAATAGCTGCTGAACTTCATAGCGTTCGGCTAATATTTCGCCAATCATTATGGTTTCTTATAATGCTACGTTTGAAAAGTTTTTAGAGATTATGACTTTCCAATTTTGGCAAATCGATATTTTTAGTATAATTGCGTAATTCTATGCCTTCCCAACTTTGGCCTTATATTACCCCTGGTATTCCTGATGACTTATTCGAGCATTTGCCAGGAATTCCCCTGAGCCAGCGAGAAGTCCGACTACTGTTAATTGCCCAACTGCGGTTAACATCAGATTCTGTTTTGTGGGACATTGGCGCAGGTACAGGTACAATTCCCGTAGAGGTTGGGCTATTGTGTCCAAAAGGTCAGATTATCGCTATCGAAAGGGATGAAGAAGTAGCTAATCTGATCAAACGTAACTGCGATCGCTTTGAAGTGAAAAACGTCGAAGTCATTGAAGGTAGCGCCCCAAAGTGTTTACATAACCTTAAGGTTGCTCCTCACCGTATTTGTATCGAGGGAGGAAGACCTATTCAGGAAATTCTGCAAGCAGCATGGCATTATTTGCCACCATCGGGTCGGGTTGTAGCCACAGCTGCTAATCTAGAAAGTCTGTATGCTATTTCTCAAAGCTTTTCTCTGTTAAGGGCTAGGAATATTGAAGTAGTGCAGTCTGCGGTTAACCGCTTAGAGACGCGCGGCTTCTCTCAAACCTTTACCGCCGTTGATCCCATTTTTATCCTCAGTGGTGAGAAACTGGATTAGGAACTGGGGAGTAGGGACTGGGGACTGGGGACTGGGGACTAGGGACTAGGGACTAGGAGTTTTCCAAATACCCAATACTCAATACCCAGTACCCAATGCCCAGTACCCAATGCCCAGTACCCAATACCCAGTACCCAATACTTCTATGCCTTGGTCTCGGATTATTAGTGGAATTGTTGCGATCGCTCTTGCTCTTTCTGTTAGCCTTTTGGGCGGTTGGTATTTTACCATCATGTTTGCAGTTGTCATCTTTTTGGGTCAACAGGAATATTTTAATTTGGTGCGAGCCAGAGGTATCGCTCCAGCTGCCAAAACCACTATGGCTGTTAGCCTAGTTTTGCTAGTAATTTGTACCATTGATGGCAGTTTAGCTGACGCTGTGATGCCTTTAGCTGGTACATTCATTTGTTTTTACCTGTTATTTCAGCCCAAATTTGCCACGATCGCTGACGTTTCCGCTTCTATAATGGGGCTATTTTACGTAGGTTATTTGCCGAGTTACTGGGTGCGGTTACGAGCAATTGATAGTGCTATTTTTAGCAATCTCCCTTTCGGAGGTTACTGGCCCACAACCTGGGCAGATTTCTGGGAAAAGGCAAATTCTGCTTCCTTAGCACAAGGTTTTACAGCAACAATGCTGACTTTTTTGTGTATTTGGGCAGCCGATATTGGCGCTTACACCATTGGCAAATTCTTTGGGAAAACCCGTCTGTCTGATATTAGCCCGAAAAAAACTGTAGAAGGTGCTGTCTTTGGCATTACTTCGAGTGTTGCTGTAGCTATAGCAGGAGCCTATTATTTACACTTGCCCAGATCCCCGTTTACTGGTTTAGCATTGGGTTTACTAATTGGTATTGCTAGTCTTTTAGGGGATCTTACCGAGTCTATGCTGAAGCGCGATGCTGGAGTCAAAGATTCTGGACAATTAATTCCCGGTCATGGTGGTATTTTAGACCGTACTGATAGTTATATTTTCACAGCACCTTTGGTTTATTATTTTGTGACACTACTGTTGCCGCTACTATAGAAACGTGTAGCATCTTAACCACCTATCACAGTCAATTCATCGTGTCGAACGGGAGCAATGCGATTTTGTGAGCAGGGGGAGCAGGGGATGCTCTTGAGGCAGGGGAAGAGAAAGAAATAAGTGTATTTATAGCTATAAAGGTCGTAAAAAAGACTAAAGTTTTCTCTTCACTCCCCCTGCTCCCCCTGCTCCCCCTGCCTCCCCTGCTCTTTTCACGAGGATCTCACTTTTTCGCGTTGCTCCCCTGTCGAACTCACATTAGGATAGGATATTTTTAATTTTTCATCATCAAGGATTAACGTTAATCCGCCCCCGACACACTAGCTTACCTGGGATTAGCGTTAGTTCTTGGATATCGACATCTGAGCCAAGATCCAGATTGTACTGGCGATCGCCCTCTAATATATCTCCCTGGTTAGGCTTAATTTTTACTTGTGCCAGTTGCAACTCATGACCACTGAGTAACTGTAAGCCACCCAGAGAAATCTCTAGAGGCGTTGTTTCACTATTGGTGACTCTCAAACCTCGCAGTATAATTTGATTGTTATCAAGAATAATTTCTTGCCAATTAATTGGTTCTGACTTTGGGAAATGTGTTGGTAAAACCTTAACCAGAAAATCGCTCAAAGCAGTCGATAATAAATCAGATGAGAGAGAAGCATTCAGATCCTTCTCGTCTACGATCGAGTCGCCAACCACTGATACTGTTTCTAACAGTCGTAAGGGCTTTCCCCTGAGTACGGAGCCAATGTTTATCTGAATATTTTCTGCCGTTAATTCAATTTGTGTAATTAGGAGACCTTGATAAACTGCATGAGAAGCAAAAATAGATACCAAGGGGATGCGCCCAGAAAGAAGTTGGAGATCGCTTGCTTTAATCTCCACCTTTAATTCTGATATTTGACTCACTTGCGCTCTTAACCAGAGCTTTAGGGCTTTGGTGAGTACCTGAGTAATTATACGGATTTTATTTGCATCTCTTGTTGGGGAATTTTGCTCTGCCATCTAACCAATTTGTTTATGAGTATTTGCTCAATAACCGGACAGAATATTAAACAAGTCTTAAATGTAACATTTCTGCCTACTCGCTACAAAATGCAAATATCATTTAATTGTTAACAGTAAATAAGTAATTCCAGATGGAGGAAAGGGTACAAAAAATTATCGCTCAATGGGGCATCGCTTCACGTCGTGAAGCTGAAGAAATGATTAGGCACTCACGGGTGCGAATCAATGGAGTATTGGCGCATTTGGGTCAAAAAGTTGATCCCCAAAAAGATGCGATCGCAATTGATGGTAAAACTATATCCCAAAAGCAGCGTCCGGCTTTAATATATCTATTGCTGCATAAACCTGCGGGAGTAGTTTCTACTTGCTATGACCCTCACCGAAGAAAAACAGTCCTGGATCTACTACCGAAAGAATTACGGGAGGGTTCAGGTATTCACCCAGTTGGGCGTTTAGATGCAGACTCTACGGGAGCATTAATTCTCACAAATGACGGAAATCTGACATTTGGACTAACCCATCCCCGCCACAGTATTTCCAAGACATACCATGTTGTAGTCAAAGGACATCCCCCAGAAGCAGTATTGCAAATGTGGCGTGAGGGTATGGTGTTGGAGGGTAGAAAAACCAGGGCTGCTAAGGTACATCTAATAGAACGTCGTGCCGAGCAAAGCTTTTTAGAAATAGTCTTGCAGGAGGGAAGAAATCGCCAAATTCGCCGCATAGCCCAACAGTTAGGATACCCAGTAATCAAGCTGCATCGAACTGCTATCGGCCCCATTCAATTACAAACTCCAAAAGAACCCTTATTGTCAGAGGGTAAATATCGTTCCCTCAACGATTATGAGATTCACTTTTTGCAAGATCGGATAACGCAACCTACTAAAGATTCAGTGGAGTTAAGGAGTGTCAGCAGGCATGAAATGGCTAAGAAAGAAAAATAATCACCAGCCATCAATTTCGTTAGAGCAACAACGGTCCGAAAAGTTAGCAGAATTGGGCGCTCAACTTTGGGCGTTGCGTCAAGAACAAGGCTTATCTCTAGAGCAAGTGGTTATATTAACCAGAATTCCCCAGCGATTATTGCAGGCGATCGAAGAAGGTAATTTAAACGATCTGCCAGAACCAGTCTATATTCAGGGTTTTATCAGGCAATTTGCTGATGCACTGGGCTTGAATGGAGTAGAATTCTCTGGCACTTTTCCCATTAGTTCTGCACAAGTAAACCCTCAAGGAATGGGGAATACTTCACCCATTAATCAACTACGTCCGATTCATCTTTACTTTCTTTACATATTGCTAATTGTATGCTCTGTCAATGGCTTATCTCAGTTATTAAATGACGCAGTACTACAAGCAAGTAATAGCCAAAACCAACCATACCCAAAACAAAAGTCCATTGTTAAACCAGAGCCAACCCAACCAAAAGATTCACTAAGAGTTCAACCCGTCAGCGATCCCCTTAACGGTAGACAACAGGGACAGGTTGTACAAATTGGTGTGACTTTGAAAGCGTCATCTTGGATTCGCGTCATAGCTGATGGCAAAACCGAGTTTGAGGGTATTCTCCCAGAGGGAACTCACCGGACTTGGAAAGCTCAAGAGCAACTGACAGTAAAAACTGATAATGCTGGTGGTGTGTTAATGAGCGTCAATCAAGAGAAAGCCAAGGAAATGGGAGAGCCAGGAAAAGAGGAAGAAGTTAGGATTGCTGCCAAGCCTAAGTTTTGAGATGAGGGAGAAATAAATTCAAAATTCAAAATGACGATTGCGGACTCGCTAACAAAATTGAAAAAAAAGACTGGGGGAGATGACGAGGATGAGGGGGACAACGAGACAAGGAGGTAAAAGGAGGCATTTACTCCTCCCTCAACCTTGTCTGCCTTGTCTGCCTTGTCTTTTGCTACTACCCTTCTAGCCTCATTTCCCTACTCCTCAATTTTGTTGCGGGGCGCGTCCATTAAGTCTGGTCAGAACTTTTAAGCGATCGCCTAATTCCTCTCTCAAGGCTCCTGGTTGATAGCGCCACTCCCAGTTACCCTCAGCAACACTGGGAAAATTCATCCGCGCTTCATTTCCTAATCCCAAGATATCTTGCAAAGGAATAATCGCTTGATTAGCTATGGAACTCAAAGCTAGTCGAATCAAATCCCACTGGATACCTTCAGAACTGATACAACCTAAATAAAGCCATAAGTTATGTTTTTCATTGTCGTTAGCTGAGTTGAACCAGCCTACAGTCGTGTCATTATCGTGAGTGCCAGTATAAACTACAGCATTTCTTGGGTAGTTAAATGGTAAAAACGGATTTTCGGGATCAGAACCAAAAGCAAACTGCAAAATCTTCATCCCAGGAAATTCATACTTGTCTCGCAGTGCTTCTACCTCTGGTGTAATCACTCCTAAATCTTCTGCTAAGACGGGTAGCTTGCCCAACTTCTGCCTAATAACTTCAAAAAAAGCGTCTCCAGGTGCTTCCACCCATTTGCCATTCATAGCAGTTTCTTCGCCTTTGGGTACTGACCAATAAGCCTCGAAGCCCCGGAAGTGGTCAATACGAATTATATCTACATAGTCCAGCATTGCCTCAAAGCGTTGTATCCACCATTTAAAGTCTTGTTTTTGCAATTCTTCCCAGTTATAAACCGGGTTGCCCCACAATTGACCAGTGGCGCTAAAGTAATCTGGTGGGACTCCCGCCATTTGAGCAGCTTCTCCCGTTTGTTCGTCTAAGCAAAAGATGTCGGGATGCGCCCACACATCAGCACTATCATGAGCTACGTAGATGGGGATATCGCCAATAATATCAATGCCGCGCATATTGGCGTAGTTTTTCAGGTCTGACCACTGGCGGAAAAACTCAAATTGGATGAATTTATAATAAAAAATCTCTCCGTTAAGCCGCTCCTGTACTTGCTCCATTGCTTGTGGATCACGCTTGACAAGTTCTGGCTTCCATGCGTGCCAGTTTGCATTCTCGTTATCATCTTTTAGCGCCATAAATAAGGCGTAATTATCTAGCCAATAGGCTTTACTATCGCAAAAACCTTCAAACTCTTTCTGCTGGATAGGTGTAGCATTGGTTCTAAAATGTTCACAGGCTTTTTTCAGTAACCCAATCTTAATCGGCACAACCTGCTCGAAATCTACCTTATGTTCTGGAAATCCTGGTAAGTTAGCAAAGTCTTCTTCAGTTAGTAAACCCTCATCTCGCAGTTTTTCTGGGCTAATCAGCAGGGGATTTCCTGCCATAGCCGAGTAGCACATATACGGGGAATTACCGTATCCAGTGGGGCCCAGGGGTAAAACTTGCCAATATTGTTGATGGCTATCTTTGAGAAAATCAATAAAGCGATAGGCTTCTAAGCCTAAATCTCCAACGCCAAATCGACTAGGAAAGGATGTAGGATGCAGCAAAATACCACTGGATCTAGGAAAAGGCATAAATAACCTGAATTATGAGAGGGAGCAATTATCTGATGGACACGCTATGCGATTGCCCAAGGGGCAGTGGCAAAGCCAATCGCATCGAATTTATCACGGAACAGTATTTGCACGGTAAATCAAGTAAACTCATTTTGTTTGTCCTTAGTCATTTGTCCTTTGCTCTTGACTAATGACCAATGACCAATGACCAATGACTAATAAATATGACTTACCGAAATCCTGCACCGACAGTTGATATCATCATTGAACTAGTAGATCGACCTCATCGGCCAATAGTGTTAATTGAAAGACATAATCTTCCTTTAGGTTGGGCTATTCCTGGTGGGTTTATAGATTATGGGGAAGCTGTGGAAGTGGCGGCGCGAAGGGAAGCTGAGGAAGAAACGGGTTTGCAGGTGGAATTAGTCGAACAATTACTGGTGTATTCTGACCCCAATCGCGATCCGCGTCAGCATACCATTAGCATTGTGTTTTTGGCGACAGCTACGGGGGAACCTGTGGCTGGGGATGATGCTAAGGGTGTAGGCATTTTTGAGTATTGGCGTGTGCCTGGTAATTTATGTTTTGACCACGATCGCATTTTGCGCGATTATTGGCGGTATCGGCATTATGGGATACGTCCGAGGTTGGGGTAGGAGGAACGAACCACAGAGGCGCAGAGAACGCAGAGGGAAGAGGGGAGAGGAATAAGCTGCTACGCAGCTAAATTTAATAAACAGCATTACCTTTATTTTTAATCTTGCGCTCCCATTTAATAATAAGGCCTCCTTCATTTAACA
>NZ_JBALDK010000200.1:0-141837 GCF_036917455.1 Nostoc sp. | reverse complement strand
AAGAGAATATGCATAATCTTATATATAAAATATATTTAATCGTGGGTAAATTAGTCAAATATTTATAGCAAGAAAACAGTTTTAAACTAGATATATTTGTGATCATAAATCCAGGTAACTCTAAAATTTATAAAAAATTTCTACCACGCCATTCTTGGGCAAGCTTATCAAGTTTAAATTCACATTTTTGCTCATATACCAGCAGAAAGAATCGCACTGGATGTTTGTAATGGAGCGATCGCTGGGTCGAGCGAGCCGATATCCTCTGCAATTTTGAAGTACTCATAAAGGTGGTTTTTTCAGCCCTGATTATTTCTTACTCTAAATTATGCAAGAAAAAATATGCATCTGGATAGATGAAAAGGAAGTCAAGGGGTAGCCTAAAATACAAAGGGTCTAAATGATTAAACCGTAAGAAATACGGAAGTTTACCACGCTAGATAGATGCGGTTAGAAAACACTAAATGTTAAACGTTAACCGCTTGCGGCTGCAAGATATAAAAATCCCTGCAAATTTACTTGTGGCAAAAGTCGCAAGTGCGATCGCTGTTTTTGTTGGCAGCTTGGTACTAGTTGGCTGGTGTCTTGGCATTGAAGTTCTTAAGCGCGGCTTTCCTGGGAGTCCTGCCACAATGAAAGTCAACACAGCGCTATGTTTTGTGCTGTGTGGTATATCACTATGGCTATGTTCAAAAACAGGAGGTAGGGAGCAGGAAGCAACAAGAAAGGGGAACAGAACAGTTCAAAATTACCCCCAAATATTCCTCTTTCCTACTCTGCTAATTTCTAATTTCTGTGCAATAGCGACTACCACAATTGCGACACTCACACTCTGTCAATATTTATTTGGCTGGAATTTCGGCATTGAAGAACTGGTATTTAGTGATTCGCCAACTACAATAGCGACATCACATCTGGGGCGAATGGGGGTGAACATAGCAGTCAACTTTATGCTGGTTAGTGTCGCCCTACAGATTCTGATTAATCCAAAAAACCACCGTAGTTATTGGTATGCTCAGATTATCGCTCTGATCGCTACTTTGATTTCCTTTCAGGCGCTCATGGGCTATGCCTACAAAGTGAAAGTTCTCTACGGACTTGCCCCTTATACAACATCAATGGCTTTACATACGGCGGTGTTGTTCAGCTTACTAAGTATGGGCATTCTATGGGCACGGTCAGAACAGGGGTTAATGAGGATAGTTACAAGTGATACTTATGGTGGTTTACTTGCACGTCGTTTATTAATTGCCGCGATCGCAGTACCTTTTATATTGGGGTGGGTAATTGTTGAAGGTCAACGCGCAGGACAATACGATCCAGCTTTTGCAGTATCGGTGTTTGCAATCGTCCTGATTGTAATTTTTACTATTTTGATTTGGCAAAGTGCGGCAGTTATTGAACGCCTCAGCCATCAACGCGATCTTGCTCAGGAAGCACTGAGAATCTACCAGGATAAACTGGCGAGTTTTGTAGATTCTAACGTCATTGGTATTCTGTTTGGCGATGTGTATGGCGGTATCCAGCAGGCAAACGACGAATTCTTGAGGATGATTGGTTACACGCAGGAGGATTTGTCAGGGGGTAGATTAAGTTGGAGCAATATCACACCACCAGAGTATCTATACTTGGATCTGCAAGGTGTCGCTGAAGCACAAGGAAATACTAACGCTACTTGTACACCCTACGAGAAAGAATATATTCGCAAGGATGGTAGCCGTATCCCAGTTTTAGTTGGTTATGTGCTGCTTGGAGAAAACCGGGAAGAGTCAGTAGCGTTTATCCTCGATTTAAGGGAACGCAAGCAAGCAGAAGCAGAGCAACAAAAATTAGTATCGCTGGTAGAAAATAGTTCTGACTTTATCGGTATCGCTACCCTTGAGGGTCAATTACTCTATATAAATGATGCAGGTCAAAAGCTGGTAGGGCTTGCTAGCATTGACGAAGTAAGGCAAAAAGTAGTATTAGATTACTTCATGCCCAAAGACAAAACCTATTTTCAAGAATACATACTGCCAAATGTGCTATTACAAGGACGCTGGCAGGGAGAATTCTGTTTCCGACACCTCCAAACAGGTCAACCAATACCAGTTGATTACAATATCTTCACTGTTACAGATAACAACACAGGTCAGCCAATTGCCTTAGCAACTGTGACTCGCAATATCAGCGAGCAAAAGCAGGCCAAGGAAAAAATCTTACAACTAAATAAGGATCTACAGCGCCGCATTACTGAGTTACAAACTTTGTTGGAGGTAATTCCCATTGGAATTGGCATTGCTGAAGATCCACAATGCCAAAATATCAAGGTGAACCCTGCTTTTGCCAAGCAGTTGGGGATATCGTCAGATACTAATGCCTCCCTCAGCGCTCTTAGCAACCAAAAATCCACATGCTTTAAAGTCTACAAAGAGGGAAGGGAACTTTCAACAGAAGAACTCCCAATGCAATACTCTGCTGCTCATGGTATCGAAGTTCTAGGTTGCGAACTTGATATAGTCCATGAAAATGGAAGAGTTGTCAACCTGCTGGAATCCGTTGCACCCCTATTTGACGAAGAGGGTAAAACTAGAGGAAGCGTTGGTGCATTTTTAGATATTACGGAGCGCAAACAAGCAGAAGAAGTACTTATAAATCAGCAAAAATGGCTGGAGGATGTGCTAAATCTAATGCCAAGACCCTTGCTGTTTATTGAACCAGGAACGGCGCGGGTAACTTTTGCCAATCGCTCTGCTAATGAATTAGCTGGGGGCGAATTTCCTAAAGGTGTAGCAGCAAAAGATTATCACACAGTTTACCACTATACAGATGCGGCAGGCGATCGCATTCCCAATGAACAAATGCCAGGAGTACGGGTTGCCCTGGGCGAACGTCTCAATGGGTTGGAGGTAGACTGGCATACTCCCGCAGGTGTGCGCTCTTTACTGATATTTGCTGATACCTTGCCAGCAATGCACGGTCATCCGGCAACTTGTATTTTGGTATTTCAAGAGATTAGCAACCTCAAAGAGGCAGAAAAAGCACTCTCGTTAGGTTACAAAAGGCTAAAGCTACTATTCGATACAGCTAGCGATTTACTCTCAAGTCAGGAACCAGTAGTACTAATCGATAGCGTCTATCGAAAACTAAAAAACCAAATTGGTTTAGATGTTTACTTTAACTATTTGGTTGAGGATAATTCCCAGGGATTGCGGCTAGAGTCTTACAGTGGCATTTCCCCAGAAGTGATAGAGGAAATAGAGTCGTTGGCGTTTGGTGAAGAGGTTTATGGTACTGTAGCCCAGGAGCGTTGTGCAATAGCTCTAGAGAATGTACAGCAATCAACTGACCCAAAAACAGAATTGATTCGTTCTTTAGGCATTACTGCTTATTCTAGTTATCCCTTGATTGCCCAAGGAAGGTTGTTGGGTACTCTTTCTTTGGGTAGCCGGACTCGGTTAAGCTTCACCGAAAATCAAAAGGGGATGATGCAAGCAGTATGCGACCAAATAGCGATCGCAATGGAACGGGCTAGTTTAATTGCTTCTTTGCAAAAACAAACTGAGCAATTGCAAGAGGCTAACCGGATGAAGGATGAGTTTCTAGGGATATTGTCTCACGAATTGCGATCGCCCCTCAATGCAATTCTGGGCTGGGCGCAACTTCTGCAACGAACCAAGCTTAGTGAAAGCCAAATGGCTAGAGCTACGGAGACAATTGAGCGCAATGCTAAGGCGCAAAGCCAGCTAATTGAAGACCTGCTGGATATATCGCGGATGATTAGAGGCAAGTTACGCCTCAATGTCGGTACTTGTAATTTGCTTCCGATGATTGAGTCGAGCTTAGAGACTGTTAGTCTAGCCGCCCAATCTAAGGAAATCGATTTAAGATTTTCCGTTATTTCCTCAAAAGAAACACCAAATTCAGATTGGAGATTAGGAATCAATCAGGAAAATCTAAAATTTCCTGAAGCACAATTCCAAAGCAATCAAGATTCAGAGGACAGCAAACTTGGCGAAAATTCCCAATTCTTAGTTTCTGGTGATTTCGAGCGTTTGCAGCAAATTATCTGGAATTTACTATCCAATGCCATTAAATTTACACCAACTGGTGGACGGGTAGAGGTGCACTTGTCTGTGGTAAATGGCGAAGAAAAACAACAGATAACAGATAAATATGCCCAAATTCAGGTGATTGACACAGGCATTGGTATCAGTCCTAATTTTATTCCTTACGTCTTTCGTTTTCGTCAAGCTGATAGTTCTAGCACTAGAACCTATGGTGGATTAGGACTAGGATTAGCGATCGTGCATCATTTAGTAGAATTACACGGCGGTACTGTCTACGTAAATAGTCCGGGTAAAGAGCAAGGAGCGACGTTTACAGTCAAACTACCACTTCTAAAAAGTACCTCTCTTTCCCCTTTTCCTCCTGTACGTGTGTATCCCTCCCCCCTTTTCTTTGTCTCCCTTCTTGGCGTGCGAGTAGTGGTTGTAGATGACCAAATTGATAGCCGTGAATTTATCACCATAGTCCTCGAACAGTGCCAAGCCGAAGTTAAAGCAGTAGCATCAGTTCAAGAAGCATTACAAGTAATTGCACAGTGGAAACCAGATGTTTTAGTCAGCGACATCAGTATACCTGATGAGGATGGTTATTCTTTAATCCGCAAACTGCGATCGCAACCACCAGAACTAGGGGGAAATATTCCCGCCGCCGCGTTGACAGCTTATGCTAGGACAGAGGATCGGATGCGAGCTATACAAGAAGGTTATCAGCTACATTTACCCAAACCTATTGAAGCAGCTGAGTTGGCTACAGTGGTTGCCAGCCTTGTTGGGCGGACTTAGAGAAAATGGGGGATTGGGGATTGGGAAGAATTCTTGCTAACTCCCAACTCCCACCACTCAGCACTGGTTCATGATAAGAATTGGGCAATATCCTTTTTCGCAATATCAAAATTTATATCAAATTCAAAGTTTTCTCAATTACCAAAAAGCAGTTTTTTTGCAATTTAATGTAGTTGGTAAATATCTACGTATAAAGTATATTTTTATTTCGGTAGTGATCGTTATTTTGTATTGGTGCGAGGTACACTGTGAACTTTCTTGCTGCTTAAGGTAAAAATTGCTTCAATAGGCAACGCAGTAGCTACCCTCAAAAACAATAAGCTTGAGTTAAGACAATTAATTTACATAGAGATAAAAAATTTTGCCTCTTCCGAAATAGGTAATTTAAGAGTTGTATTTAAATTATGTAACCTGAGTTCATTCAAATAGGCTACATAAATTATGGAATTATGGATTGAGTATTTCAATAAATTTATGTAGAAAAGCATACATCTACTAATTGTAGTTAGCATGATTTTATACATTAAAATACTTCCTATGAGCGCCAAAACAAAAACAGTAGCAGAACTGCAACAGCCAGATAGTATTGACTTACATAACTCGAAGCGAGTTAATTTTTTACAAGAAGTAATTGAAGGCTTAGAAGACGGGATATTAATATTAAGCCAAACTGGTGAAATAGTTCATACGAATGCATCTGCTAATCGCCTTTGTTCTCAATTTAATCAAGGCAATTTAAACCAGAGTTTTGTGCCTTCAGCTATCTGGAGTACTTGTGAATTGTTACTCAGTAGTCAGTATTTATTTTCCGATAAACTTTTGATTCTGTCGGATGAAATTGTCCTTGATAAGTCAAATGTTTTTCGGATTAGGGTGAGACTACTAGATTTAGACGGGTTTGAAATGCCTTGTTTATTAGTGACTATAGAAAACCAATGTGAGTCAGTGAAAAATGTAGCCCTCACTGAAGTAAAAAAATTTGACCTTACGCCGCGAGAAGCTGAAATTTGGTTTCTCTATCGAAGCAACTATAGCTACAAAGAAATTGCTATAAAGCTTTACATCACCATAAACACTGTGAAGAAGCACATGAAAAATATTCATACCAAGCGACAATCAAATCTATCTGATATATTGAACGATCGGATCGCGATAAAAATTAATTTGTAAACATTCTTGCAGTTTTTTGTAGATAAGCAATACTAGTACAGTTCGGCTTAAATAAGCCACCCTTATGAAATGTCTAAAACGTTTACGCAATCGGAATTACAAATAACGAATTACGGAAAACCTTACTCGCCCTCGCTTTCATGCGGGGGTAGTTATTTTAAACGTAATCCTCTCAAATTCATATACGAGCTTTAACTAAGGAGAATCAGGACTTTTTTGTAGCCGTAATAAGGTGTTATAAACCTGCTGTTTTAAGATATCGTTATTTTGTAACTCTATAGTAATTTTGTTGAACTGATCGATGCTCAAACCATTATCTTGAACAATTTTTTGAGAACGATTACAGTAATTTACTGCGATATCTTGAGCTTTTCTAGGAAGACCATTTATGCTGTTAGAATCGTTACAAACAATTTTGGGAATTTCTCCATTGCCAATAAGTTTTTTAATTTCTTCAAAGGCATTTTGACGGGCTGGTTCCATTGCTAGCACGGCCTGAGCGTAGCTGTTGATTTGAGTATTGTTAGCTATTGGTGGTGGAGTTTGACTATAAACTTTTGAATTCAATGAAAAAGCGTTAGAAATCACACTTGCAGTAGCGATCGCGCCGAAAAAAAATGATTGGCAAAGGATTCGCTTTCGGCTAGATTGGGAAAATAAATCAGAAATTTTCTTCATATAGTATGTGACACAAAACTACATCAGGGATATTATAAGGACTTTGAATTATTTTCGGAGTTGGAAGTTCCAGCAACTGCTCAATACATCAAGTTTTTATATTTGATTGTCAACTTCCTCGACAGACTTGACAAAGTTCGATGACTTTAGTCTGAAATGTTGACATTTCTGATGCTCCTTGCTTAAGGCTGACTTCTAACTCCAATAGTAGAGGTAAACAAGAGATTAGCTGTTGCACAGAAAGCAGTTTTATTTCTTGCTGGAGGAAGTATATCCGTTTGGGATTACTGATATCAGCAGCAATAGCGATCGCTTGTTGATTGCGCTCACCACTTTCTATCATAATCTTGACCCATAGCCAGGTGCGAAATTGTCCAATCAGTGTGGCAACTATCCGTAATCCTGGCTCAGAAGCATCGATCAAATCTGCTAAGGTTGTCAAAGCTTTCGCTGTATCTCCCGTTCTGATTGCTGCTGCTAATTGTAAGCTATTTTGAGTAGTATTTCTTACTAACTTTGTAACAGTATCTACGTCTAAAGGCTTGTTGCTACCTTGGGCATATAACCGCAATTTATCTATTTCATTGTAGAGTAATCGTGTATCATTTCCAACGGATTCCGCCAACAACTGGGCAGTATTGGCAGTTAATTTCACGCCCATAGTCTGGGCTGCTTGATTCACAGATTGCACTAGTAATTCTGTTTTCCAAGGGGGAATGAGGGGAAATTCTCGGAATTCAGTAGCAAATTGCTTTAACAATTTCGTGGATTTGAGGCGTTCATCTGGCTTGTTTCGGCTGGTAAGTAATAAAAATGAGTTTTCGGGAATTACAGGTAGCGATCGCACCAGTTCCGCTAAGACGTTCTCTGGACAGTGCTGACACAGAGTAGTATTTATCAGCCATACCAAGCGCCCACCACCGCCAAAAGTGGGTGTCATCACCTGATTTAACCCCTGGATAGCAGCATCAGCTTGATCTGGGGTGAATGCAGTGTAATTAAAACTTATCCAATCGGGATCGAGGATGCGATCGCGCAAAAGGGCGATCGCCTTTTCTATAGCAAAATCATCCTCACCCCAGTAAACATAAATTGGCATATAGGACTCATATTTGATTTTTGAACAAAACTCAGTACACCTTTATTCCTTCTTCCCAGTCCCCAGTCCCCAGTCCCCAATCCCCAGTCCCCAATCCCCAGCCCCTTACCTCTACGAGTGATTCAGAAATTAAATCGGATTGCTATAGATAAACCTCAATTGGGCATTGGGAAAGAATTCTTATAATTTTTAACTCCTAACTCCCTTATCCTTCAATCATCACACTCAAAAACCCCTGACTGTCTTATCGGTATATAAGGATAGATTTGAAAGCTTGAATCCTAGCAAAATCGTTAATTGATAAGCTTAAATATACTGATTAGACAGCTAGGGCCAAAAACTAAATACTTTTGAAATCATTCTGTTAATCGGGGTAATTTTCCCTAAAATCTATCAAGTGAGAGCGTGAGGCTATAAAGATTGGACGACAACTATCAAACTTACTTAAATCGGTTAGCACGACTGACGCTGCCAGAAGCCTACAGATCCCAAGCCCAGCATATTCAGGAATCTTCTAAATTTCAGCAACATTCTGGCTTGAGACAAGCAGCGTCCTTTCCTGGCTATACGCTAATTACCCCGCCAGCAGGAGAAGAATCAGACAACTCTGCTTTCTATGCCAAATTACAGACTTACCAACAGGAACTTTTACAGTTGCCTGTAAACCGTGATTTGATTGTACCTCTACCTCCTGCTAGCTTTCATCTGACTTTAGCGGATTTAATTTGGGACAGTGCTTACCTTGACGCATACGAAAAAAATCCCAAATTTGACGAGGAATTACACTCTCGTTTAGCTGAAATATTTCAGCAATATCAACAATTGATGACAAATAGGAGTTATCCGATTAAATGGCAAATGTTGGGGCTGATACTGATGCCAAGAGCTATAGCCGTTTGTTTAGTACCCCAAGATGAACGCTGCTATGAGGAAATTATTAAATTTCGCCGAACAATTTATCAAAATCCCAAGTTAATTGCTTTGGGTATTGAGCAGCATTATCATTTCACAGCCCATATTACATTAGCCTATTTCGGGGAGGTTTCATCTGACTTAGACCGTACAAGTTTCAGCACAAAGCTTTCTCAATTGAACGAACAATGGCTGTTTAATTTACCAGAATTCTCGATCGGTCGTGTCGAATTGCGAAAATTTGACAACATGACACACTATTATCGTGAACCAGACTGGCCGATTTTAGATTTTTAAGTCATTAGTTAGTAGTTAGTAGTCAGTAGTTTCCAACCTCTGAAAACTGACTACTAATTATTATTTAAGCTACTACTTAGCTTATTAAATATATAATTTAAAACTAAATGACTAAGCTATTAACCCAAGTTGCTAGTTATTGATTGAGGCGATCGCTTGATGTAATAAAATCCCCTCCAGGTGTAAAAAACGGAGGGGAATATGATAAATGAAATAATTAGCATCTATGCTATCATCAATTATTTACTCAAAGCAATTGGTCATTGCGGGTTACGTAGTACAGTTTTGACATCCTCAGCATTAAAATTATAGTACTCATACCAATTCTTTATGAAGCTGCGCTAAATAAAGCTTCGAGAATAAAGTCGTAATAAGTAAGGCAAGCAATCTGTTCTGATGTAATTGTTTCTAGAACAGAAGCTAACTTTTGACGTAGTTGGGGTTTGCGTTTTGCAATTTTCCCATTGAAGTTTGCTTTTGAGGAACTCCCAAAACCTTTCAATTGGATTGAGTTCTGGAGAGTGTGGTGGTTGAAAAATGGGGATAATATTTTCTGGACAATCAAGGGTTTTAGTAGTGTGGAACGAACCTTGGTCAAACTGAATAACTGCAACGTCCTCACCTAGATCCGCAGACAGCAACTCTAAAAATTTTTGAAAACAATCACCATCAAGGTGGGAAAATTCGTAGAAAAAACTATACCCACTTAAAGGTTCTACAACACCATACAAGTAAAAATTATCCCGTTGCCATTGGCTTGAACCCACAGGTTTTATGCCTGGAGCAGTAATTAAACGCCCTGCAATCGTCTTTAATCCCAGGCGAGTTTCGTCTTGACACATATATCTGAGCCGCTTACCTTCTCCAAATTCATATTGTAAAAATTTCAGCGCTAGAGGGAGTTTTTTTTAAAGTGGGGCTGGCTCTGTGGATGTTGCTTGCGACTTAAAGGGCGCGGAACTTTTAGCTTGGCACCAATTTGGTAGCGAACTAGCTGGTATACCGTTTTATAAGCAATATTGAGTCCTAATTCAGTGATTAACCATTGTTGAATCTGACTATAGCTGTGAAATCCTTGTGGTTGAGACAATCTTTGTTTTAAACGTTCTAAGTTTTCTCCACTGACCATCGGTTCTTTACCTGGTGCGTGTTTCACCTCTAATAAGCCTTTGTATCCCCTGTCTTTATATTTTTTCAACCAACGAGTGATTGTGCCTTGATTACGTCCTAAACGTTCTGCAAGCGATCGCCTGCTTGTGACTTGACCAGTTTTTAGCCAGTAGAGCATTTGTAATCTTTCTTTGCTGCTTGCCTGTGTAGCATATTTAACAGCTTTTTCCAATTCTTCTTGGCTCTCTTTAATCTCAATTTGCAATCTCAGCCCCATCACACTTGTACCAAATGCGCCTTTTTGATAATTTAGCGCATCTTCATACAGAAATGGTATCAGTTAAGCTCCCAATGGGATGATTAGAAATTCTCATGCGAAAATTCATATCGACTTTCATCCTAGTTATTGTTGTACAGCTTATATTTTTTGTGTCGCAGATCCCATTATTTAAACCTACTGATGCTCAACAAAGTAGTAGCAAACTATATGGAGTGAATGAGTTTAATATTGCCAAGCAGGCAGCACGTAATTTACCAGAGCGAGTTAGTTTGGTGCAGCAAATAGGAGCAAAGGTTGTTCGTTTGCCTGTAACTTGGCATTTAATGGAAGGGCAACAAGGAGTAACTCCACAATGGTTTTGGGATTAACTAGACGCAGAAGTGTCTGCTGCCGAAAAAGCAGGAGTAAAGCTGATTATTGAATTGGGACAGACACCTTGTTGGGCTTCATCTGCACTCAATAAAGAATGATGCACCGATCCAAATTACACTGATTACTTGTTATACTCACCGACCAAATACACTGACTATACGAACGCGATCGCTAAACTTGTGCAGCGTTATCGTGGTCGAGTTTACGCTTGGGAAATATGGAACGAGCCAAATCTTAAAAAAAATTGGAAACCACTTGGCTCTCGCCCCCTGGCAGTCAACGACTCACAATTGGAGTTTATCAATCTTCAGGGTGCATGGCAATATACGAACTTAGTCAAAGCATCCTATAGCAAAATTAAAAGTGTTGACTCCAATGCTGTAGTGTTAGCAGGTGCCATTGCGGCTGGGGATGTTGATTATGTGTAAGAACTTCATCGCTTATCTCCTCAAATATGACTCTCGTATTGTCAACTACAGCTATTACCAAGCTGAACAACTGTGTTCTATTGGTTCTGGAGCAGTTGAATCTGCTATTAAACAAATTGGTGCCAGGATTAAAATTTCTGGTGCACAGTGGAATGTTGAAAGTGTCAATCACATCTTCTCGGTTCGTTGTGCTTATCTCAATGGTTTATTAGCTATTTGAGTATTTCTGCCAAAAGTGGATGCTCCCTTATGAAACTAATCTCGTCAATCAAATATCAATAAGCCAAAAATATTTAAAATCAAGATTTAAGCGCATCTTAATTATTATTTTCTCAATTGTTAAATAAAGTTTAACCATAAAAAATGTAACTTGATTAAGGCTGTAATTACAGCAGCAAGAGATTCCTTTAATCAGAGGTAATATGATTTTTTCGACCACCATCTTGAATCGTGTCGTTGCTACTTCATTGGTGACAACTTCTGTTGCACTTAGTCCATGTTTTGGTGCGATCTCACAAGCTGAAACTCTCAATGGTGCAGGAGCAACTTTTCCGGCTCCGCTTTACGAACGGTATGCTCGTGAAGTTAAGAAGAAATATCCAGACTTGAAAATTAACTATCAAGCAATTGGTAGTGGCGGCGGTATTCGTCAAGTTATCGCTGGAACCGTTGACTTTGGTGGTAGTGATGCTGCAATGAAAGATGATGAAATCGCTAAAGTCAAGAATGGTGCAATCTTAGTACCCACAGCAGGCGGTGCTGTTTCTGTTGTTTACAATCTTCCGGGCGTTAACGATCTGAAATTGTCCCGCGCTACACTACCAGCAATTTATTCAGGTCAAATCACTAAATGGAATGATGCGAAAATTAAAGCTGATAATCCAGGTGCTAATCTCCCAAATCAAACAATTAAATTTGCTGTTCGCGCTGATGGTAGCGGTACAACTTTCATTTTCACTAATCACTTGAGTGCTATTAGCGGTTATTTTAAAGGTAGAGTTGGAGCTAACACCGCTCCAAAATGGAATTTGCCAAATGTCCTCAAAGGCAAAGGGAATCCAGGCGTAGCTGCTATAGTAGCTCGTACTCCTGGTTCTATTGGTTATGTTGAATATGCCTACGCGGTCAAAAATAATCTCAAATCAGCATTGGTACAAAATAAGAGAGGAGAATTTGTTGCTCCTTCTTTAGAATCTGCAAATGCAGCTTTGTCAACTGTCACTTTTCCAGATAACTACCGCGTTTTTGTAGGAGATCCTGGACAAGGTTATCCCATTGTCGGCCTTACTTGGATAATGGTTTACAAACAGTATGCTAATGCTGCTAAAGCTGATGCAATTAAGAAATGGATTAATTGGGTATTGAAAGAGGGTCAACAATATAACGATGACCTCAACTACACCAAAATTCCATCTGATGTGACAAATCGGGTGCTTCAAACAGTGAACAGCTCTGTCAAACCTTAATTTATCATTTTTAAGACTTACGTAGAAGAGATTCCCCACCGCCCTTAAAAAAGTGGCTTTTAAGATTTTCTCTTAAGAAAGGAAGTAGAGTGATAATCTTACTAATTTTCTTTCCTACTAGAGTGAGTTAATAACTTGCTCTAGTAGTCAGAAAAAATTTATTTTTTTGGTTTATAATGGCAAATTTATCAGATGATTCAAATCTAGATAATGAAAGTTTCAATCTAACTGAAATAAGTGGCACGAATTTCTGGTTTGACCAAGGTTTTACACGGCTAGTATACTTTTTTGCGGTTATTACTGTTGCAGTTTTATTTTTGATGAGTTGGGTAATTTTACACGAAGCTCTACCAGCCATCAAGCAGTTTGGTGTGGGGTTTTTGTGGGGTCAAAATTGGGATACAGGTAATCAGATTTTTGGAGCATTATCTTATATTTATGGAACTTTGGTAAGTAGTGCGATCGCTATTTTATTTGCTGTTCCAGTAGGAATGGCAGTAGCCTTAGTCACTAGTGAAAATTTCTTACCTACATCACTGCGAACCATCCTAGCATTTGTTGTTGAATTAATTGCAGCAATTCCTAGTGTAATTATTGGTTTATGGGCAATTTTTGTCTTTATTCCAGTTCTAGAACCTTTACAAAAGTGGCTAGCCAACAATTTCAAATGGATACCACTATTTAATACAGAAGATCCTTCTGGGACTAATATGTTGACTGCTGGAGTTATTCTCGCCATCATGATTTTGCCCACAATGGCAGCAATTAGTCGTGATGTCTTAATGGCTATTCCTAAAGAATTACGTAGTGCATCTATGGCTTTGGGTGGTACTCGTTGGGAAACAATTTTTCGAGTCCTACTACCATCTGGGTTTTCTGGAATAGTGAGTGCAGCCATGCTTGCTTTAGGACGCGCTTTGGGTGAAACAATGGCGGTCACTATGGTGATTGGTAACTCTGCTCAAATTAGTGCTTCTTTACTCGATCCAGCTTATACAATTCCCTCTGTATTAGCTAATGAATTTGCTGAAGCTGAATCGGGATTGCATATCGGTGCTTTAAGCTATTTGGCATTGATTTTATTTGGGTTGACTCTAGCTGTAAATATTGGAGCTGTACTCTTGGTGAAGTGGGTTGGTAGGAAAAATAGATAATCTCATCTCACTTTTAAATTATTACAAATACCTCAGCATACAAGATATTTATCAATCAAAATTTGTAAAAATATGAGTGGTTATATCCAGTCAGAAACTGATGAATCTCTGGCGAGAGAATTATGCAGTCCTCTGCCAACAGAACGAGTAATGTTTACTTATGCGATGAATGCGCTCGCTTTTGGTTTTACAGGTCTAGCACTCATTCCTTTATTATCAATTTTGTGGGAAATTTTCGTTCGGGGAATATCTGGACTCAAATCAGATATATTTATCAAAGCAGTGATTGACAACGGCTTTGGTAATGCCATTCTGGGAACCATAATCATGGTGATAATTGGTACTATTTTTAGCATTCCTACAGGGATAATGACAGGAATTTTCTTGGCGGAATTTGGTCAAACCAACTCAATCACTAGTATTGTTCGTTTTATTGCCAGCATCCTTACAGGTGTGCCTTCCATTGTTGTAGGCGTATTCGCTTATGGTGTAATAGTTTTGCTTACTAAAGGATTTAGTGCGATCGCAGGTGGTTTTGCTTTAGCCGTAATTATGCTACCTGTAATTATACTAACAACAGAAGAATCCTTAAAACTGATTCCCACATCTCAACGCCTTGCCTCTGCTGCTTTAGGCGGAACTCGCTTCCAAACTACTTTTCGCATTGTTTTAACTACTGCAATTCCCGGAATTACTACAGGAATTTTATTAGCTGTAGCTCGTGCTGCTGGTGAAACAGCACCCTTAATTTTTACTGCTTTATTTAGTCTAGATTGGTCAGAAGGATTATTAAGTCCAACAGCTTCTTTACCAGTATTGATTTTTAACCTCTACAACGACCCCGACCCACAAAAAAGTCAATTGGTGTGGACTACTTCTATAGTTCTAATCGGCTTAATTTTATGTGTCAGTATTATTTCTCGCTTAGTTATTAGGCACAGAAGAATAAAATGAGAACAATACAAACTTCATAAGTCAAAATTAATTAATGTTTGTTTTTAATTATCTCCTAATTTGAAACTACTAAGTATCATGTTTGTTAAAATATCAAATATGATATTTAGTCTTAAATTATATAATATTCATTCTGGGTCCTGACTACTAAATTCTATTTTGATAAATTTTCCTTTTGTACATTGAGCAAATATGAGTAATCTAATTCCAGCTATTAAAGTTAAAAATATCAGCTTTTACTATGGTACAACCAAAGCAATTGAAAAGGTGTCAATAGATATTTATCAGAATCAAGTAACCGCAATTATTGGCCCTAGTGGTTGTGGCAAATCTACCTTCATCAAAATTCTTAATCGCATTAGCGAATTAGAAGGTCCCGTGAAAGTTGAAGGAGATGTAGAATTTTTTGGTCAAAATATTTATGCTCCTCGTGTCAACATCAATCGATTACGCCGCCAAATTGGTATGGTGTTTCAAAAACCGAATCCTTTCCCAATAAGCATTTACGAGAACGTTGCCTACGGAATGAGAATCGTAGGTAGATATTCCAAATTTGAATTAGATGAAATTGTTGAATCTGCACTTCACAGTGCTGCTCTTTGGGATGAAGTGAAAGATAAGCTCGATAAATCAGCTTTAGGGCTTTCTGGTGGTCAGCAACAAAGATTATGTATTGCCCGTGCTTTAGCAGTCAAGCCGAAGGTTCTCCTGATGGATGAGCCTTGCTCTGCTCTTGACCCCATCGCCACCATGAAAGTTGAGGAACTACTCCACAGTTTACAGTCTGAGTTGACGATCGCGATCGTTACTCACAATATGCAGCAAGCCGCTCGTGTTTCTGATTTTACGGCTTTCTTTAGCACCGATGAAAGTCGGATTGGTCAAATGGTTGAATTTGGCGCTACAGAGCAAATCTTTAACAACCCATTAGACCCTCGAACCCAAGACTACATTTCAGGGCGTTTTGGTTAAGGTACATTCTAAGATGACTGATTGATTTTTGTCTAACTCTTTGGTGCTAAAGGATACTCATAAAGTGTAGTTTAAAAAAGCTAGTGATTTATCTTTATAAAAAAACTAACTCCTCACTATCCATGAAGGGTATATAATTTTGATATTTTGACTTTTACATAATTATTTTAAATCGAACTAGCCCAAATCATTTTTAAGAAAAAAGGATGGTATGTATGTCAAGGTGCGAAAGATAGGTATAAAAAGCACATAAAAGATATATTTTGGAACACAACCTTTGATATGAATATCTACTAACAGTTTATCTGCTGTACAACTACTATATAGCTACGTAATTTCCATGAATATCTCCCTTTGGGAGTAACATAGTGAAACAGCATTGCTAAATTGTACTGTTTTACCGGATCGAGTTTTGTTTCACACGTTTTGGGAATATGAGTAAACTAATTCCAGCCATCAGAGTCAAAAACTTCAGCTTCTCTTACGACACTCAAAAGATAGTTGAAAGCGTGTCAATGGATATTTATCAAAACCAGATCACGGCAATTATTGGTTCTAGTGGTTGTGGCAAGTCTACTTTTATTAAATCGTTAAATCGGATGAGTGAATTAGAAGGAGAGGTGAAAGTTGAAGGAAGAGTAGAATTTTTTGGACAGAGCATTTATGAGCGTCGTGTGAACATCAATCGTTTACGTCGCCAAATTAGTATGGTTTTTCCCAAGCCAAATCTTTTTCCTATGAGCGTTTATGATAATGTTGCTTATGGGGTGAAGTTAGTTGGATGGCATCCGAAAGTAGAATTAGATGGAATTGTTGAATCTGCCATCAAAGCTGCCGAACTTTGGGATGAAGTTAAAAATAAGCTGCACAAGTCTGCTTTAGAACTTTCTGGTGGTCAACAACAAAGATTATGTATTGCTCGTGCTTTAGCAGTTAAACCGAACGTTCTGTTGATGGATGAACCTTGTTCAGGTCTCGATCCTGCTGGTAGCATGAAAATTGAACATTTGATTCATAATTTGCGCTCTGAGTTAACAATTGTGATTGTTACTCACAATATGCAGCAAGTTACTCGCTTATCTGATTTTACGGCTTTCTTTTGCAGTAATGAAAATCGGATTACTCAAATGGTTGAATTTGGTACTACAAATAAGATATTTACTAACCCCGTGGATTCTCGCACTCGCGACTATGTTTTTGCCCGCGTCAGTTGAAGCTTTTCTTAAAATCTAACTATTCAGATGTTAAGGCGATGCGGACTGAGATTGACAGTCTCTTTTTATACGATATACTTAAGGATAAGGATCTGCCTAGACCTCCTGAATCATAAGATGAAATGTCCTCTGTGTGAATCTACTTCATATTATAGAAATGGTCGTAGCAATGACCAACAGAATTACCTATGCAAAAATTGTGGCAAACAATTCCTTGAGTCTGCGTTACCTTGTTCCTTGGAAATAGACTTGCTTGCTAACAGCAATGAATATACTAAAGTATCTATGAGTGATGCGGCAGAACTTTCTTTAGGAAAAAACTTGCCAGAAGAAAAAGTCACAGAGAAAGGTCTCAGCTCTTTTAATTTTATATTAGCTGAAGAACTGCTGCAAACTATATTATCGCCTGATTCCTTAGAATCTGCTGTGTTCAGCCAATTGCTCTTAAAGATTCAGCAAGAAAATGAAATTAGACATAAGTTAGAAACAGGAATCTCTCTTCTACTTTTGGATGCAGAAAACTTAAAATTAGATATTAATTCAGAATTATTTTTAGCCAGGATTTGTGAATTTCCTCTTCAAGTTAAAATTGCATTTGCTAACTGGAAAAATCCCAGTATTGGCAAGCAAGATATTGAACTATATAGCCGTGGCTATCAACTTGTCCATGTGCCTGAAGGTAAAAATAGTGCTGATGCAAAAATGATTGCATTCGGTGCTAGTGTCTTACGCTGTTATCCAACAGTTAAAGAAATATTAGTCTGTTCTAGCGATGGAATTTTAATTCACCTCTGTAACGAACTCCAAAACCAGGGATTGATTGTCTATTGGGTACGTAGACAAGGGCAAAATTTGCATATAGAAAATCGAAATACTGGTAAACTAACTGATTATTCCTTAGCAATGACAACAGAAGTTCCATCCTTTGAAAAAGTAAAAATGGCTGAGAAAATTCAATATTTAATAAAAAATGAACAGGAATCAATCAATGCTAAATTAGACAGTTTGGTGGATGTTGCAACTTCATTTCAAGAAAAATGCAATATTAGTATTCAAGATAATTCCAATCAACTAGAAGAAGAGAAATTTATCACTGTCTTAGATAACTCTTTTATAGAATCTAGTCAAGAAGTAAAAAAGGAAACTTTTACACAAGTTTCTAATGGAAAAACGTTAGATAACTTACTATTAAAAATTATTCAAGACCTACAAGCCAAGTCTCCTAAAACTAAATTATCTGTGTCCCAATTAGGTACAGAGATACGGAAAATCACCGGAGAATCAGCCAATTCAATTATTCAAGAATTAAACTTAGGTTATAGTTTTCTTAAATATCTAAAATCGTCTCCCACGTTTACATTAAAAGCGAGTGGCAAGGAATACGAGGTAACAGCACTATTGCGCGAGTAGATGCTTTTTGGATGTTTACGTACAACTTGAGCCTGTAATTCAGTATTATGTAACAAAGATGTGAAGAAATATAAATATTGCAATGCAGGATAAAGTTGTCGTTATTGTCGGTGCTACTGGTGGTATTGGTTCAGCTTTAACATATAAACTTGCGCCTACCGGAGTCCGGTTGGTATTGGCTGCAAGAGATGCAACTCGTTTAACAACACTGGCTACTGATTTACCAGGAGAAGTTTTAACCGTTCCCACCGATATTACTGACCCTCAACAAGTAGATATTTTGATAGAAAAAACCATGGCAACATTTGGTCAAATCGATATTTTGGTGAATGCAGCCGGTGTCGGTATACTGAAGCCTTATAACAGTCTTGAACCTGCTGATTTAGATAAGATGCTAGATGTCAATTTAAAAGGCAGTTTTTATACCACCCAGGCGGCTGCTGAAGAGATGCAAAAGCGCAAGTCTGGTCACATCTGTAATGTGGTAGGAGTTCTGGGCAAGCATTCGATGGGGATGGCAGCAGCTTATTCTGCTTCTAAGTTTGGTGTTGTCGGTTTTAGCAAGTGCATGGCAGAAGAACTCAAGCGTTTTGGTATCAAGTTCACGCTATTCTACTTTGGTGGGGTAGATTCTCCTTTCTGGGATAATGTCAGCCTAAAAGTAGACCGAAAAAAAATGCTCAGTCCTGAAACTGCTGCCAATGCGATTTTCTTTGCCCTTTCTGCCGAACCGCAAGCTGTGCCAATGGAAATTAACATTCAACCTGATAGTCATTTGTTCTTTTAAAGGGGGAGTGCGTCTACATAGTTCTTGCTTAGGAAGGACGTGAAAATCTAGCAAAAAAGGCAAAATTTACAGATATATAAACTGTTATGCTGGATTTTCAATATCTATGAAAATTGATCGCGTTCATTTCTATGTAGAAGATGCCAAAATGTGGCGGGATTGGTTTGTACACCATCTTGGTTTTCAATCAGTAGCCGATCGCAGCAGTTCGTTTCACACTTGTACAGAAGTGGTAAAAAGTGGTACTGTCTGCTTTTTTCTATCTTCACCACTGTTGCCTACAAGTCCAGTAGCGGAGTTTTTGCGTAACTATCCCCCTGGTGTGGCAGATGTCGCTTTTGCTGTGGAAGATGTGGAAACTGCGATCGCACTTGCTCAAAAACACGGTGCGACAATCCTCCAACCCATTCAGGAACGCCAGGTAGGTACGGCGTTCATCAGATATGGCAAAATTGCCGCTTGGGGTGGATTGACTCATACGTTGATAGAAAGTTCATTTGCAGGTAATCATCCGTCATTGGTTTTTGACAAAGGACAAATGACAAATGACAACACTATTACTGCCATAGATCACATAGTACTAAACGTGGCAGTTGGGGAATTGGATCGTGCTGTCGCTTGGTACGAAAATATTTTAGATTTTCAACCCCAGCAAGCATTTAAAATCAAAACCAATCGTTCTGCTTTACACAGTCAGGTGATGGTTTCACATAACGGCAGCGTCCAATTGCCAATTAATGAACCAGCTTCCAAAAATTCTCAAATTCAGGAATTTTTAGATGTCAATCGCGGTCCAGGAATTCAACATATTGCCTTACGGACAACTAATCTTGTGAGTGCGATCGCTAAATTTCGTGCCAGTGGTTTATCTTTATTATCTGTTCCTCAAACCTATTACACTCAACTCAAACAGCGTCCAGGATTGCCTTTATCACTTTTAGAAATTGAGGCGATCGCTCAACAAGAAATTCTCGTAGACTGGCAAGAATATACTTCTTTAGAGGGAGGAAATACTGCACCATTATTATTACAGATTTTTACCCAGCCAATATTTGAACAGCCGACATTTTTCTTTGAATTTATTGAGCGTCGTTCCCAAGCTAAAGGTTTTGGCGAAGGTAACTTTCGCGCCTTATTTGAAGCTATTGAAAGCGAACAAATCAAACGCGGTACTTTGCAATGATGCCTGATTACAAAATATCAATTGAAAGTCAGTCAGACTCCAAAAAAGTTGACTTTATAGACCTCGAAAAATAGCCATATATCTGAGATAATTTTAATAAAAATTAACATTTTCCGCCGATGCTAAGACTGATTACTGACTTCGACGGCCCAATTATTGATGTTTCCGAACGGTATTACCGTGTTTATCAATTCTGCTTAGAGAAAACTCGTCGCCCAAACCAAGTAGTGCAAGAACTTCCAAAAGCGGAATTTTGGCAGTTAAAGCGATCGCGCGTCCCCGAAAAACAAATCGCCTTAAATTCAGGGTTAGATGAAACCCAAGCCCAAGAATTCGCCCAGTTGCGGCGGCAAACTGTGCATACAGAAGCTTATTTCAACTACGACACTCTCGCGCCTGGTGCTGTGGATGCACTGTTAAAAATTCAACAAGCTGGAATTGATTTAGCAGTTATGACCATGCGCCGAGTTCGAGAACTAGATTATGCTTTTAAAAAACACGATTTAGGGAGATTTTTCCCAGAAAATCGTTGTTATTGCCTGAGTAATGACTACGTTAAAACTCGTGATATTGAAGATAAGCCTTTGTTAATGGCTAGGGCATTACAAGAACTACCCCCAGCTACTGATACTTGGATGGTGGGAGATACCGAAGCCGATATCACCGCAGCGAAAAATTATGATGTTAAAGTAATGGCTGTAGAATGTGGTATCCGCGATCGCACCCAATTGGAACTCTACCACCCTGACTTAATCGTTAAGGATTTCAGCACTGCTGTAGATTTAGTCTTAAAACCTAAACGCCTTGTCTAAAAAGGCTTTGTAGCTGCAATAGACAGATTGAATTAACCAGTATTCAGCTTGCAAATTAAAGTAGGAGTCAGAATGGGTATTCTGACTCCTGAAACTCTTATTTGAGAAGAACACACACAAGCCATGTATTCTTTATAGAAACTTGCTTACAGTTGGCGGTTTACCGTAGAAAGCTACTAACCAACCACAACAATATAAACGTCACTACAGTAGAAAACTGATTCGTTCCTAGAGTGATGAATGATATTTGTGGTAAGAGCCAGCTTGCAACTAGTCCCCCAGCGATTAAGCCTATGATTAAACCAATCAGGGTGAACAAGACTGCTCGGCCAAATTTGCCTTCCTTGCGATTGAGAAAGTAAATACTGGTGCCTACCCCAACCACCAATGCTAATTGCAAAACCTGCTCGCCTCCCTCTGGGTAAAACACACTGAGAGAACTCAAACCAAGAAACCAAGCTCCTGGTAAAAGTATATCCGCAGGTGTTGGCTGATCTAGTATCCGTTGCAGCCATGCAGGTGACTGCTCACGAGGAGTTGGACTCTCTGTAGGAGGTGATTGCACTCGCAACTCTGGAAACCGGATACGTTCAGGGACTTTAATTTTACCTTCCTGGCGCATCCGTAAGCGATCCATTAAAATCGCATCGTAAGCCGCTTCAATTACTTCTAAATGCTTGGCATCGCCACCATATTGCTCGAATAGGCGATTACGAGCATCTTGAATTTCATCGAAGCTAGCCTCTTCTGATACCCCAAGTTTTTCGTAGGGATTTTGATCGCTCATGGGAGTTTGTTACTTCAGCCTCAGTCAGCGGCAGTCTTTTGTCGAATAAAAAAACAGCTTTAGGTTTTTTTGGTCGAAACTAAAGTCCCAACCTACTTTGTGCCCTACCAGGATAGTAGCACGTGTTAGTTTGATTTACTTTGTAATTTCAACTATAGTCACTTTAACATATCGCTATAACTCCGTGTATACCCTCATGTCGTTGTCTAATTCTGGCTCTAATCTAGAATTTGAACGGAGAGTACCTAAAATGCATAGTTTTTATGAAGAAATCTACTTTACTGTTTCAAATTTGGCAACTTACAGTGCCTTAGTAGAGTTTTTTTAATTATACTGAATAATCGCTTGTGGTATATATCCGCATATCGATTTAAAATTGAAACGTTTTAAGTTGCCACCTAACTGGGATCAAGAAGGTGCTTTGGTGTCAAGAACTATTGCGGCTAAAGTCAGAGGGCTTATATACTGTGGCTAACATAAGTTTCACGTTCTCATCACCTACAATCTCGATCGCAGTATTTATTTTTAAACGATCGGGATTCTCATACTGTAGCCATGTAGATTCTTAGTTAGTCCCAAAGTGGCAACTGCGTTTTTACGCAACTCCTCTTGTTAATCTTACGAATTTTTGTGCAAAATAATGGTCATGGCTCCTGCCAAGATTCTTGTAGTTGACGACGACCCTGCGGTTCGGAATTTAATCCAACGCTTTTTGATTAAGCAGAACTATCAGGTGGAGGCTGCCGAAGATGGAAAGACAGCCTTAAATCTATTTGAGCAGTTTAACCCTGATTTGGTGATTCTAGATGTGAATTTACCAGATGTAACAGGGTTTAACCTCTGCCAAGAGATGCAAAGTCGTAATGGTGTTTTTGTTCTGATGTTGACTAGCCGTGCTGACGAAGCTGACAAAATACGTGGCTTTGCCAAAGGTGCTGACGACTATCTCACCAAGCCTTTTGGACTAGGAGAGCTAGAAGTCAGAGTCGGAGCTATTTTGAGACGTCAGAGAGTGATAACTACTGCCGAGCAGAAACGCTTGGTATTTGAAAAACTGATGATCGATCCGGTGCGACGGGAGGTAGCACTTAATAACCAAGCAGTACCTTTAACTGCTCTGGAATTTGACTTGTTGCATTTTTTAGCAAGTCATCCAGGTCGAGTTTGGCGGCGTGCAGAACTAATCCAAGAGGTATGGGACTATGAATATGTCGGCGACCAACGGGTTGTAGATGTACATATTGGTCAAATTCGCAAGAAGATTGAAATTGATGCTAGTCAGCCAGCATTAATTCAAACTGTACGTGGCGTAGGGTATAAGTTTGAATCTCCTGCTCACCCCCAACAGTTGGAAGCCAAGTCCTGAGTTTATAGTCTAGAGTTTTTTAACTCTTGACTGTTGACTCTTGGGGTAATGATTTCGTAAAAGACAAATTTAGACAATCGAACATAGGTAGATATTGCTCAAATACAGACCAGGCTGTTATTTGAGATATTTGTTTATCTGTTTAAAATAGTGGACAAGGAAGAGAGTCCACTGGAAAATATTTCTTTTGCTCTGACCGTTTTGGCAGATATCACGATGCTTAGGATGGAGTTTGTAAAGGCGCATAGCTTGTCAATTTAACCTAAAATCGGTGGTTAGAAACCGCATCAAAAGGAGACAAAACCTTCATTTGCAGGTTTCAAAATAAGGAGCTTAATCCCCTTGTTTTCTCTCAGCACAGCGACCTGGGCTTTGTTTGTATACCCACGAATGATTTTCATCTTGGCTCTAAATTGACACCAATGATAGCTATGCACCTCTAGAAACATGTTCATATCCAAAACAAAAGCGCTATGTAACAAGTTTTAACAGTCAGCAATTTTAAATCTTGCACTATTACCAATTAGCTTTAGCAACACGAGAAACTATTGGAACCTTTTTAATATCGGAATCTACCGATCTTTTTTGTTGTAATATTGCGCGGATATGCTTAATCGCTATTGGGTCAAATCCCATTGATGGGGCACGGGAAACCGTGCCCACATTCGGGTATGAGCCAAAATAACGCCCGTACCTACGGGGTGTCTAATAGATTAGCTGTTACGGGTGAATCGATGACAGGCGTTTCTACTGAGGAGTGGTGGAACAAAGTTTCCAGATAGACTCGGGCAGCACGGCGATCGCTATCTCCATTTTGGAGTAAAAACAATGATAGTGCCGCCGTCAATACCCTGTTCTCGTCCCAATCAGGATGGGTTTCTAAGTAGTTTTTTAAGGATTCGTGGAGTGTTTCGGGAATTTCTGTAAAGATGCTAACCGTTGATTTCATGAGATTTTCCTCCTATGAGGATAATCAAGAGGGACAAGTTGCTTGCGGTGAAGTGGCAATCAAGCTTCCTCACCACTCTTTTGTCAGTTCGACAATCTGCGCTTACATCTTAGGTAATATATTTTACACATTTGATGCCAACGGTTGAACGAACTACAAGAGCAAGCCGAATCATTGTGCGCCAAGAGGGGGTGGGTTTGTCAATGCTGCGAAATGTTAAAAACCATTGTATAAAAAATAAATCCGAACGAAATAATCAGCACTTGAGTCTATTTTTCGTTACTTTTATTTATAAAAACTCAGTCATTGAAGTTCCTTGCCACTGTTAATTAACAATCCCTAGCCAGAGGGTAAGAAGCCCATTAGTTCGTTGTCAGCCTGTGGAAAACTGCTAAAATCCCTGTGGAAAGTCTGTGGAATGAGTGAGAAAAATAGCAGCCAATGATAAGAATCACAAAAATGTCATGAAACCATGACATTTAAACTTATGAAATTATCTTCTTAATCTCGGCTATCATCGTAGCTGTCTTTGATACATCCCCAAGTCGGGATTTTTGTGTGGTATCGGCTTTACCCCGTTTTATGCCCCCATCTTTTTTGTCAGCTGATTTAGTGTGATAAACCTAGAGGATAAATCACGGGTGAAGGAATCATCGGGTTATCCCGTGCGTTTAGGACGGCTGGTATTCCTAGTATTTTTGTTTCTTTATGAGCAGAGAATTAATAATGGAATTCTACCGAAATATGCAAGAACGTCATCCCAACAAAGGGCAAGGGCTACGACAAGCAATGCTAACTACAATGCAAAAGAGCGATCGCCATCATCTGCAAAACTGCTGACTGGCAAACTAGCTTTAACCCTCCCAAAGAAGCTTGGTGGTGGTCATTGCAACTCGAACGCAAGTCAGATAAATTTTGGGATGGGTTTGATTGGTTTTGGAATGCTGTTTCTGTCTTTAATTTGTTAAAACTGACAAATAATTAGTTAATGTACCTAAGTTTTAAAGCGGGTGATGGGACTCGAACCCACGACGATCAACATGGGAAGATGACATTCTACCACTGAATTACACCCGCGAATTGCTGCCAGATTACTTAAATATAAAAGTAATCATACCACTATTTACAGCTGTTTTCAATTGGCTAGAATATACACTCTTTTGATAACTGCTGATGGATATCTTTATCTGATAGCTGTTCAGATTGAAAAATCTTTTTAGCTACCTAATGACAGCACTTACTATCATATTTAACTAAAGAACAATGTCCTTACCTGCCTCGGTGAAGCGAACCTCTTTTATATTCCATTGAGCATTACTAGTTAGGGTTTTGCGGAGACTGCCAAACAGAGCAAACTGTTCACAACTAGAAAGAGAAGCTAGTTGCCGTTTCGACTCAGGAGATATTCGCAAATCAACTGTAGCAATGCCATTTTTGATGTTGACACGATATCCAGACAAGCTAAAATCGCTTGTATCCCGTTTCTCTAAAATTTTACTTACTGCATTTTTCACAGGTTCTTCGGCTGGTATGGAAACCTTTTCGGGAATTAGTTCTTGGCACTGGGCATCACTTGTATATAGTGTGACACTAGTAGTTTTGCCAGTAACAGCTTTAGTTGATGAGGAAGGTGTCTCTTGTTTGGGAGATTCTGGATTAGGAGATTTTTCTCTCAACTGAGCTACGCTAGGAATCTGGCTGGGAGTTTGAGAAGAGACGCTATTCGTTGGTGTTGTCGTAGGGGATGGCGTTCCGCTTTCAATATTACGAGCCGTGGGGTCAGAACTACAACTGCTGAGGCTGACAAAGATTGTCGCAAAAATAAGAGGTAAAAAATATTTTTTAGGTGTGTTCATAATTTTGCTCATACATAAATGATGTTGTTGCTATCAACTTCAGTGTCGTTGGGATGAATTCCGTATAAAATTGTGAACCTTCGGCCAGTCTATAAAGTGTCAACCCGAAATCTGTTAAAGTCAAAGATTACACTATGGACCCAAATTAAAAAATCTCCTTTTCAAAGAGCGATATCTGACAACAAACCACTTTTAAAAAGCTTGACTATAAGAATGACAAGTGCAGCAAAGGAAATATTGACGTTAAAATATTCTAGACTTTAGTTGTTAATTTCTATTAACCCTAATTGCTAATTTTCACTACTTTTTTGTTTGGTCAACTCCTGGACTAATAATTGCACTCCCAAAGCCAACAAACCAATTGCTACTATACCAAATATCCCACTTCCTAAAGCAACTACACCAACAACCAAAGTCCGAACAGCAGAAGAAATCTTAATTACTAATGGATTAATTGAATGAACAGGTTTAGTAGCAAAATTTGTAGCGATCGCAATCATCAGCGAATACATTGCATATCCCATTCCTCCAGAAATTACTGCTCCAGTAAAACAGCGTAAGGGACTCGCTGTTGCCTGTGTTTTAGTTTCTGTCTGTGGTGTTAAATTTTGGTCACTCATACTATTTTAGATTGGGCGATTTGAAATATTTTTGTCTATTACCTTCGCTTCATTAGCGAAAAATAATTATTTAAATAGACAATGACACTTTAATACCATGTGCGATTGTCCGAGTTACAAACAATTCCAAATCTTCATCAAGAATTGCTTCCCTTACTTGCCGCAAAACTAGTTCTGCTTGCTGTTGAGACTCAAACAGAGCAAATACTGTTGGCCCAGAACCAGACATCATTGTTCCTAAAACGCCTTCTTGATTTGCAAACACTTCTCGTAACTGCAAGACTTGGGGATAGGCTGGTAATACCACGCGCTCTAAATCATTGTGCAATTTTTGGGCAATTTCTCTCGGATCTTTGTCCAGAATAGCTTTAACTATTGCTCCTGAATGAACTGCGTTAGCACGCGCTGCCAAGTTATCACTATCTCTAATATAAGAATGACCAAATTGCTGCCGATAGGTTTTGTATGCCCAAGGTGTGGAAACTTCCAGACTGCGGTATTTCCCCAATACTACATATATAGTATCCAAACTCGGCAGGGGAGAAAGTTGTTCACCCCTACCTGTTGCGATCGCAGTTCCACCCGCTACACAAAAGGGGACATCTGAACCAAGTGTGCCTCCCAACTCCTCTAATTCTGACTGAGTTAATCCCAACTTCCATAGTAAATCTATCCCTACCAGCACAGCTGCTGCATTGGTCGAACCCCCAGCCAACCCAGCCGCTACAGGAATCTGCTTATTGATGGTAATCTCCACACCCCCATATTTAGCAAAGGCTTCGGGAAATTGCTTCACCATTAATTCTGCTGCCCGGTATGCCAGATTACTTTTATCTGTCGGTACTTGTGGGTGGTTGCAGTGAACGCGAATGCTGTCAGTGGTGATAGAACGCACATCAATTTGGTCTGCAAGTCCAATACTTTGAAGTATCATGGCTAACTCGTGATAGCCATCGGGGCGTTGGCTTAGCCCGCCGTCGGCATCGCCAATGATTTCCAAATACAAGTTGATTTTAGCAGGGGCAATTAGACTGTAGGAACGCATTTTATAAGAATGGGGAATGGGGGAATGGGGAATTGGGAATTGGGAATGTCCCCTATTCTCTACTGCCCACTCCTAGTTCATTTGCTAGAATTACCCATTGCTGAACGCTGATATCTTCGGCTCTGGCTTGGGGATTTATTTTTAATTGTTCCAGTAAGTGGCTCAAGCGATCGCGTTCTATAACAGATTGCAAATTATTTCGTAACATTTTGCGCTTGGCACCAAACCCTAATTTTAAGAAAGTCTCTAACTGTCGGGGATTAAGTGCTGGTATTTCTATTTTTCGGGGGCGCAATCGCACTACTGCTGAATCAACTTTTGGCGGTGGATGGAATGCGGCGGCTGGAACGGTGCAAATTAACTCACACTCGGCCAAATACTGTACCCGCACGCTCAACGCCCCAAAGGTTTTTGACCCTGGTTTAGCATACAATCTTTCTGCGACTTCTTTTTGTACCAACAACACTATTGAGTCAAATGGTTCGGGGTTGGGGTTGGCGATCGTACCCAGTAGTTTTTCAATGATTGGCCCTGTAATGTTGTAGGGAATATTGGCTACTACTTTATTTGGCTTTTGGAAATTGGGAAAGGCTACCAAATAAGATGGTAAATCCAGGGTGAGAAAATCGCCTTGCAGCAATAAGAAATTTTCAGTCTTACCCAGTTGTTTTGACAACAGGTGGCATAAGTCGCGGTCTATTTCAACTGCAATCAGAGATTGGACTAAGGGCAATAAACGACGAGTTAGAATGCCGGTTCCGGGGCCAATTTCCAGGACGCGTTCGCCCTTCGCGGAGCCATCGCTTTCTGTACACTCTGCTGCTCGAATAATTGCGTCGAGTGCCTTTTCACTTTTGAGCCAATGTTGAGCAAAGACCTTACGCGGTCGGATCATCTGTATTTATTGCCTAGTCTAGTTTTTCGCTTTTTCTCAAAAACTTATTATAAATTGTGAAATCCGTCTACAGCGCTAGACTCACTGTAACGGATTTTGAACGGGTCGGGAATGTTGAAAAATCGCTAAAAGGACAATATTGTGGAGGCTTTAGCAAGTTCAACAGATGAAATTTCAGAAACTTTGAATTTAGCGAAGCGAAATCTAAAGTAGTTCGTGAATTTTCTGCGGTAGGAACGCTGCATAATTTGGATTGAGGGAGCAAAATAGAAAACATGACAATTGAATCCGATTCTCCTAATCTACCAACCCCAGAACCAGTTCCTGAAAACGACTTGCAACCGGATGACTTTGACGGTAGTTCAACTGAGAAAAACTTAACCTCAGAAGTACTAGCGGTGATTGGATCTTTACAATCTCCGCAACATACAATTGCTATACAACAAGCCCATTCCGAGTTCAAGCAACCCATTACCAAGCAATTCACAGTTAAACCGAGGGCATTGCTAATTACTTTAATAGCGATCGCCATCACCTTCATTGGAATTATCTTCAATAACTGGATCGTCGGCATTATTGGAACGCTGATAGCTTTATTGTTATCTTTAGCGATATTATTGCCTTGGTTCAAAGAAGTTTTAAACGAGTGGTTTTCACCCGAAGAACGCACCCTGTTTGTAGCCTTTTTGGGACTAATAGTCGCGATCGTTGGCTTGATTCGGTTCACAGGTGTAGGCGATCGCTTACTTGTTTTAGGACGCAAAATTAACTGGGATATTGCTGGTAGCCTAGCAGAATGGTTTGGCGCTTTGGGACAAATTCTCATCGCGATCATTGCCGTTTACGTAGCTTGGCGACAATATGTAATTTCTAAAGACTTGACAATTCAGCAAAATATGCTGACGATTCAGCAAAATATTATCACCCAACAACAGACAATTGATTCCTATTTCCAAGGCATTTCAGACTTAGTATTAGATGAAGAAGGATTATTAGAAGATTGGCCTCAAGAAAGAGCGATCGCTGAAGGACGCACTGCGGCAATTTTAAGTAGTGTCGATGGTAGTGGTAAAGCGAAAATTCTCCGCTTTCTCTCACGTTCCAAGTTGCTATCACCCTTAAAACGCGATCGGCTATTAGGTCGAGCCATTCTTGATGGGACTGGCGGATATGCAGAAGACCGCCTGGAAGGTTTGCGTGTCATCGATTTAGGCGTAATGTTAGCCGCAGCAGACCTTTCAGGTACTGATTTACGTTGGACTGACCTCAGCGAAGCTAATCTTGTCCGTGCTAACTTGAACGCTTGTGATTTAGTAAAAGCCAACCTCTCCCGCACAATTTTATATAGTGCTAATCTCAGTGGTGCTGACATCAACGGCATTCGCCTATTCTACGGTGTAGTAGATAAAGCATCGCCCCGCAGTCGGACTGAACCACCAGATTATGAAATCGGCGAACAAACTGGCGCTGTGGTGGAAAATGCCGATTTCAGCAATGTGCAACGGATGTCTGAGTCTGCGCGTTGCTACTGTTGCAGTTGGGGTGGCGAAAAAACGAGAGCTACTATCCCTGGTGGTTGTGAAGGTATTCCAAATAGGTTAGGAAGATAGTTATAAAAAATTAGTTAGCCGCATTAAAAATCTGCTGTGCAGTTAAATTTAATTGAGGAAAGGTAGGTGATGAAATCGCGGTGTTACCTTGAAATAGTGTCATTGGATATTCACCATCAACTAATTCGCATACAAAGATAGTAGGTTGTTTGGGATTGCCGATGAACTTTCTTGCACCCAATGCAGCATAATCAGCAATCCAATATTCGGGAATTCCCATTTTTTCATAATCTCTAAGTTTATTGTAGTAATCATCTCGCCAGTTGCTTGAAACAACCTCAATAACTATTGGAACCGATGCTGCTTGGCTTACTGTTGACTGTTTTTGAAAAAACGGTTCCTTGTCGAGATTATCAAGATTTAGCAGCAACACATCAGGCGAATAAGCGGATTCGGCAGAAGGAGTTTGGATCAATAATCCATAGAGCAATATTAGTTGCTCTAGTGTAACGTTTTCCGCAACAAGACTTTGAGTCATGATGTTAATCAAGTAGTAGAAAAACCTACCAGTAGTCTAGTAATTGTCACCTTCAGGTAGAGTCAGAATTTCAACGCCATCTTCAGTTACAGCTAAGGTATGCTCGCATTGAGCAGAAAGCTTGCGATCGCGCGTTACCGCAGTCCACTTATCGCTGAGAACTTCGACTTCGTAAGTACCTTCATTGATCATTGGCTCAATAGTAAAAACCATCCCCGGTCTGAGGCGCTTGCCTTTACCGCGAGTACCATAATGAGGAACATCCGGTGCAGTGTGAAAAATGTTACTGATGCCGTGTCCAACAAAATCTCGCACTACAGAAAAGCCTTGCCCTTCAGCATACTCTTGAATAGCTGCACCAATATCGCCAATGCGTCCCCCAGGTTTAACTTCAGCAATCCCCAGGCGCAAACACTCCTCTGTCACCTCTACCAGCTTTCTCGTTTTTGGAGAAGGTGTACCAACAAAAAATGTCTTGGATGTATCGCCGTGATAACCCTCAACAATGGGCGTTACATCAATATTAATAATGTCACCTTCTTTGAGAATCTGCTTGGCATTGGGAATGCCATGACAAATTACCTCATTTACACTGGTGCAAATCGATTTGGGATAACCCTTATAGCCAAGGGGTGCGCTTTTTGCTCCATGCGCTTGCGTCCAACGTTCGGCTTCATCATTTAGTTCCAGAGTGCTAACCCCTTGCTTCACAAACGGTTCGAGATGCTGGAGAAGTTTGGCTGCTAAACGCCCAGCTTGACGCATTTTCTCTATTTCTCGTTGGGATAAAATAACAATTAGTTCGGTTTTCATTAACTTTTATCTAGATATCTTTCATAAACATAGTTAACCCTGTCTGTGCGGCTCTTTGAGCAGCATCAGCAACCTTTAAAGTATACAAACTTTCCTCTGGGGTAACATACAAAGGAGTGCCATCAAAAAGATGGTCTAACACCATCTTTGTGTCTTTGGTAAACAAACCCCGGCGAGGGCCAACCTCTATAGCTGTTGTTTCTCCTGGCTGGATGAAAATTCCTGTGTCGCCATCAAAAATTAAACCACCCTTTTCCCCATGAACTTCAAACTTGCGTTCTGATTGCCAAATCCTTTGACCTTTGCCATAAACTACTTGGGCTAAAAGTCCACTGTTAAAGCAGAGTTGACTAGTGCAAAAACAGGTTTGGTAATATTCCGGTTCTATTTCCCAATATCGCTGATGACAGTTAACAGTAAATACTTTACCAAATAAATCTGTGAGGCGATGTAGGCGAGACAGCGCTCCAATTAAGGGAAAGCCGAATAACTCGTGGTTATAAGTCCATTTGCGAGGTGCAGGATTTTGGGGATTGATGGTGCTGTAGCGAACATAAAACACTTCACCAATTTTGGCTAAGTTTTGCTTTAAGGCTTGATGCAAGCCACCCAAAAGTTCTAAATGTTCTACGTGCAGGAGTTTTTGTTGGGTTTTGGCTAAGGCAATCAGTTCCTCTGCTTCCACTACATCTAACGAAAGGGGATATTCTATAATTACGTGTTTGCCGTTGGTAAGTGCTGCATGAGCAATCGCACCGTGATCTCGATTCACAGTACAAATTACCACTAGGTCTACATCTTCACGCCCTACTAGCTCTTGCCAAGAACTCAACGCTTCAATTTGGTACTCTTTGACAAAGGCTTCTGTTTTTTCTGCGGTATGACCAACAACTGCAATTAACTGCGATCGCTCATCATGGAGCAATGCCTCAGCCCGGAACTTTGCCGCATACCCGGTACCTACCAAACCTACACGCACTCTTGGTTTTTCCAAAGCTGCTCCTGAATTATACACGATCCTGATATATAAAAATTTGGCACAGACTCATTATCTTACGTGCTTACAAATAGGTTTTTTTTCGTCTTTAAATTCTCGGAGTTTTTGGAGGAAATTTTTTAATTTCAAACTTTTTCAGGTTTTTTGATTCTCTTGACAAAAATCTTGTCTTATGGATGAAAAGTCTTTTGGCAAATTTAGATAACATCAAATTTAATCATAGTTACTTCGCTAAAAGATAGTTTTTTATTATCACAGCCCGACTATGACAGTAAATACATAAATAAAACTTATTGGGATTAAGCAACTAAATTTCATTACTAATCGGGTTCAATTTCCAGTTACATCGTTTAATTTTTCTCGTAGTATCAGAATTGAAGCAAATATAAACTAGCGGCTAATTCCAAAGAACAGCCGCGACCTTTGCCTTAAGATAACTTATACTGCCGTTCACAAAAGAGAGGATTACTCAATGCCAACTTATAAAGTTACACTAATCAATGAGGCTGAAGGGCTGAACACAACCCTTGACGTTGAGGACGATACCTATATTCTAGACGCTGCTGAAGAAGCTGGTATTGACCTGCCCTACTCTTGCCGCGCTGGTGCTTGCTCGACCTGTGCAGGTAAACTCGTATCAGGTACCGTCGATCAAGGCGATCAATCATTCTTAGATGACGATCAAATCGAAGCTGGATATGTACTGACCTGTGTTGCTTACCCAACTTCTAATCTGACAATCGAAACTCACAAAGAAGAAGAACTCTATTAAGAGCAAAACTAAATAGCCAAAAACCTATTTCAATTGGTGATTATAGTTGCTCAACTTCTTAACTGAGCGATCGCCGAAAGTCTCAATCTTAGAAGACTAAACACCAAGTTGTGTGTGCTTCTTAAAGCCACTTTGACAAAAAGCCTGGAATTTACTATTAAGCAGGAACACCAAATTTACTGTGTTGCTGCTTAATTTTTTGTTTGCCTTTTATTAATTCCTGATTCCTACCTAAAGATAGATGCAACTTAAATGGCGATTAGCTTAAAATTTAATCTCTTTATTCAGAACTCGAATCTCAGTACCAGGATAGTAGAATTGAAGAATTTTTGGACTTGACCAACCTAATTTTGCTAGATTTTGAGCGCCAGTTTGACTTAAGCCAACTCCATGTCCTAATCCACCACCAATAAAAGCGTATCCCCACAGTTCAGCTTTGCCCTTATTCAGAGGTTCTAGGTAAAAAAGCGTACTTGTAGGGGCAGCAAAGGCACTGCGAACTTCGTCTTTGTGGAGAATAAAGGTACTTTTATCAGTTTTAACTGCGAGTTCAAGGATGCGTCCGCTCTTGCTTCGCTTGACTACTGCCATAGCCTGAATTGTCTTAAATTTGGCATGGGGACTGTTTTTCACCTGCAAAAATTTCTGCAAGTCCTTGATGATATCCTTTAAAGAGGTTTCCTTATGCCAACGAAACGCATCCCACTTGCTCTCATTAAATCCTTGTTGGATATTAATAAATTTCTGGAAGTTTTTTTCATCTGCCAAACTCTGCTTAGACAAGTCCCAAAAATTAGTCGCAGCATCTAGTACAGGGCGCAGATAGGGACGATCGTCGCCATTCCAGACATCGCTGAAGGAAGCAGTAACGCCACCCGTGGTGGAAGAATACAGGGCATCTACTAGTTCGTTTTTATAAGTTACTACCTTACCTCTGGTGGAAGCGATCGCTCGATCTGTTTTAGCAGCCGCTCCATTTAGCCCATAATAAACTTGGCAGTGAGTATCGGCACACAACTGGTAGTTATCTGCGGCAAACCTGCGTAAATTTCTTAAAGCATAAGTCCGGGCGAGAATTGCTTGGGCTTCCAGTGCCGCAGTTGGTGCATCCGTGCCTATTTCGTAAGGCACAACCCCACGTAAATAAGTTTCTAAGGGGACTTGGTTAACTAGAGTGTATGTGCCATAGGCATTTGGCTGTAAATTCAATTGCCCAGCATAAAGACGAGCATTTTCTGGTTTTTCGCTTTTATTCACCCGAATCAAGTTTTTATCAGTGCTGATTTCCAAATCATTTGGGCTATAGCGTTTACCATCTACCACCCAACTAACTTGCGGCACTTGTTTTAAGACTTTAGTATCAAGATATACTTTTTCTTGAGTAGAAGCTTGGATATTCTGCAAAAGCAAGCGGCGCAGTAAAGGAGTGCTATAAACATCTCGTTTAGCCCAAACCTGCCAGCGTTCTGGCTGGGCTATTTCCACTTCTATTCCCTGAGAACGCCATTTGTTAGCACTATCTTCTGCCGTTTCAAAAGTGCGATATGTGCCTAAAACTACCATTTCTTCAACATCTGGCTGGGGTAAAGCTTGCATGACTGTTTCCAGCTTTACGGGGTTCTTTGTTACCAGGGTTTGCTGCTTGTTGCCCGCTTGAAATTTTAGCTTTAAGCGATCGCCTTTTGTGGGTTCCAGTTGCAGTTTGACTGTGGGTTGTGAGCCAAATCGCTGCACAATCCCAATTTTCAATTCCATATCCTGGATATTGCTCTCAGGCCCTGATGCAGCAGTCAGCCCCAATAGACAAAATATTGTCAGCACAGTGTGGGAAAAACGCCAAAACGAAAATTTCATGCCTATTTGATAACATTCGCACAGCGTCTCGTAGAGAAGCGGTAGTAAGTAATCCTTCGCGTTGGCGGAGCCTCTTCTCGTAGAGAGCCTCTTTTGCCCCTTAATGCGGCGTTGGAGCTGATTTTCCAATTGCTTTGCAGCGCGGTCTTTTTGTCGCATGAGTGCTCCAATGATACCATTACCAGTTTTGCCCCAAATATACATTGCAAAACGAAGTCATAACGACTATGATTTATTTAAAGGTACAAAACAGAACTAGTTGGATAAACTCCTTATGGTTAGAGTCCAAGAAATTCCATTAAATCAGATAAAACGACCATTGCCCCGTGCAAACGATCCAAATAAAGTACAAGCCTTAATGGAATCGATTGCGGAGATTGGGCAGCAAGAACCTATTGATGTCCTAGAAGTAGATGGACAATATTATGGCTTTTCTGGTTGCCATCGGTATGAAGCTTGCCAGCGTTTAGGCAAAGAAACCGTTTTAGCCAGAGTCCGTAAAGCACCCCGTAGCGTTTTAAAGATGCACTTGGCATAGATAATAGGCATGGGGTATGGGGCATGGGGAATGGGGAATGGGGACTTAATTTTCTTGCCAATAGCCCAATTCCCAATGCCGAATTTCCAATCCCCAATTACATATAACCTAATTAGGAGAAAATTATGTCATCGAAAGTAACAGTCAAAAATGTAAATATCGGCATTGACGAGGTTAGTAGGGCTAAAATTGCCGAGGGTTTATCTCGTCTGTTGGCTGACACTTATACACTGTATCTGAAAACTCATAATTTCCATTGGAATGTAACGGGGCCGATGTTCCAAACCTTACATTTGATGTTTGAAACCCAGTATACAGAATTAGCCTTAGCAGTTGATTTAATAGCTGAGAGAATTAGAGCGCTTGGCTATTCCGCACCAGGAACCTACAGCGAATATGCCAAACTGAGTTCGATTCCAGAAACACTCGGAGTTCCTAAAGCAGTGGACATGATCCGCTTATTAGTGGAAGGACAAGAAGCCGTAGTCAGAACTGCACGGTCTATTTTCCCCGTCACAGAGGAAGTTAACGACGAACCTACTGCCGATTTATTAACTCAACGGATGCAAGTACACGAAAAGACAGCTTGGATGTTGAGAAGCTTACTGGAAGAATAGGGACTAGTACCGCAAGGCGGAATTCAAAATGACGCTCTCTACGAGACGCTGCGCGTAGCTTGCTTAAGAGCAGGGGTACGCTAGACTAGCTCTAAGGTTTGGCGCAGCCTCTCTAAGAGTTGCCATGCCGATAACCACAATTGACAACACGCCCTACCCGCATTTCTCACAAGCTTGAGGGGAAGGATGGGCAGAGGGGCAGAGGGGCAGAGGGGCAGAGGGGCAGAGGGGCAGAGGGGCAGAGGGGCAGAGGGGCAGAGGGGCAGAGGGGAAAGAACTTGGTATTTGAACTCTCCTCTGCTCCCCTGCTCCTCTGCTCCCCTGCTCCCCTGCTCCCCTGCTCCTCTGCTCAAACCCAGGCTTAATCGAGATGTGGTGAGAAATCCGGCCCTAGCATTCAGCTAAACTTTCTTCCGCTTGAAGAGGAAAAGCGTAGGCGTAGCCCGTCGTTCGCGTAGCGTCTCGCAGAGAAGACATCGCTCTCATCAATGGCTAATCCGTTATTACCTTCGGCGGGTATAAGATATTTTGCTGTTTCTGTATTTGTCCGATCTGTTGGAGAATTGAAATCAGAATTACTAGAACTAGCGATAGTTTCTGATGTCAGATATTTTACTGTTTCTGCGTGGATGCCTAGCACCTTGTCGTTAGACATCGCCTGACTCACTAGAGAACTAACATCATAGTTATTAAAACTAGAAATTCTCTGTAACGTGAGATTATTAGCCGTTTGTCCATAGATGCGTAACAGGTTGTTGTCAGAAATCACCTGCCTTGCTATAGAACTGACATTAGAAAGATTTAAACTAGGGTTTGTAATTTGTGTACTATTTCCTGCGGTATTTGCAATCGCTTGATTCACTAGAGAACTGGCATTAGAAAGATTTAAACTAGAGTTTGTAGTTTTTGTACTATTTTCTGCGGTTTCTGCGATAATCTGACGTACTTGAGCATCAGTCAAGTTGTGGTTAGCACTAAGCATCAGAGCAACTACACCAGCAACGTGGGGAGTCGCCATAGAAGTACCGCTATAAGTGGCATATTGATTATTTGGAACCGATGAATAGATCTTAACTCCTGGGGCTGTGACGTAAGTGATTTGATTCGTTCCAGAACGGTTAGAGAAGTCGGCCAAATTGTTATTGCTATCTACTGCTCCAACCGCAATTCCCGACTTGGATGCATACCGGGCAGGATAACCTGGTGATGAGTCACCATCATTACCTGCTGCCATGACAACAATCACTCCTTTGCTGCTGGCATAGTTAATGGCTGACTCCAGAGTACTGTTGGAAGATGGGCCTCCTAAACTGAGGTTAATCACATTCGCTCCATTATCCACAGCGTAGTGAATACCTTTAGATATGGAACTATAGGAACCAGAGCCAGAGTCATTCAACACTTTGACGGGCATGATCTTGGCATCATAAGCAATACCAGTGACACCGTAGCTATTATTTTCTCCTGCGATCGTACCGGAAACATGAGTGCCATGACCGTTTTTATCTAGGGTGTTGTTATTTTTATCAGCAAAGTTCCAGCCAGAAACATCATCAACATAGCCATTACCATCATCATCTATACCGTTACCTGGAATTTCCTTGGTATTCGTCCAGATATTATTTTTTAAATCCTCGTGGTTATAGTCAACCCCAGTATCTAAAACAGCAACAACGACTCCCTTACCTGTATATCCGTGTGCCCAAACTTCCGGTGCTTTAATGAGATCTGCTCCCCAATTATTGCCACCAAGATCGGGAACATCAGCAAAGGTATTCTGACCAGCAGCTTTAGCCACTGCTGCTGCTGCATTAATTAAGCCATAGCCGTTGGTGGAGTTATAACTTTCTGTGCTAAAAGCATTAGTAGTAGAGTCACTATTATTTTGCAACTGCACATCAGAATCGCTTGAGTTGTAGCTACTACGTCCGCTTAAGTTTAGGCTAGAGTCATCCTTAGTATTAAATGTATCTAATGAAGAGGTTGAAGTAAAATTTAAGCTTTTATTAGTAGAAAAAAAATTGTTATTCGTCTTATTATTGAGCATAATTTTTTCTCAAAATCAGCAATGTTTTTTTATAGCTAAAACATTAAAATTTTTGCAAACCAAAAATTCCAATGTGTAAATTAGCCGTCTTGTTAATAATTACTATGAAATCTAATAATAAAATGCTAATTTTATTACCAAAAACTATTATGAGAATCGTGCTTTTTCTGAAGAGCTACACTGATTTTCACATATTTAAAATATGCTTAATTATGAAATAAGCGGCAGAATGAGTGGCGTTTGCTGCTCATTCTGCCGCTTATAATAATTTTATTTTACTTTTGCTCAACCACACTTAAGGCATTATTCTATACCAAGCTATTTGCTGCTGTCGTTGTGACAATCTGACGCACTTGGGCATTAGTTAGACCTTTATTAGCACTGAGCATCAAAGCTATTACCCCAGCGATGTGAGGAGCCGCCATAGATGTTCCGTCTTCAAAACCATATTTATTACCCGGAAGTGTCGAATAGATACCGATTCCTAACAGTTTTCTGCATACTTAAGAAATTCAAAAGGCGAATAGAGCAGAACTCCATTCGCCAAGGGAGCAACGCGAAAAAGTGAGATCCTCGTGAAATAGGCAGGGGACGCAGGGGGAGCAGGGGAAGCAGGGGGAGTAAAGAGGCATTTTTAGTATTTTTTACTACCGAAACAGACTGCTTCTACACTTATTTCTTTCTCTTCCCCTGCCTCCCCTGCTTACCCATCTCACTGTTAGAGCATTGCTCCCTTCGCCAAAGACTATCTTTAAGCTGATTTTCGGGGTATAAAGTAAGCACAAGTTAGCTTGTTAAAGCTACTAGATATTTGCTTGCTGCCGTTGATATAGTGACCAATACAAACCCTTTTGCTGCAACAACTCTGAGTGAGTACCACGTTCAGCAATTACGCCTTGCTCTAATACCAAAATCAAATCGGCGCGTTTGAGGGGAGCAAAGCGGTGAGCAATCAAGAACACAGTACGGTTAGTGGAAACTTTTTGCAAGTTTTGTAGTACTTGTTGTTCAGTTTCACTATCCAAAGCGCTGGTAGCTTCATCCAAAACTAAAATCGGCGCTTGGGAAAGAAATAACCTTGCGAGGGCAATACGTTGTCTTTGTCCGCCAGATAAAGCTGTACCGCGTTCACCCACATTGGTTTCGTAACCATAAGGTAATTGACTGATAAAGTCGTGTGCTACTGCTAGTCTTGCCGCCTCTACCACTTGCTCTGCGGTAATATCGGGAGTACCGAGAGTGATATTTTCCAAAATGGAACCGTTGAATAAAAAGTCTTCTTGGAGAACGACACTAACTTGTTGCCGCAATGAGGCTAAATCGGCACTTTTAATATCAAAACCATCAATCAAGATGCGTCCTGATTCAATTTGATAGAGGCGTTGCAAGAGTTTAGACAGGGTACTTTTCCCAGAACCGCTACGTCCGACAATGCCAACAAATTGCCCTGGTTCGGCATTGAAAGAGATTCCCCGCAGAATTGCTTCAAAGTTCGGCCGGTAGCGGAAAAATACTTGCTCGAAAGTGACTTGTCCTTTCAAGGGTGGTAAAACTAGACCGGTTCCTAGTTCAGCTTCTGGGGAGACGTTGAGAATATCACCAATGCGATCTACAGAAAGTAGCACTTGTTGGAGGGTTTGCCATAACTGTACTAAGCGCAAAAGCGGGCCTGTTACTCTGCCAGATAGCATTTGAAAAGCAACTAGTTGTCCAATTGTCAGCTTTTGTTCGATGACTAATTTAGCTCCAAACCAGAGAATCAGCATGGTGGAAAAATTGGTGAGAAAGTCACCGATATTGCTGCTGATATTGGAGGTAGTAGAGGCTTTAAAACCTGTGCGAATGAAGCGAGCAAATAAGCCTTCCCAGCGATCGCGGGCGACTGGTTCTGCTGCATGGGCTTTAACTGAATGAATCCCGGTGATTGTCTCTACTAGAAACGATTGACTATCAGCACTCCGGTTAAAGGTTTCGTTCAGCCAGTTACGCAGAATTGGTGTTGCAACTATGGTCAAAGTCGCAAACAGTGGCAGTACTGCTAAAGCCACAAAGGTAAGCGGGATATTATAGTAAAACATCAATGCTAGATAGACCACAGCAAAGATGCTATCTAGAATCACAGTTAATGCTGTACCTGTGAGAAACTGACGAATTTGTTCGAGTTCCTGGACTCGTGCTACTGTGTCTCCAACGCGCCTCGACTCAAAATAAGCCAAAGGCAGCCGCATCAGATGGCGAAATAGCTGTGCTGATAAACTTAAATCTAGACGACGGGCTGTATGGGTAAAGATGAATAGGCGCAAGATTCCAAGTACAGACTCAAAGATGGCTACGCAAAGAAGTGCGATCGCCATAACATCAAGAGTCGGCAAACTCCCCTGCACCATTACTTTATCAATGACGACTTGGGTAATTAGCGGTGTTGTTAACCCCAAAAGCTGCAAGGTAAAAGATGCTAACAACACTTCTGTTAGCAATCCCTTATATTTCCAAACTGCTGGAGTGAACCAACTAAGGTTAAACTTTTCTTGCTGGGATATGAGTTCTACTTGCCACAATCGCCCATCCCACGATGCCTCAACTATCGACTGCGGTAAGCTTTCACAAATGCGATCGGGATTTAGAGGGTTAGCAATAATTAAGCGATCGCCTTTAACTCCATAAGCTACCACCCAAGATGGACTCTGGGGAGAGTCAGAATTCCACAACAGTAAAGCTGGAAATGATAGCTGTCGCAGCTCACCCCAACTCACTTGTAACCGCCGCAACGATAACCCTAGCTTTTCTCCTGCTTCCACAACCTGTTTTGGGCGTTGTCCTCTGAGTTGACGCTGCACCCATTCCAGTTGCACAGAATTTTCTAACTGTTGTGCCACCATTGTTAAACAGGCAGCAGCTGTATTCCAACTGGCAACAAACGGATAATTTGAGACGATTAAATTGGCGGCTGGGAGTCCTCTTTGAGGTTGGAGGCTGTGAGGGCTGGAAGTCCCCTCAGAGGCTGGCGCTAGTGAAGGAGTGGAAGAGAAGGAAAATGTATCTCTTTCTCCCTCCATATTCACTGGTAACACTTGCCAAAATTCTTGAATTTGTGGGTTAGAAAATTCTGTCCACAGGGCTGAATCCCAACATACTACTATTACTTCTTTGCTAGCAGCTACAGCTTTAAAATCCGCAGACAGCTTTTGTAAATCACCAAACCAATCCCCCACATCTAGGGCGGCTATTGGTTTACCAATGCCCTCTTCGCGTAAGCGAACTTTTCCAGCCACAATTAAGAATTGGTAACGCCTAACATCATTTGACCAAATTTTTTCTCCCAAACGATATTGACGAGTTTGGCACTCATTTTCCAATTGAGATTTTTGTTCGGGAGTTAGCCAGCATAGTGGTGGCTGACTCCAAGGCAAAGAAGCTAGCACTTTTAATCGTAAAGATTCATTATCCAGAATATTTAACTCACTTGTAACTTGACTGTCAGTTTTTGAATTTTCTCTGCTAGCCATTTTTCAAATAACTCATTTTGTAATGCAAGATTTAATTGAGTATCTTCTAAAGATGCTGGCAGAAATTGTTCTACTCGAAACAAACCATAAGGTCCTTCTCCTTGAGGAGAGTCTTTGCCAACGATTTCTATAGGTCCTACCAATTGTCCAGGACTGGCCACGTCAATAGCTGACCGTAATATATCCGGCATACTTCCTCGGCTGACGATTCCCATCATGCCGTTTACTATTCGGTCATCTGAAAGTGAATACTCTTTAGCTAGTTGCTCAAAACTACCTCCTTCTTCAATTTGGGTGTGGAGTTCGTCTGCCAATTCTCGATTATTAACAACAATCCGGGAAAGTACCACCCGATCCAAAAAAATTTTACGCTCAATAAAATATTCTTGGAGTTTTGTCTCCGTCACTACAGCTTTCAGCTTCTCTAACTTGTAACCAAAAGTAACCGATGTGTGAAAGGTAGCGTAATCTGTGTTATTAGTCTTTAACCATTCTTGAAAATTTTGGGGATCAGTGAGTTGATTTTTCAGTCTAAAATCAATAATTGCCTGTTCAGTTATTGCGGTGCCAATCTCTATATCGTTTCGTGTTCGGATTTCTTCCTCAATTACGTACTGACGGAGAATATCCCCAATGAACTGCCCCAATTTTCCCGAGGCTTGGAGGTACTTTACAGCTTCCTCAATAGAAATTATTTTGTCATTAATTGTCAAAAACGATAAAGATTCCATGAATTAATTATGTGAAAATGCTTAAACACTTATAGGACTTTTAAATTAAATCATATAAAAATCATCTGGTTGTTGATGAATAAATATGATAAAGATTCCATAAACTAATTGTATGAAAATGGTCAAAAAATTATATAGTTAGAAAATACAATAATTTCCCATGATTATGTTTACAGTCTAGCGGGGACAAAACAGGATTGAAAATATTAGAGGTAGTGCAGTAGAGGAAATTCAGGAGTCAGGATAGCGCAGGGTAAAACCTGCGGCGTAGCATTCCGACTTCTGAGTTATTCTTCAGCATCACCGATCTAGTTAATGATATTTACCCATGTCCAGGCAACTAGCACAGCCGCGATCGCACCGATTAATGTATTAAAAATATTTACTACTTCATTGGTTAGCCAAGTATATTTAGATTGCAGTGTTGCTCCAATCACACTTTCTAAGTTGGTGGCAATAAATGCTGCCAGTACACACCAAGCGACACCTAATAGATCGATTAAACCAACTCCCCAACCAACAAATGCGATCGCAACAGAAGCCACAATCCCAGCTAAAGTCCCCTCTAAGCTTACCGCTCCTTCTGTACCGCGAGGCACTGGTTTGAGTGTGGTAATCAAATAGGTGCTTTTACCATACGCTTTCCCAACTTCACTTGCAGTAGTATCAGCCAATTTGGTACTGAAACTCGCTACATAGCCTAGCAATAATAGGGACTGGGGATTAGGGACTAGGGATTGGGAACTAGGTACAAGAAATCCCGAATTTATTATCCCTACTCCCAAAGCACACAGCGCCCCAATCAAAGCAGAACCCCAGACATTCTCTGGCCCCCTTGCCCCAGAACGCTTTTCGGCAATTCCTTCAGCCTCTTTCTGTGCCATTCCAATGCGAGTAACGCCAGAACCAACCAGAAAATAGAACATTACTACTGTATATCCTTGCCAGCCTAGAGTTACCCAAATTAAGATGGCCAGAAACCAGGCATGAAACGATCCAGCAGGGGTAAGCAGCTTTTTCGGAGCAATCCAAGCTAAACCCAATAGAGTTGTGTTTAATACTACTGCCACTAACCAGGGATTAACAGAATCAATTAAGGATGACATCAGCAAATCATGAGTAATTTTGTCTGAACATCAACAGAATAACGAATTTGTCATGCTTAGTGCTTAATTTCTGAAATCTCTTCAGCTAAAGTAATATGTTTGTATTACTAACTAAATTGTATGAGCATCATCTTGAAAGCTGAGTGTAAAATTACAAACATTGACTAAAGAACGAGGATTAAACAAAATGCAAAACTTTTGTTTAGTTGGGTGGACTCTTCTAGTAACAGAGCCAAAGCACTTTATTATGGATGGTGCGTTAAGTTACCAACACACCATCCATAATAAAGTTGTAAACTATTAAATCTACGTTCCTGAGTGTGTGCCTATGCAAACATAAATTAGTATACCTACACAAGAGAAAGGAGTCACCCCAAAATAATTAGGTATAAATTATGTAAATGTAAGGCGAAGTCCTTAGCCACAAGGTGCAGTGACTGAAGTTGTACCCAGTTCCTTGTTTAGTTATAAAGATAAAGAATATAAGTTATTGTCAATTAAAACTGTGTTCAACTTGACCACAATCAAAATTTAACAGAATCAATTGTAGATAGTATCAACTACTGAATATTTTTCCCACAATCTATGAGCCAAACTTTATTCCATCTTGCTTTCCCTGTGACTGATATTTCCCAAACAAAAGCATATTACGTGGATGGCTTGGGCTGCATTCCTGGTCGTGAAAACCATCATGCCCTAATTCTCAATCTCTATGGTCATCAACTAGTGGCTCACGTCACAAAAGAACCCTTGATAGCGCAAAAGAGTATCTATCCCAGACACTTTGGGCTAATTTTTACCCAAGAACGTGACTGGCAAGACTTACTAGAAAGGGCACAACAACAACAGCTACTTTTTCATGAAGAAACCAAAAATCGCTTTGTCGGTTCTCCTCTTGAGCATCGCACTTTCTTTTTAGAAGATCCCTTTTATAACCTTATGGAGTTCAAGTATTATCGTCATCCAGAAGCGATTTTTGGAAGTTACGAACATACGCAAATTGGGGATAGGATTTAAGTAATTCGTAATAGGCTACCCCCGCTACGCTCTAAGCGTTCTCGAACACCTTCTCGTAGATAAAGCTATAGCGCAGGCTTTACGTAATTCGTAATTTAAAGATGAGTAGATTCAGCGTGGCAAGCATCTTAGCAACTAACTTGATGCTTTTTTAAGGAAGGGTAGCTTAATAATGTTTGTTAAAGCTGCTTTTACTGCTGTTAAACTCCTGGAGTCCGTTAGCATCCAAGGGTGTAGGATAACGGGTACTATTACTTCGCTTCCTACGGGCATTTGTGAACTATTGGCTGGCACAATCATCAAATCATAAGGTGTCCAGATAGATGTAAAATCTAGTTGCTCCAAGATTACAGCATCAGAATTTAAATCCTTGAGAAAAATGCTGTCGGGGCGCATTTGTACACAACCAGGACGCTGAGAACCATAAGCAACCACAGTTCCATGATGGGGTGAAGAGATGGTGATAAAGCTCTGGACGCGGTTAATTCCTCCCAGTCGCTGGATATAATAACGGCTGACAATTCCTCCCATACTGAAGCCTACTAAATCTAAGCTTTGTTCTGGTGCAAAGGTGGCTGTAACATAATCGGCTACCTGCTTTGCCAACTTATCCAGACCCACATCACCATTATTAGGAACCAGATCCAGGGAATATACAGACCAACCCTGTAATCCTAAGTAACCCGCCATTTTATGGAAAACTGCCCCCGTATCATCAATGCCGTGTACTAATAACACGGGATTGCGCTGCTGATTTTCAGTATTCATCTCTAAAATCTGGCTGAATTAAGTTTGTAAAAAATGTAACTGAGTAACGTTGCTCTGTGCCAACAGTCTATGACACTCCTCCCACTGGTTAAAAGTGAACTGCTTACTTTTCTCCAATCAATAATTTTCAAATGAAGGAGTGTTAATTTTTATAAAGCTTGCTTTCAGAATCTTGCTCTTAGTTACAGTAAAATTTAATAATTAGTTCTCCGTGTATATAGGTCGCAAGTGCTTGCATAAACAACATTTGCTCTATAGTTTTACTACAATGTTGATTAAGCATAAACCTATAAGGGTTGTCACCAGAATGAGGTGACGCAAAGCAGAAAATGTTACATTTTTTCGTAATTTTTAACAATTACGGTCGAGTTCCAAAATATAACAGGCAGGAGTAATTGTAATGGATTTTATCAAAAAGTTAATTTCAGGTATTCTCGGTTTCATAACTGGGCTGTTACCAGGAAAGAAGAAAAGCAACGGCTACTTCTTAGAATTGGATGAAGCTAAAGATGCTGCCAAAGATGCTGCTAAAGAAGTAGCATCGAACGCGAAGAAAGTAGCAGAGACAGTTACATCGAATGCGAAGAAAGTAACGGCAGCAATTACATCAGAAGCACCAACTCAATCCAAGCCAGATTCGTTGAACGGAACAAAAACCGCCGCACAGAAGGGTAAAGCAAAATCAGCTAAAAATGCCAAACCAGCTGATGTTACGCTAGTTCAAACTGCTGAGGGTCTTAAAGTTGAACCCGGCAAAAATGCAAAAGCCGCAGCAGCCAAAGTCCTGAAAGAGGAGCCAAAAGAAACTACCTTTGCGCCAAAATATCTTGCTCCTTCGGTTACTAGCTCTAATGGTCGTCGCCGTCCAGGGGCAAATATGAGTGCTTACTTAGACATGGCACGTCAGATTAAACCGTCTAAATAATTCATAGAGGCCGTAGATTTACGGTCTCTATAGATTAAAATTGAACGTGCAAGGTTAAGATAACTTTGCCTGTTGTAGATGAAGGAACTCTCCAAAGTAGGAGCGATCGCTTAATTTTCTCCACTACAACTGCATCTTTTACGGTTGAGGCTTTTTCATCCAAAAGTACTTGTCCTACCCGACCTTTGCTGACGGTGAATTCAAAGACGATTTCACCATTGAAGCCGGAAGGCAAGTTTTAGTTGTTACAGATGTTGGGTTAGGTTAGCAGTTCCTATATGATCCAAGCCTGTGACGCTGATAACCTCTAACTGATGGTTGATGGCTGCGTCTGATATTTCATCTTGTTCCATTTCCTCGGAATCAAAGCTCAAAGAGAGTTCTACTTCTTTTGCTACTAGAGATGGTGGCGATCGCCTTTTTCGCAGAAAATCTGGAGCTTCTGCTGAGGCTGGCGCTGATGGCATTGAGAGTGATAAGCTGTTGTGGTTTTTAATTTGCACATTGAGACAGCAGGGGAGCAGAGGAGCAGAGGGGCAGAGGAGAGGGTTTACAGGTTTTACCTAAAAGATTATGAGGCAACTTGTAGACGCGACAGCTTAGTAATTGAGAACCATCAGGCGGAGGACTGCCAAATACATGCTTGAGCGGAAAAACTAGCTGTTCTCCTTCAGGGGATTCAACATATAAACCCCCTACTTGCTGATTTTTATCACTTACTATATTCATAGATTTGATGCACTCTTATTTGATTTATTGAGCTTACTTCTGAAGGTAGGTAATAGGTAACATAATTCCCAATTTCCAATTCCCAATTCCCAATTCCCAATTATTTAACAAACACCAGCCCACTATATAAATGAAAAGCTGAGTCCCAATTACTCTGTTCCCTGCGAAATAAATGAACATGAGACTTGATATTACTCAGCATTTCTGTTTGATCTAATGTTGTATCTGCAAATGACGTGAAATCTGACCAAGTTTTAACTTGAGGTATTTGCTGTTCAATCCAACTTGATAAATTATTCCAATTAATTCTGATTGTATTTTGGTTAGCTTGGGGAATAGTTTCTAAACCTTGCTGGAATTCATAGCCATTATCATCAAATCGAAGAATACAACGCCTACCTGGTATATGTAAATCGCAAAACTGAGCATAGTCTTGTGTTTGAGTTTTCCATTCTAATTTCCGGCGGGAATCAATATCTACAACTTGTTCAAAAATGGGTAATAATCCCACTACTTTTGCTGTGACTTCTGACCAGTCAAAGGTGAGAGAACCGAGTTGATTTGTGTCATTACGGCAAACAACAGTAGCTTGTGGAGTAGATTCTTGAAAATGCTTAACTTGATAAACTTGGATTTGCTGAATTTGAGCTATTGTTGACCAAAAGCAAGGAATGCCAGCCTGCTGTAATTGTTTGCCATAAAATTTTAGTTCTCCCACTTGTCCAGTGCGGTACAACCTCCAGCCACGACTTGGCAGTAATAGCCTTGCAGTGTAAGGGTCTAGCTGCATAATCTGGGCGAATTTTCGAGATGCTTCTGTTTTTAGTTCGTTACTGAGTGGTTCTAAAACTAATACGCCAAGTTCGGTGTTATTAGGTTCAGATTTTGCCTGAGAAATGGCTCTTTGTTTTTCTTCAAGCTCAATTTCTTGTAGTCGTTGCAAGCCTTGACGTGCTAGGTCTATTATTTTGATATTTGTCGTATCTCGCAGCAGTTGTCGGTAAACTTTTTCCGCATCCGGGTACTTTTTGGATACTTCATGCAACCGCCCAAGATAAAATCGCACCCAAGGATTGTCTGGTGATTCTTTTAGCAGCTGTTTGAGTAATTTAGCAGCTGTTTGATAATCTTTATGGTCAAAGGCGATCGCAACTTGCTCAATCATCACTTATAAATACGCGCTAGAGTGATGTCTCATGCAAAATATTTTTTGCGTGAGCTATAAATCATTTATACTTCACAACTTGCGGTAATCAACGATAATGCTACTACTGGGGCTGTAACTGCTCTTAGGATGCGGCGACCAAGGGAAACAGGTTGAAATCCAGCTGACTTCGCATTCTCAATTTCTTGTGTTGTCCATCCCCCTTCTGGCCCGGTAGCAATGATAATTGTCATTTGTCCTTTGTCATTTGTCATTTGTCCTTCGGGCTGTAAGCAATCTTTTAAATGGGGAAACTCACCACGCGCTTCACAGATATATTGCTGGCTGTTTGCAAATGACAGATGACCAATGACTAATGACAGACCCGTATTAAAAGCAACAGGCTCTAAAATTGTTGGTACAAAAGAGCGTTCTGATTGTTCGGCGGCTTCCGCAGCGATGCGCCGCCAACGTTCGAGCTTTTGAGGACTAGGATGAAGTAAGGTGCGATCGCTCAATACTGGTGCAATACAAGTTACTCCCAACTCTGTACAACACCGCACAACTTCATCAAATCCATTACCTTTAGGTAACGCCACCATCAACGTAATTGATACAGATAATTCAGTTTCCACCAAAAGCGATTCTAAAACCTCTGCTTGTTCCCCTGCTAGCTGCGCTAACCACCATTTTCCTTTACCATCCATTGCAATAAAGCGATCGCCTTCATGCAAGCGCAACACCCGCCCCAAGTAATGTTGCTGTTCTTTGGTGAGCAAAATTTGCCCTTGTTGAAATTGGGAGGGTGCGATCGCAATTCTTTGCAGTTGAGACATGGAATTTGGGAATTTCAAGAATATCAAATCAAAGATGGACACAAATAAATCCATCTGTGTCCATTTATGGTTTGGTTATTTATTCACCTTACGAAAGATTCTGGAAGTAAGTTTCTAACGCTTCAGTCACCAACTGAGTCATCGGCTTACCTTCGCTTAGGGCGACTTCCTTCAACTTGCTATAAACCTCTTCTTTCAAGTTTACCCGATGGCGCGATTTGTTTGCACCATTGGTTGCTTGGGGTTCGTAGGTGGCGCTAAATTCACGGATGGCATCAAAACCAACGCGATCGCAAAAATCACCAAAGCTTTCCTTAGATTTCCGAGATTTCTTAAAGTAAACAAAAATCGGCTCTAGGAAGGTGTCTAAATCATTATGGTGCAGCTTTTCTGTGTAAGGTTGCGCCAGTCGAGTCTGATTTGGCGAACCCCCTAACCATAATTGGTAAGATTCTGGAGCGCTACCCACAAAGCCCAATTCTGCTAAGTAGGGACGAGCGCAACCGTTAGGGCATCCGGTCATCCTTACCACAAAATGTTCATTTTGTAAACCAACTTTATCTAAAAGAGCGCGAACCCGTTCCAAAATCCCCGGTATTGCCCGTTCTGATTCTGTAATCGCCAACCCACACGTAGGCAAAGCCGGACAAGCCATTGCATACCGCACTAAAGGTTCTATTTTGCTGGGGTCGTCCCCGACACCGTAACGGCTAAGAATGTCTTGAATAGCTTCCTTGCTACCTGGTTCAATATCGTAAAAAATCAGGTTGTGGTTGGCACTCAGACGGATGTGTAAGTTGAACTGCTCGACAATTTCCCGCAAAGCGGTTTTCAGTTGAAACGAACCTTCATCTTTGACTCGACCATTTTCAATGGAAATTCCTAAAAATAGCTTGCCATCACCTTGTTCATTCCAGCCGAGGAAGTCGTAATATTTAAACTCTGGCAGTGGTTTGAAGGCTTCGACTGGTTTACCGAAATATTCTTCAACTTGGGTACGGAATTTATCTACACCCCAATCGTTGATTAGATATTTTAATCTGGCGTGACGACGATCGGTGCGATCGCCATAATCTCTCTGGGTAGCAACAATCGCTTTCACAATGTCGTAAACGTCATCTTTCGTAACATAACCGATGGGGTCTGCTAACCTAGCAAAAGTTTCTTCTTTACCGTGTGTCCGCCCTAAGCCACCACCAGCAAAAATATTAAATCCTTCTAATTGTTTCTTTTTATTGGTCATTACGACCAAAGTCAGGTCTTGAGAATACAAATCCACCGAATTATCCCCTGGCACAGTCACGCAAATTTTGAACTTGCGAGGCATATAATACGTGCCATAAATTGGTTCTTCGTTGTCATGAATAATTGTGCCATTCCCATTACGTTGTCGGGCTGCCTTAACCTCTGGGTCTTCTTCAGCACTAATTGCCTTTTCCCCATCTAGCCAAATTTCGTAATAAGCGCCTGTCTGCGCTGACAGCAAATCAGCAATATTCTGAGCATATTCCCAAGCATACTGATACTCTGGGCGATTTTTAAAGGGGACTGGTGGAGCCATCACGTTGCGGTTGATGTCGCCGCAAGCCCCCAAAGTCGAACCCAGATTCTTGACAATTGTGGCGATTGATGCCTTCAGATTCTTCTTTAAAATACCGTGCAGTTGGAAACCTTGACGGGTAGTTGCGCGTAACGTGTGGTTGCCATACTCATCAGCGATTTTATCTAAAGCCAGATATAGCTGCGGCGGTACTAAACCACCTGGATTTTTTGTCCGCAGCATAAACTGGTAATCTTTTTCCTGTCCCTTGGTGCGGTTGTCGCGGTTATCCTGCTGGTAAGAACCGTGATACTTCAAAAGCTGCACCGCATTTTCGGTAAAATGGCTAGTGTCTTGAAGAATTTCAGTTGCTACAGGTTCACGCAAAAAATTACTATTTTCCTTGATTCCTTCTACTTTGGAAGGCTTACGGCTAGCGATTGGGGAAGGAGCAGATTTAACCATTAGACTTGTATAGTATTCTCAATAAAGCATTACGTAGACACCGAATCAGCACCTTTCGGCTACTTGATCCCCGGTAATCCGGCCGGAATAATGAGGAATAATTTAATTTTACCACGGCAAAAGCTGGCTTTGTGAGTGATGTAACACTTAACAAAACCAGCTTTTGGGAGTAGTGAGTTTTTAGTGCTAAGTCCTGCGTACTTAAGTAAAGTATAGAGTAACTGAGGACTCAATAATCTTTTATTTAAAGCGATAGCCAAGACCACCATTTATGGTGACAGCAGAAGCATCGCTATTTTGGTAAGCACCAAGTCCGACTTTAGCGTTAGTGTAGACGAGGAAATTGTTAGCAACTTCTGATTCAACACCAGCACCTACTACTACTGAATCTCTGTTACCTATAGGGGTTGGTGAGCCATCTTTTTCTACAAAAGAATAACCACCAGTTAAATAGGCATTAGTTCTATTAGCAATAGGTACATCCACAGAAAGTTCTGGGATGATAGCACTTGTCTTATCACTCCAAAGAACATTCCCGCGTGCAGAAAATGGCGTATTTCCTAATTTTGCGCGGCCTGTGACATTGCCACCAAATGTAGCAGCATTGTTGATACCTTGCCCGCCGCTCGTAACCCCAGCTGCAACACCGGCACCAATATAACTAGCGTCAGTACCCTTTTTGGTTTCAGCAGAAGCTTGACCAGCTGATAGAACAAAAGGAGCAACTATTAAGGAAGACAATGCAGAAATTGTGATGAAAGACTTGAGTAAGCGTTTCATAGTTTTTACCAAAATTCGTATTTTTTACTTGTATATTCCCAGTCGATAATCGGGTGAGAATGTTCCAAATGTTTCCCATATTTTATTAAATGAATATTGCTATTGATGTATAAAACTTACATCTTAACTATCTCTGAGAATAATAAATAAGCTGTTATAATTACACTCAATGTCTTTTTATCTGAATTCTTTGTTCCAAAAATAGACGCTTTGAAAACTGGCACAATATTTGGAACTAAAACTATATCAGAATAGTGGAAATAAAATACCCAGCTAACAATTTGTTGCCGAGTTTTTCATCCTCTGTGAAAAACTCGGCTGTAGCATCTGTTGCAACAAGCCATAGAGGGAATCTATAAAGTTAATTTTGAGCAGTTATTGTGGAGATTGAATAATGCTAACCGGTGCAAAAACGTTGTCTGGTTTGATGGGTTTATGTGTCGGTGATGCGTTGGGTGTGCCAGTGGAGTTTACTAGCCGTGCTGAACGAGTAAAATCTCCAGTGACAACGATGCAGGGTTATGGCACATGGAATCAACCACCAGGAACTTGGTCAGATGATAGTTCGTTAAGCTTTTGCTTGGCAGAATGCCTTTGTCGGGGGTATTCGTTGGATGCCATAGCCAATTCCTTCTGGCGCTGGTACAAGGAGGCTTACTGGACTCCTCGCGGCGATGTCTTTGATATTGGTCAAACTACCCACACAGCAATTATGCGCCTGAAACAGGGAGTTGTTCCCCATCAGGCGGGAGGTAAGGTTGAAAATAGTAATGGCAATGGTTCGCTGATGAGAATCTTGCCAATGGCTTATTGTCATAGAAACTTAACTTTAGGAGAATTGCTGGCGCGGGTGCATGATGTTTCAGCGATTACCCATGCTCATGCGCGATCGCAAATGGCCTGTGGCATTTATATTAGTATTGCAGTGGCGCTCTTAGAAGGGGCAGACCCGCAAACAGCTTATTTACAAGCATTGCAAGATATCCAAACAATATATTCTGTGCGGGAATTTTTGTTAGAGAAGCCGCATTTTGGCAGAATTTTTAGTGGTGAAATTGCCAAGTTACCAGTTGAAGAGATTAATTCTGGTGGCTATGTGATTGACACCTTGGAATCGTCCCTGTGGTGTTTATTAAATAGCTCGTCTTATTCGGAAGCAGTGCTGAAAGCTGTCAACTTAGGTGGAGATGCCGATACAACCGCCGCCGTCACCGGTGGGTTAGCAGGAATTTATTATGGGGTGGAAAATATTCCTCAAAAATGGATGAACCAAATTGCTCGTAGACAAGACATTATCTACTTGGCAGAGCGTTTTTCAAGGGCTGTCTATAGTTGAAGGGACTAGAGACTGGGGACTGGGAACACAAGGGGAATAACCAATGCCCAATGCCCCATACCCAATCTTAAACCGTAGACAAGGAATAGACCTGACCATCAATTAACAGTCGCGTAATGCCCTTAGCTTGGAGATGAGTCCGAGCCTTATGAAGCATTTTACTATCAGGAACTTTTATCACGCGATCGCGCTTGGTAGAAAAGCGCTTTGCAACGCGATGATTATCAAACACCGGCAGAGTTCTCTGCTGGGTTTCCAGACTGGGAATTTGCCCTAAATCACCAAAGTCCTTGAGGGGTCGGGTAATTAATTCCGAAGAACGGTCAATTACCAAATAGCACGTTTTCGGCAAATTGGCTATCGACAGAGGTAAAACTTGAACCGATGCTTCACCTGGTCTTCTTTTTGTGACTAACGGTCTTTCATCATCCAGGTCATCATCATCGAAGTCTTCTTCCTCAAAGTCGTCATCTTCTAAATCATCATCTTCTAAATCGTCCAAATCTTCTGATTCGTCTAGCAAATCATCGCCCAGCATGTGCGCGATGATGGCCGCTGCTGGATGTTCATTCTTTAGCGGTGCGATAGAGATGCTGACTATTTCTGGCGGCTTTTGCTCTGGAGTTTCTAATTTCTCTGTGACTCTGAGCTTCGGTTTTTCCGCCGCCGAGGGGCGACGGCGCACCCGGCGACTCGCAGCGAGAGACTCTGCCGTTTCCTCTGAGAAAAGTTCTTGCTCTACATGAATTATGCGACGTGGTAATGGCTCAACTTTTGGCACTTCCAAGGGTGGGCTTTCGATGGGTGGAACTTCTATCTCCGGTTCCGGTTGAGTCAGTAGAGGTAACTGCTCGTAGCTTACCTGCGCCCTGCCTTCAGGAGTTCTCGCAGCCCGCTTTAAGGAGACTAAGTATTCATACTCATCTTCTGGCAAAGTGCTTTTGAGCAGGCGACTAATTGTCGAATTACTCACACCATAACGTTCTGCCAAAGTTGAGGTTGTTTCGGCAGTCTCTCGATATAACTTAAGAATTTCTTGCTTGTCAGAGTCTGTTAGTTTTCTCACGGTAGATACCAAAAATCTTTACTAAGCTCGTTTACGTCCACTGGTACGGCGCGTTCGTCTTAGTGATGCGTCATATTCTAAGACAGCGCCCATACCAAATAACACTCCACTAAATACCCAAAACACTTCTAATATTTCCCCACTTTGATAGTTGGGGCCTTGGGCGTATTTAAACCACATATCTGCAATGTAAAGCGAAAAGGCCGCGGCTGCAATCATTCGCCAAGACTGGGAAACTCTTCCCCCCCAAAAGGCTAACAGCAGAGTGGTAGCAATAATTAACAGAAAGACATCGCTAACTATGTAAAACCAATTCAAAATAGCGACTAGCAGTTCTGAGGGTCTTTCTTGCTGCATAGAAATCCACCATGCCAACAAACTACCGAATACTGCAATTGCTAACACAATTAGCCACTGCCATTTTTCCAGATTGATTCGCCTGGAAGCCACAGCTAAAATCATGCCTGCGCCAAGAAATAGATAATTCAGTACAAAAAATATATCGCCTACAGACACGTCCGGTTCATCTTTTAAAATTATTTCGGTATATCCGAAAATTATCCCCCCAACGAAATAGGAAAGCATACCTAAGCCAATCAAGAGCCAAACATTTCGCCCACTGACGATTTGTGGACTCAGCCAGTTCCTCAAGCATAAGATACTGGCACCCAAATAAGCTAAAGCTTCAAAAATATTTGTGCCAATCACATACCATTCGGCCCGGGTTTCTATGCCATCAGCTCCAGGAACTTTGGCACTAAACAACAAAAAGTATAGCAGTGCCAGTACGGCCCAGCCAATATTAGCTAAAACAATGTTCTGAGTATTGAAAATTGATTTAGAAAGGGAAGAATTCTCGTAAGAGTTATTCATAGGACAAGACTTGTGTAGATGCACTCTAGCAGTATTTTGATTTAAAGGACTGTATATCTAGCAGTGTATCTGCCAGGTAACACACAATCGGACACCAAAAGCAAGTGCTAGTAGCCGGAATTTTGTTAAAAAATTTCCATACTACTGCCACAGTTTACCCAGTGGCGATTGATTTAGCCAAGTGATAAACAGCGATCGCTCGGCTTCTGACATATCTTCTAGCTTATAAATCACTTGTTTGGTAAAATTAGCATTGCCAAAATACGCCTTTCCTAATCGATGCAGTTCTTGTAACAAGATAACTACATGATTTTCTTGCCAATCAGGTATTTTGGCTGTCGGCAAAGGATTAGTAGATACCAAATATTTAACTGCTTCTAGAGAAGATACTTGAGGAAATTGCTTCTGCTTTAAGACCTCCGCAATATCTTTTTCAAATAATGCAGCTTGCCTAGCACCTAAAAACTCTTCAATGTCGATAGAAACACCCTGTAACAGCAAAATACTGGCTTGGATTAAAATCACCGTTTTGCCATGACCACCTGTATCACCATCCAGCTGCTCTAAACGGATTTTACCCCAGACGCTAAAACGTTCCGGTTCCTCCAGCAAAACACAGGCTTTACCCCGGTTATCCGTTAATTCTCTCCATAAGGCTCTAGCTTCTTCTTCTTGACTAGCTTTGAAAACACTAATCAAGCGAAAAGTTTGCCCTTGATAATTAAGGATCGGCACCTGCTGATCCTTTTTTGGGTGCTGAATGCTTGATATTTCAACATCCTGCCGTTTGAGAATAAACATGGCACTAGCAAATAACTCCTCACAGGGGCACTCTTAATATGGAATATATAATGGCATTTGGCAGTATCGCCAAGGCTGAAATTACCTAGCATACTGAAGGAATGGACCTAGCGATCGCTAGATCCTTCCCGAAGGTAGTCGCCCAGAGGAGGTTAGCGTTAACAGGCAAATAACCCCTTGACAACTCAATATATCTAAACCAATACTCCATCTGTTTCGTTTTTAGTGTAAATTAGCTAGCTAGCGACTAGCATCTTAGCCTTGCTAGCAGGAAATCTGCAATTTTCGATTGCTTCTTGGTAGGTGAAGAGGATATAATATTTTGGATGACTCTTTTGGGAGCCATCATTTTATGTTGGGCGCGTAGCTCAGTGGATAGAGCCACGGATTTCTAATCCGTTGGTCGCAGGTTCGAACCCTGCCGCGCTCGTTTTAACTCAATATGAACCCTCAAGCACCGTGAAGTGATATGATAATTTCCACGTTTGAGGGTTTGTTATTGCTGCATCATACCAAGAACAAAGGCGGTATTGCTGCTACCAAAGCGATCGCGGTTTGTCTTTGACTATTGACTACTTACTAGCGACTCTTTTGGAGTATTAATCAGCGCTAGCTCAATAGTATTTTCTGATGGCTGCGTTATTTGAATTTCCAATCCAGGGCCAAAATATTTGGTCATTTTTTCCTGCTTTTTTTGCCACTCATCAATTGGTATTAGTGGTGAATCAAATTCTAAAATTAGGGCATAGTTACCATTGATTTCTTTTTCTTGTAACCCTATGACTGTTGGTCGTTCCTGGTCTGTGGGACTCAAACCTAGAAAAGAAAGTGTTGTATCTAAATGAGCATCTTGACCGTAACAATATCGGGTGATATCTTTGCGAATTTTATTTTGAGTATCAGTTGCTTGCTGTTCGCGCAACATTAATGCTGACGGTGATGTAGTTTGGGTAAAGGGAACTGGCTTGAGTTCATTAGCTTTCAGTGCCAGCCCTCCCAACAATAGAGGAATCCCGTAAAAAAATCCGACAAGATTGAGCGTGGCATTATTACCAGCATAGGCGACAAAGCCAATGATGGTTAATATACCGCCGATAGTTAAACCGAGTGTTCCCAAAGAGATTTTGCGTAGCATGAGCTTAAATTAAAATAAATTCTGAATACCCTCAATACAATTTCCAAAAATCTTGGTAACAAATAAATCGGCTGTAGGGGCGTATATCTGTCATTATTGTCAACTCAAGGTAAAAGCCAGTCTCTAAGAAGCTTTTAAAGATTGTCTCCCCAAGAGTCTCTGACTAGGGAATGCCTAGCCTCTACCTGAAACAAGGTTTTAGAGAAGTTCTAGTTTAAGTTGACAAATAGACAGCAGTACGCTAACACCAACGTACCTATAGCAGTAATTTTGTGAAAAGGTATCAGTTTTATTATCATCGGCTATGAGTAACAAATTAGGGAAAATTATTAGCTTAAGCCACCAAGTGGGTGGTATAAATAAAAAGCCATATCCTCGGATCTATCTCTTGAGCGTTTAATGCTTTATGAGGTTGACCTACTTAAACATCCCAGAATGCTTGGTTTTAAGTTAACTTAAAACTTAAAGGTAGTTTAAAGATCGGGAAAAAATAATGGATTTACAGACTATAAAAGAACGGATTGTCGCAGTTCAAAGTAAACGCGATTACCTGTTAGGCCTACTGGAGCAACCAAATCTGGGAACTTTGAGGGTTGACGTAAATCAGGCTTTAGAAGAACTGGATGAATTAATTGATGAATTTAGACGCACCATTTCGGTAGAGTAGAAATTATCAAAAAGAGCGTCGATTTAACCCTAAACTTCAGGTTATAGCGACGCTCTTCAGTACTATTGTGTCCTTAAATCCCCAGAATTGAACTAAGCCTGAGTTGGCGAAGCAATATAGCTGTATCATTTATCCTGCAACCGAACCATCTGCTGCACGCTGACCTAACTGCCTAACTAAGGCAATGAGTTCGCTTGTGGGTACATCTTTCTTGCAAACATTATCAAAGCTAGACATTGTCTTTTGCCCCTGAAAATTTACGTCTTCCACTGAGGAATAAGCAAGGATCTGGGTGTTCGGAGATATAGCTTTAATGTGACTAGACGCACTCCAGCCATCCATGATCGGCATCTGTAAATCTAGAACAATCACGTCAGGATGGCAGCGTTTAACCATTTCTATAGCTTCTTCACCATTACTGGCTAAACCTACTACTTGAATATTTTCCTGGCAAGAAAAAACTAATTGTAAGGTTAAACGAGTCAGCTCGTGGTCATCAACTACTAGAACACGCAAGGTATGAAGCTCACAGGATAACATTAACATCGAGGGGAAAGACAAATTTATTCAGAATAACCTCCCTACTTTATCCGAACAAGTGCCAGCACTGAATCTATCGAATGGTTGAATAACTTGCGTAAACCTATGACAAACAACTTAGATAACTTTTTAAAAAATTAAAGTTTTCTAAAAGCAACTAAGTTGAGCTAGTTGTCACGGTAGAACGTACTAGTTCTTTAATCAATCAGGTTTGAGGCTAGGCCAGTTGACCGTAATACCATATTCATGAGAATTTTTTGTGAATTAGCTTCTGGAGAATCATCATAGGGACGGCGTTGAATGTAGCTACCATCGGCTTGTAATTCCCAAGCTTGGCGATTATCTGCAAGCATAATTCCCATAATCTCTTGTAAATCCTTCGCAATGTCAGGGTCTTTCACTGGGGCGATTACTTCTACTCGGCGATCTAGGTTGCGGCGCATCCAGTCGGCACTACCGATAAAGATTTCCTCCTGTGTATTGTTATGAAAATAATAAATCCGAGAGTGTTCCAAAAAGCGACCGACGATGCTAATGATGCGAATATTTTCACTAATATCTTTGAGTCCTGGACGCAAACAACAAACGCCCCTAATAATTAAGTCGATTTGCACTCCGGCGCGGGAAGCTTCATATAAAGTGGCGATAATTTCTGGATCGACTAGGGAATTCATTTTGGCAACAATGCGTCCAGAAAATCCATTTTGAACGTTTTCAATTTCTCGATGAATTAGTGCTAAAAAGCGATCGCGCATGTTCACCGGTGCAACCAGCAACTCTCGATAAGACTTTTGTCGTGAGTATCCTGTCAAGAAATTAAATAGATCCGTGATGTCAGCACCTAATTCTTCACGGCAACTAAATAATCCCAAATCTGTATACAGTCGTGCTGTTTTGGGGTTATAGTTACCAGTGCCAATATGCACATAGCGACGTATCCGGTCTTTTTCGCGCCGTACTACCATGACGGTTTTACTGTGGGTTTTCAGTCCCACTAAACCATAGACTACATGAACTCCAACTCTTTCTAGTCGTTTTGCCCAGTAAATATTATTTTCTTCATCAAATCGCGCCTTTAATTCCACCAACACGGATACTTGCTTACCATTTTCGGCGGCAGCAATTAAGGCGTTGACTATGGGTGAGTCGCCAGAAGTCCGATAAAGTGTCATCTTGATAGCTAACACATCCGAGTCGTAGGCCGCATGGGTAATAAAGCGGACCACTGTCGCCGAAAAAGATTGATAGGGATGGTGTACTAGTAAATCCTTTTCTCGAATCACAGCAAAAAAGTCTTTTCCTTCGTCTGTCTCCAGTGCATCTGGATCTAAACTTGGTTCCCTCAGCCTTTGCAGGCGTAATGGTACAACAGATTGGCGTGGTGGATCTTTGAGTTCCGACAATGGCAAGGCCATAAAAGACATCAAATCTCGCAATCCCAAAAGACCGTCTACTTCGTAGAGATCGCTTTCTATTAATTCCAAATCGTGCAATAATCGCGATCGCACTATTTCAGGAGTCTGGGATTGAATTTCCAGCCTGACTGGACTTCCACCCAATCGCCGTTTTCGCAATTCCTGTTCAATCGCTAATAGCAAATCATCTGCTTCATCTTCTTCTAATACCAAATCGTTATCACGGGTAATGCGAAACGGATGATATTCTTGAATGTTCATCCCTGGAAATAGAGATTCCAAGTTATGAGCGATCGCTTGTTCTAAAGGTACTCCAGTCCAGTGGGTAGGTTTGTCATTATTTTGATCTCCCAATTCAGGCGGAATCGGTAAAAATCGTGGTAATACGCTAGGGACTTTAACTCTGGCAAAGAATTCTTCTTCCGTGTCTGGGTTTTTAACTACAACAGCAAGATTCAGACTGAGATTAGAAATAAAAGGAAACGGATGACTAGGGTCAACAGCCAAAGGAGTCAAAACTGGAAATATATGTTCCTCAAAATAGCTATTTAGATGAGTGCGCTGTTTTTGATTCAAATCTATGTAATCCAGAATATGGATGCCATGATTTGCTAATAATGGACGAAGTATTTCCTCAAAATGTTGATGCTCTTTCTTTACATGAGGAATCAGGGTAGACCTAATATCGTCTAGCTGTTGTTGTGGTGTCCGACCATCGGGAGTTAACAGGCTGACTTTCGCCTCTACTTGTTGTTTTAAACCAGCAACCCGCACCATGAAAAATTCATCTAAATTAGAGTTGAAGATTGCTAAAAACTTGAGGCGTTCGAGAAGCGGCGTGCGATCGTCACAGGCTTCATGTAACACCCTGCCATTAAATTCTAACCAGCTTAACTCTCGGTTAAGATAATATTGTGGATCGCTGAGATTGATGGGGGTAGCGCTTTTCTTAGATTTTGCCATAATGACCTAAGGGCAGGGAGATGTAGCCCACTGAATTGGGGGACAATAAACATATTAAGTTAAAGGGTGCTTGAGCAGAACGCTGAAGCAATTTTTGGATATATTGATTCTTCACCTCTCTACTGGTAAGGAACGAATATTATACTTAATCAAAAATCTATTTGTATTTAAATAACTTCAGTCAAAGACTCAAAAATAAACTGATGTAGGCACGAAAGCCAACATTACTAATAAATTTGTGGGGGTTTTGCGAACCCAACAGCCTGTTGTAGACATCGCCTCTAGCGAGTGAGTGTTTTGCACTATCACCTAGCGTATTTTCCAGAGAATTCACTCTGCCCAATCCATAACTCAATACGCTTGAGCTAAGGCGATATTCTGGCTACGGTGTAAGCACATCTCTGTACAAACTCAAAATTGTTGGAGATCCCCCTAAATCCACGCCACATGCTCCACTTGGGGAGACCCCAAGACCGCAGTGGCTCCCCGATAAATTGGGGGACTTTAAGAAATTTTTGCCCCCCTTTTTAAGGGGGGTTGGGGGGATCAAAAGCTTATAATGCCACTCTCAAAGACTTGTGTGTACACCGTAGCCTTTATAAGAGGAGGGTTAGGGTGGTATAAACCTGTGTTCTTCAGCTATTTTCAGACTTGTGTATACACGGTAGCCTTTTTAAGGAGAGCCAGCGCGGTCTTCTCCCAAAGAAAGAGGCTAACGCCAAGAGGTCTCCCCAAGTGGAGCGACTGGCGTGGATTAGGGGGGATCTAAAAGTGCCTAAAATCACAGCAAAACACTTGTTCATTCAACCTCTAAGATTTAGCAAAGATATGACATAGGCGTTTATGACAATTGCTGACGAATTCTCAAGTGGTGTTTACATAGGATTATGGTGTTATGAGCAGTCTAAAGTCTTACCTATAGTGCTTTATGAATTGTAATTTAAATATCTCAGATTTTAGTAACTATTAGAACAATTTGTATACAGATATTAAGTATATATAAGCTTTTTTAAACTCTATATTTATGAGATTTTCCTTGCTATTACTCAAATAAAGGCTAAGATATCAATGTATTAGTTTTTTTATTTGGGACTATGAAATTTATAAAAATTTCAGTATTGTTGCTGAGATATTTCTAGTAAGTAATGGTTATATTGAAAACGCAAAGATAGACAACACGAGAGTTTGTTAATTATGAAAATTTCTGCGATCGTTAAAGGCGGCATCTGCTTATTAGGTTTAGTTGGCGTTGGTAACATCCTGGCTGCACCAGCAAGTGCAGATCAAGCTTCTGCTCGGGGTGCGGTTACAATAGTTAGACCATCAGGTTCCTCTATCAGCGTCAGTGGTGAGTTGGTTGCAGCTCCGGGTACAGACTTTACCGCACTAGATGTTGTCGTTGTTGGTGGTGCTGGTGAAGGTACAAACCAAGAAACTGTCACAGGCCTCACATTAACCCCAACACCTGGAACATCTTCAACCACACCTCCCACCACAATTTCAGCAGCTATTGCAGCACAGATTGCTGCTGGTACTTTTACAACTGTTGAAGACTTAGCAGCCCTTGTCAGAGCAGCTGGTGCTGGTGGCGGTCTAGAGTAGATTTAATTTTTGCATCGTAAGTACTTACAAAATTTTTAACAACTCACAGAACAGTTGAATAAATTAAGAAATGGTAGGGAGGAGAAATAGCAATGCTATATCTGTTCCCTATATTTATTTTGTGGCTCAGATTCCCGACTTCTTAAAAAAGTCGGGAATCTTGTTGTAGGGGTCTTTCGTAGAGACACATAGTTCCTCCTACCTTCTGTTACAAACTCCGATATCAAGATTACATTTTTCCTTTGTGCTTTGCGTAAGTTCTAGAATTATCATGCGACTCCTCATAAATCCTTTACATAGCTTTAGTGATATCAATATAAACCCTGAAACTCATAGAAAATAATGAATGGAGCGCTTACGTAACAATACCAACCCTCAAAATGTTCATCGTTAACAAAACGCTCATATCAGGGATTCTATATTTTTATCTGACGAGAGTAATAAAAAAAGATAAAGAGAGATTCCGCCTCTACTTTTGCAAGTCGAGGTTAATTTTGCATTTTCAAGCAAAATCTGGAAGTCCCTAAAGCGAAGAACATGAGGAGTTTATAAAATATGAATAGTTTATCGAAAAAATTATCTATAATTTTTCAGGGAAGTATCTGCCTATTAGGTTTAATAAATGTAGGAAACTTTTTAAGTACACCAGCAAATGCACAACAAGCTACTGCTCGTGGTGCTGTTACTCTTATTAGACCTTCTGGTAGTTTTCTCAGTGTCAGTGGCGAGGTAACTTTACCTTCTGGCTCTTACTTGAACGGAGGTTTAACAATTTCTCCCACCTATGGAGGTATTGCAGGTGGAAATAACGAAACCATAACTAGTCTGACTATAACTCCAGGATTAGTTCAAACTACTACACTTTCTAACCCAAGTTCATTTATTAATACAACAGCGAATTTATTAAAAAATACTACTTCTGTTGAAGATTTAACAACTATAATCCGAGCGGGTACTGGTAATAATGGCTTAGGTGGTTTAGATTAAACAGAATTGACAAATTAAAAACCTTAGCTCCCCGACTTATAAAAAAGTTGGCTATATTTTACTATGATATCAAAATCGATAACCACCTTGAAGCTCTATGTCAAATCCATTCTCACCTGTACCAATTTGTGTTTCTATAAACACACCATTATCTGGGAAACTATGCCTCAGAATAACTCCATAGTTGAAGCCAGAAACTCGGCTACTCAAACCGCGATTATTAATACTATAATTTTTCAAATAAATACCAGCAGAAATATTTTTGCTGACTCGGTGTAAGCCCTGAAATTGAAAGAAATACTCTTTACCCATTTCTAAATTTGCCTTCAGGTTCAAACCATGACTAGTACTAAATTCTCCATTAAAAAGACCTAAAAAATCACCATTGCTATTATTCTCAATAAAAGCTATACCAGGAGCTAAAGAAAAACCAAAATTTCTTTCTTGATGCTGATATAAATAACTTAAATAAGTGGAAAAAGGATTATTTCTATTAGAGGCACTATTCCAATCAACTCTCAAGTATGGTACATGCGTATTAATAGCGACAGGTTTTTTGGCCGAATTTAACCGCACATCAGTTTTAATATAATTAAGAAGTATATTAGTGTAAAAACCTAAAGTTGGTTCTTCTATGCCTAAATTATTATTAGAAACGCCTGGTGCTGAGTTAGCATCTATATTAAACCATGTTCCGGCATTGGCACTATAGTTAAAATTTCCAGAAGAACCGGCTGCTAATAATTCAACTGTTGGCAAAGATAGATAACCGTTAAAGTTATTAAAACTAACACCTATTTTGTCAACTCTAGTGAGTTCCATATAATCAAATGCTAAATCGGCTGCTCGCACCTGTATCGGTACTATGGTCGAATCTGCTGAATTAAATTTTTCTACAAATTGTTGTCCTTGAGCGTTTGTCAAAATTACTTCGGCAGCAGAAGATTCGTTAACAGGATCAATGGAAGTATCATTTAAAGGAATCGGAATACCAATGTAAGTCAAAGGTCCAAATTTTTCATTAGAGAGCTTGAGATCGGAAAAGAATGTATTACCTTCATTTAAAATAGAAATATCTCTTTCAAGAAACTGAACTGCTCGTTTGTGGTTTCCCGTTCTTATTTGCAAGATACTAGAGTTCTTAGGAGTTACTTGACTAGGAAATGTGTAAGTTCCAGATACCTGCTCTAGTCCACTCGATGCATTGGCATAAGATAAAGTGCGATTCAACCTATTATTGATTTGTCTTCTTTGTTCAGATGTAGCAGTTGTATTTAAAGAAGTAAAATCTTCACCATTTTTTAACTTTTCTCTAGCTTCGTGTAAACCTTGTTGAATATTATCAATTTTAATAGCTTCAAAAACTTCACCTAATAGTAAACCTAATGTAGAATTTACTGATTGAATAGCATCAAGGCTAGTATCGCTGAATTTAGCTGTCAGAGATAACCCTGGGGCAGAAAAAATATTAGAATAAGTAGCTTTAATGGCAACTGGATCGTATTGAATTAAGCTGCGATTATGAGGACGACTCACATACAATCTATGCCAATCTGAACTTTCTTGAGTTTGGGATAGTGTCTCAAATACAGGTTGTCTTCTCCCTAAAGATACCCACTGTAAAGAGTTAAGATAATGAAAATCTTTCTCAGATTGAGAGAGAAAAGGATTGACTGCTACATTTAACAAGTCAAAGTTATCAAATTTGCCAAGTTGAGCAACCTTAATACCTGGTAAAGAAGAAACAGGAGCAGTAAAACCAAAACCTTCTCCCGTCAATATATTTCCCCAGGAGATACCAGTAGCTTCTAAGGCACTATTAGGAATAATTTCGCCTATCCTGAGTTTGACATTTCCACCATCTAATAAAGGCTGTATGTTCGTCGTTGGAAAGCCTTGCAAAATTTTGGGAGCATTGATTGCATCTAAAGCTTGAAATAAAGCTTGTCCACCATCAACACTCAAAGTAGAGCCACTACCAATAGCTAGAATAGGATTTCTTAGAACTGTGACATTAGGATTGTTTTCGTTAATTCCACTATTAATAGTAACTCTACCGGCAGGTACCCCTTCAGGATTGACCAATTGTCCGGCTATTGAGGTTATAGAAAAATTCTGATCATCAACGGTTCCAAATAAATTCTGAAAATCTGTAGGTATAGCGAATAGAGTTTGTAATCCCCAAAATGCCTGTTGTGAGGTAACATTTTGGGTAATATAAGTATTAGTTTCTCTTCCCTGAGACAGAATGCCAATTTGGGAGCCTTTAGTTTCAACTACTATTCTATTGTTATCAAGAACCCAGTAAAACTGGTCAGCTTTGGGAAATTTAGCATAAGTAAACTTATTAATAATCTGATTGTCTCCAGAAAATTTTAAACTTATATCCGTATCTATATAACTTTCATTCTCATTTGGCTTAAATAATTCTGTGGAAAAAGTAAGATTATCTGTAGGATTAACAATCCAAGGATACTTATTGGCACTAAATGTCAGAGCATCAATAATTATTTTTTGTTGTTGTGCTTGTTGTTGCTTTTTTGAACGCCGTAGCTTTTCTATTAGTATTTGTTGTGGTGGTACATTCGGTTTAGTTGTATGAGGCTTAGTCTGTTCTTCACCTTCATCAGGTGGCTTGGGAGGTTCTACTTTATACTCTTCAATTGGGATAACATCAGCTATAGTGAATTCGGATAACTGTTTGGTTTTGTGCAAGTCAGAGTTAGCATCTTTTAAAGTTTCTTTTAAGAGGGCTTTGCTTTGAAGATTATCTCCTGTATCTGAATTTAGCAAACTCCGATCGCTAAGATTTGTATTATTTGCCGCGATTACCTCAATTGGGATAAAATTAGCTTTAGTAAATTCGGATAACCGTTTAGTTTTCTGTAAGTTAGAGTTAGCATCTTTTAAAGTTTCTTTTAATAGGGCTTTGCTTTCAGGACTATCTACTTTATCTGAATTTAGCAAACTCCGATCGCTAAGATTTGCATTATTTGCCGCGATTACCTCAATTGGAATAACATCAGCTCTAGTAAATTCTGATAACCGTTTAGTTTTCTGTAAGTCAGAGTTAGTATCTTTTAAAGTTTCTTTTAAGAGGGCTTTGCTTTCAGGATTATCTACTTTATCTGAATTTAGCAAACTCCGATCGCTAAGACTTGCATCCTTTTCCGCGAGTAAGTCAATAGGAACTAATTTGGAGAGTTGTTTATTTTTATGTAAGCTAGAGTTCGCCTTCTTTAAATTTTGTATTAATATTATTTTATTTTTTGAAGCATCTAGGTTGTCCGATTTTAATAACCTGTTATCACTAGTAATCTTATTTTCTGCATTCAAAGCTATATTGTTACGATCGTTAAATTCTAAGGCGATCGCAGAAAATTGAACTAGGATAACTTTGAAAAGAATTGTTGAAGATAAAAAGCACGTTACAATTAATTGTAAGTTTTTCTTGAATCTCATTAGTGAGGTTCTGACAATTTGATGATTCGAGATTTTACAGATTTCCACAATAGAAATATACTGTTTGGTAGAGTGGATTCAAGAATAAAAAGCATAATCAATTCAAAATAGCGATCGCCAACTACTATTTTCACTGCAAAAAGAAACTGTTAAGGCTCAAAAACTATTCATTAGTTTCTTTAAAAAATGATTTTTTATTGCTTCCTTTAGACAAAATAAAAAATTATTTTCGTTAAAACCATATAAGCAGATAAGCTTGAAATAAGTATTTTTGGTATTGATTGTAAGTATGTATAGACTTTGTATTGCAACCTCTCTATAAAAGATTTCGAGCTTAACTTAAAGGAATTGCGATATAGATAGCCAAAGAAAATCGATTTTTATCTGGATTGTAAAGAATTAAATAGGATTAAGCAGATTTACTGCAACAAGAGTGTAATTCTTGAGCAAAAATTAAACCTCAGCAAAACCACGAGAGCTAAAAAAGTGAGCTGCTTTTTAGCCGTATAAACACGTAATGTAAAGATATTCAATCAAAAAAGCGGGTGAAAAAATATGTTTCAGGCTACTCGCCGCCGTCTTGCAATTTGGTACACTGCTGTCACTGCGGTATTACTATTAATATTTGCTAGTGGTGTTTATTTATATGTCCGCAGTACATTAATTGAGCGAATTGATGATACCCTCAACCATGTAGTAGAAATAGTGGAGCGTTGTCTCACAACAAGTCGTTGTGCATCTACACTCATATTTGAGCCAATTAATGCTGATGTAGATAAATTTCGCATTAATTTAGAAGCCAGTTTTCGTGAAAATGTTGATACCGTAGAAGATGACCACATCGACCTAGAATGGTTTAGTCCGTCTGGTGAATTACTGTGGTCAACACTATCCGAACCGCTAAATATTCCTATTCGTGCCAACCGCACTGGTGAAACTGTGCGCGTAGTTAAGGAAGAGAGTGAAAATTCCAAATTTCTAACTCCTCATTCTTCTCTCCTGACTCAAAATTCACCACTCTTATTACGACAAATCACCCAACGCGTAGAAGTGGGGCGGCAGGTAGTAGGATATCTGCGTGTTAGTCATCCCTGGTTTGAAGTCACTAAACCCAGTCGTGAGTTAATTTTTGATTTGGCGCTAGGTATTGGGTTAATGGTGGTTTCCGTAGGTGCAAGTGGCTGGTTTCTTTCGGGTAAAGCAATGGAACCGGTAGGTGAATCTTATCAACGTCTCAAACAATTCACTGCTGATGCTTCTCACGAACTTAGAAGTCCCATTACTTTGATTCAAACAAATGTGCAAGTCGCCCTTGCTGACTTGGATTTAGCAGAGGTAGAAGCGACTACTTCTATGCAGTATCGGCAACAATTAAAGGTGGTGGAACGGTTAACGCAGCGTTTGGGTAAGTTAGTCAATGACTTACTATTCTTAGCACGACAGGATAGTGGGATTAGCAAAGATATCTTTTCACCCTGTCCTCTGGATGCTTTGCTGATGGAGGTAGTTGAAGAACAACAATTGTTAGTCCCCGAAAAAGAAATCACTCTTTCTCTAGACTTAATCGATCCTCCTGCTTCCGAAACTAGCCCTAAATTACTGGAAAATTGGTTTACCCTTGTGGGCAATTGGGATCAACTGGTGCGGCTGTTCACAAATTTAATCGCTAATGCCTTATATTACACTCCAGTCGGTGGATGGGTCAAAGTGGAATTGGTGCGGATAGAAGGAATAAATCGCGTTTCTGGACTGCGTTATGGCAGTGCCCAGTTGCAAGTTAAAGTCAGTGATAGCGGAGTTGGAATCCCCACAGAAGCCCTACCACGCTTGTTTGACCGCTTTTATCGGGTAGATCCGGCACGGACTCATACAACTGGGAATACAGCTACAACTAATGCTACCAGTTCAGGATTAGGATTAGCGATCGCTCAAGCTATTGTCGAACATCATCAGGGTCATATTCAAGTTGAAAGTACCCAAGGCATTGGCACCACGTTTACTGTCACTTTACCAATAACTCTTGAGTCTTAATTTGGCAATAAGTTTTTGTTTCTGGTGATATATGTAAAAAAGCAAATAAATTTTATCCTTTCTGAATTATTTTAAATTCAACAACTCGTTAGAATTTTTACTTGTTTTTACGATCGATCGCTAATAATTTAGCTTTCTCAGCCTTGTGGATGAGATAGTTATGTCTAATTTGAGAATATTATCTAGTCTCTAGTTAGATATGAGAAATGCCCGCTATTGATATTATCTTGGATGTACAGTGACAGATTAAATCTAATTAAATCTGCTGTTTTAAGTTTTTAAAAGAAGATTATTAGTTGGATATTTTTTCAGGAGTCAAGAATGAATATTGAGTCTCAAAAGTTTCGTAAGTCTGTTGAGCTACTTGGCGCTATTTGTGGGGGATTACTGATTAGTCTGCCAGCAATTCCTCACGCCTTAGCACAACAATCTACCCCAAACCTTAATCCTAGTCCTAGTATCTTTAGCGAACCACCCTATAACCGCTCCCAGGCTCCCGTACCACCAGGGTCAAGTGCTATGCCACCACGCCCAGTTCCTGGAGTTGAAGGGCAAATGTCTCCCGAACGACCAGGGTCAAGTGCTATGCCACCACGCCCAGTTCCTAGAGTTGAAGGGCAAATGTCTCCCGAACGACCAGGGTCAAGTGCTATGCCACCACGCCCAGTTCCTGGAGTTGAAGGGCAAATGTCTCCCGAACGACCAGGATCAAATGCTATGCCACCACGCCCAGTTCCTGGCGATCGAACTCAACAGCCCTCACCAAGAGCAGTTTCCAGTGACCAACTACAACCACGACAAACCCCCAGAGCAACGATCGCACTGACTAATGGTATGGTTAATATCAGGTTGGTAAATGACACTGCGGCTAATGTAACTTTCCAAGTGATTGGCGATACAGCACCACGATCGCTACAAGGTAAGTCAAATGTAATATTGCAAGGTCTAAAAGCACCAGTAACGGTGACATTTGAGCGAGAAGATCGCGGACAATTGCTAGTGACTCCACAAGCTTCTTCAGAGCCAGGAAGTTTGGAAGTTAGATTTAACGAAGCCACAAATGCCGCTCAGGGTAGAGGTGCTATGAGAATTGAACGGAACGGTTCAGTGTTCTTGAATTAATCAAATTAGTACGAAAGTAGGATAAATTTATGAATTTCCCCTACTTTCGTTGAAGCATTTGAGTTAACTGATCCTGCAATTGCACTTCTTGTTTGCTGTCTTCTAATGTCCGCGCCAGTATAATCGCCCTTTCGTAAAAATTGCAGGCAGTTAAGTAATTACCTTGTTGCTTGTATAACTGAGCGTAAGACTCAAAAGATTTTAATTCTTCTCGCAAACTTTGCAATTCTTTAGCGAGTGCTAAACGTTGCTCTAGTAAATCAAAGGCTCTTTCGTAGCGTCCGACAGCAGTGTGAGCTTTAACTAAACCGTCAATTGCTCGTAATTCATTAGTGCGATCGCGGTTAGTTTTCGCTGTTTGCATTGCTTCGCCATAGGTAGCAATGGTATCCTGATAATTTCCAGATGCTAGGTAAGCATCACCTAAATTATTCAGGGTATTTGCTTCACCGATGGCATCGCCAGTTTGACGGCGGAAAAGTAAAGCATTTTCATACAATTTAATCGCCTTGTTATAATCTCCCAACCTGGCAGTTACCAAACCCAAATTACTCAGAGATAGTCCTTCGCCTTCAATGTTTTTGACACCATGAGCAATTGCGAGTGCATCTTCGACTATTTTTCCAGCAGCAGCAAATTCTCCTTGTTGCAGCAGAAATGTGCCGATATTATTTAGCACAAAAATCTGAGCTTGGAAGTCTTTAGTATCACGAGCGATCGCTAATCCTCGTCGTAAAGCATCTTCTGCCTCTTTTAAACTACCAAGCTGAATATAAGCCTTGGCAAGCAAATTGTAAGTCAAACCTTGTGCTTTCAGGTCGCCAATTGAGTGATATAGTTCTAGTGCTTGCAAGCAAGACGTAATTGTTTTATCGGCATACCCTGAAGCATATTGTTGTTTGCCGATATTCAGTAAGCTGTCTGCTTCATCTCTGGATTGTCGCCCAACGGAACTATTTAAAGGACGGTGGAGCTGTTGTGTAATATCAGCCGCACCCGCAGCTATGGGACTCAGCAAAAAAGCAAACAGTAAAAAGCTGTATAAAAGTACCTGGGGACGAGAAATCACACCTACGCAAACTAATTGCCTGGGAAATGCAAGCCGTTGTTTCATAAAAATTACCCTTAAAGTTGCGGGTTTAAGTAGAATGTCTAAGAAGAAGTTTTAAGTTTTTAAATTGAAGACAAAGAATATACGCATTTACACTTAAGTTATAATTGAGTAAAATCTTCCCCAAAGTATATGGCGCGGATATCTGTGGGTAATTTGTCCTCTAGCATACGATAGCCTTCCTGGAGAGAATTGGCTACTTCGTTGGGAGCGATCGCTTCTCCTTCGGCTTGCAGATAGGCAGCGATTCTCGTTTCACTCCAATGGAAAGTTTGAGCCATTAACACGATTAATCGTAAAACACCTGGTAGTTGGTCTAATGCTTGTTGTACATAGCACCATAACGGCGGCGAAGTCGCTTGTAGAGAATAATGAATTGCTTCTGTGGGTGGTAGCTTAATCTCGTTAATACAGAAAGCTGTCATATTAATTAACCAATTTTGCATGGTTAAAGCTGGCTCTCCTGATTCAGGGGTGGTTAAATTTAGTCCACCGAGTTCGTAATAGATATGCCGCCAGGTGAGAGCAAACAGATAATCTGCCTGCACAGGCGATCGCGCCGAATGCCGAATTAAGGTATACACTATGGGGCTATAGCGGCAAAAAATCACCGTAAAATACTTGCCAGCATCTGGATGGCGCTGAAACAGAGTCAGTAATTCATGGTCAGTGTGATGAAATAGCGACTTTACCAGAGGATGATTAGCTTCAGGAAAATGAGGAATTTGCACAATTCTTTGAGTTGATAGTTGTTAAAATAGTTATGGGAATTGCACTCCCGTAGTTAATCGCATAATATCTTGGTGTTGCCCAGTTTGTAGCCCAGACTCAGACTACTTGAGTTATTGATAAACTAGAAACAAGGACTTAATTTTAGTCTTAATCCACAATAATAAAATCGATTCCCCTATAGAATCCTTATTTGTTCATGGTTATAGCAGTTAGTGTGATGTCGTTCCTGCTCAGTCCCCTTACCTTTGGTTCCTTTCTCCCTTCCCTGCCCTTAGATAGCCTGTTTTCTACCCAAGGCATTATGGTAATGCTGCTAGCAGCTTACGCTGGTGCAATGTGGATGTTCCTCACCAGTGCCCCAAAAGTACACACTGTAATGGTGTCAGATTTGGAGATTGCCCGACAGTTGTATGAAGGGCTGCTAGATTTGCCAGCAGCTGAGGTGCCTTTGCACTATTACTACAACTACGAACAAACTATAGGCGCAACTGGGATCGATCCGCTATACATGTCTACTGGGCCAAGTTTGTCAAGCAAAATGATGAGTAATGCCACTGAAGGGTTGTGGTATCAATTGAAGAAAAACACCCAGTTACACGTTATTACTGGCGCGAGTTTAGGTAGCAAGAATCAACAACGCCACGTTTGTTTTGACCACGACTGTCTGGAAATGATTTTAATGCGAGTCGAAACGCGCGGTTTGAAATTCAAGATTCGTAACCAAAAGCCCCTAAACTTTTTGGTCAAAGACTATGAAGGGCGAGTGATTGAGGTAGCTGAGGTAGCGAATTAGTCATTAAATTTTAGATGATTTTATATTGTGTGGTGCGTAACTTGCCATCGTAGGCATCGCGCCACACAATATTTTTTTAAGTAGCTAGTGTTAAAATATCTCAAAAAAAGCATCATCTAATTCATAACCCAGCATTTGGGCCATGGACTTCAGCCTGGAGAGGCTGGGGATATCTTGCTGTTTGAGCCAATCACCTAAAATAAAGATTTTGTGCATCAAAAATATTTCTAAGGCTTCAGGATTGTACTGGATGCCATCTTGAGAACTGAACTGATGTGGTACTAGCATGGCGGCATAACGAGCAAATTCTCCAGCTTTCCAATCTAGTAAAAATGCTAACCAGGGGTATTTGGCATCTAGGCGCACAAACCACAGCCGCACCTCTGGAATTTCTGAGAGTTCCCGTGGATCGCCAGGTTCGAGATCGTAATTGATGTCAAAGCGTAGCTGTTGTTCGTGGGATGCAACCCCATCTTGCAGCCATTGTTCAATCACCGGTGAGGCAGGCGATAGATCGAGATTGTTAATGAAGTCATTATTGAGTGCGATCGCAATTGTCTTTGACTCAGCAGCCACTTTCTTTTTACTCAACTGTAGGATCGAGAATCTACAGTAGCAGCTTTCAGGGATTGACGCTACATTGACCTTGAGAAATTAATTGGTATTTACCAATACTTTTTTGCTGATAATTTGGTCAACCTATCCAAGCTTTTGAAACAAATCTGACCTTCCCAAATTTATTTGATACTTTTACTTAGTTTTTGCTGGTTATCATAAATATGTATATAGCTAGCGATGCCTGCGGCGGGCTACGCCTACGCCACTCACGGACATCAAATTTTTAATTCAGTTAAATGTTACTTTCGTAATTGCGATAAATACTCACATTTAACTAAGCAATTACTACACAATTTACATAGTATACCATTAGCATTAGCCGACCTGGGAAAGTCAATACCTGCCCCAAGGTGGACATTTACAGCAATTTTAAGTTAAAGTTGTAATGAGTTTGTTTTAGATTAAGGTCTGACAAAGTAGCCATCAACAAGCAAAAAATAGAGCATTATTTATCGCCACCTGTTACTTCCCCAGCATCACAAGCCAAAACAGAAGTACAGGCAGAACAATGGTGTGCAATATTATTGCATATATTAAATAAACAATAAAAATTGAAATGGGAAAATTCCCTTAACAGTTAACAAGCTGTAATATGCAAAAACAAACAATTTCTACAAAACCAATTCGTTCTCTAGAAGATGCGCTAGATAGGTGTCAAATCCTGGGTATGCGCGTCAGTCGTCAGCGTCGCTTTATTCTGGAATTACTTTGGCAAGCAAATGAACATCTTTCTGCTAGAGAGATTTACGATCGCTTGAACCAAGAAGGTAAAGAGATCGGCCATACCTCTGTTTATCAAAATCTAGAAGCATTATCCAGTCAAAGCATTATTGAATGTATTGAACGCTGTGATGGACGTTTGTACGGCAATATCAGTGACTCTCACAGTCATATAAACTGTGTGGATACAAATCAAATTCTTGATGTTCATGTGGAACTTCCAGAAGATTTGCTCCGCAAAATTGAAGAAGAAACAGGAGTGCGGATTACTGAATACAGTATTAACTTTTTTGGCTACCGTAACCCGCAAGAAGGCTAGGGAATAGGGACTGGTAACTGGGGGAGCAGGGGTAAATAAGCAATGCCTAATTACTAATATGTACTACTATCATCAATGGAGTCATTGCCAAAAACTGTTTCATCTTCGACATCTTCATCATATAAACCTACTGGTAAAATTGTCCCTTCGGAGCTTTCGATTACTCCGATCGCAGGGAGTTTGGGCCAATTCTTATCTATGTTTGGTGTAATTTTGACGGTGTTTAAGAAGGGTTGGTGCGAACGCAAATCTTTCAGTCTTTGAAACGACTCTTTGGAGAACAAAGCACCATTATCAGCAGCTAATTTTTTGTCAGCCTCAGTAAGGATGGCATCAAATAAACAGGCGTTAGTGAGATTCGCTAAATTAAGATTTGTCCCCATCAGGTTTGTTTGTTGGAGATTTGCGCCTGTAAGGTTAGCTTGGTGGAGGTTTGCGCCTGTAAGGTTAGCTTGTTGCAAATTGGCTCCAGCTAGATTTGTCCCAATTAACTCCGCATTGGATAAGTTTGTCTGCTCAAGATTTACCCCAGTTAACATCACTTGCGACAAAGAGGCTCCCGATAAATTGAGTCCAGCTAGAGACTTGATTCGAGTTGCAAAGGCACTTTTGTGCAAAACGGTTGTCCTCGCAATTAGCAGACTCAAAGCCTCTGGATTGAATTCTGTTAAATCGAGTGGATTTCCACAAGGACAAAAAGGGATTTTTGTTTCTCGATAGCAAGCACAAAGCAATAAAAACACATTTAATCCTACCGCAGCATTCACCTGCTCAATATTTAGCGGGTTTTGCAGTGCGTGGAAATGAGTCAAAGCTTTGTGAACTATCCCTTCATCCAACCAACAGCCTTGACAGTAAGCACGCCAGAAAGACAAAAGCCGTTGGAACAAAACTTCAAAAGAAAACTTGTGCTTTTGCTCCCGACGCAAAATTGCGATCGCCAGTTCTTCAATTTCCTGGCTAAGGATGCCATAACCTAGTAAGTTGTAAATATGCTGGGCAACGCTACTGGGAGAATCCAGTACAAAAGTGAGCGAGCCATAAGCTTTATTTTGGCACTGAGTCAATAATTTCAACTCAGCACTCACAGCCTTAGCACAAAGAAATTCTCCCAGCTTAATATGCGAAAACTCAATTAAATTGGTTTTTTGTGCGCTTTTATCTGAGCTTTCTAAATTCTGAATCTTAAAATAAAACCCTGGTAGAGGATTAAATTCACCAGCCAAATTAATTTGATGGCGTTGAGAGTGGAGAATTTTCAAAGCGATCGCTTGCATTTGCTCAAGTAAATCTTGGGGATGACGATTAGCGAGTAAATTAGCGATCGCTTCTGGAGTTCGGTGGATATGAGCCGATCCTGAGCGCAGCAGCATCGTCTTGCTCTCACCAATTAGGGGATAGCCCAATAACCATCGACTCAGGCGATGGTAAATTTCCAACAGAGAAGACTTTGGGGTATTAGCAGCTAATTGCAACACTTCATCATCTAGCAGTCCATCTCGGTGCAAAATGCCCAATAAATGCAGCATCAGAGGTTGACGGACAAGGGGAGATAATTCTGTAAACCTTGATTGGCTGGCAAATAAGCCTGACTGTTTTAAGAATGTAAAGAAATTTTGAGCGATCGCCAACGATTGTACTTTTGCCCACTGCTGAAACCATTGTTTGAATTCGTCTACATCCAACGGTTGAATGATAATTCGCTTCAATGGTAGAGGTATCTCTGGGGCGATTTCCTGTAATGTTGTTGACCGACTCGTTAACACAATTTTGTGTCTATGCTGAGATTTAAAGTTCAGTAATTGCTGAAGAAAAATTGCTTTTGCTCTTATACCATGAGCAGAAGGGGGCAATTCATCCAAACCATCTAGCAGCAACAGACAAGGGGGATTTTGTTGCTCTAACCAAGTTAAAAGATTAACATCAAAAGCAGAATTGAGGGTTTCGATGAAAGTTTTGCCATAAGTTACATCCCTTAACCTAATTACTATAGGCATCCAAATAGGGTATAATTCATTTGCTATCTGTGCTGCCCAGAGTTGGCAAAAACTGGTTTTTCCATAACCAGGTTCCGACTCAATCATAGCGATCGTTTCTAAATCAGCTAGCTGTTGCTTTGCCCATGTCTTTAAATCAACCGGCTTAACAGGTTTTTTTTCCTGCTCAGAAATACTTTCCTCTATTGGTAAGCCTTTTTGTGGCACATATATATCCTTAAGAGAAAAGGATTCTATGAGCAACGGCATACTGAGGTTTTTAATCAAACTTGCACGGTAATGTTCTCGATGCAAATCAATTTTCTCACCGACTGTAGAACCAACTTCTGGAGCGATGGAACTGGGAGATAATGAAATCCCCAAACGGAAAAACTTTTGCAGTTGGGCTAAAGGGGCAGCATTTTCGGTAACGACTACCAGGATGTCACCAGGAAGTGAGTTGACCAAACGCTGTGTTAAGAGTTTAGCTTCATATTCCTCTGCACCATTGGCAACGAACCAAGCGATGACAGCATGATTTATTTGTTGTACTAGTAAAGAATCTGCAACCAGAGACAGTGCTTGTTCCGCTTGAGTGTCAGTTAATTTACCTGGCGTGAGAGTTTTCAGTAATCCTTGCAGTTGCGAATCTTGGAGGGTGAGTTTACCCGCATCCTCTTTAAGTATTTGGGCTTGGATTGGTATACTTGACCGATCTAGCCACGGTCTTTGCAGGCTTACTTCCTGCTTTAGAATTGTTTGCAAAGCTTGGAGATAGGCAATTTGAAACGCTAGCCATGTACCTTCGTTACGTTTTAACGGTTTCTTTTGGCTGAGACTACGCAACAGGTTTTCTGTCAACTGGGAAATGACACTGATTTCTTCCCAAACAATCCCTAAAGGCAGTTCTAAAACTTCTACCAAGGTACAGATATCAAAAGGCATGAGGCTTTTGACTTCCATATCCTGAACAATTCGATAGGCAATACCTGCCAATTGTCCTACTGAAATCCCTCTAATTTGATTGATTGCGATATAGCGTTCTGCCAACCAGTGCCGAATACTCAAGTTCATTTAATTACACAGTGACGGCTGTTTATGGCAATTATGATCGATTTATCAGTTTGCGAAAACAGGTAACAATGAGGGAGACAAAGTTTTGTTTGTATCAAAGCTGTTTTCTGATTAGTAAAAAACAGTGCTTGTGTAATTGATGGAATATGAGCGATCGCCATTTAAAATTATTGTTATTCGACCAAGACCCGATTTTTCGTCTGGGATTACGGGTAGCTCTGGAAGCAATTCCTAACCTGGAAGTAACAGGAGTAGTAGAAACTGACACCACTGCCTTGCAGATTTTAGCAGAAATTGCCCAAGAAGACCCTAAACAAGTAAATTTGCTGGTTTTAGAATTCGGTAATGGTCGCTCCACCACCAGCCAGCAGCTAGGTTTACAATTCTGTCGGCAACTCAAAGCCTTATATCCCAACCTGCCAATTTTGCTCCTAAGTTCTGTACAAGAACAAGGACTGCTATTAGCTGCCAAATCTATTGGTGTAAATGGCTACTGCGCCAAAGGTACACCACTTCCTGAGTTAGTAGCCGCTATGCAAGAAGTTGCAGATGGTGGTGACTATTGGTTTCGGGACACAGAAGCGAACGTAACTCCTAACTCCTCACTCCCTAGTACAGACGCGATTAATCGCGTCTCTCCCTACCCACTACTACCTTTTTCTAGACTGCGAAATAATTTACGTTTGTCAGGAATTACTTACATTGAGGCTACTCTAGCCGCAGTCACGGCACAATTACAAGTTCCTGGATTACCAGTACTAGATAGAGCAATTCTAGCTGGACGGAGGCGAGAACTCCTAGCGGCTCGTTGGTTGTTAAATCGGTTGTTAGTTTCATCCCAAGAAAGGCAAGAGAAACATATTGCGGTTGCTGATGAGCCGCCACTCACACCTTTATTGAGTAGTGCCATTGAGCAAAGGCAAACTGTTTCACCTTTACTTAGTCCAGGAACACTACAATCTGCCTTGTTTACATCTTGTGTTACTAAACTTCAATTTTCTTTAAGAAATGTCACAGATGTCCCTTTAGAAATTGACATCTTCCGTGAAGATAAAAAACGAGAATTGCTTTATCTTATTCTGCAAAAATTGACTGAGCAGTTGGATGAATTGCGTGCATCTCAAATCCAGTTAAATCAATTAAATGAGGTAAAAAGCACCTTAATAGGTAATTTATGGCAAGCCGCGATTACAGATTTTTTTGGGAAGTTTTCTCGGATAAAATTAGGAAATAACAATATAGAAATTGTTAATTTATTACTCCAAAATGCAGAAATTGTGCAAAGAGATATTCTTAATAAAATTCCGCTATTTTGCGAGTTATATTCTTATCTACTATTTCAAACGGAATTAAACATTGATAATACCTTCTATCCAGTAGTGAGTGCTGAAGCAAAATCCCAAACATTAATGATTTTAGAAAACTTATTAATTCAGGTAGCTAATGGAGTAGTTCAACCACTACTAAATTATTTAGCAGATGTAGAAGAGATTAAACAAAATTTTTATAGTCAGCAATTAATTTCTACAAGAGAAATTGAACGGTTCCGAAACAATTTATCATGGAAATATCGATTGAGCAATTATATAAACGAACCAAAAGCAGTTTTTGAAAGTCGCTATGAACTATTTGTCATTGCGCCTCGTGGCATTGCCAGTACTTCAGTTTATGCTCCTCGAAATCAGGAATTAGGAAAACTTTCTAATATTCCTTTGGTAGTGACATTGCTTCTAGAATTTAGTGATGCGATCGCACCACGCTTAAAATCACTATTATCTTTTTTAGGTAGCGGTATAGTCTTTATCCTCACCCAAATAATCGGTCGTGGTTTAGGTTTAATCGGTCGTGGTATCCTTCAAGGTATTGGTAGCGTTTCGTTACTAGAAAAGAACCTAAGACGAAATAGCGATCGCACTAAGTGAATAAGCAAGGGAATAACTACTATTGATAATTAACCAATGACAAACAATGATTTTATCGGGCTAGCAATTTCTTATATTTACGCAACTAGTCTGCTTGTGATTGGTGAGGGACTGCGTAGGCTGTTTGACGTAAAGCCGGATTTGACCCGTAAGGCGATTCATATTGGTGCAGGGATGTGGGTTTTCGGTGTCCTGCTGCTGTTTCACCACTGGGAAATCGGAATTATACCCTTTGCGACCTTTATCGGACTTAACTACCTGTTCTACCGCTACCGAATTATCGGCGCAATGGATACTGAGGAAAGCTCACCCGGTACAGTTTATTTTGCTATCTCAGTGACACTACTTTTCGGGCTACTATGGCGACCAGACGGGCCATTAGATAGTGCCCCAATCGCTGTAGCTGGGATAATGGCAATGACCTGGGGTGATGCATTGGCAGCATTAATCGGTAGACGGTTCGGACAGCATAAATACCAAGTGGGAAATTCTGTGCGTTCCTGGGAAGGTTCGGTAGCAATGTTTGTAGCAAGTTCAGTGACGATTTTCTTAGTGCTGTTGCTACTACCTGGTTCGTCGTTGAGTCCCTTAGCAAAAACTTTTAGTTTGGGATGGGTTTTGTTAACTACGGTAATTACTGCGACTTTCGCCACTCTAGCAGAGGCAGTCTCACCCCACGGCACAGATAACCTCAGCGTGCCTCTAGTCGCTGCGGGTGTAGTTTGGATTGTCATGCAAGGATTTTAACTCTTAACTCTCCCCTCACAAATTCCAATTGCGGCGGAAATGGAAGAAGCCTTCTAAAAATTCTTGCAATGCAATATTGCCATTTAACTTTTGCTTACTCCACTCTCTTGCAGCTTGTTCCAGAATTTCTGAAAAACTGGGATAGACAGGAGATAGATTTGCCAAATCTTTGACTTTAATTTTTTGGGACATTGCTAAGGCAATCAAATTAATCAATTCTCCAGCTTCTGCGTTCAATATCGAAGCTCCCAAAATTTCACCGTTACGTAGCACAATTAATTTACATATACCAGTGGTTTCGTCCTGAAGTTGGGCTGCTGCCACTGTTTTAAAATATTGACGTAAAACTAAAACTTCATCTCGACTAAATAGGCGTTTTGCTTGTGCCTCTGTCAAACCCACTTGCGCCACCATCGGCACAGAAAACACTGCCCAAGGAATGGAGCCATAATTTACTCGTAACCTGGGGAAAAAGAGTGCATTGTTCAGGGCAATTTTTGCTTCATAATTAGCGATATTGGCACAGTCGTAACCACCAATTACATCACCACAGGCGTAAATGCGGTCGTTAGTAGTTTGTAGTTTATCATTCACTACTAAACTCCGCCGATGCCATTTCACGCCTACTGTTGCCAAATTTAGGGATTCAATATTCGGCTGTTGTCCAGTCGCCACTAAAATTTCATCAGTTTCAATGGCTTTGTCTCCTGCTTGAATCCATTTTTTATTCTCAATCAGCTTCACCTGAGTCACTGTTTTATCGGTGAGGACGCGCACACCTTCGACTTCCAACTGCGCCTGAAGCAATATGGCTATTTCAGGGTCGATATTGGGTAGAAGATATGGATACTTGACCACCAGTGTCACACAACAACCAAATCGCGCTAAAGTTTGAGCGATTTCAATGCTTTGGGAAATCCCGCCGATAATGACCCAATTTTTGGGTAGTGTCGCTTCCTTTAGGGATTGCCAAATATTAGAAAGGGTTAGATAGCCAGTAGTTTGCAATCCTTCAATCTCTGGAATTTCTGGACGCGAACCACTAGCTAGCAAATAAGTACGGGCGCGTAGTTGGCGATTATTAACGGTAAAAGCAAGTTGGGGTGAAGATTGAAATTGACCGCTACCAACAATAATATCAACTCCCTGCGCGGCTAATATGGCGGGAGAATGCTGTTCTTTGAGATTTGAGGTGACGCATTGAGCATATAGCATCGCTTCTTGCCATGCCATAAATATGTGGCATTCTTCTGAAATATCAGTATGTGTGGCATGAATACCAAAACTAGCGGCATCATTCAACTTCTGTGCCAGTTTCCCGATTTCGGTAAGAGCATGGTGATGAGTAAACCCGTAGTCTACTTTAGGCTCCACCAAGGCAACTGTAGCACGTAGTTGGGTGGCAGCAAGGGCAGCGTAGTATCCAGCAAGACTGCCACCAATAATTACAACATCATAGTCAATTGTCATTTCTCAATTGTCATTTGTCATGGCGGAGAATGGAGAATGAAAGTTACCTCATCTCCCCTACTCCTCACTCCTTATTCCCCACTCAGCGCTGTTAGTAAGCGTTGGTTATCGGACTCTTCACGTACAGCAACCCGGAAAAAACGATCGCCTAGTTCTTTAAAGCTAAGGCAATCACGGATTAAAATCTGGTGATGCTTGAGTAATTGTTGCTGTAAATGCGAAGTAGACTGTTGAGACTCAACCAGTAAAAAGTTAGCAGCACTTACCTGGGGTTGAAATCCTGGTATTTCAGCCAAACCTTGAAAGAGTTGGTTTCGTGCAGGTGGTAGCCACGCCCAGGTTTGCTGCTGAAACTCCGTATCTTGGAGTGCCGCAATTGCCGCCGCCGCCGCTAGGGTGTTGACGGGCCAGGGGTCACGCCATAGCTGCCATTTAGCTAGGCAGTCGGGGTGTGCGATCGCATATCCTAATCGCAGTCCTGGGAGACTGTAAAATTTGGTTAGCGATCGCAATATTACTAAATTTGTATATTCCTGCACCACTGGAATCAGGCTTTGTTCCTGATTAGGCGGTACAAAATCCATAAATGCTTCATCCACCACAACTAAAGCAAATTGCTCCAGGTAGGGCAAAATAGAGTCCCGTGAAAATATCTTTCCCGTTGGGTTGTGCGGATTATTCAACAATAACCCTTTGTCCTTTGTCGATGACCAATCACTAATCACCAATGACAAAGGACACTCCAGTACTTTAGCGTTATACGCTGCCAAGGTTCGGTAATAGTCGCCAAAGGCTGGAGTGATTAAAATTGTCGCGGCTAATTGAGCTAATTCTCTACCAACTAAAGTAAGTAATTCTGCGGAGCCGTTACCCGGCAGAATCCACTCAGTAGGTAGTTGATGGAAGTGACTGAGAGCTAGTCTCAGTTCACTATAGTTTGGATCTGGATAGTGCTTAAGATTACCAAGTTGGGACACTATAGCAGCGATCGCGCTGTTTGGAGGCCCCAACGGGCTGATGCTAGCAGAAAAATCCAGAATAGCATCAGGGGGACAGCCAGCCAGTGCTGCTGCCCAGGCTAAATTTCCCCCGTGTGCAGGTTGCCGCATTAAAAAAGGGTTCCCGAAGACAGAACCTATGCTTTTGGGGGTGCTACCTTTTCTCTAAACAGTTTTCCTGCCGAGAAGGCAGGAACCCTCGTCGCAGGAATTTCCATCTTTTCATTTGTTTTCGGGTTGCGGCCTTCACGGGCTTTACGTTCCCGTGATTCAAATGAGCCAAATCCTACCAACGTTACCTTATCACCAGAGGAAACCGCTTCAATAATCGTTTCCAAAGCGGCAGTTAAGACTGCATCCGCTTGTTTTTTGGTAACACTAGCTTTTTCAGCTACGGCATCAACTAATTCACCTTTGTTCATATCAAACTCCTGAAGGTTTACTTGAGATTCAGTACAGATGTAACCTGGTACATCTGTACTGAAATCTTGGTTCGCGGGAATAAAAAATCATCCTTTGGGAGTATTTTTACTCAAAACGGCTGTACATCCCATCGGCTCGACTTTTCAATGAATCATTCTAAGGTGTTGTAGCCTGATGTGGATAGATGAAACCATTAATTTATATAGATTTCAGGATTTTTTGTCATTTTAGGGTAGTTGTTTCACTAAAAACCACCTCTAGGGTAGGAAAAAATACCTATTAAAAACTACGTAGGGGCAGCCCACCGGAGGCATTGCGAGGATAACAGGGGAGAAGGTAGAGGCAAGAGAGATATATATAATTATGAATACTAGATTAGCCATATCAGACGTGTCTGAGGCAAGGTAATAAATATTTGGGCTAATTTCTACAATCGCTTTACCCAATCGCAGGGATTCTAAAGCATCCAAAAATGTAGGCGTAAGAATTTGTCTGAGATTACGATTTGTGACGTTGCCACAAGTTACCTAAGGAATTTAAAATTATTGTTTCTTCTGTTTAATCTGAATTCAACGCCTTAATATAATGTCTGTCTAATTAGCCCAATTAAAAGTACTCTAAGAGGTTTTACTACGCAAAATTATCCCTCTCCGACTTGGAGAGGGACATACTTAAACTTTAGTTCAAAGCAGGAAGAGGTGTAAGAATTTGAGCCAAAGGTGACTCACCTGCTCATCATCTTTATCTTATCTACCAGGAACCTTCAACCCCCGCCGCTCAAGAATTTGGCGCACTTCTGGGCTGGGATTGTAGTTGTAGCCGTAGGAGGAGTTTTCAGAATCATCCATAATTTGAGGCGTGAGCAATACAACCACCTCATTGCGCTGATTGGATCTATTTGTCTTTCTAAACAGCGCACCAATCAGTGGAAGATCGCCCAAAATAGGAATCTTGGAGATACTTGTCCTATCTTGGTCTTGGATAATCCCTGAGAGAATGAGCGTCTGACCATCTCGTAAGCGAATTAAGCCAGAAGTCAGGGAACGTTCAGACACTAAGATAATTTGTCCATTTCCTGTATCTTGTGAGGCTGTAGGAGCGCTGACAGTAGGAGCAACCGATAGAGAAACGAAACCATTATCGTCAATCCGGTCAATTTTCACATTTAATGTTAAACCAACTTTTTGTTTCTCAATTGTTCTTTCTGTCCTAGAACCACCAGAAGTATCTGTTGTTTGGAGCGTTATGTTTCCCACTACTTCCTGAGTCAGATTTACAAGAGCCTGCTGACCTTCTTGTACAATCAAGGTTGGGTCAGTCAAAATTTTGGCATTGCCATTTGTCACTTGAGCTTGCAAGCTACTAAGAAGACGTTTGGGAAACTGGTATAGAGAAGACAAAGCTGTAGTAGCTGTACCCAAAGTACCTTGGGTGATACTTGATGTACCATCAGCGTTCCTTGTAATGATGTTATCGGTCGCTGGAGTAATATTAGTGAAACCTGGTTGTAAGGCGTTTGTACTAGCAGGCGAAATAGGTTGATAGAAAGAGCCACTTCCTGACTGGGCGATTCTAGTGACGTTACCATTTGCGTCTACTACTACCGTACCTGGGGTAGTTCCTGGAATAGATACACTACCGTTGGGATTAACAAAAGGGGTTCCTGTCAGTGGATTCGTAATAGTAGGTGTACTTGTGACACTATTTGCTACTTCAGAACTAGTAGCTGGTCTGGAACCACCGAAATTAAAAGATGCTGCACCACCATCACTGCTGAAGTAGTTGTTGCCAATCCCAAAAGAAAAGCTAGTGTTGTAGTCCTGGGTGTTATTGAGGTTAACATCAATAATCTTGACGTTAACTACCACTTGACGACGGCGGATATCAAGCTGAGTTAGTTGAGCCATCGCCATCTCAACTAGCCGAGGAGGGCCAATTAGGGTCAAAGAATTGGTGCGCTCATCTCCTAATGCCTGTAGACCTCTAAGTAATGGGTTAGAGTCTTTGTAATCAACACGTTGAGTTTCAACTTTGGTTTCTGTAGTCGTCTGAGTTTGGGTGATAGGAGCAGCTGCATTGCCAACAGCTATGGCACTAACACTAGTGACTTGCCGTTCTCGGCTGACAGCACTTTCTGCCCCTAAACCGACCAGAAAATTCAGGGCGACTCCCACTGTTACTTGATTGAGTCGCAGGCTACGCATAACCATATCACGGGTTGCATTAGGCAGTTTAGGCCCTACAAAAACTGTGCGATTACTGCGGTTAGCTTCTAAACCACTCAAACGCAAGACGTAATTAAACACATCTTGTACTGGCTCGTTTTCTATATCTAACGAGATTGTTTGAGAGGTTGCTTGTGCAGCACCACCTTGTTGACCACCACCTTGCTCGCTGCCAACATAAGCTAGGTTCAAATTAGCAGCACGAGCAAGCAGTGATAAAACCTCACGCACTGGCGCATCTCGCAATACTAAACGGGGTACACGCTCCTGAGTTCCTAAGTCAATTGTGCTAGGAGAAGCATCGGTAGCGGAAATAGCAATATCTCCCACCGGTGGGGCGACGGCTCTGGGTAAGAAAGGTGGAGCCTGACTCAGAGGTTGACCGGGCCCAGCAGCTTGTGCAGGTTTTCCGTCAATGGTAATTTCTGGGTTTGGAACTAGAACACCTGAATTTTGACCAGATTGGGCTGGAGTAGTCGCAGGCGGCGCTGTGGATGTTGGTGCTGTGGATGTTGGTGCTGTGGATGTTGGCGCTGTGGATGTTGGCGCTGTTGGCGTTGGTGCTGATGCCATAGTGCCTGTGGATGGGCTAAAGCTGAGTGTAATTCCATTTTGCGATCGCACCACCGGTTGACTCTGAGGTGTATTGTTGCTCCCTGTTACCGTCACCCGGATGCTATTGGCATCAAGCTGATTAACCTCGACAGACGCAATTCCTGGCGCTGGGCTATCTTGACGAAAGCTATTACCTTGTGGTAATCGTAATTGAGTATTGATAATATCTGCGACTAAAGTCTTGCCTCTTTTTGTAGTGAAAACTTGGGGGCGTGAACCCGAAGAAGTTTTCAAAGCAACGTTAATTCCACCATTAACTGGATTTAACTGTACATTAGTAACTTGACTAATTTGTGCCCAAACTGGTTGCGCTGCCAAAAATACAAAAGCGGCAGTACCTAATATAAAACTATTACCGTGAAGCTGTTTCACAGTTCATTCCTCACCTTATAAAACCTTGTTTACAAAAAATTGTGAGAAATTAGGAGTTAATAGTTAGGAATGATAACTCCTAACTCCTAACTCTTAACTCCTAACTTCTCATTGCTAACTACTTTTTCGGGGCAGCTTTAGCTGCGGCAGCAGCTATTTCTTCTGCACTAAGTGGCATCAATACCTGTAACTGGAATGATGTATTAATTGCTGCTGGCCCAACCTGTACAGGTGTTTTATCTAATGGGGATCTTGACTCTACTGGAGCCAAAGTTGCTTGATAATCTTTAACTATTAACAAAGGCTGTAACCGCTCAATGTTACGAATTATGGATTGTGTTTGCTCATAAGTTCCTGTAATTTCAGCATTGATAGTGCTGCGTTCCAACTTACCGTCAACCTGTAGTCCTAAAGTTCCATCAGTAATCGGTTCTGGCTTTTGGGAAACTGGCACAAACCTCTTCAGTTTGGCTCTAACTGCATTAACAGAAGTTGGAGTATTTCCAGACTCAATTAAGCGGTTCAAATCTAACAGCAATGTATCTAAACTTTTTTCGTTAGCGAATAAAGCTAAAACTTGTACTTTTTGCTGTTTTGCCTGAGCTAATTCCTGTTTAACTTTGTCAATCTGTTTGATATTGGCTTTTTTTTGCTCAATTTGCCCTTGCAGTTCAGAGCTTTTTGCTTGCTGCTGCTGATAGCTTTCCAAAGCTGGCATCAGCAAGTTTAACAATATATAACCTGCTCCTGCTAAACCAATTACCCCCACCAAAATTCCAATGATTTTTGGTGTAAAGGCAATGCCAAATACCACGGGGTAGGCTGGCGTTTCCGAGTTGAATTCCCCACCATGTTCGGCAAAATTTAAATCATCACTCAGCGTCATTTTGAAATGACTCCTGTTTGTTGGATACTACGAATTCGAGTCACTAACCCCACTGTGCCTTTTTTTTCCAACTCTCGGATTAATTCCGAAGCTGGAACATCGCTCATAGTCGATTGAATAGTATATTTAACTACTTGAGGTGGCTTAATTATTACACCATTAGTAGGTTGCTCGGTACCTGGTGGTATAGGAGCATCCACCAAGGCTGCTGTCATAATTCGGCTTTCTGTGGACTTCAAGAATCGAGACTGTTGTAAACTTAATAAGAAATCATTGACATCGTTAAAAGAACGAGCCAATCCGGTAATTTCTAATCCTCCAGCAGGATTGTTTGGGGGCTGGCCTGCCGCGACTGCAACGGGTGGGGTTTGCTTGATAGTTTCGATTTGCACTGCGGCAGGAATGCGATCGCGCAAATCTTGCAGCATTGCTGACCAAGGTCGAATCTGGTCAAATACAGTGACTAATGCTTGAGTTTCTCCTTTAATTGCACTCGTCTCGGCTTTGATTTTGTTAATATTTCCTATTTCTGTATCTAACCTCTTGCTTTCCTGATCTAGTTGTGCGATTTGACCATTTAATTCAACAATCTTCCCTTGCAATAACCACCAAGCAACTCCCAATACAGCTGGAAGACCTACACCTACAGCAACTCCTATATACACTGGTGTCAAATTTCCTGTAGGCAGGTTTAGGGATATTCCTCCCTTTCTCTCAGGCTTTTTCTGATATGCTGGGCGATCTTTTAGAAAGTTAACATCTAGGCTATACATTTTGTTACACCTCCCGCATTCCTAGACCAAGTACGATCGCCAACCCAGAGCGTTGCACCTGTGGATATTTCTCAGTGTCAACTTCCAAGGATAAAGAGCCGATTGGATCTATTTGGGTAGTTGGCAAGCTCAGTCGTTGGGTAAAGAATTCATCTAGCTGCTGGAGTCCACCTCCTGGCCCAGCTAATATAATCTGCGCTACCTCCAAATTTTCACTTTGATTGAGGTAAAAATCGATGGAACGGCGCAGTTCATCCGTTAGTTCTCCCAATACTCTTAATATGGCTGCCATACCAGGATCGAGTTCGGTAACGCCGGTTTTCCCGCCGTCTATGGGAGTTGGAGGAATAATCATTCCATATAACAGTTCCATATCTCGTGATGTGGGTAAACTCATTGCCCTTGCTAAGGCTGTTTGCATTTGATAAGTTCCGATTGGAACTGTGCGCGAAAATTGCGGCACTCCGTTAACGATGATGGCAATTTCTGTACTGTCGAACTCTATATCAACTAGTACTGCTGCTTCTTGCGGCCCAAATTGTCGCAATTGCTCACGAATAGTCCGAATAAGAGCAAAACTGTTAATTTCTAAAACATCAATTTGTAATCCTGCCTGCTCAAATGTACTGATATAGGTATCCGTGATCTCCTTGCGGGTGGCAACTAGGAGTACGTGTACTTTTTCAATGCCATCTTCATCTACAAAGTACCCAAGTTTCTGATAATCTACATCAGCCTCTTCACGAGGATAGGGTAAATATAAACCTGCTTCATGGTTGAGTACCATTTCTCGCAGTTCTTTGTCATCTAACTCTGCTGGCACTGGTATAATCCGAACGATAGAATCTCGCCCTGGTACACCAGTAGCAACACGAGAAGTTTTGATTTTGCTCTCAGCTAGCGCCTGCTGGATTAATTGCGCCATTGCTGCGGGATCGGTGATTTGACCATCAATAACTACACCTTCGGGAACTGCTACCGATATAAAGGTTTCTAGTTTCATGCCTTGACGCTGCTTGCGTAGCTGAACTACATTGACCCGTTCGGGAGCAAGTTCAATGCCGACCCCTTTATTTGATTTGCCAAACAGACTTTTGAAGCTTTTTACCACAGTTGTGCCCGCTGGACTGCTAAATTGAAAATTTAAATGATACTAAAAACGGACTTGGTGCTAATTAATTTATTTAGCCTATAATCTCGACAATTCTGTCTAAGCTTTTCACACCTATCAAGCGTAAAAATACTGGGAAAATGATTCAATTGCGAAAATTTAAACAACTTGTTGCTTTTGTAATGCTTGGCTTATTAACCAGTTGGATTGTAAGTTGCAGTACAAGTAATGTCAGTACAAATACAAAACAAGTTAATTCAGGAGCAGCAACTATTAAGTTTTGGACAATGCAACTCCAACCTCAATTTACCGACTACTTCAAAAACCTAATTGCGAATTTTGAATCGCAAAACCCAGGTATAAAGATTAGCTGGGTCGATGTACCTTGGGCGGCTATGGAGAACAAAATTTTAACAGCTGTCTCAGCAAAAACGCCACCTGATGTAGTTAACCTCAATCCGGGTTTTGCTTCCCAACTTGCAGGACGAAATGCCTGGTTAGATTTAGATGCAAAAGTCTCAAACAATGTCCGTTCCTCCTATCTACCAAATATCTGGGAATCTTCTACACTTAATGGCAAGAGTTTCGGGATTCCCTGGTATCTCACCACACGGTTAACCATTTATAACACTGATTTATTAAAACAGGCAGGTATCAATAAAGTCCCTACAACCTACGCAGAATTGGCACAAGTAGCACAACAAATTAAAGATAAGACAGGGAAATATGCTTTTTTTGTGACGTTTGTACCGCAAGATTCTGGTGAAGTACTGGAATCTTTCGTACAAATGGGAGTCACCCTAATAAATGGTGATGGGAAAGCGGCGTTTAATTCAGCACCAGGTAAGGCAGCGTTTCAATATTGGGTAGATTTGTATAAAAAAGGGTTACTTCCAAAAGAGGCTTTAACGCAAGGACATCGCCACGCCATCGATTTATACCAATCTGGAGAGACTGTGTTTCTAGCTTCTGGGCCAGAGTTCCTAAAAACGATCGCTAATAATGCCCCGAAAATCGCCCAAGCTACGGGAATAGCCCCTCAATTGACTGGTGACACGGGCAAGAAAAATGTCGCTGTGATGAACATAGTTATTCCCCGTGACAGTAAACAACCAGATGGCGCTGTGAAGTTTGCTTTATTTGTCACCAATGACGAAAATCAGTTAGCTTTCGCTAAAGCTGCAAATGTCTTACCTTCTACAGTCAAGGCATTGTCTGATAGTTACTTTAAAGATATTCCTGCTAATGCTTCAATAGTAGAAAAAGCGCGAGTTATGAGTGCTAAAGAATTGCAACGGGCAGAAATATTAACCCCTAATTTGAAGGATTTCAACAAACTGCAAAAGGCAATTTATGAGAACTTACAAGCAGCAATGTTAGGGGAGAAAACTGTAGATAAAGCCGTAGAAGATGCAGCGCAGGAGTGGAATAATAGGTAATTCGTAATTATGATTTACGAATTATATTGGTGATTGATAAAAAATCGCCTACTAGATAAAGGGAACCACATACAATGATTAAATCGTCTGTGGTAACTGCTTCTAGTGCTGTGAATAAATCTGGATAGATTTGGCGATCGCTTAATTTGGGACAAAGGCTATAAGCTAGGTTTGCTAATTCCTGTAGATCGGCGGAAGTTCTACCCGGCCAAGATTCTACTGGTATTGGCACTAAAAAAAGGCGATCGCCTGGGTGCAGCAGGGCGGTAAAAATGTCCTCATGATCCTTATCGGCAAACATTCCCATAACCCAGTTGACGGGCTTGCGGTTAACAATGTCTAAGCTATCGACATACTGGCGAAGAACTTGGGCTGCGGCAGTATTATGAGCGCCATCAAGTAATAATTTACGGTTGTTCCAGGTAGTCCATTGCATCCGCCCCAGCCATTGAGTTTTTGCCATGCCCTTAATTATGGTTTCTTCAGAAATCTGCCAACCCCGTTGTTGGAGAATTTCTAAAGCTGCTATTGCCAAAGCTGAATTTGCTAGTTGAATTTGTCCCGCTAATGGCAAAGGATATTTAATTAATTGAGAATTTTGAAGTGTTTGATATTCTGCCCATCCTGTAGCGATTTGACGGGCGGGTTGAGGCATAAAAATTGGGCATTCTAATTCTAAAGCACGCGATCGCACAACTTCTTCTGCATCCAGTGGCAATCCTCCAACCACAACAGGACATCCAGGTTTGAGAATACCTGCTTTTTCTCTAGCAATGTCCGCGACAGTGGGGCCAAGTTGCTGCCAATGTTCTCGGCTGATGGAAGTGATGATAGTAACCAAGGGTTTCAGGGAAACATTTGTAGCATCCAAACGCCCTCCTAGTCCGACTTCTATCACAGCCACATCGACTTGTTGCTGGGCAAAATATAACCAAGCAGCCGCCGTAATTACTTCAAACTGAGTCGGGTTCCCATACTTTTCCGAAAAGGTTTGATTCCCCCTATCCTCCCTTTTGAATTGGGAAACATAGCCCCCCTTTTCAAGGGAGGTTGGGGGGATCTCCTCGTCACCAGACCGAATAACCGCTTGGACTTTTTCTAATAATTGGCTCAATTCCTCTGAGGAAATTGGCTGTTCATTTAAACAAATACGTTCCGTCCAATCGACTAAATGCGGTGAAGTGTAGCGTCCTGTGCGATAACCAGCTTCAGTAAGTACTGAAGAAAGATAGGCACAGACTGAACCTTTGCCATTAGTACCAGCAACATGAATTACCGGAATTTGATGATGAGGATTGCCGAGATTTGCCAATAAGTTGACAATGCGATCGAGTCCTAGATGGACACCAAACCGTTGAAGGGGTTGTATTACAGAATCAATATCCAAGGAAGGGGGAGTGGGGGTAGGGAACAAGGGGCAGGGGAGAGAATAAAAATTGCTACTTTTCCCTCTCCCTCTTCCAATGAACCATTAATAGTGATAAAACCGACTGTCTCCGTAAATAGAAACAGGCGGTTCAAAAGTGATGATATTATGCTGAATTTAGGCTTCCCGATCCAAAAAGCCTTGAATTTGTCTTAAAGCCGCAGCACCAATATTAAACACTGCCCAGCTAGCAGCAATGGCAACTGGTGCTAAAACGATCGCTATACGGAAATCGATAGAATCCATATCTAGAACCTCTCTCTTAAGTAGAAATTAAAGTTTTGTCAACTGCTCTCATTTTTATTTTTAGCTGAAGTGGGCAATTTTTCGCAACATATATGTAAAGAATGTTTAAATTATGAGGGATGCGGGATTGGGAATGGGGCATTGGGCATTGGTTATTTTTCGCTCGTCGTCCCGCACTCAGGACTCCCTACGATTTGCAAAAACCGATATCAGTACCTTTACCAGCATGAACTAAAGCTAATTTTTGGTAACGTTTAGCGTGTTCAATCAATTCTGCGGCTTCAACGTCTGTTACTTGTCGTGACACTTTGCCAGGAATACCTACAACCAGTGACAAAGGAGGTATATTTTTGGTTACAACTGCGCCAGCACCGATAATGCTACCAGCACCCACTCGTACCCCGTCTAAAATCACTGCGCCAATGCCAATCAAACTTCCACGCTCAATGTAAGCGGAATGGATCACAGCGCGATGCCCTACGGTAACATGATCTTCTAAAATTGTCGGAAAACCAGGATCGCCATGTAGAATTGCACCATCCTGAATATTTGTGCATTCGCCAATTTCAATCCGTTCTACATCTGCCCTAACTACTGCTCCATACCAAATGCTCACTCCTGCTGCTATATTTACCGAACCTATAACAACAGCATTGGCTGCGATGAAGGTAGCTTGAGAAAAATCAGGAGATGTCCAGTAAGAAGCGGTAGACACGATAGAATATGAATATGGTACTCAGGAACACTGGAGAAACTCCAACCTTTGAGGCTGGTTGCACAACCAGAATATCACAGCGTCAAGCCTCTCCGGTGAGGAAAACACTCGTGAAGAATGTTTATGCTGCAACTGCGTGTTTGTGTAGCAGTAAGCAATTAACCCAAAGTGGTGGAGCCGAAGTGTATAATCCAATGCACTAGTGCTGGTGAAGACGAAATTATGTTTGTACGCACTTCATGATGAATCCAGGCTTTCAGTACCCAATGTTTGGGCCGGAAATACAGTGCCCCCATTGTCGCCAGACTATTCAGGCGCTGACATTAACAGATACCTATTTGTGTCCGCGTCATGGCGCTTTTGAAGCTAATCCTAAAAATGGTGAGTTAGTTCATTTGCAATCGGGCCGTCATTGGCGGAGGTGGAATAATGAATGGTATAGACAACATACTCATCCTGATGGTATCCGCTTTGAAATTCACGAAGCTTTAGATAAGCTGTATACCCAAGGCTTTCGAGCAACAAAAGTGATTATTGCTCTACGCTATCAGGAATTGATGAGTGGCTATTTAGAACGCAGCACACCTTGGCGTTCTGGACAACCGGAAGCTACTGCTGCTCGACTATACGGCTTACCCGTAGAGTTTAGCCCCGATACCTCAGAAGATCCATGCTGGGAAGTGATTAACTTTGACTTGGAAAAAGAGCCTGGTGTCCCTGTACGCTACCCCTATTTCAGGTTGTTTGAGTAATGGTCATTAGTCATTTGTCATTTGTCATTGGTGAATAACAAAGTACAAAGTGCAAAGTTACGATCGGAGAAAACCTCCGATCGCAACTTTTACAAAAAAGGACAACTGACAAAGGATAAAAGACAAATTATGCACCATGCTTCTATTCGGACTGCGAATATTCATCGAGCGATCGCTTTCTACGAACATTTGGGGTTTACAATTTCGGAACGCTTTACTACAGGCTACACCCTAGCTTGCTGGATGGAAGGACTGGGCGGCAGAATTGAACTGATCCAAATTCCCGAACCAAAGCCAGCCCCAGATGCCTTTGCTGACGAGCATTATGTGGGCTATTATCATCTCTCGTTCGATTTAACTGAGATTACACCAGATTTACCTAGCTGGTTGACAAATTTACAAGAACGTGTATTATTGGCAACTGAGAGTCAAAGTGAAGAATTACAACCGTTGAAGGTACTTTTAGAACCCACACAACAGCAAATAGGCGATCGCATTTACGAAGTAGCTTTTATCGCCGATACCGATGGTTTACCTTTGGAATTCATTCGGGTTTTAACAAAACTCCCGTAATTTAGCTTTTTTATTACCTTTATTGCTAATATATTGTTTTTCTGTATTGTTACCTCAGTAACAGATTTTTTTGCCAGATTAAACTTAATCATTCACAAAAATAACTATGTAACTTAATTTACAGCGATGCTTGCTAAATAAATGTATGGATTTTCCAGGTTTTATAAATATCCCTTGCCGTTATTAATTTTAAGCTTATGGCTAGTAGCAGTTTTTTTATTGAGCGAGCAATCGACTAAGGGACTTCCAACTAAAAAAATATCCCATCGCTTTGGCGAGCAGGGGAGGCAGGGGGCGCAGGGGAAGCAGGGGAGGAAGAATCTAATTGATCATCTTCGCTCCAAAATTGAATAATTTAATTTCTGGAAGTCCCTAACCCTCTTCTGTCACTCTCCGGGAGGGCGATCGCTAGAACCCCCATGAGGCAATCAATACAAGCTATACTATTAGAAAAAAATTGGTCTTGTATTTGTTATTAGGAAAAAATCTGGCGATCGCTTCCTGTACAAAGGCTCTGGAAGTCAGAAATGACAAATGTTTTCGGAGAGTGACAGAAGAGGGCTAATAGCCAACATCCAGCCATATCTAACAAAGAAAAATACCAATCAACCTTCCTAGTAAAAAGAATAATGCCCTCAACACTGACAGAAAACGTCCGTAAGACAGTGCTGGAAAATGGTCTAACTGTCCTAACAAAGGAAGTGCATACTGCGCCAGTGGTGACGGTGCAAGTGTGGTACAAGGTTGGCTCACGCAATGAAGAACCGGGCGTGAATGGTATTGCTCATCAGTTGGAACACTTGATGTTTAAAGGTACTCAAAATCGCCCCATTCAATTTGGCCGTTTGTTTAGTGCTTTAGGTAGTGATTCCAATGCTTTCACCAGCTATGACCAAACTGCATATTACGGTACTGTGGAACGTAACAAGCTAAAAGCGCTCTTAGTGCTAGAAGCAGACAGAATGCAAAATTCTCAGATTGAGCCAGAACAACTAGCGAGTGAAAAGCGAGTAGTAATTTCTGAGTTGCAAGGTTACGAAAATAGACCAGAATATCGCCTCAACCGTGCCGTCATGCAAGCGGTGTTTCCTAATCATGCTTATGGATTGCCTGTAGGTGGAACCAAAGCTGATGTCGAGAAATTTGAAGTTGAGCAAGTACAGGAATATTACCGCAATTTTTACAGTCCTGATAATGCCGTCTTAGTGATTGTTGGAGATTTTCAAACCGGAAATACCCTTGAAACAATTAAAGAAGTATTTGGCAAACTACTGAGGAGGCAGGGGGCAGGGAAAGAAGAATTAACAACCAAATGCCCAATTCCCCATTCCCCACTCCCCACTCCCATAGTGTTGCGAGAACCGGGAGCAGGGCGACTGTTACAAGTTGTGTATCCGCTACCAGATGCGAATCAACCAGATGTCCCAACGCTGGATGTGATGGATTACATCTTTACAGAGGGACGAAATTCTAGACTTTATCAGGCATTGGTGGAATCAGGTTTAGCGAGTGAAGTTACAGCATCCGTTACCAGTTTGCGAGAATCTGGCTGGTATGAGGTTTTGGTGACGGCTGGTTCTAAACAAGATTTGAAAAAAATTGATTCAGTGTTGAGTAGCGCGATTGCTAATGTAGCAGAAAGCGTGACAACTGAGGAAGTAGAACGAGCCAAAACCCAATTAACAGCAGATGTAATTCTGAGTAACCGTGATATTACCTCTCAAGCAATGCGTTTGGGTAATGACGAGACAACTGTTGGTGATTATCGCTACACAGACCGCTATTTGGCTGCTGTTCGTCTGGTGAAGCCGACGGATGTTGTAACTGTGATTAACAAATACCTCACAAAAGAATCTCGGACAGTAGGCTTTTTTGAACCAACCCAAAAGCAGATAATAGGGGTTAGTGACAAACCAGACTCAGCCCAAACTACCGAAAATTTCTCTCCTGGCGTGGCTGTGCTTCCTTCTGAGGTGGCGAAATACCTACCGCCTGTGGATTTGGTTACAGATGCGATTGCCCAAGTATTACCACAAGAATTTAAACTTACCAACGGACTGCGGATATTACTGTTACCAGATCGTAGTACACCCACCGTTACTCTAAGCGGCTACATTCAAGCCGGGACAGAATTCGATTTAGAGAATCAAGCGGGATTGGCTGCTTTTGTATCAGAAAATTTACTAAATGGTACTACGAGCAAAAATGTCTTAACTATTGCTAAAGTATTGGCAGAACGAGGGGCGAGTCTCAACTTTGAAGTCCATCGTGAAGGTGTGCATATTGAAGGTGATAGTTTAGCAGGGGATTTGCCGATAATTCTGGAGATATTGGCAGATGTTGTTAAAAATAGTACTTTTCCAGCAAAAGAGTTGGAATTGCACCGCCAACAAACTTTAACTGATTTGCAACTGGAATTAGATGAGCCATCAGAAGTAGCCAGAAGAATATTTGTGCAGTCAATTTACCCTAAAAAACATCCTTTACATACCTTTCCCACAGAAGAAAGTTTACAGCAGATTCAGCGCCAGGATGTGATTGATTTCAAAGCTAAACATTATCGTCCAGATACAACAGTGTTGGCGCTGGTGGGAGATTTTGATCTGGACATTGTGCGATCGCTCATTCAAAATGATTTTGGTAACTGGCGAGTTAGCGGTAAAGCACCCACATTAAAATATCCCCCGGTATCAATGCCAGAGAAAATCATCAGTGTTAACCCAGTCTTACCAGGTAAAGCCCAAGCTGTGACATATATGGGTTACACAGGTATTAACCGTTACGATCCTCGGTTTCATGCAGCCTTAGTATTGAACCAGATTTTGGGAGGCGATACCTTATCTAGTAGACTGGGTGCAGAAGTGCGCGATCGCCAAGGTTTGAGCTATGGAATTTATAGCTACTTCCATACTGGGAAGAATGCGGGCACATTTTTGATTGAAATGCAAACTAGTCCAGAAGATAGCAGCAAAGCGATCGCTAGTACTCGTCAAATACTACAGCAAATCCATCAACAAGGCGTAACTGCACTGGAAGTAGAAACAGCTAAACGCACCCTCATTAGCAACTACAACGTTTCTCTGGCAAACCCAGAAGAATTAACAGATAGAATTCTGATGAATGAAGTGTATGGACTAGATAAAGTAGAATTACATTCCTTTACTGACAAACTCCAGAAAGTCACCTTTGAGCAAGTTAATCAAGCGGCTCGTGAATTACTCCACCCAGATAAAATCGTAGTCGTGACTGCTGGGCCATCTGTGTTAGCAGAAAAAAGCATTAGGTAGAGATGGGCGCTGGGCATGGATAATAAAGAATAGGTAAAGCGGTTTTTACCGCAATCTATTAATTGTTCTTGCTCATCAGCATTGCTTTTAAGGACTACCGATGAAAATTTACAACTATTTATACCAAATTGTAATTACATCTCTTACTTTCCCTAACACTGCTTGGCTGCAAATATTACGTCTAAAGTACGTGATATTAACGTTGCTTCTAAGCTTAAATTTTATCGCTGCTCCTCCAGCAATAGCGGCGAATTTATCTGGCGATTTACTCAAGCAACCAGCTACAGAAATTACAATTAGCTTAGGTAATTTGGCTAACGAACTCAAGTTTGAGCCAAATCATCTAGAATTCGAGGCTGGTAAACGCTATCAACTCCGGCTTACTAATCCCAGCCAACTGAAGCACTATTTTACTGCTAAAGATTTTGCCGATGGCATCTGGACACAAAAAGTTCAAGCAGGCAAAGTAGAAATCAAAGGAGCCATTCACGAACTAGAACTCAAGCCGGGTGCTGAGGCAGAATGGGTATTTGTGCCTCTGAAATCTGGAACTTATGGCTTACGTTGTTCAATACCGGGACATCTGGAAGCAGGTATGACTGGAGAAATTGCCATAAAAAATTAAAAATTCTTAGACTTAGTATTGAATAACCGTCTAATGTTTCAATTGAAGATAATTGAACGAAATCCTATAGTGGGCAGCGAAAAATAAGTTAGAGCAATTTTGATTGAAGTCTAAAATATCAGGGGGAGGCTAATGTGTTACTATATATACATTACGCAGTTAAACTGCAAGAATCCCTATCAGGGATTAAAATAACTTAAATTATAGATATTATTTCTCAAGTAATCTAGAGAAAGCATTCATACTTCATTGACAAAGCTACCAGTAATTATTAATTTCCTATGAACATTTTCAGTAACTTACTTTCTCAAACAACTCAGCCTGCAACATCAAAAAAAAAGGGACGTGGAATTGAAATTAAATCATCGCGTGAAATTGAAATCATGCGACAATCATCGGCAATTGTAGCAACTGTCCTCAAAGAAATTTCCGAGCTAGTAAAGCCAGGAATGACAACGGCTGATTTGGATGCTCACGCCGAAAAACGCATCCGCGAAATGGGTGCAACACCGAGTTTTAAAGGATATCACGGTTTTCCCGGTTCTATCTGCTCCAGCATTAATAATGAAGCAGTACATGGCATTCCTAGCCCGAAGAAAGTTATTCGCGTGGGAGATGTATTAAAAGTAGATACCGGCGCTTATTACCAAGGCTTTCATGGTGATTCTTGCATTTCAATTGCTGTCGGTGAAGTGACAGAAGAAGCTGCTAAATTAATTCGCGTCGCAGAAGAAGCTTTATTTAAGGGCATTGAACAAGTAAAAGCTGGTGTATACCTGCTTGACTTAGCTGGAGCAATTGAAGACCATGTGAAAGCTAACGGCTTTAGTATAGTCGAAGAATTCACTGGACATGGTGTCGGGCGTAACCTGCACGAAGAACCTTCAGTATTCAACTACCGTACCCGCGAAATGCCAAATGTTAAACTTCGTGCGGGGATGACGCTGGCAATTGAGCCAATTTTAAATGCTGGTTCTAGACACACTCGGACATTATCTGACCGTTGGACAGCAGTTACCGTGGATAATTCTTTGTCGGCTCAGTTTGAGCATACAGTTTTAGTGACAGATACTGGTTATGAGATTTTGACTGACCGTTCTAAGGTGTAATTGTTAATGTCTGTAGTAAGTACTATCCTGCGGGAATGCTGCGCGAACAGTCCTTACTACGAACATACTTCTCAATCAATTCAAACTTGATACTCATCGGAGCGATAAGAACCATTTATAAAGTAAACCTGAAATTGTAGTACCAGTAAATATGGTGCGTTATGGCTAAATTAGACTTTCTCAAACCTTCAAATTCCTACACAGCCGTAACACACCCTAACTTGTTATTTACTTTATAAACAGGTTCTAACTGCTATATTTGGCTGATAGACGCATAATTAATTTTATAAATATTAAGTGTTTCTTTAGCTTGTATAGAGACGGACGTACTATTTGGAATTGCTTCTAATAAATTGATTGCTTGTTTCCATTTATCTTGTGCTTGCTGCCGAATTAGTGGCGAATGGGGTAAATTTTTGACAAATAAATTAGCTTCTATCGCTAGTTTTTGGGCTGATTCAAAATTGTTTAAAGCTTTCTTTTCAATTATGACTCTTTGAGTGATAGATTTATAATTAATTCGATAGTAAGCTAATTTGTTCTTTGCTTTATCAGAAACCGATGTTTTATCAGGAGGAATACTATCTAATAAGATTATTGCCTGATGCCATTTAGTTTCGGCTTGTTGCCAGACTTCTAGAGGATGTGGTGGTTTTTGAACTAAAAAAGCAGCTTCCATGCCAAGTTTTTGAGCAGATTTAAACTTAGCTAAGGCACTCCCCTCTTGAGTTAAACTTAGATTAGTCTGTTGCCATTGGTGGCTTTGCTCCTTAAGTTTCCAACCACCAAAACCTAAAATTACTAAACTTGAAACTATAATCAAAGCTGAACTGACTCTTTTTGGTGTCGAAAATTTTGGTAATTTCTCTACATGCTGGCTAATAGTTGGCTTATTACTACTTTCTTCTTCAATCTTTTTTAGGGCATATTCTGCTTGTTCTTTTAAAACTTCACTATGAATAATTAAGGCAGCAATTTTATCTTGAAAATAATCACAATCATTAAGAATATCCGTCAACTCTTGAAATTTACCATTACTTGATATAATTAATTCGTGGTCATCGTCTAACCACTCTAAGGCAAAACCAGATTTGCCAAAGAAAGCAGATACCCCTAATAAAATATTTAATAAACTACGACTATTTTTAATAGTGTCAAAAATATAATTTAACTTTTGTTGTAATTCTATTAATTCTTTTTGATAATTACTAATTTTTGTAATTTGATGTCCTAAAATAGGATAATTTTCCAAGACTAAGTTAATTTTTAAACTTTCAGCAATTAACTGAAATTGGGCAGATAAGCTGAGATGATTAATGTCAAAATTTAGTTGATTGACCAAACCCTCGTCACTGAGAATATCACCAGCTATTGCCTGCAAAAAATAACCCCATTCAATCCAGCCATCGATTTTGGATTGTAAATCAGTTAATGATATTTTAGTTTTTGAATGTTCAAATTTTTCTGCGATCGCTGGCTCTCCTAATCCAATATTAGCTACAGTATCTATGCGAGGAAGTGTAGCAATCGCAGAATTTTTGATATTATCAAATTTTAATTCTTGAATAATTATTTTTTTAATATTGCGTAGTTTTACTTGAGCATTATTGATCGAGATAATTTGTTCCATGATTTCATTAGAATCGCCAATAGTCAGTTTTAAACTCTGAATTAGTGTTGGCAATTCACTAACAAGTATTTCTAGGTTAGCCATAAATACCTCTTAGGGATTTGTCGAAAGTTTATACGAAACAATTAAAATGGCTTGAGTCAGAACATAACCACATCTGTTGCATCTGAGCATCCTAGTTGAGTGACAAATCTTAGGAGCTATAAAATGTATAATTCCCGTAAATCCTGCTAAAGTAACAATTTCAGTTTAAAAATCCCAGAGAAAGACAAAATTACCCATTCACTAACTTATGAATGAAGTTGATTTAGCATTTACCCCCGCACTAGAGTTGGCGGAATTAATTCGTCACCGAGAAGTATCACCCCTAGAGTTGGTGGAAATATATTTAGAACGGATTGGACAGTTGAATCCCCAATTAGGAAGTTATTTTACGGTGACGGCAGAATTAGCGATCGCAGATGCCAAAGCCAAAACAGAATTATTGACAACTACCTCAGAATTACCGCCATTTTTTGGTGTGCCAATTTCCATTAAAGATTTGAATGCTGTAGCTGATGTTACCTGTACTTATGGAAATCCAGCATTACTGAATAGTATCCCTAACTATGATGATGGCGTTGTAACAAAGATTAAGCAAGCTGGGTTTACTATTCTTGGTAAAACAGCCACTTCCGAATTAGGTTCATTTCCATACAGTGAACCTACGGGTTTTCCGGCAGCAAGAAATCCGTGGAATTTAGAATATACTCCTGGTGGTTCCAGTGGTGGCGCGGCGGCAGCGATCGCAGCAGGATTGTGTGCGATCGCTCAAGGTTCTGATGGTGGTGGTTCGATTCGGGGGCCTGCGGCTTGTTGTGGTTTGGTAGGAATCAAACCATCCAGAGGCAGAGTGAGTAACGCACCCGTAGGTGAACGCCTCGCTGGAATTGCTGTCAACGGCCCCATCGCCCGGACTGTGGCTGATGCTGCTGCCCTTTTGGATGCCATAAGTGGCTATGTCACAGGCGATCCTTACTGGTTGCCAGATCCCGAACCATCATTTCTCGCCGCCACTCAGACAAAACTTGGTGCTTTGCGAATTGCCTTTGACACTAGCATTTCTCCTTTGGGAGAAGCTGACGCGAACTGTCAGCAGGGTGTCCGTCAAACAGTCCAGTTATTAGAACAACTCGGTCATCAAGTTGAACAGAAATCTCCAGATTTTAGCGATTTAGTCGAACCATTTCAAATCGTTTGGCAAGCTGGAGTAGCTGCGGCGGGACTTCCAGTTGAAGCCTTGCAACCAATGAATCGCTGGCTATTTGCACGCACAGGTTCTGTCGCTGACTATCTGAAAGCAGTTGCCAAAATGCAGATAGTGGCACGGCAGATTGTGGCGTTTTTTGATACTGTCGATGTGCTGGTATTGCCAGTTTATCTGCATTCACCTATTCGCATTGGAGAATGGGGTTCGCTGAGTCCAGAAGAGACATTCCAAAATATTATTGAGTGGGTTGCCCCTTGTCCGCCTGCAAATGCAACTGGACAACCTGCGATCGCAATTCCTGTAGGCTTTGATAGTAAGGGTTTACCTATCAGCGTGCAGCTAATTGGTAAACCTGCGGCTGAAGCTACACTCATCGGCCTAGCAGCACAATTAGAAGCAGCTAACCCTTGGATTCATCATCGTCCAGCCTTTGCAATATCAGGCTAATCATGCAGGCATCCCTGGAACAACTTTCGCAAATTATTGTGTTTGCAGGTTTAGAAACAGCAGACAAAGTAAGTTTGCAACCTTATACTCAGGTGCAACGCCATCGCAAAGGAGAGATTATTCTCCATGAAGGTGATGCTTTACCAGCAAAACTCTATGCTGTTGTCAGTGGAGCAATTCAAGTTACTAAAACAGCAATGAAGGGGAAAGAAACAATTCTCCGCACCTTAGCTGCTGGGGAAATTTTTGCGGCTCCTGCTTTATTAGGAAATGGAATTTCCCCGGCAACTGTAACTGCTGAATTTGATTGTGAAACTCTCACTGTAGAACGAGACGCTTTATTAAAAGCGATTGGGCAAAATCCTGACATTGCATTACGAATGCTGATGGTTTTTAACAGTCGAATTCAGCAATTGCATGAAACAGTCCACGGATTAGTTTCTGAAAGAGCGATTGTTCGCCTTGCCAGATTAATTCAATATTTTGCTGCTGAATCGGGAACTGAATTAAGTCCACAAGGCGAGTGTTTAAAAGTTAAGTTGTCTTATTATCGCATGGCTAGAAGTAGCGGCATTACTTACGAAGAATGTGTGCGGTTAATTAAAAGTCTCAAGTCAGTAATTAGCTATCATCGGGGTGGGACGATTATCATACTTGATACTGAGAGATTACATGCGGTTGCCTCTGGAGATATAGATTAGGTTTGAGATAAATAGCTCATAGAAGCAGAATTATTTCGCTTTCCACTCTTGATCAAGGATAGCGTAAAGAAAATTATCATACCATCTGCCTTTAATTAACTCTTTTTCCAGCAGATGTCCCTCACGTCGCATACCAATTTTTTCTAATACCCTTACAGAAGCAACATTCTCTGCAACACACCAAGACCAGATACGATGCATTCCCAGTTCTTCAAAGCCAAACTTTAAAATTGCCCGTGCTGCTTCTGTTGCATAACCTTGTCCCCAAAACTGAGTGTTTAACTCATAACCGATATTTGCTTCCCGTAGTTCAGTATCGTTTATACGGATGCCACAATTGCCAATAAGCTGATTTTCTTCTTTGAGGACAACAGCTAACTGAAACTTTGTTCTTGGTTGCTGTTTTTGCTCACTAATAAACATCTGGACAAACTCACAAGCATCGTTTTCTGTACGATGCGTCCAATAACTGTAACGCAAGTACAAAGGATCAGATTGATAGGCAAAAACCGCTTGCCAATCTGCCTCTATAAAGTCACGCATTAGCAAGCGGTATGTTTCTAAGATCATGTATTTTCTCTATATGCTTATTGGAGTGTACCAATAAGGCCGCAGAGTTTGAGTACAGCCTTGTCAATAGCTAGGGGAATGATTAAGTTGCCCGATCAATTTTTTGCACTTCTTGATCAGATAGTTTCAGATTAATAGCTTGTGCTGAGTCTTCGATGCTAGAAACCTTGCTAGCACCAGGAATTGGCAAAATAGCGGGCGACTTAGAACGCAACCAAGCTAGAACGATGTTATATAGTGACACACCTTTTTCTTTAGCTAAGTTAGCGATCGCAGGAATATCTTGCAAATCCTGATGGCGACGTTTACCACCAAAGGGACTCCAAGGCAAAAATGTCAATCCTTGCTGTTCGCAATACTTCAACACTCCATCATTTTCTGGCTGTCGTTGCCAAGGGCTGTATTGATTTTGCACTGAGATAATATCTACTACATCCCGCGCCCGCTTAATTTGTTCAACGGAAAAGTTAGAAACCCCCACAAACCTAATCAAACCTGCCTCTACTGCTTCTTTCGCTGGTGTAAGAGATTCCTCAATGGTGTAATTACTATCGGGAGAATGGTATTGCCAAACATCGATGGGTTTAGCACCACCCAACGCCTCAAAACTAACTCGAATTGTTTCGCGTAAATGTTCTGGGTTGCCGTTGCTTGTCCAGTTTCCATCGGGGCGCATTAAACCGCCTTTAGTTGCCACAATTACTTGGCTAACATCGCCTTTGTAACTAGTAAGCGCCTTGTGAATTAGTCGCTCGTTGTGGTGTTTTTCTGACTCATCTTTGCAGTAAGAATCGGCAGTGTCAATAAATGTAATACCCAAATCCAGAGCATGATGAATAACTTCGATTGATTCCGATTCGGGAGGGCGATTAGAGATTGACATGGGCATACCACCCAAGCCAATCGCACTCACAAAGACACCAGTTTTTCCTAGTTGTTTGGTTTCCATACTTCTAGCTATAGCTTTCTGCCCTAATTATCTACCAGCTAGCCAAAGCTTATTTAGCAATTGATCATAAATCCTCCCTAGTACTTAGAGTTAGCGATCGGTAAATGGATTTCCAAGGGAATACTCTACTTAGAGGTTAAGTATTATATACACAAGCACTGATGAAAATTGTAGAGGAAACTCGTACACGATTGCGGCTAAAGCATAAACCACTCAGATATTGGTTTATCGGGTGGTGCATTTTTGCTATTTGTTTCAGCTTTTTGATTTACTGCTTATTTTTTGAGTCTGCTTCAGTTAAAATAACTTGCGATCGCCTTTCGCCAACCCAAATTAATTGTGAATTGAAGCGGTTCACTTTGTTGGGAAGTATGAAGAAATTCAAAATGTTTGATCCCCAGGAAGCATACATTCTTACAAGGACTGGTAGCAAAGGAGGGAAAACTTATCAAGTTATTATTGCGACTCCATTTGGAGAATTTGCTCTTTTATCTTATGTTAGCTATCAAGATAATCAGGAAGTTACCTTTAAAATCAACGATTTTATCAACTCTGGGCAAACTTCCCTATTAGTGCAGCAGAATCAGAGAGATTATCTGTTTTTCTTAGTTTTATTTATATTAATTATTATGGCGATCGCAGCTTATTTTGGAACCTCACCTGTAACTATCTGCACTTTCTATAAGAGTATCGATCGGCTATTTATCGAACGTAAAAGTCTGCGTGGCAACCAAGTTATTGAATATCCACTAGAAAGTATTTTGCGTTTTGATATCCAAGAAAAGCAATATAAATACTCTAAGCTTTATCGGGCTGTAATTGTATTAAAATCCTTCAAAGAAATCCCAATTAATCCACAATACACTGATGAAATTAGCATCAGATATGCAGTTTCTAGAATACACTCATTCCTCAAGTTTTAGCATTACCGCGATCAGTACAGATGATTTTCCCATTCGCTTGTGCTACAACTTGTAACTTAAGCGGAGCTAGACACGCTCCGCCTCTGGTATATGCTGTTTATTTTTCCTACTGTAAAACTTTTTTTAAGACGTTCAATCGGACTTTCTTCAACATCAACCGTTACTATCGGATTACTATTTGATTTTTGAACGAAATTAGGTATTGTAGAGGAGCCAGTGCGTTGGGGTTAATCCAGCACTGTATGCGGGTTTCCCAACCTAGGCGACTGGTTTTCCCGAAGGGATGTTCCCTCCGTTGTACCAACTGGCGTTGTCTTAGAACGGAGTTCGTAATGCACTATATATCAAGGGTTTGATGCCGTACTCTCCGTGCTAACACATGCTACGGATATTTTCTCCAACTCAAATCGGAAGGCTATACTTCTAACTGATAATCATAAGTAGCCAATTTTTTTCTTGGAAGCGTGAAAGCCCTTAATAATGATATGACCTTAGCGCGAAGCCCTAGAAGTAACTAAAGTTTGCAAATTAGCTAAAGCGCGATTGTAATCCAAAATAGCTGTAACTCGATTACCTTCTGCTGTTGTCAAGTCATTTTCAGCAGCAATCACCTCTGTTTGAGTGCCCACACCAGCTTGGAACCTCAGCCTTGCTAAATTCAGAGCTTCCCTGGCTTGATTTAAAGCCACACCGGCAGTTTGCACATTCTTTAAATTGGATTGTAATTGAGAATAGAACTGTTCTACATTAAAGCGAATTTGGTCGCGCTGGCTAGCAAATTGAGTCTCTGCGATCGCAATATCAGCTCTCGACTGGGCTGCTTTTGCTTTTGCGGCTCCCCCATCAAACAAAGTAAGATTTCCTTGGAGTCCTACTGAATAGCCATCAGTAATACTGACACCATCATTATACCGATCTAGCAGGTTGTAACTGGCTGCCAAACTAATTTGCGGTCCTAGCTGAGAAAGTGCCTGCCGACGCTGTTGCTCGGCAATATTACGTTGTGCTAAAAATTGTGGCAATTCTGGACGATTTTGAAATGCTTGGACAATAGTTTGTTCTACTGTCTGCTCCCAAAGACCCGCTAATTGTACAGGATCTGCGGCACTGATATCAACTGACTGCGACAAGCTTAACAAGGTAGCAAGCTGACGACGGGAAATTTGCTGCTGTGAGATAGCATTAGTCAGTTGTTGTTGAGCGTTTGCTAAATTAACCTGAGCTTGCAACACATCGAACCGCGTACCTACTCCAGCCTGTTCTCTGGCTTGAGTATCCCGCAAACTAGCCTGGGCATTTTCCACAGCAGACCGATTAATTCTTACTTGTTCATCCGCTTGTTGCAAATCGTAGTATTGAGTTGTGGCATTCAACTTAATTGTCAAAGACTGACTTTCAACATTAAATTCATCCACACGTAATTGTTCTTCAGCTGCTTGGATTGTTGCTTGTCGATTACCGGAAGTATAGACATCGTAATTCAGTTGTGCTGAACCATTAAAAGAGGTGCTGCTTTGAGATGAATTGTTAGTAAAACCATTACCACTGTTAGTCACACTACTGTTGATTCCTAAAGTTGGATATAAGGCAGCTTGAGATGCACGTACAGATGAGCGACTGCGTTCTAGCTGCAATATAGCTACTTGTAAATCTCGATTGTTCCGTTGTGCTAGTTCCAAAGCTTGTGCCAAACTGATTGGTACGGTTCCCTGAATCCTTACTTCCTCCGGTTTGGTAGGGAATTGGAGAGGATTGGGATTAGGATTGAGGTAATCGGGAACCTGTACTGAGTTTGAGGAATTCTGCGGTTTTGGGGGAGTTGCTGCACTTGCTAAAGTTGGAAAAAGAATCCCCAACGCTATGCTAACCCAGGTAGAATGCACAAACAATAAGCTAAGATTCATAAATACATGTAGTCATTAATTAGGTTTCTTTGAGGATACAATCAAAAGTTTTCATTTTGATTGACCTACAGAGATTTAAATTTTAAATTTCCTCTCTAAGGGTTGATATTAACAAATTAGCCTACAATCAAGCCATCCTGAACTCGAATAATCCTTTTGGTTTGAGCAGCAATATCTGGTTCATGAGTGACAATCACAATTGTGATCCCTTGGTTATTAAGTTCAGTCAACAAATTCATCACCTCATGAGAAGTTTCAGTATCTAAAGCTCCTGTTGGCTCATCTGCTAAAACTAATGCAGGTCGGTTGACCAAGGCGCGAGCGATCGCTACCCGTTGTTGTTGTCCCCCAGACAGTTGACTAGGACGGTTAGATATGCGTCCCTGTAATCCTACTTTTTCCAGGGCTTCTAATGCCCTTTCACGACGTTTTGGCTTGGGTAAATTAGCGTAAACCATTGGTAACATGACGTTTTCTAGCGCTGTTGCTCGCGCCAATAGGTTAAATTGTTGGAAAACAAAACCTATCCTTTGGTTGCGGATATACGCTAATTCATCATCATCAAAAGTCGTCAGGTTTCTCCCTTCAAAGATATAGTCTCCAGTTGTGGGACGATCCAGACATCCCAAAATATTCATAAGTGTGGATTTTCCCGAACCTGATGCACCCATAATTGAGACATATTCCCCTTCCTCGATGGAGAGTTCAATTCCTTTAAGTATTGGAACACTAACTTCTCCCAAGTAGTAAGTTTTAGTAATAGATTCCATCCAAATCATGGTTGGCATATTAATTACAAATTACGAATTACGAATTACGTTAGCGTAGCGAGGCGTTAGCCCATTACGAATTATCTAATCACTACGTAAAGCAGTGATTGGATCTAATTTAGATGCATTCCGTGCTGGAATTACCCCAGCGAGTAAGCCAACGCTCAATGAGAGTCCAAAGCCAGCAACGATCGACAAGAAAGAAATTACAAACGGAAATTTGAAAATGCTTGAAGCTACAAAAGCTAATAAAACGCCAGTTGCCATCCCAATACCTCCGCCGACAATGGAAATCACGATCGCTTCGGCTAAAAATTGATTGAGAATTGCCGAATTAGTTGCTCCTACGGCTTTGCGAATCCCAATTTCTCGCGTCCGCTCAACTACAGACACCAGCATAATGTTAGCAATTCCAATTCCACCAACCACTAACGAAATTCCGGCGATCGCTACCACCATGACTGTAAATAAACCCACAACACTAGTAAAGGTGCTAACAATATCAGCTTGATTGGTCAGCCGAAAATCATCAGCTTGCGGTGGAAAAATGTTGTGACGCAGCCGTAAGAGATTGGTAACTTGAAACTGAGCCGCTTCTAATTGCTCCTGATTAGCGCCTTTGACTAAAATTCCATTTACAGAAACGCCTACCAGAGCATTGTTACCAACCAGTCTCTTCGACATACTAGTTAGAGGAATGAAAACCTGGTCATCTCGATCCATCGGCCCTTGAGAACCTTTAGCTTCCATCACCCCAATCACTCCATAAGCCTCTCCCTGAATGCGAATTTTCTCGCCGATCGGATTTACACCCTGTCCAAAGAGTGTGCTTTGGACTGTAGGGCCAAGAATAGCTACCTGTGCAGCAGTATCTAGTTCTTCTTGAGTAAAATATCTCCCTTGTTGGGGGTGAGTATTTCTGACTTCTGGGTAATTTAAATCTGTGCCATAGATAGTTGTTGAGGTGTTTTGTCCTGCATATACAACTTGAGCAGTCCGTTGCAGATAAGCAGAAACCATCTGTGCTGATGGCGCTTGTGTAGCGATCGCCTTTGCATCTTCCCAAGTCAAGGTGCTGCTAGAACCTACTCCTTGACGGACATTTCCGCTTCTTGCAGCACCCGCTAAGATTTGGATCACATCTGTACCCAATGCTTGGATCTGTTGCTCAACCCCTTTTTGCACTCCCTGACCGACAGAAGTAATGGCAATGACTGAGGAAATCCCAATAATCACCCCCAACATAGTTAGACCTGTGCGTAATTTGTTACTCCACAGAGTCTCTGCCGCCATTGTCAAGATTTCTAGGAACGGTACTGTGCGGGTCTTCTTAGCTTTGTAAAAGCCCTTAAATATCTTAAACATAAGCTTTTATTTAAAACTCATTTCTTCCTTCTCTTCACTTTGTGTCCTACCCTGCGGGAAGCCGCTCCGCCTCTATGCGTCCTTCTCTAACGAGACGCTGCGCGAATGCGGTTTGTTAAAAAACTCACTTTAAGGGGAACCACCAGCAGAACGACCGCCAGAACGACCGCCACCGCCGCCAGTTCCTCTTCCGCCGCCTCCTCCTAGACCAGGGAAAACTCCTCCACGAGGTGTTGATTGCGGACGCGATCCTGGTGGGAAACTGAGTAATACTCTCTCGTTTCCTGTCAATCCAGACTTAACTTCAGTAAAGTTATTCACGGTAACGCCAGTCTCTATGCGAGTAAACACAGGTTTGTTATCTGCTCCAGCCACATACACACCTGTGGTATTTTGTTGGCGCACCACTGAGGCTGTTGGCACTACTAAAACATTTTCAACTTGACCGACTTGAAAATCTACTTCTGCATTCATCCCAGACCGCAGTAGTCTTTGAGGGTCTGAAAGTGATACTCTGACTTCAAAACTGGTGACGTTTTGCTCTACTATTGCTTGGGCTGCGATTTGGCTGACTTTACCTTCAAAGGTTTTTCCTGGGTAGGCATCTGCTGTAATCGAGACTTTTTGACCAAGGCTGATTTTGGAAATATTTGTTTCCGCCAAATTTGCGACAACTTCATTTGTTGAAGCTAGAGACAAGATTGAAGAAGAAGAAGAAGAAGCTACTTCACTACTAGCAGTTGTGGGTGTCACGAAAGCACCTGGATCGGCAAATTTCTTTGTCACCACCCCATCAAAAGGGGCGCGAATGATCGTGTCATTGATTTCGGCTTGGATGTTTTGCAGCGAACCACGAGCAGATGTTACCTGGGCGCGGGCTGCGTTAATGTCTTCTTGGCGCGTTCCGGCTTTCAAAAGTGCCAAAGCTTGCTGTCTCTGCTTCACCACAGCTCTTGCTTGCTCAATGTCTTCTGGACGTGACCCAGCTTTTTGTAATCCCAGTGCTTGCTGTGCTTCATTGACACTAGCTTGGGCGCTGTCGCGAGTGGCACGGATTTGGTTAAGAGTCTGAAGGGAAATACCGCCTGCATTGTAAAGCTGTTGATTGCGAACCAAATCGTCTTCTCCTTGGCGAAGGGTGGCTTGAGCGCTTTGCAAACGTGCCTGTGCTTGGCCAATATCTTGAGAGCGATTACCTGCTTGTACCTTTTGCAGATTCGCCTCAGCTTCGTCTAATACTCCTTGGGCTTGAGCAATATCTTGAGGACGATTACCTGCGATCGCTTTTTGCAAATTCGCCTCGGCTTGTGCCAATTGTCCTTGAGCAGAGGTAAGTTGCCCCCGCAGATTGGAATCATCCATGTAAGCGACAATCTGTCCTTGTTTGACGATATCTCCTTCTTTCGCCAGCAGTGTTTTTAAAATGCCGGAATTTTTCGGGCTGAGATTAATCGATCGCTCAGGCTTCACCGTTCCGTTCGCTGAAACTGTGATTGTTAAACTCTGCCTTTGTACAGGTCTTGTCAGCACCCGACGGCTGGCTTGTTGCTGGGAAACAACGGCTACTTGATAATAAACTGCATAGCCAATTCCCCCCAAAAGGCAAAAAGCAATTAGCCAAGAGAGCCAATTTCGTCTGCTCTTTTTTTTCTTGATCTCTGGAAGCGAAACTGATGAATCTACGGTATTTGGTGTATCAATTTTCATGTCCATTTTGTCTATAAGGAACGGCTACCAAGCTGGTTGTTCAAGGATAAAACTATAACCTGGTAGCCTTTATACTGACAATTCTTTTGGGTTAAGAGTGTTTTAAAGGTTTATTTGCAGTACTAACCCACTAGGAAGTCTGAAATAATCATCACGAACTCTTACTAATCTTCCAGCAGGAACAATTTCCTGACTGGGAAGAAGAATATCTCCGTTGGGAAGTCTGAAGTAACCTTGATTACGCAATCTGGCTATGGATCTAGCAGGAATAATTTGCCCATTGGGATATCTGATATCACCATTACCAAGTCTGACTACTCTGCTATAGGATTGGTTGTCACGGTTCCAATTATCCCGATCTCTAGAGTTTCTGACTTCTCCAGGATAGGATCTGCCGTTGCGGTTCCAATTATTTCGGTCTCCATTTCCATCTTCTCTATAGTTGCGTCTGCCGTCGCGATCGCGGTTCAAATTACTTCTGTTTCCAGGGTTTCCATCTTGTCTATAGTCGCGTCTGCCGTCACGATCGCGATCTTGATTGTTCTGAGCAACAGAGTAGGCTTTCGTTTGGGCACTTGCAGGGGCAGTCAACAGAGTGGGAACAATTATCAGGGTAGCAGCAGCTAATACTATCGATATACGGTTTGGTTTCAACATGGAATTAAATCCTTATTTAGATTAAAGTTCTATTTTGCTTAAGTTCAAATTCAGCAATCTTGGATAGTTGCTTTTGTTTTGGTTTCAAGGTGTTTGATATTTACCTCATCGTATAAATTCATACATAACAATTATCGTTCAAAAACTTTAAACCAATGTATGACCAAAGTCATAAGTAATTCCAGACTTATGTATGACCAAAGTCATCAGTTTTTTTAATGGGGAATAGGAGATGAATGAAAATATTAAATTTAGGAATTTCCAAGGAATAAATTATTCCAAAAAACGAACCACAGAGACGCAGAGAACACAGAGAGAAGAGAGATTAAGAGGATTTTTGCGTCAGTTTTGGAATATTTTTTTATTTGGAAGTCCCTTAATTCTGCATTGGTGCAATTCCTTGCCAGACAATATCCACAAAACTTTGGATAAATGCTGATACTTGTATGGCACGAACTTCAGAATTTAAGTAAATTCCTATTGGTAAATTGGCCGTTTCTATAATGGCTTGAGACGAAATTTGTTCTAAGAAAACGTAGTTCATCAGCGATCCGAGTAAAATATGAGCGACTGTCTGGGGATTGCAAGGGCGAAGGCGATTTTGGTTTATTTCATACTGTAGGAAAGCGGTCAGTGCTTTGACATCTCGTATGGGCCCTGGTTCTTTACCTCCAGGTTCTGGAAGCGCATTGCCTCGCGATCGCAGCATCATAATCTGAGGCAGCACCTCGCTATAGAATTCCATTATTTTGAAGCAAATATTGATTAGATTTTCTTTAAGATTGCCTTTGCCACAAAGAGATTCCAACTCGTTCACCCACAGGGGTTTTTCTGGAATTCCCATCGCCGCAAAAAATAATTCTTCTTTCGTTGAGAATCGCTTGAAAATTGAAGCTTCAGAAATACCAGCCTGTTGAGCAATTTCTAAGGTTGAAGCACCAAATCCATGTTGCAGGAAAACTTGACGAGCCGCTTCTAATATTTGCTGATTGGTGATTTTGGGTATGCGAGCCATAAATAAGTGAGTAATTACTTATTAATATATTGCTTCAGCATAGGGATGTCAAGAGCTAATGACGTAAGATTTTGCTACCGTCAAGAGCGGAGATCGTTTAAGCTAGCTGAAAGATTCTTTGATTAGTGGCTTAAAGGCGGTAATGTGCCTAAACATGTTCGTTTGATTTCTTTTCTAATGGTCTGTAGTTTGTGGAGTATGCCAAAAGCCGCTAACGCGCAGGCATTAATACCCCATACACTGCAACTAGATGGGACAAAGTTAGAGAAGCAGGGGTTGAGTTTGGCACAAGAGGCGGCTCAACTAGCTCAGTTTCAACAGGTTGAATTAGCTTTGCCACGAGCGCGTCTGGCTAGTCAACTGGCTCCGAAGAATGATAAAGTGTGGTTGCTCTTAGGTGGATTGCAACTACAGACCAAAGAGTTTGACGGGGCGATCGCTAGTTTGAAAAAAGCGCAATCTCTCAACCCCAAAAATGGTGATATTTTGTTTGCTTTGGGTTCAGCTAATTTTCAGCAGAAAAATTACCAAGCAGCTGTTGTCAATTACCAAGACGGTTTGAAGTTAAAACCCAACGATCCAGAAGGGTTATTTGACTTGGGTAATGCTTACTTTCTGCTGGGTCGATTGCCAGATGCGATCGCACAGTACGACAAAGCAGTCTCTCAAGATAAAAAATTCTGGCCAGCGCTTAACAACATTGGCTTAATCAACTACGAACAGGGTAATATTCCCGAAGCGATTAAGCGATGGCAATCTGCTGTAACCCTTGATAAACAAGCCGCAGAACCTTTGTTGGCTTTGGCAGTGGCACTGTACACTAAAGGCGATCGCCAACAAGGATTAAGCTTAGGAGAAGCCGCACTCCGCATCGATCAGCGCTATGCTAATTTGAATTTTCTCAAAGAAAACCTCTGGGGCGATCGCCTACTGTCTGATACGAAAAAATTCTTAGAATTACCCCGTATTCAAGCAGCCCTACAGCAACGAGAAAACTCATCATCAGCCCCCAAACAACAGCCTACGCAATAATCAAGGGACTTCCAACTAAAAAAATATCCCATTGCTTTGTAGGTAGGGGGGCAGGCCGCTCTTAGCTGGGGGAGGAACGATCGTGTTAAGTCTGGAAATTGGGATAATTTATTTTTTGGAGTTCCCCAACAGACGCGATTAATCGCGTCTGTTAAATATTTCAACTCATAACTCATGACTTTCCTATTACCCCTTGCTTAACAGTACCTTTTCGTAGTACACCTATACTAACTAAAGACGGGAAATAGTCGCCCAAAAACCTTTGCGGGCGATTATTCCTGAAATCAGTCGTCAATTCTCACTAGTTGTCTGTGGGTAGAAGTGCAATGATTTGGTCAACAAACTGTTGATGGTCAACAACTGGCTTAGAAATGTAGCCATCAGCACCGCTTTGCTTAAGAAAATTCTCGCGATCGCCTTCCATAGCATGTGCTGTCACCAAAATTACAGGTAAATTTGCTGTTTTTGGATCGGATTTTAACATTTGTGTAATCTTGATTCCATCAACAGATTTACCTTGGTAAACACTTCTCGACAGAGAAACATCCATCAAAATTAGGTCGGCTTCTCCTGATTGGGCAATTTTTATTACTTCTTCAACATTTTCAGTATGTTTCACTCCTAAGCCGCCACGCTTGGACAAAATCTTGGAAAAAACGCGGGCATTAATTAGATCGTCTTCGACAATTAAAACAGTTTTCATGAGAATTTTAGTAATAGAGGTAGATGTAAGGATAAGGAGCTTAGGCAATTCAAAGTTAAAAACGAGAAAATGCAGTCATGGGAACTATCCTGGCTATGGAGTCTATACAAATTAAGTGTGCAGCAGATTATCATTCTATTAAAACAGCCACTTGCTATCCGTTCCCTTTTTAATAGTCTATGTACATCCTTGTCATCAAGGATGATACTACTGCTTTTTCTTTTATGACTATCAATATTTTGTTAGGAATCCCACTTCATCCGTTATGCTGTGGTTGCTGCAATATTGAGTTCCGCCAGCTTTTGTGTAGTTAAATTTCAGGGAAAAAACTCATGGCAAAACAGTTAAACCTTCTCTCAACGGGACAGGTAATTCCAACAGCCCTGCACACCGAGATGCAACGGTCTTATCTTGAATATGCCATGAGCGTGATTGTCGGGCGAGCGCTACCAGACGTGCGTGATGGCTTAAAACCAGTGCATCGCCGTATTTTGTATGCAATGCACGAACTCGGTCTAGTACCAGATAGACCCTATCGAAAATGTGCCCGTGTAGTGGGTGATGTGTTGGGTAAATACCATCCCCACGGCGACCAATCAGTTTACGATGCTTTAGTCAGGCTAGTGCAGGATTTTTCTAGCCGCTATCCTTTGCTAGCAGGACACGGTAATTTTGGCAGCGTCGATAATGACCCGCCAGCAGCGATGCGTTATACAGAAACGCGCCTCGCACCCATCAGTCATGAGGGAATGCTGACAGAAATTGGTGAAGAAACGGTGGAATTTGTTGGGAACTTCGATAATTCCCAGCAAGAACCAACGGTGTTACCCGCTCAATTGCCCTTTCTGTTGCTCAATGGCTGTTCTGGGATTGCGGTGGGAATGGCGACGAATGTTCCACCGCACAACTTAGGGGAAATTGTGGATGGGTTAATCGCTTTAATCGACAACCCAGATTTACCAGATGAAAAATTATTCGAGTTAATTCCAGGGCCAGACTTTCCCACTGGTGGAGAAATAATTGGTGAGACTGGAATTCGGGAAGCATACACCACAGGTAAAGGTGGAATTTTGCTGCGGGGAGTTGCAACTCTGGAGGAAATTCCAGCTGCTAGAGGAAGCAAGCGACGGACAGCAATTATCATTACAGAATTGCCTTACCAAGTGAATAAGGCCGCCTGGATTGAGAAGGTAGCGGACTTAGTAAATCAAGGACGTTTGCAAGGAATTTCCGATCTTCGGGATGAGAGCGATCGCGAAGGGATGCGAGTCGTAATTGAACTCAAGCGTGATACCAATCCCCAAGAAGTTCTCCAGCATTTGTATCACCAAACTGCTTTGCAAATGACCTTTGGGGCAATTCTCTTAGCGATCGTCAATGGACAACCCCGCCAGTTAAGTTTGCGTCAACTGTTGCAGGAGTTTTTGAGTTTCCGCGAAGAGACGCTGAACCGTCGCTACAATTACGAGTTAGGGAAAGCTCAAAGTCGCGTGCATTTGGTAGAAGGTTTACTCAAAGCCCTATCTAATTTGGATCGAGTAATTGAAATTTTACGGCAAGCTCCCGATGGAAGTACGGCAAAAATAAATCTTTGTAGCCAACTAGATTTGAGTGAGGTGCAAGGAGATGCAATTTTGGCTATGCCGTTGCGTCGCCTCACCAGTTTAGAACAGCAAAATTTGCAGCAAGAATTTGAGCAGGTTAGCCAACAAATTAGTTCACTAGAACAATTACTCAACGATCGCCGCGAATTACTCAAGGCGCTGAAAAAAGAATTGCGATCGCTCAAGCGCAAATACAGCGATCCCCGACGGACAAAAATCGGAGAGGAGCAAAAGTCTAAGGCAGAGGAGCAGAGGAGCAGAGGAGCAGAGGAGGAAGAGGAAAATCTGAAGTCTTCTGAACCGGCAGAAGAAGCGATTTTAGAATTTACCCAACGGGGTTATGTCCGTCGCACCCAACCATCTGGGAGAAAGTCAAAAACTGAAAATGGTCTGCATGATAATGACTTCATTATCCAAACTGTGTTGACTGACACCCAAAAAGATTTACTAATCCTAACTGGTGGCGGCAAAGTCTACCCTGTGAATGTGGGAGAAATTCCGCCAACGACTGGGCGTTCTCCACGGGGAAAACCTTTGATTACGATGCTCAGTAATACTGCTCAAGGCGCTCAGGAAGCTGTGGTTAGCCGCTTTTTGCTGCCGGAAAATCTCGAAACTCAGCAGATGATTCTTTTGACGAAACAAGGAAGAATTAAGCGTCTGTCTCTGGGAGAATTCACAAACTTGACGCGACGCGGAATCACGATTTTGAAGCTCAAAGACGATGATGAATTGTCATTTACTCAATTCACCAATCCAGGGGCGCATCTGATTTTAGCTAGTTCCGGTGGACGAGTGTTGCGTTTTGCAGCCAATGATGAACAATTACCGATCATGGGTCGCACAGCAATGGGTTTACAAGCATTTCGATTATTGAAAAATCAGCAAATGGTTGGCTGTGTCACTGTCGGCAAAGATGACCAACTACTGCTAGTTACTCAAGAAGGATATGCCAAGCGGATGCCCGCAAGTCAGTTAAGAGCGGCTAATCGCGGCGATTTGGGGACGCAAGCGCTGAAATTTGCCAGCAAAACTGATAATTTAGCTGGTATGGTCATAGCGATGCCAACTCTTGGAGACGCTACGCGAACGGCGGGCTACGCCAACGCATCTGCTGAGGTCGCTTTAGTAACGAATAAAGAGCGGGTGGTGCGGATACCTGTGGAAACAGTGCCGATTTTGGGTAGAGATGTCAAAGGTGAAAGCATTCTCCAACTCAACCGCGATGAAAAAATCATTACTGTTGCCGAAGTGCGATCGTAAATCAGAGTGATTTTCAACTTGCGACAAGCCAACTTGCAGGATTTAGAGGCGCTAATCCAACTGCGTCTCGAACTCCTGCGGGAAGTTAGCGAAATTAAAGGTGACTCTGACACCGCAAATCTAGCAGAAGCAACTCGAAAATATCTTGGCAAAAAAATGCCATCAGGTGAGTTTTTAGCTTGGGTAGCTGAAGTAGATAGTCAAGTTGTCGCTACTAGCGGCTTAGTATTTTTTCAACGACCCCTTTACAACGGCAATCTCTCAGGCTTAGAAGCCTATGTTATGAATATGTATACAATTCCGATGTGGCGAAGACTGGGAATCGCTACAACATTGTGAGAGCAGCTGAAGCAAAACGCCTCTAGCTTCACGCCACTGACGATGGTAAACCTATGTATGAGAAGTTTGGTTTTATCTTGACTTCAAAAGAAATGGAAATTGTCTACTACTGACTTAAATTATCAATATACTTTTAATTTAAAATAATAACATCTATCCAAATAAGGCAATTCACAGAAACTATTTGATAATAGTTTCAATAAATTTATATTGTTTATAAGGCTAAAAATCTGGATAACATTTCTTCTACCTCAGTAAATCTCACTGAAGGTTGATGTTTTAATATGTATAAATAGCTATATCCATTTATGTCAAGGTATGGAAATAAAAGTATAAAATCTGTTGCTTTTCTAAAAATATTTGTTATATTAGTTTACATAAGGCAATAAACCTTAAAAATTAAGTTTGGAGTCAGAACCATGACAAACGTAAGCACAACAAAAGTAACTACTCCTGTAATTGAAGATCGCAACGCTTGGCGCTGGGGCTTTACCCCACAAGCAGAAGTTTGGAACGGTCGTTTGGCAATGATTGGCTTTTCAGCAGCTATTTTGGTTGAAGTTTTTTCTGGTCAAGGCTTCCTACATTTTTGGGGCATCCTATAAGTTTTAATATCTAAGATGACCTATAAATAAAAAAACCTGGAGTGCTAATTCACTACCAGGTTTTTTATTTGTTTGTCATTTGTCAGTCGTCATTTGTTTATTTACTTATGACTAATGACTAATGATTAATAACTACCGAATATATTCCTTGAGAACGCTGTTACGATTTGGATGGCGTAACTTACGAAGTGCCTTCGCCTCAATTTGACGAATCCGTTCGCGGGTAACGTTGAAAATCTGTCCGATTTCCTCAAGGGTCTTCATCCGACCATCATCCAAACCGTAACGCAGTCTGAGGACATCGCGTTCACGGGGGCTGAGGCTGTCGAGGACTTTTTCCAAGTCTTCGCGCAGAAGATTTTTGGAAACTTGGTCTTCTGGTGTTTCACCATCAGATTCAATAAAATCGCCCAACCGAGAATCTTCTTCTTTACCAATAGGCGTTTCTAATGAAATAGGTAACTGGGCAGATTTAGCAATAAACCGCAATTTCTCAATGGTCATTTCCATCCGAGTAGCGATTTCTTCTTCGGTTGGTTTACGACCCATTTCTTGAGATAGTAACTTGGTAGTTTTCTTAATCCGAGAGATGGTTTCGTAAAGGTGAACCGGAAGACGAATTGTGCGGGATTGGTCTGCGATCGCGCGGGTAATTGCTTGACGAATCCACCATGTAGCATAAGTGGAGAACTTATAGCCTTTTTCGTGGTCAAACTTTTCAGCGGCACGAATCAAACCGAGACTGCCTTCCTGAATTAAGTCTTGGAACGACAAACCACGATTCATGTACTTCTTGGCAATTGAAACCACAAGACGGAGGTTAGATTGCACCATCTTATCTTTCGCTCTGCGACCAACATGCAAGCGATAACGAAAAGCTGGTAAGGGCAGTTGGACTGCTTCTGCCCATTCACTATCTCGAGGATCGCGATCCAATTGTTCTGAGAGTCTTTCCCGCACTCTCTCTAATTCCAGCAAATCGGCGATTTTCCGCGCCAATTCGATTTCTTCGTCTGCCCGCAACAGCCGAATTCTACCAATTTCTTGCAAGTAAAGCCGAATGGAATCTTCTGTATAATGCTTTTTCTTGCTTTGTGTCCGACGACGCGATTTAGCGGCTTTTCCAGACTTTGCGTCGTCCTCATCAGTCTGAGGCTCTAAAAATTCATCGTCACCTTCATCGATGATAAGCAAGTCCTCTTCATCATCTATTAAGAGTTCTTCTAACTCGAGCTCAGGCTGATTCATTATTTCTAGGTCAGGCTGATATATGCTTTCGAGTACGTTGTTAGCCTGGTTCATGCCGCGTTCCTCATGCTCCTTGCAGAATCAATTACTCAAGATGTGTTTACTGCTCTTTTAAACGAGCTAATTGTCAACCGAAAATAAGTTTTTTGGCAGATTTGCCAGAAATATTTTCGGACATTTTACACCTCCTGTTGGAGGTTTTTTAGTTTAGTTTAAGCCATCTATAAAAGTGATTTGCTCACCTTAGTAAATGTTATATGTGTTGCTATCACATACTGCTTTCAACTAACTGGTCAAAAAAAATACTCGTCTTTCGAAAAAAATTTGCCACTCTATACTAATGAGTTCAGACTGTTGGCAGATTTTCCTATAAAGACTCTTCCGATTGTAGCCTGTTTCACAGAAATTGCACTCTTTTTGTGTATTAATCATGAACTCTCACAGCAATTGTTAGCCACTATTACCAAAAAGACATTAAAAACGGGAGTTATACCCTTAAATTTTTCTCAACTTTTCGGAATTGTAGTGACGCTCTTATTACATTACAAGGTAAGTATGCTTGCTCCTGCCTGGTTCTATGTATTTTACACAACAATAACTACTTAGAAAAAGTGCATTTTATGTTAACTCAGATGAGAAGTCTTAATCTACCCATTTTTACATTTCCTTCATAAATTACGCATTCCTGAGATTAAAGCTAGTCTTTCGATTGGGTAAATACAACCAGGGTGGTGGTGCTTGCCTTGAAGGAGTTAACCGTCTGCTTACTAATTACCTTAACTGAGGAGTTGAGGCTTTGGCAGAATTGACCTGATAGTAGATCAATTTAGGTTTAACTAATTCAGCCTTATTCACACGTTAGCGCACTGTGGCGATTTCAGCCCTATGAAACTTGACAAACTCTTCTTATTGTATACAAGGATATTTTAATCAATTCAAAAACAATTTGTCCTGTGAACTCGCTAGTATAGTCCTATTTTAGGCAAAAGTTCATTAGATACATACGATACAATAGCGATCGCCACGGCAGTATATGAAGATATTAACAAGTTTTCAGCCAGATGGTGTGTGCTTTCAGTAGCCATTACCCCAAACCGAGAGAATCAAGAAGATTACCTAATGATTTTAGTTACAAAGCTTTTTTGCGTAAAAGAATTGTAAATTTAAATACTTTTATTTCGGTAAGTTTCTGTCATCTTATGATGAGAAATCCTCAAGATACCTATTAATTGCTGTTTGATAGATGATATTCAGTTATTTTATTAAAGGATAACAAATGTGTTTCTAGTTGGGAGACAAAATTAATTAGTTAGTACTGCTTCTCTATAAAACGCTGCGCGTTCGATAATTCGTAATTACTATTGTGTAAGGGTTTTAGACATTTGAAATGGGTAGCTGATTTTTAGCGAACTGTACTAGTCAGTGCAAAGAGTTTTGTCTTGACTAACTTTCCAATAAAATTGGTAGTTTTACTAACACTTAAATATTGAATTTTTGTAAAATATTGACAATAAGCAAATTATATGATTTTCCACTAACTTAGAATTTACCTAAGAGTTAGGGAACAATAAACCGCAGAGTGGATACAATATTTAAAGATTTTTTAGTTTGTCATCAGCCAAAAGAAGTATTTTTATAGCAATTTCGGACATAAAAAAGGTAATGGGTGAAAACGGATCGCTCATTACCAATGTTACAAATTATTCAAGTAGTGTTAGGGAATTGATATTAAATATCTAAATCGGTGAAGTTGAGTTTAGAACCATAAGTTTCGATGAATTCTCGTCTGGGTGCGACCCGATCGCCCATTAAAATTGTGAAGATGCGATCGGCTTCGGCAGCGTCCTCAATTTCGACTTGCTTCATTTTGCGGGTTTCTGGGTTCATTGTAGTGTCCCAGAGTTGTTGTGGCATCATTTCACCCAAACCTTTGAAGCGTTGGATGGTGTAGTTGGCGTTAGCGGGGAATTTGGCGATCGCTTGATTTTTTTCGCGATCGCTATAGCAGTATTCATGATTACGTCCCCGTTCTACTTTAAACAGTGGGGGACAAGCAATATAAATAAAGCCTTGTTCAATGAGCGATCGCTGATATCGGTAGAAGAATGTTAACAACAAAGTCCGGATGTGCGCTCCATCTACGTCAGCATCCGTCATAATGACTACGCGGTGATAGCGCAGTTGGTTAGAATCGAATTCATCACCTTTGACACCTAAACCGAGGGCTGTAATTAACGATTGAACTTCGTTATTTTTATAAATTTTAGCGTCATCGGTTTTTTCAATGTTAAGAATTTTACCACGGAGAGGCAAGATAGCTTGAGTGCGGCGATCGCGTCCTTGTTTTGCACTCCCGCCGGCTGAGTCTCCTTCCACGATGAATATTTCAGATTCGCTAGGATCGCGAGAACTACAATCTGCCAATTTACCAGGTAATGGCGAAGATTCTAGTACTGATTTGCGCCGAACTAATTCCCGCGCATGACGCGCTGCTTCTGCGGCTTTGAAAGCTTGGATAGCTTTATCTAAAATTGAATCTGCGATCGCCGGATGAAATTCTAGATACTCAGTTAGGACTTCTCCCACCAGAGAATCGACAATACCGCGAACCTCGGTGTTACCAAGTTTGGTTTTGGTTTGTCCTTCAAATTCTGGATCTGGGACTTTAACGGAAATTACCGCAGTCAAACCTTCACGGACGTGTTCGCCACTGAGGTTAGTTTCATTCTCTTTAATTTTATTGCGCTTACGAGCGATCGCATTTAATGTCCGAGTTAGAACCGCTTTCAACCCTTCTAAGTGCGTACCACCATCCACGGTGCGAATATTGTTGGCAAAACCCAGTACATTATCCGTATAAGCATCAGTACACCATTGCAAAGAAACTTCTACTTGAACATTGTTTCGTTCCCCCTGCACATAGATAATTTCTTCATGCAGAGGCTGCTTCTCGCGGTTCATGTAGGCGATATATTCTTTAATGCCACCCTTGTAATTGTAGGTTTCTACCTTCGGTGTGTCACTTTTGAGTAATTCCAGACGGTGGTCAGTAAAGGTAATTTTGACACCTGCATTTAGATATGCTAATTCCCGTAGGCGACCTGATAAAGTGATGTAATCAAACTCAATGCTAGTTGTAAAGATTTGGGTATCTGGCTTGAAGGTGACAGAAGTTCCAGTTCTAGCTTCTTTGTAAGCCTTTGTTTGAAGTTCAGTAACTGGGATACCGCGTTCGTAGCGTTGGAGATGAACCTTTTTATCTCGCCAAACTGTAACTTCTACAACCTCAGATAGGGCATTAACAACAGAAATACCAACCCCGTGTAATCCTCCAGAAACCTTATAGCCACCGCCGCCAAACTTACCACCAGCGTGCAGTACCGTCATCACGGTTTCCAAAGCTGATTTTCCGGTGCGCGAGTGAGTATCAACGGGAATACCGCGACCATCATCTGTTACAGTGACGGAACCATCAGCGTTGATATCCACCTCTATATGAGTGCAATGACCCGCCAAAGCCTCATCGATTGAATTGTCCACCACCTCGTAAACTAAATGGTGGAGTCCTCGCGGCCCAGTGGTACCGATGTACATTCCTGGTCTTTTGCGGACGGCTTCCAGACCTTCCAGAACTTGAATCTGATCGGCACTGTAACTGCTCGTCATGTAAACTCTCCTGATGCGTGGGGTTAAACTCGCCTAAAAATAAATAAAAGCAAAAACACTCCAAAATTGTAGCACAAAAGCCTTGCTAGCGTCTGTAGGGCATTTTCAAGAGAAGTTTATACTAGGGTTGCACTACCGTGGAATAGGGGCAAAGGAGCAAGGAAAGAAAACTGATGACCAATGACTAATGACTAATGACTAATGACTAATGACTAAATTAATTGTGATTTGTGGGGCGACGGCAACGGGTAAATCTGGTTTGGCTTTAGCTTTGGCGATGCAGTTGGGTTCTGTAATTCTTAGTGCCGATTCTCGTCAAGTTTACCGTGAATTTGATATTGGAACGGCTAAACCAACTCTGGCACAACAAAAATTAGTGCCACACTATTTAATAGATATCTGCGATCCCACAGACACGATGACAGTAGCAGACTACCAGGAACAAACACAAGCCTTAATTGCTTCTGTTGATGTTACACCACTTTTGCTAGTTGGTGGCACTGGTTTATATATCCGTTCCATTGTCCAGGGGATGAAGATTCCGAGAGTTGCACCACAAATGGAATTGCGATCGCAACTTGAATCTCTTGGTCAACTACAACTCTACGCCATGTTACAACAAGTTGACTCCGTTGCGGCACAAAAGATTCATGCTAATGATTCAGTGCGAACCTTGAGAGCCTTAGAGGTATATTATGTTACTGGATATCCCATTTCAGAACAACAAGGGGAGAATCCACCGAATTATCCGATTTTACAAATTGGTTTGGATTGCAATGTTGAAATGTTGGGAAATCGGATTAAACAGCGTACTGAGCAAATGATAGCAGATGGTTTAGTTGCTGAGGTGGAATATCTTTGTCAAAAATATGGCGCTGATTTGTCTTTGTTGAATACTTTGGGCTATCAGGAAATCAAGCAATATTTAGTTGGGGATATTTCCTTAGATGAAGCGAAAGAATTAACAGTTTTGCATACACGACAATTTGCCAAGCGACAACGTACTTGGTTTCGAGGATATCCCCAAATTGAATGGTTTGATGCGAACGATCCTGATTTATTAGATAATGTTTGGCAGCGAATAAATAAGTTTATTAATTCTAGTAATTAGTGAGATTTATTTGATCATGCAAAGACGCAAAAAACTTTGCATCTTTACAGCGAGTGTCTTAAAAAGTGTCGGGATAGAAACCCATTGCCCGTAGCCTATCTGCTAGTAATTGGTTTAAGGATGGAACTGAAGTAAAAGAATATTGGAGGGATAAATAAGGCAGATAACTTGGTGTTATTTGATGAAATGGAGAACCCATGCTGTTCCATACTTAAATTATGCGATCGCACTTAACATTAAACGTGTAGACTATTACCTTTTACTCACTCTTAGCTGCTATTCTTGCAACAATAGTAATTACAGCTATATCAACCAGCCTGCAACATCTACCTTTAAATGTAAAAACCTATGCTTATCCAAGATAAAAAGCAACGCAACTGGAAACCCATTCTCAAAGCATTCGAGGCTGTCCTTGGCAAAAATGGCGTGGTGCAACGCCGTGAAGAACTCATCACCTATGAATGCGATGGTTTGACTGGCTATCGCCAACGTCCTGCTGTGGTGGTGTTACCCAGAACTACAGAACAAGTTGCAGAAGTTGTAAAAATATGCAACCAGTACTCTATCCCTTTCATAGCACGCGGTTCTGGTACTGGTCTATCTGGCGGTGCTTTACCAGTAGAAGACTCTGTTTTAATTGTCACTTCCTTAATGCGGCAAATTATCAGTATTGATTTGGAAAATCAACGCGCAATTGTTCAACCAGGAGTGATTAATAGTTGGGTAACACAAGCTGTTTGTGGTGCTGGATTTTACTACGCTCCTGACCCATCTAGTCAAATTATCTGCTCTATTGGAGGCAACATTGCTGAAAATTCTGGTGGCGTACATTGTCTCAAATATGGTGTAACGACTAACCACGTTTTAGGATTAAAAATTGTCACGCCAGAAGGCGAAATTGTCGATTTAGGCGGACAAATCCCCGAAATACCTGGTTATGATTTAACAGGTGTATTTGTTGGTTCTGAAGGCACTTTAGGAATTGCTACAGAAATTACTTTGCGAATTCTCAAAAGTGCAGAATCAATTTGTGTGCTGTTGGCAGACTTTACCAGTATTGAAGCTGCCGGAGCAACTGTTTCTGACATCATCAGCGCTGGAATTATTCCCGGTGGTATGGAAATGATGGATAACTTTAGCATCAATGCAGTTGAAGATGTTGTCGCCACAAATTGTTATCCCCGCGATGCTACTGCTATTTTACTAATAGAAATTGATGGTTTAGAAGTGGAAGTGGCAGGAAATAAGCAGCGAGTTACTGAAATTTGTAAAAAGAATGGGGCACGTAATGTTACTTCTGCTAGTGACCCAGAAACCCGATTAAAATTATGGAAAGGACGTAAAGCTGCTTTTGCTGCGGCTGGGCATTTAAGTCCAGATTATTATGTGCAAGATGGTGTAATTCCCCGGACTCAATTACCTTATGTTTTGCATGAAATTGAGGCATTAAGTGAACAATATGGTTATCGTGTTGCTAATGTTTTTCATGCTGGCGATGGCAATCTTCATCCGCTAATTCTTTATGATAATTCTGTGCCTGGAGAATTGGAACAAGTAGAAGAAATGGGTGGAAAAATTCTGAAGCTTTGTGTCCAAGTTGGTGGCAGTATTTCTGGTGAACATGGTATTGGTGCAGAGAAAAAGTGCTATATGCCACAGATGTTTAGCCAAGTTGATTTAGAAACTATGCAATGGGTGCGGCAAGTTTTTAATCCTAAAGGGTTAGCAAATCCTGAAAAGATATTCCCTACACCACGGACTTGTGGTGAAGCAGCAAATGCATCAGCTATCAAGCAATTTGAAGGTGTGGAAAGATTTTAATTGCCGCCAAGTTCATCTTGTTCGCAGTCTTAAAATGGGAACGAGATGAACTCTTATATTTTCCAAAATTAAAAATAGCGAGAATTGTCTGTTAAGGCACATTTATTAATTTACACCTCGGCATAAAATCATCATTTGTTTACATAACCCGGAGGATTATAACTTTATTTTGTAGTTATATATATTCCGATCGCACTAGGTCATGCTTACAAATGAATCGGGTTGCTCGCCGTTGTGTTTCTTACTTAATGTGTTTGGGTTTAGTAGTAATTTTAACAGTCTCTTCAGTCTCTTCACGCCCAGTTTATTCCCAAAAAATAAGTCATTTCACTACAGAAATTCGCGGCGTTTGGCTCACTAATGTTGCTAGTGGTGTGCTATTTATACCTTGGGGTATTAATCGTGCTATAAACCAATTATCAACTCTCAAATTTAATACAATTTATCCTGTGGTTTGGAACCGAGGACATACTTTTTATAAAAGTGCTGTAGCTGAAATGACTACAGGCTCAGATACTCAACCTTTTCTCAAGTTCATGCACGGTGGACAGGATGTTTTAACAAAGATAGTGACGCTTGCTAAAAATAAAAATTTGAGAGTCATTCCTTGGTTTGAATACGGGTTTATGACACCGCATTATTCACAATTAGCAAGGCGTTATCCTGACTGGTTAACAATTGGGCAAGAAGGTATAAAGTCTATCCCAGATGCACCACCGGAAGAAATTGATAATAGTTTAGTAAGTAAACTGGCTTGGTTGAATCCCCTACATCCGCAAGTGCAAGAGTTTATGCAAGGGCTAATTTTGGAAGTAGTCAGGAATTATGATGTGGATGGTATTCAGATTGACGATCATTTTGGAATGCCAGTACAGTTTGGTTACGATCGCTTCACTATTGAACTCTACCAGCAAGAGCATAAGGGCAAAAGTCCCCCTATCGACCCTTTTAACTCAGAATGGATGCGTTGGCGGGCAGACAAAATTACTGATTTTATGGCAGAAATCTATCAAGCTGTGAAGGCGGTAAAACCCAAGGTGAGAATATCTCTATCTCCCAACTATCAAGCTTTTGCGTACAAATACTATTTGCAAGACTGGGAGAATTGGGTAAAAAAAGGTTTAGTTAATGAGTTAATTTTGCAGGTTTATCGAAACGATCAAACCTCTTTTATTGCTCACTTAGAACAACCATCTGTGAAATTGGCTCAAAGTCTAATTCCTGTAGAAATTGGGATATCAACGGGAACGGTACGGAATCCAGTGAAAATGGCACAAGTTAGAGAACAAGTTCAAGCTGTGCGCGATCGCAATTTTGATGGTATCTCCTTTTTTTACTGGGAGAGTCTCTGGGGTTACATTGTACCGGAATCACCCCAACAGCGACGCAAAGCTTTTTTTGAGATGTTTAACACTAAAACTGTCAGACTATTAAAACCAAAGAAACTTTGATTTTGTCATTTGTCAGTCCCCAGTCCCCAGTCCCCAGTCCCCAGTCCCCATTCCCCATTCCCCAGTCCCCAGTCCCCAGTACTTCAATGCCATTCGCGCCGGAAAATACTAGATTTAGCTTTACATTGCTGTGGACTCTCGCTACTTGTGGCGGTTTTTTATTGAGTTTACTCTTTGTTGAAATTGGCGAAAAGCCAGATATTGGGGTGGTAGAAGCGGCTATCGGCTCAATTGCGATCGCACTTTCTCAAGGTTGTCTTCTCAAAGAACCTGTATTCTGCATCAGGTGGATTTTGTCAAGTCTTTTGGGTTGGAGTATAATCACCGCCCTCGGTATTGGTGCGGTAGGTTGGATTGTACCCAGCACTCAGATTCTTCCTATGAGAATCCTGTCGGGAGCGATTTATGGGGCACTTGGCGGCTTGGGGATTGGATTAGCACAATGGCTGGCAATTCCCCAGCCAATGGCTTGGCGATGGATATTTGTCTCTTCAGCAAGTTGGGCTGTTGCTGTCCCCGTGGGTTCTGTTGTGGGGATGATATTACACCGCCTGATGCGGTTATTCTTAGGTGAAGTCATGGGATTAGCCATCACTTGGCTGCTAGTTGGTATCCTCACCGGAATGAATGCTCATAAATTGCGATGCTTGCGGCGGGCTACGCCTACGTAAGTTGAGAGTCAAATGTCAATGAATGCTGCTGTGCAAAGCTTAAAACAATTGCTGAAGCGAAAGACAAGCCACGCAACAATATTTAACTGAAGATGAAATTAAACATTCTTCGGATCTTTTATTGTATCTTCCCATTCCCTACCCTCGGCCAATAAGTTTATGAATAATTGTAAATTTAATCGTTCAAACTTGATTATTGCACCTAAATATATGCAAAAATCTGGGAAAACTGTTCAAAAATCATTAAATTTGCCCTAACCTGCAAATGAATTTCTGCCTTCACAAAGCAGGATTTGTTAAGCTGACTCCTATTAGCTTTCCTAGATTTCTGACAAGAAGTAGAGAAAGATCAAAATTTCCATGAGCAACAGCTGACAATACTTTGCTATAGGCGCTAAGGTGCATCTACTACAAGCGTAACCATAAGAGAGCGCCTAGAAGAGTCAGTCATAACCAGAAAGGGACTCTCGCATGAATATAAATCCAGCAGAATCAACTATGGAGTTGACAAAATTATCGCCTCCTCAAATTATCTTCGGCACAGAACTAGATGAGAAAAGTAGTAGCGAGCAATTTCTACTGAGCATGTACAATTCTGTGCAGGCATCAATATTTGTAGTAGATGTTCTAGAGGATGGAGATTTTCAGTATGTGGCACTTAATCCCACTCATGAGCGGTGGATAGGTATTTGCTCAGACGATCTCCGAGGCAAAAAACCAGAGGATATTCTTTCCCCTATTGATGCTGCTAGGGTCCGTCAGCATTATGCTGACTGTGTGCTATTCGGCAAAACTATTTCCTACGAACAATGTTTGCAATTTCAGGGGGTTCTCACTTGGTGGAGTACAACTCTCACGCCACTAAGGGATGCTAACTCCCGAATTTATCGACTGATTGGTACTAGTAGCAATATTACTCCTGTGAAGCAAGCCCAAGAAGCAGTCGAACTCCAGGTTGAACGGGAACGATTGCTAGAAGCGATCGCTGGACGAATTCACCAATCTGTAGAATTAGAGACAATTCTGCATCAGACTACAATTGAACTACGACAATTTTTGAATTGCGATCGCATCCTCATTTATCGCTTCGAGGCTGATGGCAGTGGGGTAATCATTGCCGAATCAACTGTGGCTACAAGTGAAGCACTACTAGGAAAAAATATCACCGATCCCTGCTTTAATAGCAAACATCCAGAACACTACGGGCGAGGTTGCATTCAAGTTGTCGAGGATATCTATGCAGCCGCCTTGCACCCTAGCCAGATAGATTTTCTGGCATCTTTGCAGATCGGAGCCAATGTAACTGTGCCAATTTTCAAAGAGCAAAATATGTGGGGGCTGTTGATTGCCCAGCATTGCCATGAATCTCGTCAATGGCAGCAAACAGAAACTGACTTACTCAAACAGTTGGCAACTCAAATCGGCATTGCTGCTGGACAGGCAGAACTTCGTCAGCAGCTTGAGGATATAAAAGGCAAGCTGGAGTCGCAAAAACAGAAGCACAAAAGTCAGTTGCAGCAGGTGCGAAACTTTGAAGCCTTGGTGCGACGGATGACAGAACAAATCCGCGACAATCTGGATGAAACTCTAGTATTGCAGACAGTGACTCAAGAATTAGCAGAGTTACTCAACCTTGAATGTTGCCAAATTGAACTCTATAGCCCTTGTCAAACCCTGGTAACTATTGCCTACGAGTACAGCATTAACCTATCTCAGTGTCAAGGAGCGACTAGACAGATTGCAGACTGTCTGGAAGTTTATCAGCCCTTGTTGCAAAAACAACCTCTGCAATTTTTGGAAATTGCCCCTGCATGGCAACCAAAGTTGTTGGTTATGTCCCAGATGGCTTGTCCAATTTTTGATTCTCAAGGGTTTTTGGGAAATCTTTGGTTGAGAAGACCATCACAAGAGGGATTTGATGAATTTGAAATCGAGTTAGTACAGCAGGTAGCTAATGAATGTGCGATCGCAATTCGTCAAGCTCAACTTTACCAACAAATCCAGGCACAGGTAAAAGAATTAGAAAATTGCGATCGGCTCAAAAACCAATTCCTCAGAAACCTCTCCCAAGAACTGCGGACACCCATCACTAGTATCAGCCTTGCAGTCCAAACCCTCGAAAGTGTCTTGACACCCCCAGAAATACTAGAGATAGAAATAGTTCCACAACTCTTGCAGATTCTGCATAACGAGTGTGCCCGAGAAAGCAAGTTAATTAACGACCTACTCACACTCACATATCTCGAAGCCCAACCCGATCCCCCAACATTGATTGCCATTGACTTACAAAGCTGGCTTCATCCCATTGTCGAGTCTTTTCGAGACCTCACCAACTGCCAGCGACAGCAGTTAAACCTGAGTATCGCTCGCGAACTCCCGCTTTTAGAGACAGATATTACAGATATGGAGAGGATTATCACCGAACTACTCAACCATGTCTGCAAATATACCCCGGCAGGTGAGTTTGTCACAGTTTCTGCTCAACTGAGAGGGGATGCAGTAGAGCTTAATATTAGCAATTCTGGACTAGAGCTTACCAGCAACGAACTGTCACGGATATTTGAGCCTTTTTATCATCTTTCCAAACACGATCCTTGGAAACATAGCGGCACTGGACTGGAATTAGCATTAGTGCAGAAAATGGTCAGACATTTAGGCGGCTCAATTTATGTAGAGAGTGGAACTGGTCAAACTACTTTCACTATCAAATTCCCCCTTTAATTCGTTTTTTGGCGCGGCACTAGCTAAATTGTTAGAGGTCTGCTATGATGGTTATTCGTGTGGGTGACTAGCTCAACGGTAGAGCAGTAGACTCTTAATCTATTGGTTGCGGGTTCAAATCCCTCGTCACCCACTACTTCCACACCTCAAAATTTACCCTTGACTAATTCTTGACTAAATTGAGTGGTATCACGCTCCAAAAGCCCCATTTATCAAGGGTAAACACGGCAAAGCTTTGACTAATTTAAATAAAAACGCTTACTGCCCAGTGGACTTTCTCGTGTGTCCACTGGGCAGCTAAAATTTGAAGGCTCACACGCCAGGGGCCGCTTGACCTTATTCCCGGTTCCGGTGGTATTGCCTTAGCTGTAATATAGCAAGTGACTTTAGGGAGATTTTGACTATTTAAAAATGTATATTTTCAATTGTTCACAAACGGTTTTTAATTTAAGATAATAATGTCTAAAAGCAGATGACTATCATCATCTGCTTTTTAAGACTCCTAATTGTCATTACCAAGAAGGAGGTGGATATATGCTGCCACAAAATTTGACTGATACGTATCTAGAAAAAGATAGAAATTTTTTAGAGGGAATACACCCACAAAAATCTTTATCTCTCAATAGTTTACGAGTACTTGTAGTAGATGATAATGAGGATTGCTCAACCTTACTGAATTTTTTTTTGGAAGATTATCAGGCACAAACCAAGGTAGCGGTATCTGCTGATGAAGCTATAGAAGTAATAAAAATATGGAAACCAAATATTCTAATCAGCGACATCGCGATGCCTGGGAAGGACGGTTATTCACTAATTCGCAGTATCAGAAACAAAGAAGCTTTGGAAGGTGGTTTTCTTCCAGCCGTGGCTCTTACAAGTTATACATATGACGAATGCTTGAGCAAAGTAATAAATGCTGGATTTCAAGAATTAATTCCTAAGCCTTTTGAAGTAGATGAGCTAGTTGAAATCTTGGTAAAGCTTACATGGGGTACATAGAATTGATGAACTGCGATCGCATTTTTAATTGTCTAGGATGAATCGCCAAGCTTTGCCGAGTCGAACGGCTTACCACATTCCCGTTGGGGCGAGGACAGCTACCCGCCGATATCCTCCCACTGGATGCAAGACGACCCTTGCTCATTTTAATAAAATCACAACTTGTTAGAGTGAATCCCCAGGCGACTCATCGGAGTTTTTTAGCTGCTAACCATGCTTCAACGCAGTTCCAAGCATCATCGTAGGAGTTATGCACGTGAGTGCATAACCCATGAGGTTTATTTCCATCGGATCTAGTAGTTAATTGCCATCTACCAGTTCTTTGACCAGAATCAATGATTTCCAATACCTCAATGATGTGCTGCATTACTTTTGTGGTTGTGACTGCTCACCAGCGGCAGGTTGCTGCACCAAGTAACCGAGGATAACCGTAGCAATGCCCCCAATAGTGCCAGCCACACCATGATTAATCACACCAGCACTGCCTAACAAGTTAGAACCACCAGCGATTAAACCAAAAATCGTGCTTAAAGTGTTCAAAGTAGATTTAGACATTTTATTCTTCCTCTGTGTTTTCTTCGTATTCTCGAATTGTGAAATTTCCGCCTTTCTGTAGAAAGCGTTGAATATCCCTTGTGTAAAAGAGTAGCCTTTTGAACTTATGATTGATTTTCTGATCAAGCTGTCCCATCAACATTTGAACTACATCTTTTCGATTTACATATTCCTGAATATGTAAATCCAAAGTCCGGTCAAGTCGAGCAATCTTTTCAGTATTACTCGCCTGCTCTTTAAGCGCTTTCTCAATTTGGGTAATTGAAGATGAAATGGTATTCATCTTACTGATAACTCGAATAGCCACCCCAGATAAGATAGATACACTAACAAGAGTTGCTAAGAATATCTCTGTAGTCTCTAGGGTTATAACTATCCCTTGCTGTGGATTAGTGGTAACTGCAATAGTGCTTTTTGGAGTGTTCATCCTTGTATCCAGACTCCAACAGATACAGTTTTAAAGTAAGTTGGAAAACTAATATCTACTGAGTAGTTAGAAATGACTTGAGGGAAAAAGATAATATTCCCTCCAAGTCCAAGCTTTTTAGAGAAAGTAATCCACGAAGTTGAGCCATCTAGCCCGGTCAAGACTTTCTGATCTATCCATGCCCCGGTGTACCAAGTCGGTTTAGCGTTCTCTGTCGAAATCTTAATTGCAACAATTTGGGCATTTAAAAGACTTGGTACAGTGAATATAGGGATAGAACCATTAACAGAAGCGAAGCTTCCATTCCCTACAGTTGTCCAACCAGTAGATAAATCCATTCGTTACTAGCTGCGTCCAGTAACACGAGTGGTATTGACTAATCCAATAAAAGTTGCACCTTTACTCTTAGTGTTATTAACAGTTGTCGGAATAGTCTTATTGATGATATCAGAACCAATAGTTGTGTCTTTAGCATCGGCATAATGCAATTTAATGCGATATGTTTTTCCATCACTAGCCTTGGCAATTGCTGTAGCAGTCGTAAGAACTCCAGCACGAATTAATTCTTTAATTGGTGTTAGAGCCTTGCCAGTAGCTTTAGTCAGAGCTACTTCTGTAATGCCTGTGGCTGTTGCGATTGGACCTGCGCTATAAAATCCTGGGCTAACTCTGAAATAATACACATCAGTTTCAGCAGGTGTACCCGGTTCATTCCCTACCCCTGGAGTGGCAGCAGTGACTACTACTGCTAGCCTTGCAATACCATAAAGTGCCATTATTTTCTATTTCCTTTTAATTAATAGATGATTATGAGAAAGTCAAATGTTCTGGAATAACACTGCTAGTAATAGGTTGACCTCTAAAAGTTGAACCTGCTAAAGCTAATCCCCCGGCAATGTTATCTCGGCTGCACACGAGCTTAGAGCGCTTACGAATTCCATTAATTTTGTAAGAAATAGCTATATGGAATATCAGTCCTGCGTTAAGTCCAGCCTTCAATGTCAAGTGTTCTGTACCAGCAGGTAACGCACCCGTTACCTTGGTAATACCAAGGACTGTCCCGACCGTACTTGAGGGATTTGCTGATTCATATTCATCTGGAAGAATCATCACATAAGTTCTTCCACCTACAGAAAGAGTATGTGGTAATCTTGCAACCGTTGCCATTTTCTATACGTCCTTCGTTTTGCCTGTTGTAAAACCTTTATAGCCTCGACGAATAACGCACGAGTAACTAGGAAACCTTAAATAGTTCCTTAGCACGTTTGACGCACGAATCAACACAGCAAGATTTATATACGTATTACTTAAGAAGTTTTCGTATTAAAAAGTAAATAAAATGATGAAATTCAAGTAAGACCAGAAGCGATTAGCAGATACTTACAAAAATTTTAAGGGACTTTTAATACTACTGATTTTTAACTAGAGATTTAACACTCGTCTTTTGCTCATCAATTACAACTAAAGCTCTTGTCAATTGCAACTAAAACTCTTGTCAATTGCAACTAAACCTAATGTACTAAAGGGATATGTTTATATGTTGTATCTACTAAATAAACTGGTTTTTTTACTAAAGGTATCTCAACATAAGCATATCGAAAACGAACGTTAGCAATTGGGCGAAACTTTGGTGGTATTATCTCTTTCTCGTAAACTAATTGTTCTACTGGTGTAACTGTATTATCTCGTAATGGTTCATGAGTATTTAGCTTATTTTGGTTGTAAACAGTTTCTGTGCATTCCAACATTTTTTGAATTATTGGCAATGCATCAGTTTCTTGATGAGCATAAATTCTTAATCTGTACCCGTTCGCCGGGTCGGTATAGCTATAAATATTTTTTCCCTTAGTAAACTGTATTCCTTGCCCATTTACAACAAAAAACTCTTTTATCAACGTTGCCAAAGCAATAGCCTTTGCTTTGGTGTATGTAGCAGCAGTCTCTTTTATCAGTCGGAAGCTATATTCTGCGTCTAGCCTTGATGTGCCGTGTGGAACACTTGCAATATCCTGTGAGAAATAGAAATAAACCTTTGGATGTCCCGCGACAGGCGGAGCAATATCATTAGTTGAGCCATTGTAAACAATCAGGTTACTGTTACCGTATCCCAGTAAATCCCAGAATAAACGATGTCTCATTGCAATGAGCAATTCATTATCGTCAGGAGTGATAGTACACGCTACTCGTAAGCTACTACGAGCGCTTGCAATGTTCGGTTTCCAGTCAGTCGGTAAATCTTTAAAATAAAGCGCTACCGCTGCATTGTGCTGTGGGTAATAAACCTGCTTAAGGTGCTGAAAAGGATCGTAATTTTCAGGTAAGGCATCTTCAGGAGGCGTAGCCGCTGTTACGGTAGTACTAGAATGAGTTAACGAGTCACCTGTGGCGATATTAGAAGTAGGTGGAAACTGACCTCCACTATCAGTTATTGGTGGAATATTTACACCGTTACTAGTCATAGTTAGTCATTCCCATTGAAAATGTCGTCAATAGTCGCCTCGATAATATTTGTGCTATCTGCTTTCGCCTGTTCTTGGGCGAGTATTGTCTTAGTGGGATCTGGAACCGTTACTCCTGGTTCGTATCTTTTCACGCTACCATCGGCATTATGTATCGGGTTCCCGTGTGCATCCACAGGATCGGTCTGATCTAATGCCTTAGAAAAAGCGTCTGTACTCTCGTTGACTGCGATTGCTGCTGCACTAAAAGCCACTGGTATTGCTACCATCATTTGAATAGTATTCGCCTCGGCACTTGCGGTATTAATGAAGTCAAAAAACTTGCCTTTCATGTTCGGTTGAGGGTTCATGAAAGCGTAGGCATGTTGACCTACTACTCCCCAAATTTTTAGAGCGTTACCGATTTTACCGATATTACCGCCTATCATTTCTAAGCCAGATGTTAGGATACCAACGGCATTACTAACCTGATTGAAAACATTACTTCCCGCTTGATAGATGCGATTTGCTTTTGCCCAATCGGTTGTAATGGTTGTGTAATTATCAGTGCCAATCGCATCTTTTACGAGGTCTTCTATTGCGTGTCCTAGCACTTCGGTAATATTAATCGGCTGTCCGTTAATGCCTTTAGGCAGAATTAAACCTACACATTGATTGATGATCGTGCCTAACGTTTGAGCGAGGTTGTTAGACAACATTGCAGCATTGTGCAACGTTGCTGCAAGGGTAAGTAACTGCATTGCTTTTTCGACATAGGTATTCGTTGCGATCGCAGTTACTAAGGCGGTCAGCGCTGCATTGCCTGCTGCAATAAAAGCCTGTATTTTACCGAATAGTCCTGTTGTGGTAGCGTTTATATTCGCCCTCGTTGCCGCATGTTGCTGAATAATCAATCCTCGTAAGCTCGCCAAATCTGCTGGATTCACGTCTTTACCATTCCTTCCCGCTATGCCTGGATTCCCCTGTCTACCAGGTGCGCCATTCCTACCCGGCATACCACTAACACCAGGTCTACCAGTAGGACCCACTGTACCGGGAATGCCGTTTGCACCGGGCGCACCATTCAATCCGTCTCTACCTGCTGGGCCTTGTATGCCTTGTGCCCCAGCAAATCCGCGCTCACCTCTATCGCCTTTATCACCCTTAAGTCCTTTCAAGCCTTTGAAAGTTTGAAATAAAGCAAGTGCTGTAAGTGCGACACCAAGGGCTTCTACGGCTTTACCAAACGCTTCACCAGCTTTACTGCTTGCAGTGTTAGCCAACTTGGTTGCTTCGTTCGCCTTGGTTGTGGCTGTATTGGCGGTTGCTTGCGCCTCAACCGCTTTGTTGTAAGCAGTTGTAGCGTTTTCATTGGCTATTGCAGCATTCTTGACGGCTCCATCGGCGGTGGTTTGTGCTTGGGATGCTTTACTGCTTGCACTCACAGCAGTGGTTTGAGCGTTTCCTGCAAGTACATAAGCACTTCCCGCCCTTAAGTTTGCAGCCTCGCCAATTCCTCTAGCATCTATTGCTATACCGCGCACTTCTGCAATAGTAGATTCATTTCTACTGATTCGATTTTGCAATCCTAGTAATTTTCCTAAGATGCCAGATACGCTAGCACCAAGAGCTTCTAAGCCACGCTCAACAGCATCAATGCGGCTACCAAGAGTCTCTAAGGTTGCAATTGTCTCTACTAAACTTAGAATCGTTCCTAGAATGCTTAACAGTGGTGCTAGCTTGGCAAATAGTTCTCCTATCGCTTTCAGTGCTTGATTACTGATACCTAATGCATTAGCAGCAGTTTTTAAAGCATTAGCTATTGTTAGCTCTAAGGCTGTCAATTTACCTAAAATATTAGTGATTTGTCCAGACAGTTTAAAAAGAGTGTTTTCAAGACCTGTTATCAGTTCTCTAATAGGTTTTAATTGTCCTAATACGTAACTAATTACTAAGGGTAATATCAAGTCTTTAGCTTGAATTTTGGCAGTATTAATGATTGCAGCTTCGTTAGTGCGAGGAATATATTTACCATCAATCGCTGCTAATTGTACTTTCAAAGCATTGATTTGAGCTTGCAACTTCTCACAGCAATCGCACTTGCTAGCGCAACCAAGCGCACTTTTTAAATTACCAATAGTGCTAGAAGCTGACATAATTTAACACTCATGATTCTTAAGTTGTGATGCTAAACCTTCGATTTGTGCCCAGTCGCTATTACTAATACATTTCCCACTACACCCAGTACCACAAGCGAGTTCGCAAGCGTTCATATCTGAGTACAATCCTGGTGTTTTGTACGTTGTACTTGGTGTACACGCACCGTTTATGCAATCGTAAAGTACTATAACGACCTTACAAGCGTTACATTCACCGTATGTGTTATATCCAGGTGTTGGGGTTGCATCGTTAACTGCACTTGCCGATTGCGAACCGTTGCGATAAACAAATCCACCTCCCCCTAATCTGCTGCCATCAAGGAAAAGTGCTTGCCCTCCTTCCATTGCCTGAAATGTCGCGGATGTACCGCAAGCAAAATACTCGTAATAGGCATCGTTGTTAACACCTTGCCCAGAAAACCTCCAACATTTCATAGCTATTAGTAATCACCTGGGTTGATAGTAGAACCAACATCAACTTTGGCAAGTGATATTGTTTTTTGGTCTTGTCTGTAGGCTGTATTATCACTACCTCTAGTTGTAAAACTAGAAAAGCCATCACTAACTATTAGCGATTGATCAATATTTGCATCAAAATTAGTTTGAGTTAAATATGATTCAGCATTTTTTACGATTGCTACTAAATGCCCTTCGGCTGTGCCTGTTGATGGTGTAGTTAATCCTGCTGCTTGCAAAGCTGCATCAGAAATAAATAATCCAGAAGTTGGTGTTGTCGCTCCACTTGCTAATCGAGATGCCCCAGTTCCAAAAATCTGTACTAAAGTTGGTTCTGCCATGAAATTAATGGATTTTATGAAGTGAATAAATCCGTTGTAGCGGCAAGCCAAATTTATGTAAATGTTCCACTTTTATGTAAAACAAGCACAATCACTGAAGACGCAAAAGCCTTGCTGTAAATAGTATTAAGCCAGATTTAGCTATTAGCTAAAAATAGAAATGTTCCGGTTTAGCCATTGGGAGTGGTTAAACCGGAACAGTTAAGAAGAGAAGGTCAAATGAAAAATGATAGAGAAGGTCAAGCTGCTGTTTTGAGTTATGCGGATTGTTCAAAAATTCGCACACAGATTAGGAGCCGTAAATACAAGTTGCTTTTTGATTTGGCTTGGTACACAGGTGAACGCTGGGGGGCTTTGGTACAGCTGCGAGTTACCGATGTTTACAGTGACGATGGTAGCCCACGTGAGTATATCAATTTTCGAGCTAGAACGCGCAAGGCTAAACCCAATAGTAAGCAGAAAGCACAAAAAGCCTTACGCAAAAACCGACAAGTGCCAGTGCATCCAGTTCTTAAGGAGATATTGCTTGCATACAAGCCAGAGTCAGATTCTGTTTGGCTGTTTCCGGCTCGTGAAACCGACAAACCGATTACCTTGAGGTGGGCAGATGCAATTTTACGCGCTGCGGTTGACAAAGCTGGATTATCTGCCAAGGGAATCAGCACCCACAGCACCCGCCGGAGTTTCATCACCAACCTGGCAAACAAGGGTATTAACCTGGCCATGATTAAAAAAATTACTGGTCACACTGACTTGAAAGTGCTTTCTCAGTACATCGAGGTGAGCGATGACGATATGAAAAACGCGATCGCTACTTTATAAATCTATGAACAATGCATTATTCGTGAGAATTGAATGTTTTTATTGTCAACTGCAAGCTGGTAACTATGACCACCCTTTTGATTTAGCCGTGGCACTGGAGGCGCTGACCAATAGTGCTTGGGATGAAGTTGAGGAACTCTACCCCCACCTACTACCCCCAAAGTCGAGCTGATCGAATAATCTGAAATTGGTTTTAATTCAAACTAGCCGCGATCGCATTTTTAAATCGGAGAAAAATATGACCTCTGCAACCAAAGAAATAACCGTACAGGAACTGATTCTTGAATTACAAAATTTTCCCAGCGATGCACGTATCTCCCTGACTGATGGCTATGGCGAAACATTTAGCATCGTCGGTTTTGAAGCTGGGTCTGACGGCGTGAATATTGTCATTGCTGATGATGTTAATGACGACGACGATGACGGGTGAACCCCTCAGAGGTAGGTTTCCACTACGCTAACTTTTGATGTAGTTTCATGCAAGCAAGTGCTAGTATGAGCTTTTTTATACTTGTCGATCGCCAAACGCCAGATTATAATTGCGTGCTTGAATTAGGTTCACTGAGCTTATTAGGCTTAACATAGTCAAATTTGCCAGAGGCGTACTCTATCTGCAATTCTCTGCCACGGCTTTTGAATCCGACAATTTTCACCAGTTCTCCCCCGTACATTGCAGTTCTCCCTGGTTCCGGCTTCCAGGTTAATGCCGTGAGGTCAGATAGCTTCACTCGGATTATATCTATGTCACCAGCAAGCACGATTTTAGCCTCTGCTCTGGTAACAATTATTTCTTGGATCTTGGCTTTCTTGTTGTGAAGAGAGCAGTGGCAAATATCACCTTTGAGCAATGCGGTAAAGGTGGGGCTATTTTTAGTTGGTGAGCATTTCTCAAATTCTCCGGCTACAAAGTGCAATCCAGATGCAGTCCTGATAGTTTTATCGGAAAGTCTCTCTATGGTTTCTTCCCGCCCAATCAGTTCTGTCCTGCCGGGGCAGGCGGTGATACGGATTGTGTCTTTAGTTTTAAAGCCAAGTTCTGTTAGTTTGGGCTGATGTAGTATATCGCTGCTGTCACAAATGCGATCGCGATCGCATTGGATCACCTCGTGATCACCTTGCGATCGCCTTACCGGATCACCTTCTGAATCACTTACTGGCTCTGCATTTCCGGCTAAGGTGATCAGGTGATCATCATTGAAGTTGATTTTTTCTTCTGATTCGGGATTTGATAAAATTGCAATTCCTGATGTACTTAGGTGATCACCTTCCAAATTTTCTGGCAAGTTATCGGCTGAAGTGCTTTCTGACGAATGGTTGGTATTGTGGTTGGTAAGGTGATCCGTCAAGGTGATCATAGAGGTGATCACAGGTGATCCATCGTTTTTATACACATCATCGTTTTTACCATTTATCTCGTCATGATAAGTGTTTGAGTTATTTTCAAAGGTGATCCGCGTAGATGGTGTTATTGTTGCACTTTGTAACAGAGTTTCTGTACTACAGTTTCCCGATTCCCAAGCAATGTAATACAACTTTTTCGTACCGCTCAAGCTTCTCTCGTCAAGGCTTATTAGTCCGTCTCTGGCTAATTGCGATAAACAGCGCCGTGCATTGCCAGAGGTAGTGCTGATATAGTGAGCTACTTCTTCAGCTTCAAATTTCTTGTTGGCGTGTTCTTGTAAAAATTTGATGATCCGGTCTTTGGTGGAATTGTCTGGTGAACCCAGTTCCTGACCAACTTCCTCTAACAGAGAGAAGCTGAAATCCTCTTCGTTAAAGAATAGGCGATAGCTGGCGGGGAATCGGCGCGATCGCGATTTCTCGATCGTGAGAATTTTCTCTTGCGGGTTAGCGCTGGGGTTGGAGTCTTTCTCAAGTTTGATAACTTCTGAGACAGCATTTCTAACTGCTGTCGTCCCCCTAGACCCTCCGCTTTTGTTGGTGTGGTGAACAATGACTACGGTTATCCCCGTTTCCGCCGCGAACTTGTTTAGCTCCAGGACGGGGCGAGAGTATTCTGTTCTGTTTTCGTCGTAAAGGGAGTAGCGGCTAACAAAGGTCAGTGAGTCGATCATGATGACTGCGGGTTTAAACTCAGCCGCGTCTTCATACAGAGTTGGCATTGCGTCGGTGTTCCAGCCAAATCTGACTCCTGTCTTCTTACGAACTTCTGTACCTGGTTTAAAGCCGCGCTTATTTAGGGCCTGAAGCATATCGTGTTTTGATTCATCACCCTGGTAGATAAGAACGCGGCGACTATCGGCAGTGGCAGGGAAGCCATTCCAGTTTTTACCGTCGGCTATGCAGTGCAGTAAGTCGTAAAGAAATTTGGTTTTGCCAACGCCACCATCGGCGATTACCAGTGCTGTGGTTGCCTGTGGAAGTATTCCGCCCAAAAGCCATTGTCTCCCCTGTGTGCCTACTTCCTCTTCAAGCTCATCTAAACTTTTTCGTGGCTCGACTGTGGCACACAGCGATTTCATGTAGAGGTCTTCTAAGTCTTTAACTCTTCTGCCAGGGCTGCTATTAGCTAATTCCTGAAG